>CAJTLC010000010.1:0-9317 GCA_910576995.1 uncultured Ruminococcus sp.
TTTTAGTTTACTACTTTTTCTTTTTTCTGTCTACTTTTTTAGTATAGCACCAATAGCGAACATTATGGTATAATAAAAGAAAAGCCATAAGGAGAAAGTAGAAATGAGAAAAGCAAAAATAGAAGAAGGAAAAATATGCCCGAATTGCAAGAAACAAGAGAATCAAGTGAAGATAGGATATAATCGATCAGGCACACAGAGGTGCAGATGTAAGGAGTGTGGAACAAGGTATACGATAAATCCTAAAAAGCACGAATATTCTGAAGAAACGAAAAAACTTGCAATAAAAATGTACTATTCCGGAGTCAGCGGACGAGGAGTCGGAAAGGTTTTAGGCATGAACAAAGCAAATGTCTATAACTGGATAAAAAAAACTAAGTAACGATGTTGAAAACTTGCCGAGTGCATATGAAATCTCATGATCGTCTTCATTTCCGACAACAAATCCGTTTTCTTTCATTTTATTGCAGAACAGCTCAATGAACTGCTCTTTGCTAAGCTGCTCAGGATTATGTATTTGTATTGATGTAAAAAAATTACCCATATAATAACCTCTCTTGTACAAGTTTGTCATAAAGCCCGTCAAATGCTACGCTGTCGCGAACATTTCCCGGATCTGCTGTTACATCCATTATTATCCCATATTTATGCAAAAAAGCCAAGCTCTCGCTTGACTTTTTCGACAGGCTGAAGCTGCACAAAATCGTGCGGCTTTTTTATTTTGAATCATAAGCTTCGCGTATTGCGATGCAAAGCTGATCTGCACAAGATGTCGGACGCATACCGCAGGTATTTCCCTTTAATTTAGCTTCTATCTCCTCAACTGTCATACCGTCAACAAGCTTTGATACAGCCTTAAGATTTCCGTTACAGCCGCCCAAAAACCTCACGTTTGTAATAACGTTTCCATCAATATCAAATGTGATCTCCTTGGAGCAAACCATTTTTGTTTTATATGTATAAGTCATAATACTATTTCCCTTCGTTAAAAATAGTTTTATAAATACAGGCAATACCAGAATTATGGCATTGCCTGCTTTATTTTAGAATCTATACACATAGAAATTATGTGCGGTACTAAAGCATAAGCAGATGAGCAAAATCAAAGATTTTGTTATCTGCGTAATTTTCGAGCATAATTTTGCCGAGTGCAAGGTGAAAAATCGAAAGCATACTGGCGCGCCACGGGCGTTCCCTTCGGTCATATAGTGAGATTTTTCAACGCAGCAATCGGCAAAATTTGCCGAAAAGATATGCGAAATTTCCTATGTGGATAGGTTCTTATATTATAGGATTCGGAGCGTTTACCGCAGAATGATCTGACGACTCGTTCTTAACGACCTTAACATGGCTGTAGCAATCCATACCCGTACCGGCAGGAATAAGCTTACCGATAATAACGTTCTCCTTAAGTCCGAGAAGCTTATCACTCTTGCCTCTGATAGCGGCGTCGGTAAGAGCCTTTGTTGTCTCCTGGAACGACGCAGCAGACATAAAGCTGTCAGAATTTGACGAAGCCTTTGTAATACCCTGAAGCACAGGACTGTACTGTACAAGCTGAAGATCGTATTCGCCTGAGTCGATACGCGCCTGAAGTTCCGCATTAATAGCGTCGATCTCCTTGCAGTCAACAAGAGTTCCGGGAAGCAGATAGCTGCTACCTGTCTCTTCGACCTTGACCTTTCTCAGCATCTGACGTACGATTACCTCGATATGCTTATCGTTGATATCAACACCCTGCAAACGATATACTTTCTGTACTTCGTTGATAATATAATTCTGTACTTCCTGCGTTCCGAGAATATTCAGAATATCGGCAGGATAGATATTACCCTCTGTAAGACGCGTTCCCTTGGGAATTTCCTGACCCTCCTGAACGCGTATCTTGAAGTTGTAGGGGATCATGTAATTTTCAGTCTCCCCTGTCTCGTCATTGACAACAACGATATTTCTTGTGGTCTTTACTTCCTCAATGTGAATTTTTCCCGAAATTCTCGAAAGAATAGCCGCACCCTTCGGACGTCTGCTTTCGAAAAGTTCCTCAACACGTGGAAGACCCTGCGTGATATCTTCCGCATCGGCAGAAGCAACACCGCCCGTATGGAACGTTCTCATGGTAAGCTGCGTACCGGGTTCGCCGATAGACTGAGCAGCAATTACGCCGACAGCTTCACCGACTGAAACAATATTGTTGAACGCAAGGTTTGCGCCATAACACTTCGCGCATACGCCTGTTTTAGCTTTACAATTGAGAACGGAACGTATCTTAATCGATTCAATGCCTGAATCTATGATCTTCTTCGCGTCTGCGTCATTAATAAGCTTGTTTCTCGAAACGATCAGTTCGCCCGATTCATCGCGGAAATCGTCAGCAAGGAAACGTCCTACGAGACGTTCTGCAAAAGGCTCGACAACTTCGTTGCCGTTCTTGATCTCGTAAACTTCGATGCCGTCGGTAGTTCCGCAGTCCTCCTCGCGGATGATAACATCCTGCGAAACGTCAACAAGACGACGAGTCAGATAACCGGAGTCCGCAGTACGGAGCGCCGTATCGGCAAGTCCTTTACGCGCGCCTCGCGAGGCAATGAAGTATTCCAGAATGTTAAGACCTTCACGGTAATTCGCTCTGATCGGGATCTCGATAACCGTACCGGAAGTATTGGCGATAAGTCCGCGCATTCCGGCAAGCTGACGAATCTGGGAGATAGAACCACGAGCGCCCGAATCAGCCATCATCCAGATAGGATTATACTTGTCGAAGTTTGATTTCAGCGCGCTTGTAACCGCGTCAGTGGTATTAGTCCACAATTCGATAATGCGCTTTGTTTTCTCCTGAGAAGAGATATAGCCGTAGCTGTATTCTTCTGTGATCTCCTCAACTTCCTTATCAGCTGTCGCAAGAATATCTTTCTTCTGCGGAGGAATAGTAGCGTCGCATACCGCAACGGTAAGAGCCGCTCTTGTTGAGAATTTATAGCCGAGAGCCTTGATACGGTCAAGAACTTCGGATGTTGTAGTTGTGCCGTGAATCTTTATGCAGCGCTCGATAATATCGGAAAGCTGCTTCTTTCCAACGAGGAACGCAACTTCGAGATCGAACTGCTTATCGGAATTTGTTCTGTCAACATAGCCAAGATTCTGGGGAATATTTTCATTGAAGATAAGGCGTCCGACAGTAGCGTCGATGATCTTCGAAACTTTCTTGTCGCCAAGATCCTTTGTGATCTTTACCTTGATATTTGCATGAAGCGATACGTCATGCTCATAATAAGCCATAAGAGCCTCGTTCACGTCGCGGAACACCTTTCCCTCGCCGGGTTCGCCGGGCTTATCCATAGTGAGGTAGTAAGAACCGAGTACCATATCCTGCGAAGGAACGGCAACGGGCTTACCGTCGGAGGGCTTGAGCAGGTTATTTGCAGCGAGCATAAGGAAGCGCGCTTCAGCCTGCGCCTCTGCGGAAAGCGGAAGATGAACAGCCATCTGGTCTCCGTCGAAATCGGCGTTAAACGCTGAACATACCAGCGGATGAAGCTTGATAGCTCTGCCCTCTACAAGTATAGGCTCAAACGCCTGAATACCGAGACGGTGAAGCGTGGGAGCGCGGTTGAGCATTACGGGGTGATCCTTGATAACGTCCTCAAGAGCGTCCCAAACTTTGTTATCGGCGCGGTCAATGAGTTTTCTTGCGGATTTTATATTGGCGATAGCCTTTTTATCAACAAGTCTTTTCAGAACGAAAGGCTTGAACAGTTCAAGAGCCATTTCTTTAGGAAGACCGCACTGATACATTTTCAGTTCAGGTCCAACGACGATAACCGAACGTCCGGAATAGTCAACACGCTTACCGAGAAGGTTCTGACGGAAACGTCCCTGCTTACCTTTCAGCATATCGGAAAGTGATTTCAAAGCGCGGTTACTCGGACCTGTAACAGGCCTGCCGTGTCTGCCGTTATCGATAAGAGCGTCAACGGCTTCCTGAAGCATACGCTTTTCGTTTCTTACGATAATATCGGGAGCGTCAAGTTCTATCATTCTCTTGAGAC
This sequence comes from uncultured Ruminococcus sp., assembly GCA_910576995.1. GTDB lineage: Bacteria > Bacillota > Clostridia > Oscillospirales > Ruminococcaceae > Ruminococcus. The sequence goes on from CAJTLC010000010.1 coordinate 4,047, forward strand.
GGTTGTTTCTGTTGATAACTCGTCTGTAGAGATCGTTAAGATCGGAAGTCGCATATCTGCCGCCGTCGAGCATGATCATCGGGCGGAGATCGGGCGGAATTACGGGAACTACGTCGAGTATCATCCATTCGGGCTTATTTCCGGAAAGACGGAACGACTCGATGATCTGGAGTCTCTTTATAAGCTTGACTTTTTTCTGTCCTGCGGGAAGTCCTACCAGTTCATTTTTCAGATCGTCGGAGCAGAGTTCGAGATTATTCTTCCACTCAACGTCCGTAAGTTCGGCAAAATGTCTGCATTCCTCGCATTCGCATTCCATAGGATTATTAAAACATACAGGTCTTTTTCCGCCGAGAGATATCTTGCCCATTTCAACAAGGCGGTTTTTCTGGAAATCGTATCTTGCCGGATCATACTCGTTAAGCAGCTTTTTGACAGCTTCCGCGCCCATTTCCGCTTTGAAGTCGTCTCCGTACTTTTCGAGATATGAAAGATATTCCTTTTCGGACAGGAGCTGCTTTTTAACAAGCTCCGTATTACCGGGGTCGGTAACTATATACTTTGTGAAGTAAAGCACTTCTTCAAGACGCTTCTGCGAAACTTCAAGCACCTGACCGATACGCGACGGAGTACCTTTGAAGTACCATATATGAGACACGGGAGCTGCAAGTTCGATATGACCCATTCTTTCACGGCGAACTCTTGCGCGCGTAACTTCAACGCCGCAGCGGTCGCATATCTTGCCCTTGTAACGGATCTTCTTGAACTTTCCGCAGTGACATTCCCAGTCTTTTGTCGGTCCGAATATTCTTTCGCAGAAAAGACCGTCTCTTTCAGGCTTCTGCGTTCTGTAATTTATAGTTTCAGGTCTTTCTACCGAACCCGACGACCAGCTTCTGATCTGTTCGGGAGAAGCAAGACCAATTTTTATTGATTCAAAAGTATTAAATTCCAAACTGCTACCTCCTGCAATTTAATGCTTGTCTGCGGCTGCTAAAAAACAGCCGCTGTTATTATCGTGCAAATCAATCCTCGTCTATAGGATCGTCAAGATCGAAGGCATCATAAACTTCTTCGTCCTCGTTATCGCCGAAACCGAGATCGTCGTCAAAATCTTCGGCAGGATCGTCATAGTGGAATTCATCGTCGGACTCCATAATATCCGGATCTTCGTCTTCATCTGCAACTCCGAATCCTGCGTCGCCCATTTCTTCATCGGTGTAGCTTGTGGAATCGCGCGTCTCCTCATCGGAATATGATTCTCTTGCCGGCAGCGGATCGTCGTCAAAATTCTGCTTGAGATCTATCTCTTCCTGATTGATGTCAAGAACCTTGACATCGAGACCGAGAGACTGCATCTCCTTGATAAGAACCTTAAATGATTCGGGAATTCCCGGAGTAGGAACGTTCTGTCCCTTAACGATAGCTTCATAGGTATTTACACGACCGATAGTATCGTCGGACTTAACGGTAAGAATTTCCTGAAGGGTATAAGCCGCGCCGTAAGCTTCAAGCGCCCAAACTTCCATTTCTCCGAAACGCTGACCGCCGAACTGAGCCTTACCGCCGAGCGGCTGCTGAGTTACGAGAGCGTACGGACCTACGGAACGAGCGTGTATCTTATCGTCAACAAGGTGGTGAAGTTTGAGGTAGTACATATAGCCGACAGTTACGCGATTGTCAAACTTCTCGCCCGTACGTCCGTCGTACAGGGTAAATTTACAATCCTCGTTGAAATCGAGAGCATTTGGATTGATGACCTTATCCATTGATTTCAGCTCGAACATATCGTCGCGGTGAGCCTTGCTGTGTTCGTCAGCCATACGGAAGCAGTCGCGGATATCGTCCTCATGCGCGCCGTCGAATACGGGAGTCATGATGTGCCAGCCAAGAGCCTTACAAGCCATACCGAGATGAACTTCAAGAACCTGACCGATATTCATACGCGAAGGTACGCCCAGAGGATTAAGAACGATATCAAGCGGAGTACCGTCGGGCAGGAACGGCATATCTTCCTCGGGAAGGATTCGCGAAACAACACCCTTGTTACCGTGACGTCCAGCCATCTTATCTCCGACTGTGATCTTACGTTTCTGCGCAATATAGCAGATAACGCGCATATTTACGCCTGCGCTGAGTTCGTCGCAGTTTTCTCTTGTGAACACCTTTACATCAACGATAACTCCTGCTTCGCCGTGAGGAACTTTAAGCGAATTATCTCGGACTTCGCGCGCCTTTTCACCGAATATCGCGCGGAGAAGCCTCTCTTCGGCAGTCAGTTCAGTTTCGCCCTTAGGCGTAACTTTACCAACGAGAATATCGCCTGCCGTAACTTCAGAACCTATTCTGATAATACCGTTTTCATCGAGATTTGCAAGAGCGTCGTCGCCTACATTGGGGATATCGCGCGTGATCTCTTCCGGACCGAGTTTCGTATCGCGGCATTCGATCTCGTATTCCTCGATATGAACGGAAGTAAACACATCCTCGCGCACAAGGCGTTCGTTAAGAAGAACGGCGTCCTCGTAGTTGTAACCTTCCCATGTCATAAAGCCGATGAGAGCGTTTTTGCCAAGCGAGATCTCGCCGTCGGCAGTAGCGGGACCGTCCGCAAGAACCTGCCCCTTCCTGACCTCTTCGCCAAGTGAAACGATGGGACGCTGATTTACGCAGGTACCCTGGTTAGAACGCTTGAACTTGATAAGTTCATGCTTGCGTTCTATTCCGTCGTTTCCGATCACGCGGATATTATCGGCGTCAACGTAGCTTATCTTTCCGTCGCAGTCCGAAACGATGCATACGCCCGAATCGACGGCAGCTTTGTATTCCATACCGGTTCCGACGAAAGGACGCTCTGTTTTAAGGAGCGGAACAGCCTGACGCTGCATGTTCGAACCCATGAGGGCGCGGTTAGCGTCGTCGTTTTCGAGGAACGGGATCATTGAAGTAGCTACAGAAACGACCATTTTAGGCGAAACGTCCATATAGTCGACGATCTCGCGCTCGCATTCGAGTATCTGATCGCGGTGACGGGCATTTACACGCGGACGTGCAAATTTGCCGTCGTTGGTAAGGGGTTCGTTCGCCTGAGCGACAACGTAATTGTCCTCGACGTCGGCAGTCATATAAACTACTTCGTTCGTAACTACGCCTGTCTCCTTATTGACTTTTCGATAAGGAGCTTCAATAAAGCCGTATTCGTTGATTCTCGCGAAAGTTGCAAGATAAGATATAAGACCGATATTCGGACCTTCGGGAGTTTCGATAGGACACATTCTTCCGTAGTGACTGTAGTGAACGTCACGAACTTCGAATCCTGCGCGGTCACGCGAAAGACCGCCCGGGCCGAGGGCTGAAAGACGGCGCTTATGAGTAAGTTCGGCAAGAGGATTGTTCTGATCCATAAACTGCGACAGCGGCGAAGAGCAGAAGAATTCCTTCATGGCCGATGAAATAGGTCTGATATTTATAAGAGTCTGTGGCGTAAGAGTGTTTACATCCTGAGTCTGGATATTCATTCTCTCGCGGATTCCGCGCTCCATACGCGCATAGCCTATGCGGAACTGGTTCTGGAGAAGTTCTCCTACGGAACGGATACGCCTGTTTCCGAGATGGTCGATATCGTCGACCGTTCCTACGCCCTCGCAAAGGTTGATAAAGTAGCTGATCGTAGCGAAAATATCGTCAAGGATAATGTGCTTCGGAACAAGTTCGTCAGCCTTTTTCTTGATATTTTCCTCAAGCTCGTCGGCGTCGGCGGAATTTTCAAGAATCTCGCGGAGAACCTTGAAAGATACCTTTTCGTTGATGCCGTATTTTTCGGCGTCGAAGTCAACGTAGCCTTTGATATCGACCATTCCGTTGCCGATGATCTTTGCAACCCGCTCCACGAAGCGGATCTGAGTTTCGCCGCGCTCGTTGGTGTAATATTCTTTCGCTTCGACCGTAACGAAAGCGTAATAAACGCCTGCCTGCTCGATCTCGCAAGCCTTGTCGTAAGAAACGGTCTCGCCCTCTTCAGCCATTATCTCGCCTGTCATAGGATTTACGACAGGCTGCGAAAGAGTATGACCGGCAAGTCGCGAAGCGATGCCTAATTTCTTGTTGTATTTATATCGTCCGAAACGGCAGAGATCGTATCTCTTAGCGTCGAAAAAGAGGTTGTTAAGGTGAGTTACGGCGCTTTCGACCGTGGGAGGCTCGCCGGGACGGAGTTTTTTGTACACGTCGATAAGCGCGTCGGAATTATTCTTGGTCTGATCCTTTTGCAGAATAGTCTGTTTCAGTCTTTCGTCCTCGCCGAAAAGTTCGTATATCTCTTCGTCCGATCCCACTCCGAGAGCGCGGATAAACGTAGTTATCGGTATTTTTCTGTTCTTGTCGATACGAACGTAAACAACGTCGTTGGAATCCATTTCGTATTCCAGCCATGCGCCGCGGTTTGGAATAACGGTGGTGCTGAACAGATCTTTACCGGTCTTATCCTTTTCAAAAGCATAATAAACGCCGGGAGAACGTACCAACTGAGATACGATAACACGCTCCGCGCCGTTGATAACGAAAGTTCCGCTGTCGGTCATAAGAGGGAAATCGCCCATGTAGATCTCGCTCTCGCTGACAGCGCCCGTTTCTTTGTTGCAAAGGGTTGCCGTCGCTCTCATTGCGACCTGATAAGTAGCGCCTCTCGACTTACACTCGGCAAGGGTATACTTGGGCGTATCGTCAAAGCGATAATCCTTGAAGTTGAGTACGAGATTGCCGTTGTAGTCGGTAATCGCCGTCATATCGCGAAATACCTCTTTAAGTCCTTCTTCTCTGAACCACTTATACGAGTTTTTCTGCACCTCGATAAGGTTTGGCATTTCCAGAGGTTCGGTAATTTTACCGAAGCTCATTCTGACATTTTTTCCCAGCTGCTTAGGCGTGACATTCACCATAGGCGGAAACCTCCTTTTATTTTGCTCGCCGTCTCAAAAACGGCAGTATCGGTAACACTTTCGACGCTTCAATTTTTCAAAATTGTTTTGTGAAAATTTTTAAGAAGCTATTGACAATGTATCAAATTTATGCTATAATAATTTGCAGAAATATACTGCTTAAACATACTGATACATTTTATTATTATACTTTATTTTCAATAAAATGTCAAGGGGTTTACATAAAAATCGGCATTTTAGTCGGAACTTCGCTTAGAGGTCCGGCTTTTTTTGTGATTTGAGCCAATTTTTCAAAAAAACTACCTAAAAGGCGTGCGAAAAAAATACTAAACAA
>CAJTLC010000010.1:9468-113462 GCA_910576995.1 uncultured Ruminococcus sp.
AATACTAAACAGGCTCTTAAATAAAGTTCAAAAAAATTTTATCTTTTTATTTACATTTAATTGAAAACGTGGTATACTATAAATGATAGAATAAAAATAGACATCCTCGGAAACTAAAATGTGCTGGATGGCGCAGGATTTTTTGCGTTTTAGTTTCCGGGAGGGTCTGATACAGGAGAAAATTTTATGAAGATAAATGACGCTCTTCTTGAAAAACCCGATCACAGCCACTACGCAGCCTGCTGCAACAGAATGGCGGAAATAAACAGATTTTCAAAAAGGCTGCTGATATTCGCGATCATCGCGCACGGATTCCTGCTTCTGCTCACCTTTTTCGCAATACCGCTGGGCGCGCTTTCGCTGCTGCCATCCCTTGCAGGAAGTCCCACAAGCGCGGCTTTCGTCATACTCCAGTCAGCCGAACTGATCGTCATGACTATTCTCGCAGCAGCGGGCATAGGCAAATTAAAGATATGTCAGTTAATTCTTTTTGCAGTCTACCTGTTGATGATATTTTTAGGCTTCGTTTCGGGATTCAGCGCCGTCAACAGCATTCCGTTCGCCATTGCGGTCATCGGCGCTATAATCGCCTATCCTGCGATCGCAAGTTTTCTTGATCATCGCTATCTATGTACAGTTGAGGGATTTCCATATTTCAACAGCCTTATTTCCGATCAGGGCGATCCCGAATACAAGCCCATGTACATAAAAAAGGATAAAACCGTCAACAATGAATCCGAAAAGATTTCCGCGTCTTTGTCCGATATGCAGGATATTCCCGATATTCCGCAGGATATGACAATACGCGATCTTATAGAAGCCGATGAAAAATCGCGCCTCACCGATAATATTATGCCGGAATCCGACTATCCCGACTGCGATATTACGGATTTTTAAGGAGGGATATTGATTGTTTGCTCAGATTTCCGGATTGGGACTGTTCGGTCTCAACGCGTTTCAGGTAGACGTTGAAATAGATATAAGCCGCGGTCAGCCGCAATTCGATATAGTCGGACTGCCCGACATAGCCGTTAAGGAAAGCCGCGACCGGATACGCGCCGCAATGCGTTCCTGCAATATAAATTTTCCGGTGGCGTCGGTTATGATAAATCTCGCGCCTGCCGATACCAAAAAAAGCGGCTCTTCTCATGATCTTGCAATGTTTATGGCTATTTTATGCGCAATGCGCATGGTAAACGATATTCCGCGGGACTGCGCTTTCATAGGCGAACTTTCACTTAGCGGAGGAGTACGTCACGTTCCGGGAGTGCTGCCAATGGTCATGCTCGCCCGCGAAAAAGGCGTCAAAAAGGTATTTGTGCCTGCCGGAAACGCCCTTGAGGCTTCCGTTCTCAACAACATCGAAATTTACCCGGTCAGCAACGTCAGCGAACTTATAGATCATTTCCGCGGCATAAAAAAACTTACCCCATGCGAACAGTTTATTCCGTCTGCCGCATCTTACGACGATCCGCTGGATTTTGCCGAAGTAAAAGGTCAGCCCGTTGCGAAAAAGGCGCTGGAAATAGCCGCGGCAGGCGGTCACAATGCCCTGCTTATCGGAACTCCCGGCTGCGGAAAAAGTATGCTTGCAAAGCGTATGCCGTCTATTCTGCCCCCCTTAAGTTTTGAAGAAGCTCTTGAAACTACGAAGATACATTCGATATGCAATATGCTGACCGATAAAGAGCCTATCGTTACAAAACGTCCTTTCCGCGCTCCGCACCGTTCCATCTCACAAGTCGGGTTCATAGGCGGCGGAAGCATTCCTCACCCCGGCGAAATATCAAAAGCGCATAACGGGCTTCTTTTCCTTGATGAAATAGCAGAATTCGACAAATACAACATCGAACAGCTTCGACAGCCGCTTGAGGACGATTCTATAACTATCGTGCGGTCGTCGGGGTCGGTATCCTATCCGTGCAAGATAATGCTGATAGGAGCAATGAATCCCTGTCCGTGCGGTTATTACGGTCATCCTACGCGCAAATGTACCTGCTCGCCTAAAAAAATACTGGCGTACCGAAATAAGATTTCAGGTCCTATAATGGACAGGATCGACCTGCATATCGAGCTTTCTCCCGTAACTTATTCCGATCTGACATCGGATAAGGAGGAAGAATCGTCGGCAGAAGTAAGAAAACGCGTTATAGACGCAAGAAAAATTCAGGAAGAACGATTTAAAGGCACCTCAATAGTATGCAACGCTCATATTCCTGCCGGAAAAATTCATCAATGGTGCAGAATAACGCCCGACGCGGACGATCTTCTGCGCAGCATATTCGAACGTCTTAATATAAGCGCGCGTTCTCATGATAAAATACTTAAGGTTGCCAGAACTATAGCCGATCTTGAAAATTGCGGGATCATCGACAGAAAGCATATCGCCGCAGCCGTTCAGTTCCGCAGTCTTGACAGAGATATTATTTCAGAATAAGCGCCGGCTGCGGATTAATATAACATAATCAAAGACAAAATAAAACTTGCCCGATTATCGGACAAGTTCTGAGGAAGGTTACAATGAAATCAGCATTCAAAAAATTACCTGCAAAAAAGCATGATCTTGATATAGGATTATTATTCGCCGTTACGTTGTGCGCCGTTCTGGGAACTTTGCTTATCTATTCCATAGCGTCAAGCAAAATCAGCGCGTCAGAAGGAATTGGCGACAGTTACTGGAAGACCCAGTTGGTTTCCATGATTCTCGGACTTGGTTCGGCAATTATTATCTCTTTTATCGATTACCGAAAACTTGTAAAGCTATGGTGGATATTCGTCCCTATCGCTCTTGGATTGGTAGCGCTGACGTTCACTTCGCTGGGAATTACCAGAGCAGGCGCCGACGACCGCGCTTGGATAAGGATTTTCGGCGTCAGTATGCAGCCGTCTGAAGTAATGAAAATTGTATTTATACTGACGTTCAGCTATCATCTTTCCCGCGACGAGGAAGATATGAATAAGCCTCTCCATATGCTGCTTCTGCTGCTTCATGGTATCATACCCGTCGGAATAGTTGCGGTTCAGGGCGACTACGGAACGGCTATCGTATTCGCGGCAATCTTCGGATTTATGATGATTTCCGCCAATATTTCATGGAAATACCTCGCTGCCGCGCCATTTATAATGGCAGGCGGCGTTGCGTTCATGTGGTTCAATTTCCTCAGCAATTTTCATAAAGAGCGAATCCTGATACTGTTCCATCCCGGTACAGATCCCGAAAATATCGAATATCAGCAGGATCTCGGACTCCGAGCAATGCAGTCCGGCGGAGTATTCGGAAAAGGTCTGTTCGCTTCCGAAAATGAATACATCTATGTTCCCGAACTTCACAACGACTTCATTTTCGCTCATGCAGGTCAGGTTTTCGGCTTTGTAGGCTCTGTGGGAATCCTCATAATCCTCGCTTACATCTGCCTGAAGGTTTTCGCCGACAGCCGTATCACCCGCGATCGCCTGGGAAGATTCATATGCATGGGGGCTTTCGGATTACTATTCACCCACTGTCTTATGAATGTAGGCATGGTTCTTAAGGTCGCGCCCGTAATCGGCGTTCCGCTTCCTTTTATAAGCGGCGGCGGAACTGCTATGGTAAGTATGTATGCCATAATCGGACTTGTGTTAAGCACTTACGCATACCGCGCCAAAAATTACAATGTTTTCTATGATGAAGACGATGAATAGCGTAATATCAATATAAAATTTTAGCCCGAAAGCGATTTTCACGAATCGTTTTCGGGCTTGTTTTTGATATTTTATTGCTCACATAAATCAGAATTTAGCGTGCCCCAGTTTTGATAAATGAAATCAAGGTCTCAATGTCAAAATCATCATAATCGCCGATAATGCCCTCTTTATGATAAATTATGCCTGCTTCTTCGTTACGTAAACCATCTCGTTTACAACCTTTGCATTCTGCATTTTCAGAACACAAGCAGCAAGCCAGTCCACACCTTGCTATGCCCAATTCACGCTTCATAATATTCTCCTGTAAACTCCAATTTATCTTAAATAATCATAAATCAAGTATACGTTCTTTTATTATTCCTGTTCCCCAAACGTTCTGACAGCCTTTATCATAATGGCGCATTCCAGACGCTTTTTCTCCAGTTCGCATGAAATTTTGTGAGCGGAGCGGACGTCTCCCATATACTGATAATTATTGGCGTTGCAGCCGCCGCTGCAATAGAATTTCGCCCAGCATTTGCGGCATTCGGGCTTTGAGTACACGTGGCAGTTTGCAAAATCGGCTTTCATTTCCTGATTGAAAGTTCCCTCGTCGATATTGCCCATTTTATACTCGTCCATTCCCACAAACTGATGACACGGGAAAATATCGCCGTCGGGCGTGATAGCAACATAATCGTTGCCGCAGCCGCAGCCGCGAAGTCTCTTTATCGCGCACGGACCCTGATCAAGATCAATCATGAAGTGGAAGAAATTGAACTTTTTGCCGTTCTTCTCGTTTTCGAGAATTCTATTGGCAAGACGTTCGTATTCCTTGAATACGGCAGGCAGTTCCTTTTCGGTAAGCGCATATTCATCGCCCTCTCCGACAACAGGCTCGATAGATATCTGATCGAATCCCGCTTCGTAAAGAGCAAATACGTCGTTGGAGAAATCAAGATTTTTATTTGTGAACGTGCCGCGAACGTAATATTCCTTATCTCCCCTGCCCTCGACCAGCTTCTTGTATTTCGGCAGGATCATGTCATAACAGCCCTGACCGTTGGGAAGAACGCGGAAATAATCGTTGACTTCTTTTCTGCCGTCAATAGAAAGAACCACGTTCGACATTTCCTTGTTGATAAATTCGATCTTCTCATCGTCAAGGAGAAGTCCGTTTGTAGTTATTGTAAATCTGAACTTCTTGCCGTATTCAGCTTCGCGGGAACGCGCATATTCAACGATCTGTTTTACGGTCTTAAAATTCATAAGCGGTTCGCCGCCAAAGAAATCAAGCTCCAGATTCGGACGATCTCCCGAATTTTCGAGAAGAAAATCAATAGCGTGCTTACCTGTTTCAAACGACATAAGCTTACGACCCTGCCCGAAATCGCCTGTAGATGCAAAGCAGTATTTGCAGCGAAGCTGACAATCGTGAGCGATATTCAGGCACATCGCCTTGACGGGGGAAGCGACTGAATATTTCGCATATTTTTCGTAATCGTCCTCCGAAAAAAGAATCTTATCGTTATAAAGTTCGGCAATCTCCTGATAACAGGATTCGATATCCTCAGGAGAATATTCCTTAGAAAGCTTTTCAACCACATTTTCAGGGCATTTTTCATAAAAAGGAGGCTCAATATTATCAAGCAGATCATAAGTCAGTTCGTCAACTATATGAACTCCGCCGCTGTTTACATCAAGAACGATATTGAAGCCGTTAAGCTTATATTTATGTATCATAATTCCAAACTCCTTTCAGAATCTGTTCATAAGAATTCCGCACATTATGAACAGCATTTCCTTATAAACAATTTTTCAAAAAATATAGGGCAGCATTACACTGCCCTTGGATTGCAAGCAATCTCTTATCTCTCGCACTTCTGATTAGCAACTGTACATGAAGTTTTGCAAGCAGACTGGCATGAAGCCTGGCACTTACCGCAGCCGCCCTTTTGAGCAGACTCCTTGAGATTAGCCTTGTTCATTGTCTTGATGTGTTTCATTTTCTTGACCTCCTAACAAAAAAATTAGTTTTTCGCAGATAAATAACCGCAGCGGCGGTTATAAAAATCCCGAAAATCCGTTTAAGAAAATTATATCACATTCCGGGAAATATTTCAATACTTTTTTTTGCAATTGTGAATTTTAGTCGCTTTCAACAATTTTTCAAGATCATATTTATGCGGATTTACTCGTCCAGTTCGATAAGCTTTTCAAAATTATCGTCGATTTTCCGCTTCAATTCGTCGATCTCGGCGCATTTTCCGCTCATAAGTTCATAATCCGAATAAACCTCTTCCCTGCCGATCTCCTCCGTCAAATCGTCGATCCGCTTCTGAAACTCGTCTATCTCCTTTTCAAGACGGCGCATCTCATTTTTTCGCGCCGCGTCCGCACTCCTCTGCTGCTTGCTGCGATAAGTTTTAGCCTGCTTAGCCTTTGCAGCCTCCGCCGCTTTCGCGAATTTTGCAGCGTCGGCAAGCTTCTTCTCCTCCGCCTGCTCGGCACGAAGAATGTCAAGATATTTTTCAAATCCGCAGTTGTACTCGCGATAAGTTCCGTTTGTGAGTTCGATAAGGCGGTCGGAAATTCTGCTGAGAAGATAGCGGTCGTGAGATACAAATATCACAGTTCCAGTATATTCCTCCAAAGCAGTCTCGATAGCTTCTTTCGAAGCAAGATCGAGGTGGTTGGTAGGCTCGTCGAGAATAAGCACATTGCCATGCTCCTGCATCATTATCGCAAAGCAGAGTTTAGCGCGTTCGCCGCCGCTTATAACGCCGATCTCCTTGAAAACATTCTCCCCGACAAATCGCACCTGAGCAAGCAGATTTCGCACTTCCAGATCGGAAAGGGACGGATAGCGATCGTGGAGTTCCTCCATAACGGTCAGCTCGCGATTGAGATTCTTGCCCTCCTGCTCGAAGTAAGATATTTTAACATTGGTATTCCAGCGAACCGTTCCCTCATGCGGAATCAGCCCCTGAATTATTTTAAGCAGCGTGGATTTTCCGATGCCGTTATCCCCGATTATACCGATCTTCTCGCCTCTTCTGACCTCAAAACTGATATCGTCCACAAGAGTTTTCCTGCCTGCGCCCTCGCCTACGGAAATATCGGAATTTTTAACTTTAAGCACGTCCAGCGGCGGCTCGACGGCATAAGTAAAATGGATCTTCGCGTGCTTTTCATCATGGAACGGCTTTTCGATACGCTCCATTTTTTCAAGCTGACGCCGGCGGCTCTGAGCCATTTTTGTTGTGGAAGCACGCACAAGATTTCTTGCAACATAATCCTCAAGCTTGGCTATATCTTTCTGCTGCTGCTCGTATTCGCGCTCGCGCCGAACGTCGTTTTCCTCGCGCTGACGTATAAATGCCGAATAATTGCCCTTATATCTTTGCAGTCCGCCGCGCTCTATCTCGCATATTGAAGTACACAGCCTGTCCAGAAAATAGCGGTCGTGGCTGACTATCATTACCGCGCCGCGATAAGTGCGGAGATATTCTTCAAGCCACATAATAGTTTTAAAATCAAGATGATTGGTAGGCTCGTCAAGAATAAGCAGATTTGGCTCTTCAAGCAGAAGTTTTGCGATGCAAAGTCTTGTTTTTTCGCCGCCACTGAATCCGGAAACAGTACGGTCAAGCTGATCTCCCGAAAATCCCATTCCGTTCAGGATTGTACGTATCTTGACTTCCGTATTATATCCGTCGTTGGCTTCAACCCATGAAGAAAGCTGCTGATACTCGTCGGCAGAGAAATTATCGCCCCGTTCGATCTCCAATTCGATAGCGCGCATACGTTCAATAGCTTTATGCATCGGCTCGAAAACTTTTTGCATTTCCTCCATTACGGTATTCCGCGAATCCAGACCGCCCATCTGCTCCAGATATCCTACCGAAGTTTTCGCCGCAAAAGAAACAACTCCGTCTTTTTCATTGGTGCGATCGGGTTCGAGACTGCCTGTAATAATTTTCAGCAGCGTAGATTTTCCACAGCCGTTATTTCCGACTATGCCGATCTTATCACTTTCATCAACGGTAAGGGATACGTTATCAAGAACAATTTTGCCGTTGAATATTTTGCTTACATTAGTTAAACTTAAAAGCATATCGTCGTCCTTTCATAATTTATGTGTGTATTTATAATAACATATTTTTGAAATTATTGCAATAGCATGCAAGTAAAAAAGCCCTCTCAATTAAATAACGCCCGAAAGCAGCTTTTTAACTTCTTTGGGCGTGTTTTAATTATTTAGAGCGTGTTCACATAAAAATAAAATGCACGTCTTTTCGGCAAATTTTGACGACTGCTGCGTTAAAAATATTTGACGGGCGTCAGCCCGCCTACATATTTTCGAGTCTCGGCTGTCGCCTCGGTCGGTGCTTCTGCTTCGCAGAGGTGTCCACTGGACACCCGCACCCTTGTATTCGTCATAATTATGCTCATCTGCGTATGCTTTAGTACCGCACATTCATTTTATGTGAACACGCTCTAATATTATACATCAAGACGTGTTATATGTCAATAAAAAAGCCATAGCATTTTTAAATTATAATCAAAAATGCTATGGCTCAAAATTTCTATATGGATATTGCCGTTAACAGAGAATTTTTTACTTTATCGGCAGATCTTCAAGCTTATAGACGCCAGCATCCACCTGCTGAATAACAAGAGCGTCCTGCGCCGTAACGCCGTCTTTATTTCCGACAACATCGGCATTGAGCATTCCCTGCTCCGTCAAAGAATATTCGTCTTTATTCGTGAGGAACTGAAGAATCAGAGTGGCGTCGGCAATTTCTACCTTATCGTCGCAGTTAGCGTCGCCGTAAAGCGTCTTGCCGGCTTCATTTGCAGTTGTAGTTTCGACGGGCTGAGCAGTAACTGTTGTAGTAGTTACAGTAGTTTCCACAGGAGCTGTAGTAACGACTGCGCTCTTATCTTCCGTAACGAAAACAGTATAATTCACAACATTGTAATTCGTGCTGTTAGAGCCTAATTTGACAATTTCGCCTTTCTTAAATGAATTTTCGTAAATATCAAACGTAACGTCTTTATTATTTGCAGCCTGCTCCCCTGTTTTATTCCAGCCGTTTATCCATGTCGGAATGCTGCCCATAGAAGATTCAACTCTCGTATCGAGCGCGATATAAACTTTTATATCCTCCGCAGCGGTAAATTCAGCAAGATCAGCATCCATATTTTTGGAATCGCAAGCCGTCTGAATCATTTCCGCACCGTTCAGGAATTCGGGAATCTTTGTATATACCACGTCGCGATCGCCGAAAACGAGATCGCCGTTAGCAGCGTTTTCCTTGATATTCCAATCCTGATAATTTTCAGCGTCCTTAACCGTCAGCCCTTTAATAAGTTTTCCGTCTATCGGGTCGATCTTTATCTCAAGAATCCATTTCTGATCGTCGCTGTCGTTGCATTCCCATTCAACAACGTTTGCTCCGCTTTCCTTTGACGCCGCAGCGACGCCTATTCCGCTCGCGTCATTTGTAACTTTTGTACATATCGCATAAGTTCCGTCGCCGTTATCCACAAACTTGAATAGCTGCGCGTCGCTGTTGGTATTGCCGTAAATGCCTATATTCGTACCGTTTTCGACCTTGCCGAAATCCAGATCGAGAAGTAATGTTTTTCCGTCGCCTAATTCGGAATAAACATAATAATAGCCGCTCTGATCGGATTCAACGAAAGTCCAGCCTGCCGCGCCCGTCGTACCCTGCTGAACGTTCGCGCCGTTTTCTGCTTTTGAATCAGCAACTTCGAGGTAAAGTCCGCTGTTCTTATTTTTTATTTTATATGTGTTTCCTGTATTTATTACCGCTCCTGTTTTGATCGGCTTCGGAGGCTTTATATCACCCCCCGCCGTATTGACCGTATCCGTAGGTCTCTTCGGAAGATCGTAGCCCGTGCCGAGGAAGAAGCTTGTGTGCGGAGGCTGATTATACGCAGTATTCTGCGCCGAAACCTGCATACGATAATGAGCGTCGTGCATGAGAGTTGTAATGCGGTAATCGGTATCATAGGGAGTGCAGTAAATTCTTATGGATTTGCTGTCCGCCGCGCGCACGATGAGTTCTTCACGCCAGTCTCCGAAAATATCAGCCGACAAACAAGGCGTACCCTTTGTGGTATTGCAGGTATAATAGCCGTCGGTCTGCATAAGCTGGTCGATCTTTCCCTTTTCGTTCATTTTGCTGATCTTCGCAGGAGAATCCGTATAACCGTCGAGTATCTCGCGCTCAAGATCGCCGTCCCAGTGAATGAGGAAGTTTATTGCGGGGCGATTGCATGAGAGGGTCTCGCCCTTAACATTTTTCACGGGAGTAGAGCCGTCGGCTTCTCTGTTTCCCCAAAGTTCTGCGCCGGGGTTGCCTGCCCATACATTATCGCCGCAGCATCTTCCCGTATCGTCCGAACCGTCGTTATGGAAAATTATTTTTCCCGTATCGCAGTCAACAAGCGAAACTCCGTAAGGCTTATCCTCGTGGCATATCCAGGCTTCAATTCCGGGATTTGTGGGATCGAGATCGCCGACGTGCATGGCGTCGCCGTGACCTTGATTGGTACACCACAAAAGCTTTCCGTTATCGTCGATGCAGGTCGAACCGGTGATTATCTCCTGCTTTCCGTCTCCGTCAACGTCGGCAGGCATCGTATTATGATTTCCGTCTCCGTAACCGAGAGCCGAAGAACTCGTTCCCGTATCGAACATCCACATTTTCACCAGCTTTTTATTTTCGACCTTATAAGCCGTCGCCGTCATTCTTCCGTAATAACCGCGCCCCGTAACGATGCACGGATGAACGCCGTCAAGATACGCCGCAGTTCCCCAGAATCTGTCAACACGGTTAAATTTATCGCTGGATTTTCCCCACTTCGTAGTATCGCCTCTGCCGGGTTCATAATTGACGGTATCGAGAGCCTTTCCTGTTTCGCCCTCGAAAAGCGTATAATATTCGGGTCCTGTAATTATCAGACCGTCGCCGTTTCGGTAATTCTTGGAACCGTCGCCTATTACGTTTCCCTGACCGTCTTTAGTGCCGTCGGCTGTTTTACAAGTCATCTCCGCTTTGCCGTCCAGATCGAAATCGCCTACAAAAAACTGCGTATAATGCGCGCCTGCTCGGATATTGACGCCTAAATCAATTCTCCACAGCCTTGTGCCGTCCAGTCTTATGCAGTCGATATAAACATTGCCGGTCTTGCCTTTCTTGGAATTATCCTGCGAGTTATTGGAATCCCACTTCACGAAAAGCTCATACTGTCCGTCTCCGTCAACATCGCCCACCGACATATCGTTGGGACTGTAAATGCTTGACGGCGGCGACATTGGAAGTTCGAAATACGAATTATTCGAGATCATCTTACAATCCTCGGAATTCACAAGCGATCCCTTTGAATCAAACGTATCTACGCGGTATTTTGAAGACGCGCTGCCGCTTTTGTCGAGATAGCAGGTAGATTTTCCCGCTTCGCTTGTGTAAATCAGCGTACCGTCGCGGTAGAGCTTATACACGGCGTTGTCGTCGTCGTTCGCAAGATAACGCCAGCTTACAAGCATTCCGCCGCCCGTATTGACAGCTGAAATTCCTCTGTCAAGATACTCGAGCATTACGTTCGAGGCTGCGTTTGCGTCAGCCGGCTTAACATATCCGTTCTGCGGAAATGCAACTGAAACAAACGTGATAACAGCCGCCGCTGCCGCCGAAGCAATACGCTTCAGATCAATTTTCATTTTTTTATCATCCCCCGTAAAATTTTGAAACTGTTTTTTAATTATTTATCCACATTAATATTATACACATATTTCCAGCGTTTTACAATGCATTATAATATCCGATCAAGAAGATTATTTTGTTTACTCAAAAAAATATTCAAATTTGTCTTGCAATGCTTAGCAAATCATGATATAATATTATATATATAAAATAGTCTTGTGCAGTTACTCATAATATTATAATTAACATCATCCTTGCAGGGTATGAAAATCGAGGTGATCTGATGAAGAAAAAATTGCTGATCGGCGTTGTTATCACATCATGCAACGTTGATTTTCAGGAAGAAATACTAAGCGGAATAATTGCGCAGGCTTTCAAGAGCAGCTGCGATATCGCTGTAATTTCGACTCTGCATAATTTTTACATTGAAACGCCGCATAAAAAGCTTGAAGGCAGCATCTTTGAACTTATCAGTTCAGAAATATTCGACGGATTTTTATACGACAGCAATACTTTTTATGGAGATATCATTAAAAAGCAGCTGGACGATATTCTCGCTGCAACGAAAAAGCCTGTTATGCTTCTCGATTCCGGAGACCATAAGCTTTTCGAATCCACTGCCATCGACGACAGCGACGCCTTTGAAAAAATTACGGATCATTTAATTGAAGTTCACGGCTGCAATAAAATTTACTGCCTGACAGGCCCTAAACATCACTTCGTTTCCGACGAAAGGCTTCGTGGATTTAAAAATTCCATGAAGAAACATGGTCTTTATTACGACCGCAGCTGCTGTATCTACGGTGATTTCTGGAAAGACGCCGCGAAAGAACTTGCCGAAAAAATAATAAGCGGCACAATAGAACGCCCCGACGCTGTCGTATGCGGCAACGACATCTCTGCCATGACGCTCATCAGCTCTCTTACTGCGGCGGGAATCCGCGTTCCGGAAGATATCGCTGTTACGGGTTATGACGCTTCTGCGGACTGTCAGGATTTCTATCCGTATGTCACTACCTTCAAACGTCCGAATTACCAGCTTGGCGCGGAGGCTTTCCGCAGACTTTACCGAATAATTACAGGAAGCATATGCGCCAAAATTCCCAATAATAAAGGCGATCTTGTAATAGGGCGCAGCTGCGGATGCACTCCGATAAATTACGGAAAACAGAACGATCAAAGAAGAATTAAAATTAATAAGGATTTTGAAAGGGATCTGCTTCATCGCGATATGCTTTTTGATATTACAAATGTTGATAATCCAAATGATCTTTCTGACAGATTGGATAATTATACTTATTACATCTACAAAATGCAGCAGATCAATATCTGTCTTACAAGAAAATATATTGAATCCGCCGAGGGAAATATCAATAACATTCTGACTTTCAGCAGGAACGACGAGGTTAAAATGATCTTCTCAAAAACTTCAGTACGCCGGATTTACGATAAAACGGGATATTTCCCGGCTTCGGAACTGCTCCCTGCCTTTTCACAAAAACGAAGTTATCCGGTCGCTTATTACATTGTTCCGCTCCATTATAATAATAATTTTTTCGGCTATGCTTCCGTTTCATTCGGCAAGCGTCCTATGAGTTTCAGTGAAATTTTTATTTTCTGGATCAATTATGTCAATATCGCTCTCGAACAGATGAGAATAAGATCCATTCTGAATCACACTGTTTCAGGAGCAAGCTTCGCTATGCTTCATGATGAAAATACCGGTCTGCCAAACAAATCCGGAATGGAAAAATCATTTGCAGATTTTCGCAAACGCTGTGCAGGCGCTGACGTTACAGCCGAATTTATCAGGATACAGATCTCCGGATATGAAAAAGGTCCTTACCATAACAACGAAGAAAAATACGGCAAAATCATCGCAGCATTGGCTGCCTTGATTGAAGAATGCGTCGAAACAGGCGAAATTTTCGGATTGTGGTCGCCTTATGTTTTTGGGATAATTACGGCTCTTCCCAACCGCAGCGAGAAAATTTACGGCTTGCTTGCCGAAAAGATCAGAAAATCACGATACAGTGAAAATCACTGTAACATTGATTTCAACGTTTATATGCACAGTCAATTAATTGATGAAACTACCGATCTGCAAACTGCCATGCACAAGGCGTCGATAAACAGAATATACAGCTATACTGTATCCGAAAACAGCAGGAATCCGCAGTTTGAAAAACTCTGCCTGCTGCGCGGAAATCTTATCAGTAATCCCGAATTACCGTGGAAAATAAGCCAGATAGCCGACGATCTCTTCATAAGCAAAAGCTATTTGCAGAAAATATATAAATCTTATTTCGGCAAAAGCATTATTGAAGAACTGATTCAATTCAGACTCGATAAAGCAAAGGAACTGCTGACGAGTTCCGATCTGAGCGTTACAGAAATAGCGGCGCGCTGCGGATACTCTTCTTATAATTATTTCGTTCGCCAATTCAAAGACGTCGAGGGAGTTTCACCGTCTGAATTCCGCGAAAAATCCCAACCATAATAAAAATCTGTACCTGCAATCGGTACAGATTTTTTATTCAAAAGAATTTATTTCTTATGCTTCAACAAGAACATTCTTCCGCTGAACGGCGGTATATCCATTATTAATCTATCATTTGCGCGAACAAATTTCGTTTCGCCTTCGCAGGTAGTTCCTCCATATTTATTCCAGTCTGAATCAAGCAGCAATTCTTCTTTGTAATCGCTGCCTATGATCACAGAATAGTCAAATTTACACCAATCGGATAAATTAAGCACAGTCAGTATATCTCCGCCCGCGCTTTTTCTGCGTATTGCGTATATGCACGAATCTACGGAATTGCAGTCCGCCCATTCGAAATTTGTCGGATCGTAATCATAATGCAGCGCGGTATATTTCAGATAAATATGATTAAGAGTTTTAATATATTCTCTGAAGGAATCGTGCATCGGATATTTCAGCATATCCCAGTCCTGCTCGCGCTTTGCGTCCCATTCGCGAAGTTGACCGAATTCATTTCCCATAAAATTTAGCTTTTTTCCCGAATGCGCCGTCATATACATATACAGCGCGCGCGCCTGCGGAAATTTATTCTCATAATCGCCGTTCATCTTCTGAACGATCGTCGCTTTTCCATGAACCACCTCATCATGTGAAAAAGGCAGTATAAAACGCTCGCTGAAAAAATAAAGCATCGAAAATGTCAGCTTATGGTAGTCTCTGCTGCGATACATCGGTGAACTTTGGAAATATTCAAGCGTATCGTGCATCCAGCCAAGATCCCACTTATAGTCAAATCCAAGTCCGCCCTCATTAACGGGCTTCGTTACCTTAGGATATGCGGAAGAATCTTCAGCCGCCAGAATCACGGAGGGATGACGAGTTTTTAACCCTGTATTCATATTGCGGACGAAATCCATTGCATATCTGTTTTCACCGCGGTATTCCTGACCGTTCCAGTAAATTATGTTGCGCACCGCGTCCATTCTCAAGCCGTCAAAATGATACATGGTAAGCCAATAATTAGCCGCCGACTGCAAAAACGAGCGCACTTCGCCTTTTGAATGCATGAAATTGCGGCTTCCCCATTCATTGTAAGAAGCGTCGTCATCCGGAAATTCGTAAAGCCGTGTTCCGTCGTATTCAGTCAGACCGTAATGATCTACTGCGAAATGAACCGGAACAAAATCCATTATAACGCCTATATTACGACGATGACACTTGTCCACCAGTTCCATAAGCTGCTGCGGAGTACCATATCTTGAAGTCGGCGCAAAAAATCCCGTGATCTGATAACCCCATGACTCGTCGCAGGGATGCTCGCTGAGAGGCATGAATTCAATATAATTATAACCGTATTCTTCAACGTAATCTATCAGCATATCGGCGATCTCGGAATAATTGTACCATTCGGGCGCGCCCTCTTCCGCCTGCGGCTTTTTCCACGAACCAAGATGTACTTCATAAATATTAAGAGGTCTGCTGCGGCAATCGGTGCGTTTTTTCATCCAGCGCGAATCGCCGAATTTATATCGCAGGCTTCGTATCACCGAGCAAGTTCCCGGTCGAAGTTCGCTGCTGTATCCATAAGGATCGCAATGATCTATGAATTTCCCTGATCTGTCGTATATTCTGTATTTATAACGCATTCCCTCTTTAGCTTCGGAAAGCTCTATCTCATAAAATCGTCCGTCCGCCGTGGGCTTCATGGGAATATCGGTCCAGCCGCTGAAATCTCCTATGACTGATACAGCAGAAGCATTCGGAGCATACGTACGAAAAATAGTTGTTCTACCCATAAAATGAGCGCCGAGAAATTCGTATACGTCAAAATTTTCTCCCCTATAAAAGCTGTAAATATCCATAAAAAACTCCTTTGTGAAAGAAATTAAAATAGACTTCCTCAGAAATTAACGCACGCCGCCTGCCATAATCTTTTAGAACTTGTGTTCATAGGGAAGATGTGCGAATTTTCGAGCATAATTTTGTCGGTGATAAGGAAAAAATTTGCAGGAATACTGTCGTATTGCAAGAATTTTTGACGCAATCAGCGACAAAATTTGCCGAAAAGACGTGCAGCTTATCATATGAACACAAGTTCTTAGCGATATGCGTCGTCTTCCTCCTTGGAGGACGTCAGTCCGCCTTCGTCGTCATCCTTGCCTATCACTAAAATCTTTCGGCAGGCGACACACATTAATTTCCGAGGAAGTCTAAAAATTTATTGACAACAATCAATTAATATACTATAATATATTATAAGACAATTTGTGATAAAATTCAATAATCAATTATTAACTGTTGTCAATTAATAAACTATAGTCAATTAAATATCTAAGAGGTGCTTTATGGATCTGCGTATTGAAAAAACCCTTGCCGCTATCAGGAACGCTTTTCTTCAGCTTCGTGCGCGCAAGCCGCTGGAAAAAATTACTGTAAAAGAGCTTTCCGCTCTCGCCAATATTAACAAGGCAACTTTTTATCTCCACTATCATGATATTTACGATCTTTCGGAATCATTGGAACGCGAAGTTGTCAACGAATGCTTCAAGGGCGTCGACGATTCTTCAATGATACTTAACGATGTGGGACAGCTTTTGAAATGCATGGAACAGAATATTCTCATGAACGAGCAGCTTATCAAGATATTGTTTGAAGGCAGCCGCAGCACAAGCTTTACAGAAATCTTTGAAAAGGAACTGTACTCTCGGATTTTCCGTTCGCATCCTGATTATGTGCCTACGGAAGAGGGCAGAATGATGATGACTTTCCTTATTCACGGCGCGTATTACACCTATTTTCAGAACACGGAAAAGGGAATCCAACCCGTTCTTGCCCTTATTGAAAAATTATCGGGCGGCTTGGTCAAATTTGATTAAGAACCTGTCCACATAGGAAATTCCGCACACAATTTCTATGTGGACAGATTCTAAAACTTGCTATTAGAGCATATTCATATAAAAATAAAACGCATCCTCGAAAAAATTCGGGAATGCGTTTTTTATAGTCGCCCTACTTGAAATTGGAGCGGGCTGACGCCCGGTGACGACGACAACGCAGCTATGAGAAATTTTTATCAGCGAACTTGTTTTGATTTCAAGTAGGGCTACTATATTAATTATTAATCATAATTTAATGCCAATCTGTAATCTACAATTCCGCTGAACGGATCGTAAGCTATCTGCTCGTTTTCACTGTCGGCAATTAAATAAGAATTTTTATAAAAAAGCGGTATAAATTTACAGCTTTCGGTTATAAATCTTTCCGCTGAACTGTATGCCGCTATCAATTCGCTTTCCGAACCGCATGAAGTAAGAGTTGGAGTAAATTTTTCTTCAGGCAGAGCCTCTTTAAGATAATCGCGCTTTTCAAATTCCTGAAAAAACGACGACGGCGAAGCATATCTTCCGCGCAAAGGATACAGCGCAATGCTGTAATTTCCGCTTTCGAGACGGCTTTCAAATTCATCTGCCGAAAGATCTTCAATGCCAATGTAACTTCCGAAAATCTCCTGCCACTTCTGCGTTACCTCATGAAGATACGTAGAATCCATAGTTTCGCCGTTGACAATTATTTTAACGGTTTCAACGGTATTTATGCCAATTTCGCTTTTCGCTTCCTCATAACAGGCAGCCGCAGCTTCGCTGTCAAACCGCGCAAATTCCGCATCAGGGACGATCTCCCTGTAGCTTTTGCCTCCTATCGTCACCGACGGAGGAATTATTCCGCGTGCAGCTTTAAGATCGCCGTTCATATCTTCCGCAAGGCTGTCGCGGTCAATAGCAAGCGACAAAGCGCGCTGCATATTTGCATTGGAATAGCACTCGTCCTCCGGATTAAAAATAAGCCCCAGAGTTATTGCGCTCTTTCCGTCGATCACATATTTATCGGGATTATAATGGCTGCTGTTCAGCGTTGTGAAGCATTCGATCTCGTCCTTTTTGAAAAGTTCCCTTATATCGTCTTCTGTTTCTTCAATGGCAAAACTCAGAAACGACGGGAATATATCGAAAGTTTCGCTCCAATTGGCGTCGTTGCGCTTCATATAGAGGATATTATTGCTTCCGTACGGATCGTAAAACCACTGACGCACAAAAAACGCTCCGTTTGACATTACCGACCGGTCGTCAAGCCCGTATCTTCCCTTGGTCTGTTCGAAAAATTCCTCACGGCATGGATATGACGGCGCAGTTGACATGAGACGCAAAAAATCTGCGTTTGGCTGATCAAGCGCAATTATAAGCGTTTTACTGTCAGCCGCAAGTATTCCCAGCGAATCCGGAGACTCCGCACCAGCATAAACCAGCGGCGCATTGGATATACACATAAAATCTTCGGCATACGGCGATTTCATCTGCGGATCGAGAACCCTTCGCAGCGCAAAGGCGTAATCCTGCGCAGTTACGGGAAAATATTCCTCTTTATCAATAATGTCGTCGTCGTTTTCATCAAAAAACCAGAAATTATCTTCGCGCAGCCTGAACGTATACATTCTTCCGTCGTCGGAAACAGTATAGCTTTCGGCATTTCTGCACACAACATTGCCGCTGCTGTCTGTTTCCATAAGACCGCTGTAGAGATTTTTTATAACGGTATTCGACGAAGGGTCGTCGGCAAACTGCGGATCAAGACTCGACGGATTTCCCAGAAGCGGAACGTCGTACATATGACCCGTGCCGTCGCCCTTATCCTCGTTTCCACAGGAAAAAAGGGCGGCTGAATATAAAACGATACTTAAAATAAGCAATATCTTTTTCACTTTTTTCTCCGATTACATCAGGGGATGGCATTTGGTACAGTAACAATGAATCCGTCGGCGTTGTTTCCGGATATCTCATATGCAGAATCCTTGGGAACAGCTATTTCCGTTTCGCCCTCGGAAGCAGGTACATAATAAATGCTGTAACTCAGTCCGTTTGCCATTGTTTCGAGAGGATCGTCTTTAGTATGCTCCTTAAGCAGTTCAATATACTCCTCAAGACAGAGTCCGTTGGCATTTATATAAGAAGCATGAGCAGGTCCTACATATCGGTAAGTATAGTTTCTTGCATTTTCACCAGTCGCGGATTCCTTTCCCTGCGGATATCTTACGATAAAGCCGTAATTTCCTGCATTTTCCGCAAACCATGCGTAATTTCCCTCCGCCGAAAATACGGAATATCCCGTAGAGCTTGTATTGTCAAAACGATAAATATCAAAGGTTCTGCCGGTATGATAATCGCAGTGACCCGCTTCAAAAGTCTTTGATATGCCGCTGCTGTGACGGTCAGCCTGTTCTTCGAATGTACGGAATCCGTCAATAACAAACAGATCCGTAGAAGCCGCGCCCTGCGACGCCGCAAAAGCTTCCATCATTGCGTTAAGCTGCGTTATGACTGCGCTGTCCAGCTTTGTGACGTTATCGCCAGAATCATAACAGCCGTTTTTATTATTGTAAAGGGTAACGACGTCTATATCGCCCTCAAGGAATTTGTACTCGTAATCGGCATTGACCAGAACCAGCGAGCCTTTATGCACGTCGTCAGCCGAAAATTTAACTGTATCAAAACTTTCAGCAGGCTTAGTTTCCGAACTCGGCTCGGTTTCAGGCTCTCCCTGCGTGGGATCGGTACTTGCAATCTCTTCCGTAGGCTGCGTTGCCTCAACTTCTGAAGAGGACGAACTTTCATCGTCGTTCGATTTTTTTCCTGTCAGCGCAATGGTACACGAACTTATCAGTACGATAAGAATTATCAATATCAATACCATCACGACTATCCTGTCGTATCTTACGCGATACTTTCTGCGGTTTCTGCGCTTGTCTCCTTTAGTCATTTTTTTCTCCTTGTCTTTTTCTTTTGCCACTCAAATTGATTTTTACCTGCGTAAAATCTACCATAAATTATATCACAATTTTTACGCTGTGTAAAGTCTTTTCCAAATACAATTTTAAATTTTTGATGAAAAGGGCTGTATATCTTATTTTTTTCGTCTATATGCAGTCGGAGTGCAGCCTCTGTGCTGTTTGAACTGCCGCATGAAGTACGAATCGCTTTCATAACCGCACATTTCGGCGATCTCATTTACCGAAAGATCGGTTTCCCTCAACAATTCCGAAGCATACAAAAGCTTGCTCTCGATAACGTCCTGCTGAAACGTCACGCCGAATGCAGAAAAATAAAGCCTGTGAAAATACGTTCGGCTGACTTTCAGCAGCTTGCAGGCAGATTCAACTTTCCACTCCTGCATAGGCTCGTCGTAAATATTTTCGCGCAGCTTCTTCAATTCACCGTACTTTGGAATTCCACGCGGCTC
The DNA here is from genome assembly GCA_910576995.1 of uncultured Ruminococcus sp. Taxonomy (GTDB): domain Bacteria; phylum Bacillota; class Clostridia; order Oscillospirales; family Ruminococcaceae; genus Ruminococcus. Next base: position 29,644 of record CAJTLC010000010.1, read on the forward strand.
CGGATTGTCGTTAGCGGCTGCCTCGCTTAGCCTGAGCAGTATAATACGCATAAAAAGCTCGTCAGCTTCCGCGCCCGTAGCCGTAAAATCATTTCGGTATATCTCCATGGATCTTATAGCCGTTGAAACTATGAATTCATCAAGAAGCGGCAGAGGCTTATTGAACGGCACTCCGACAGACTCGGCGTATTGCCTGTCAGTCGAAGACATTCGAAAGCAGACCATATCGTATTTCAGCCCTTTACCGTTCAGCCCGCGAAAACGCTGCCTGCTGCCGCTCGAATACAATATCGCCGTTCCGCTGCCGTAAAGACGTTCTTCTCCGTCAAAACCTATCAGCACGCTGCTTCTGAAAAGATAAAGGTAAATATCCTGATCGACTATACCCTCTGCTCCCGAAGTTCTCTGCTCGCCCATGCCTATTCTTGTAACTTTCACGATCATCACCTTGCTTTATATTGCTCCACCAATTAAAGCTTGAATTTTTCTGCTTGTCCTGAAAGCGAAATACTGCGTCAGAAAACCGTGCTATATGACCGAAGCCCGTGATGCGCCAGTATGCCTGCGATTTTCTTTCTTGCTTTTCGCTGCCAGTTCTTCGCATAAATTATTCAAGACTTAATTGGTGGAGCAATAGCATACTAAACGCTATTGCAAATCAAGGCAACACCGCGTTTGCGATGCTGCCTTGTCCGCAAGATTATTTATCAAGCGTTTTTTTAACAGTATTTACAATATTTTCAGCCGAAAGACCAAATTTCTTCAGCAGATCGACAGCGGGACCAGAATAACCAAATTCGTCGTTTACGCCGATTTTTATAACCGGAACGGGACAGCATTCCGTAACAGCGTCCGCAACAGCCGAACCAAGACCGCCGATAACGCTATGCTCCTCAACGGTAACTATAATGCCCGTCTCTTTCGCGCACTGGCAAATGAGTTCCTTGTCGAGAGGCTTTATAGTATGGATATTTACGACTCTCGCGGAAATTCCGTCGTTTTCAAGAGTTTTTGCAGCTTCAACGGCTTCGTTGACCATAAGACCCGTGGCAACGATCGTAATATCGCTTCCGTCCTTCATAACAACGCCTTTTCCAAGTTCGAATTTATAAGTTTCAGCGTCATTGATGATCGGCGCGGCAAGGCGTCCGAAACGCATATAAACAGGACCTGCATAATCGAGCGCAGCTTTAACGGCAGCGCGCGCTTCAACGTCGTCGCAGGGATTGATGACAGTCATTCCCGGAATCGTTCTCATAAGCGCGATATCTTCATTGCACTGATGAGTCGCGCCGTCCTCTCCTACGGAAATTCCCGCATGAGTCGCGCCTATTTTAACGTTAAGATGAGGATATCCGATAGAATTTCTTACTATTTCATAAGCTCTGCCTGCCGCGAACATTGCGAACGTGCTTGCAAAAGGAATTTTTCCGCATGAAGCAAGACCTGCCGCAACTCCCATCATATTCGCCTCTGCAATTCCGCAGTCGAAAAAGCGGTCGGGATACGCTTTCTTGAAAATTCCCGTTTTGGTAGCCGCAGCAAGATCGGCGTCAAGAACGACTAAATTTTTATATTCTTCGGCAAGATCTCTCAGCGCCTCGCCATAGCTTTCTCTGGTAGCCTTTTTGATAACATCTGCCATTTCCTTAGTCCTCCAATTCCTTTAACTGCGCAGAAAGTTCTGCCATAGCCTGCTCGTACTGTTCCTTATTCGGAGCAGTTCCGTGCCAGCCTACCTGATTTTCCATGAACGAAACGCCCTTGCCCTTAACGGATTTCTGAATGATCGCTACGGGCTTTCCGGTCATTTTTTCAGCTTCTGCAAATGCGCGGTCGATATCGTCGAAATCGTGACCGTCCATAGTTATAACGTGCCAGCCGAATGCTGCGAATTTATCGGTAATAGGCTCGGGAGAGCATACCTCCGTGATCTTGCCGTCGATCTGCAAACCGTTATTATCGACAATGGCAACAAGATTGTCAAGCTTATAATGAGCGGCAAACATTGCAGCCTCCCAAACCTGACCCTCTTCAATTTCTCCGTCGCCGAGGATAGCGTAGACCTTATATGATTTTTGATCAAGTTTACCCGCAAGAGCCATACCGCAGGCGGCGGAAATTCCCTGACCAAGCGAACCGCTGGACATATCTACGCCGGGAGTGTGAATACAGGGATGCCCTTGAAGCATCGCGCCGATGTGACGGAGCGTTTTCAGCTCATCCGCGGAAAAATAACCCTTCTGCGCCAGAACGGAATAAAGCGCGGGCGCGGTATGTCCTTTCGAGAGAACAAGCCTGTCCCTGTCCGTCGTTTCGGGAGCTTCGGGGTCGATATTCATTTTGTTGAAATAGAGATAAGTCACAAGATCGCTGATCGACAGCGAACCGCCCGGATGACCTGATTTTGCGTTATAAGTCCCCTCGATAACGCCCATTCTTACCTTGCAGGCAATTTTCTGCAAATTCTTTTTCATTGCTGCGTCCATAGTAACCTCCGTTTATTCATTCATAATTCCGCATTCCGCAATTATGTAATCTATAAGTTCAGCCACTGCGCCCTCGTCGTTGGTACGGCTAAGCACATGATCTGCTGCTTTTTTTACTGATTCCTCCGCATTTGCGGGGCATACCCCAAAATCCGCCGCCTTTATCATTTCTATATCATTGTCAAAATCGCCTATTGCTGCAAACGTATATCCCGACATACCGTCAAGCTTGCGGTATTCTTCAAGAGCAGCCCCCTTGCTGACGCCTTTGGGCAGCATTTCAAGAAAAATTGTGGACGAACGCACAAAATCGGCTTGCTCGTTAAAATGCAGCTGCTTTACAAGAATTTCCAGATACGAAATATCTTCAGGCGACATTGCAAACAGCACTTTCAGCCAATCGCCGCCCGGTATTTCGCCAAGTTCCGCATATTCGGGAGTGATTCCGCAAAGCTTCGTGTGAAGCTGCTGATACTCCGTATTGCTAAAAACATATGTACCGTCTGTTCTCAATACTTCTCCGCCTGCGTCTGGCATTTGCATAAGCAGTTCTTCCGCCATTTCGCGGCAGCCGTCCGGAAGCGAGCGGCTGTACAGTATTTCGCTCTTTGAATAATCGTAAAGCGCCGCGCCGTTGTACATTATAACGGGCATTGTAAGCTTCAGCGTTTCGGCATACTGTTCAAAAGTCTGAATCGTACGCCCTGTTGCTATCGTAAATTTTCCGCCCAGCGACCTGAATTTTTCAATCGCAGCCATGTCGGTCTCATTTATCTGCTTTTTTGAATTCAGAAGCGTTCCGTCCATATCGCTTAGAAGTATTACTTTGCTTAAATCTTTGAACATATGATCGCTCCCCTACATTTTTTCAAGCTTATCGAGCATGGCGGAAAAATATTTTGGCAGTTCGCTTGTAAATTCGAGATATTCCCCAGTCGTCGGATGAATAAAACCGATTTTCCGCGCGTGAAGGCACTGCCCCTCCAAACCCTTATAAGGCTTGCCATATACGTCGTCGCCAAGTACGGAATGCCCGATATAAGCAAGATGCACCCTTATCTGATGAGTTCGTCCCGTTTCAAGTCGCAGGCTCACATGAGCATAGCCGCCGTACTGCCTGATAACGCTGTAATGGGTGACGGCATTCCGCGAATTTTCGGCAGTTACGCACATTTTTTTACGATCGGTCTTGTGCCGCCCTATGGGAGCATCGACCGTTCCCTCGTATTCCCTGAAATATCCGCAGGCGATCGCCTCGTACTCACGGGTGAAGCTATGCGCCTTTATCTGCTCGGCAAGATGAATATGCGCCGCGTCGTTTTTCGCCACGATAAGCAATCCGCTGGTATTTTTGTCTATCCTATGCACGATTCCGGGGCGAATAACTCCATTTATCCCCGAAAGGCTGTCTCCGCAGTGATAAAGAAGCGCATTCACAAGAGTTCCAGTGTAATTTCCGTGAGCAGGGTGAACTACCATTCCTTTCGGCTTGTTTACAACGAGCAGATCGTTGTCCTCATAAATTATTTCGAGCGGAATATTTTCGGGGATCGCGTCCATCGGCTGTGGATCGGGAATATTTACAACGATCTCCTCGCCGCCGCGTATCTTGTAATTTTTCGCCGCAGTTTTTCCGTCGACTTCGACGGCTTCGGCTTCGATGATATTTTGAACGGCCGACCTTGTCAGCTCCGCAATATTGTCCGAAATAAATTTATCTATCCGATTTCCCTTATCCTCGCAGCTGCAATTCAGACGGACAGTCTCACTCATTTTCGCCACCCTCTTCCGAAATATTTTCGGAAGCCGCCGCTGCCTTTTTCGCCTTTTCAGCTTTCGGTTCAATGATTAGGAGATAGAACAGGATCAATGCAAAAGCGCAGGTCACGCATATATCAGCCACGTTGAAGATAGCAAAGTGGAAAAGCTTTACTTCAAAAAAATCCACAACATAGCCCGATCTTACACGGTCTATGAGATTTCCGATACCGCCTGCCACGAAAAGCATGATCGACATACCCAAAAATTTCGATTTCTTCGCCGCCATAAACATTGCGACAATGCCGATAATTATGATAATAGCCGTGAATCCGACAAGAAACCATCTTTGTCCCGCCATACTTCCGAATATCGCTCCCCTATTTTCAAGGTAGGTGAGATCAAGCACGTCGAAGCTGCCGATATTGATGAAATCTATGGTGCTGACGGGTTTAAGCGAATGAACTGCCCAGTATTTCGTAAGCTGATCAACGCCGATAAGAATAAGGGCAGATATAATAAGCAGTATGCTCATATTATTCCTTTCACAAACATTGCCTGCTGTATAAGAGTCTGTTTAGTATCTCTGCACTTGCAAGATACTAAACAGACTCTAACAACATAGGCAATATAGTTCTAATTAAGCCTCAATAGCCACGGCGCAGCGCTCGCAAAGAGTAGGATGCTCATGATTCATTCCCACATATTTCGAGTAGCACCAGCAGCGCTCGCACTTGCCGCCCTCGGCCTTTACAACTTCGAATTCGGCTTCGTCTCCGCCGTCTTTCTCAACAGCAAGTTCCGAAACAATGAGAACTTCTTTAAGCTGATCGGCAAGACTGCTGTACTTTTCATAGTCAGCCTCGCTGCAATGTACGATGACCTTAGCTTCAAGAGACTTTCCGATGATCTTCTCATTACGCTTTTCCTCAAGAATCTTGTTGACAGTCTCGCGGATTCCGTAAATGAATTCCCACTTGCCGACAAATTCATCATCAGGCACATTACCTGACTTTTCGGGCATCTGATTGAGGAAAACGCTCTGTGTATCGTCATTCGCGCTGTGCGGCATGAACTGCCAGATCTCCTCCGCAGTAAACGAAATTATAGGCGCGGCAAGACGTGTGATCGCGCTGAGAATGAGATACATAACAGTCTGCGCGGCACGGCGAATTTCAGAATTTTCCTTTTCGCAGTAAAGTCTGTCCTTTATGATGTCAAGGTAGAAGTTTGACATATCGACAACGCAGAAATTATGGATTGCATGGAATGCGATATGGAAATCGTACTTGTCATAGCCGTCCTTGACCGTATCAATAAGCGCGTCGAGCTTCATTACCGCCCACTTGTCGAGTTCGGTAAGCTTATCATAGGAAACAGAATCCTTATCAGGGTCGAATCCGCTGCCGTTTCCGAGATTTCCGAGAATGTACCTTGCGGTATTTCTGATCTTCTTGTAAGCGTCGGAAAGCTGACCGATGATAGTTTTCGAGATTCTTATATCGCTGTGGTAATCGGACGAAGCCACCCAGAGACGGAGAATATCCGCGCCGTACTGGTCTGTGATCTCATGAGGGTCGATACCGTTGCCAAGGGATTTGTGCATTACCTTGCCCTCGCCGTCAACTACCCAGCCGTGAGTGCAGACAGCCTTATAAGGAGCAGTTCCCTTATAAACAACAGATGTAAGGAGCGACGACTGGAACCAGCCGCGATACTGATCTGCACCCTCGAGATAAAGATCGGCAGGCCATGAAAGGCTGTCGAAATCGTCCATAACGGCAGTATGAGATACGCCGCTGTCGAACCATACGTCCATAATATCGTATTCCTTGGTGAATTCGCCGCAGCCGCATTCGCACTTAACGGAAGCGGGAATAAACTCGCTTGCTTCCTTAGTCCACCATGCGTCCGAGCCTTCCTTGCGGAAAAGATCGGCTATAGCTGAAATGGCCTCGTCGGTATAGATCGGCTTTCCGCAGTCCTTACAGTATACAACAGGAATCGGAACGCCCCATGTTCTCTGACGTGAAATGCACCAGTCGCTTCTGTCGCGTACCATTCCTTTGATACGGTCTTCGCCCCATTCGGGAATCCACTGTACGCCCTCGATAGCCTTGACAGCTTCGTCCTTGAAACCGTTTACGGAGCAGAACCACTGTTCTGTCGCTCTGTAGATGATCGGGCTGTTGCATCTCCAGCAGTGCGGATACTGGTGAACGATCTTCTGAGTTGCAAGCATTGCGCCAACTTCAACAAGCTTGGCAGCGATCGCTTTATTTGCCTCGTCAGTGTCCATTCCCTCGAATTCGCCTGCCTCGGCAGTCTGCTTGCCCTTTGAATCTACGCATACGATTATTCCGATATCGTCGTAATTTTTGCAGACCTCAAAGTCTTCTACGCCGTAGCCGGGAGCGGTATGAACGCATCCCGTACCGCTTTCGAGAGTAACGTGATCGCCTACGATTATCGGAGACGGACGATCATAAAGAGGATGCTTGGTCTTCATTCCCTCAAGTTCCGCGCCCGTGAAAATATGCTCCGTCGTATAATCGATAATGCCTGCCGTCTCCATTGTTGTGCGGGCGAGTTCTTCAGCCATTACGTAATATTCGCCGTTCGCGTTTACGAGAGTGTAGTTATATTCCGGACCGAGACAGATAGCGAGGTTGCCGGGAATAGTCCATGTTGTCGTAGTCCAGATAACGAAATAAATCTTCGAGATATCCAGTCCGAGAGCCGTGAAGATCCCCTTGTCGTCGGTCACGTTGAATTTAACGTAGATAGAGCTGCACGGATCGTTTGCGTATTCGATCTCCGCTTCCGCAAGAGCCGTATTACAGTCGGGACACCAGTAAACGGGCTTCAAGCCTTTGTACATATAGCCCTTTTTCGCCATTGCTCCGAAAACCTCGACCTGACGCGCTTCATAAGCGGGACGAAGCGTAAGATAAGGATAATCGTAATCGCCGATAGAACCGAGTCTCTTGAACTGCTTCATCTGATTAGCCACATGAGTCATGGCGTAATCATGGCAGTGCTTTCTTAGTTCAACGGGAGGTATCGCGCCGTTTTCAACGCCGATAGCTTTCATGGCTTTCAGCTCGATAGGCAGTCCGTGAGTATCCCAGCCGGGAACGTAGGGAGCTTTGAAACCGTTCATATTTTTATATTTAACGATGAAATCCTTCAGCGTTTTGTTAAGCGCCGTACCGAGATGAATCTCGCCATTTGCATATGGAGGCCCGTCATGAAGAATGAAAGTCGGCTTTCCTTCATTCTTTTCCATCATTTTGTAATAAAGCCTTTCGTCTTCCCATTTTTGCAGGGTATCAGGCTCTCTCTTCGGCAGATTTCCGCGCATTGGGAAATCTGTTTTCGGTAAATTAAGAGTTGAATTGTAATCCTGTGCCATCTTATCACGCTCATCGCCGCGCCGCGATGACTCTCCTTTCAATTATTCATTCTTGCCTGCAACAGCCGCAGCGATCTCCTCGGCTGTCTCGGTCATATCATAGTCGTCCTCATAAGCTTCGGGCATAGAGGAGATCATTTCAAGATGCGCCTTATACATATCGAAAAGGCTCTTCTTGAATTCAGCCACCTGACGGCGGGCGTCGATAAGGCTTTCCTTTTCCTTAGCGATCTCCGCTCTGTTTCTTTCCATAGCTTCGGCGTGCTGACGTACGGCTTCGTCCTCCAGCTCGTCAGCCTTAGCCTGCGCCTGCGCAAGTATTTCCTCAGCCTTTATATTAGCCTCGTTGATAACAGCATGACCCTGCTTCTGAGCGCCGAGAAGAGCGTCTTTAAGAGCGTCCTCGTCCTTCATATACTCTCTTACTTTGTCGGCAAGGATCTGAATTTTGTTGTTAGCTTCCGTGCGCTCGCGTTCCATTTCGTCGAGTTCAGCTTCAAGCTGCGAGAGAAATTCGTCAATTTCCTCCTGTTTGTAGCCAAAAGCAGCCTTTTCAAATCTTTTATTTCTTACGTCTCTTGAAGTAATCATATTATTCACCTCTAAATAAATTTTTTCAGAATTATGTGTATACGGTGTTTCTTAGTAACTCCGTTGATACCGGAAAGTACGAATCGTCCGCAGCCGCGAATGGACAGAATATCCCCTTCCGCCATTATATGAGACAGATCGGTCACGGTGAAATGATTTACATCCGCCTTTTCGGAGCGAATGATCGCCGCCGCCTTTTCGCGGCTGACATTTGCTGCAAGAGCAGCTACGCAGTCCAGCCGCAGCGAAGCTACCGTACCGCATATTTCTTTAAATTCCTGCGTATCGGCGAGACGCATATCAAACGGCTGATCTTCTGTGATCTTCACGCCCGTTCTGCCTATTTTTGACAATGAAGCCGCGATATCCCTTGCGGCAGTTTCAGTAACCGCCGCCTGCGCTCTTCCCTCTGCGGCGGCAATATCGCCTATAGTCTCTCTTTTGAGCCGCAATGCCATGAACGAACCCAGAAAATCTCTGTGAGAAAGCCTGTCCTCACGCCGATAGGTGAATGTCAGACAGCGTATCGGAATTTCTTCGCCGATATTATCTTTGCAGTATTCGGGATAAACGGCGAGTATCTTTCGGTTTGCGTCCTCAAATCCGCCGTGAAAAGAATACGACAATTCTCCTATATTGTATCTGCACCATTTTTCTGCTTCGGCGCATTGTCTTTCATCAAGAAATACGGAAAAGACGCCGCAGCCGTCTCTTTCACAGCGCTTTCGCAGATCCTCCAGCCTTGCGAAAAAGAACTTGTCAAGCTGACCTTCCATCAGATGAATACGCCGTTATTCTCCAGCTCCCCCACAAGATCCTCGCCTATAAATCCTACGTTATAGGGAGTGATAATGTATGTCAGGTTAGCGACGGGTTTCAGGCTGCCGCCGTTAGCGTAAGCCACGCCCACGAGGAAGTCGATTATTCTTCTCTTGTTTTCGGGAGAAGCCGTTTCAAGATTAAGAACAACCGTTTTCTTGGCAATAAGGTGATCGGCGATCTGCTTTGCGTCGGTAAATGCGGCAGGCTTTACAAGTACTACCTGAAGCTGAGCCGTTGTCTGAATATTAACGACTTTATTTCTTCTGCCGCCTTCGGAAACGGATTCTTCGCGTTCTATGTTATTCTGATAAGCAGGCTGCTCGCTTCTTGATTCAGAGCGCACCGGTGAATCGGCAGCGTCGCCCTCCTCCTCTTCGGAAGCGAAAAAGAAATCCTTGATATTCTCAAAAAGTTTCATAATATTTCTCCATTCTCCGCATTTCTGTTTCTTCGTCAGCGGGATTAATGCGGAGTATCCCGAAAACGTCATATGAATATTTCCGACCTGTATACCTGTCTCTATTGAAATAGGGTCAAGTATAAATTATGTCAGTTTTTATGTCAAAAATTATAATTTCTCGCACCAAATAGCCCTGTGCCTATCCTGACTATGGTCGAGCCATGTTTAATTGCTTCTGCATAATCGTGAGTCATACCCATTGAAAGTTCGTCCATATCGACGCCCTCAATATTTCTGTCTTTTATGTTATTGAACAGTTCCTCCATTCTGCCGAGGAAAATATCCCCGTCAGACGGCGGAGGAATAGTCATAAGCCCTTTAACTCTTATTCCCTCCAGCGGAGCTATCCGTTCAAGCAGATCGGCTGTTTCATCGGGGGCGATTCCGCCTTTTGAAGCTTCTTTGCCGATATTAACTTCGCACAGTATGTTCATAACCTTATTATGGGCAATGGCAAGGCGATTTATTTCCTGCGCAAGCTTTAAGCTGTCGACCGATTGTATCATTGTCATCGGCTCAATGATATATTTCACTTTATTTGTCTGCAAATTTCCGATAAAATGCACCTCGGCAGAAATATCGTAAATTTCCTGCTTCGAGAGAAATTCCTGCACTCTGTTTTCGCCGAGCAGACCGATACCTGCTCCAACGGCATGATTTACGATCTCCGGAGCGACCGTCTTAGTCACAGCCATAATCCGTATGCTTTTTTCGTCTCTGCCGCATTTTGCAGCTGCTTCGGCGATATTCGAGCGTATTTCCCTGAGATTATCGTCAACGTAGCCATAACTCTTATCCACTTTTACCATCACCTTCGGTCATAATATCATCATACAAAGCAAGATACGAAGGATCTTCGTCATGAACTTCCGACAGAACGTAATCGCTGCCCTCATAAATAACGTCGATCTTTTTAAACAGCACCTGCTCTCCCTTAAGTATGTAAACTCCCTTGGAATTCACAATAGCCGTGCCGTCGCTTTCGCCGCTTGCGTTGGTAGTATCTTCCTCAATATCCTTAAAACGGATAGCCTCGCGCGGAACTTTCAGTCCGCGGTATCTGTCTCTGCCGTTGACCACCTTGATCAGCTCGCACTTTTCAGCGCGGTGCTGAACAAGATCGTAGTTGAATTTGCTGCATTCCACAATAATTATAGTTTTGGAAGCGTCGCCGCTTTCCCTGAGATCGGTTATCACGGCGTCGAAAGTTTCATCGGACGAATCGAACTTCAGCTTTACGCTGTCGCCTATCGCATATTCTTTGCGGGAATTGTTTATAACTCCGGCAAGATACCAGCTGTAGCCGTTTATCATCTTGCCGACGATAGTGCTGTCGCTGCTTTTTCTGTCGGTAATGCTGTTTATTTCGGCGACGGTAAGCTTGTCCATATTATCGGGAGTAAGTTCCGATTCATAGCCGTCGCAGTAGCTTACGAAATAAGCCGAACCGTCGGATTTTTTCACCTCGACCGGCTGAACGGACTCGCTTTTCAGTTCGGCAAGATCCGCGTTTATATCGGTTATCTGCTGCCCGAATCCTGTTACCTGCTTCGTAATTATCTGATAGGTACTCATCTGTATTACCAGATCGTCCATTTCATTCTTGATCGCGCTGTAATCGTTCATATCGCGGCTGTATATAAGGGTGCGGAAGCTTTCCTTTATATTATCGGAAAGCGCCGCGGGCTGCGCGGATTCCTGTGTTCCGGGATTCTGTATTTTTTTCAGTATATCCAGTTCCTTTTCCAGCCGTGCAATCTCTCTGTTTCTTCCGATCTGCGAATCGTCGGGATAAACTTCGGCAATAACCGTGCCGATACCCAGCTTTCCGCCGTCGGGTATCTTATAATTAAGAACGCCGCTGCCGCTGAAAGTAACAGGCTCTTCATCCCGTATGAAAACGCCTTTGAATTCCTGAGAAGATATCGCTTCCGACATAAGAGCAGTCTCTGTGGGATTCTGACGGTTATTAAAATTCGTAACGATGCTTATAAATACGATAAGAGTAAGCACCAGAACGCCGTTTCTCAGCAGCTTTACAATAATGCCGCTGTCCGATCTGTTGCGAACAGCCATTTTACTCGCCCTTTTCGGCGGTATCGAGAATTGAGACCGACTTAGCGGGAATTATCGTAGAAATGGCGTGTTTATAAACGAGCTGCTGTTTTCCCTCGCAGTCGAAAATAGCGACGTAGCTGTCGAAGCCTCTTACAATACCCTTAAACTGAAAACCGTTGGTCAGGATTATCGTAACGACTATTTTTTCCTTACGGCATTGGTTCAGGAAAACATCCTGCAAATTGATTGTCTTGTTCATACACATTCTCCTTTTTCTATCTTTATACCCGGCTCTGATTCAAATATCCGGTTATTCCGGCAGAAATTCCGTCTGTCTGCATTGTCGCCGCCATACGGCAGTATGCTTTTCTCCGCCGCCTTGACATACAAAAATTCCTATCCGGCATTCCTTGAATATTTTGAAACAGAAGCGAGTATATTTTTTATGCGTATCAGACATATTCGCATACCAAAGCATACGAATATAAAAATACACTATACATTATATCACATAATCTTAAATTTGGCTATAGCTTTTTTAGAATTTTCCAAAATTTCATTTTTTTTACTAAAATCCTCGATAATTATCCAATGTATACGTTCATTTCTCCTAAACCATGTCAGCTGACGCTTGGCATAACGTCTCGATTCCTGCTTGATCTTATCAATACATTGTTCAAGCGAAGCGACGTTTTCGAAATAGGGTATCAGTTCTTTATAGCCTATGGCATTTGCTGCCGTTTTCATTTTCCCTGTACGCCACAAATCCCGCGCCTCTTCAACAAGTCCGCGTTCAACCATATCGTCGACGCGCACATCTATCCTGTTGTAAAGAACGTTCCTATCAGCAGCATTCAGCCCGATTATCAGCGAATTATACGGACTTTCTTCTGAACGGCTCTCGGCTTTCAGCTCGCTGAATTTCCGCCCCGTAACCCTGATAACCTCCAGGGCGCGTATTACTCTGACAAGATTATTCATATGGATATTCTCCGCAGCTTCGGGGTCTGCCTCAATCAGCTTATCATAAAGCGCAGCATTTCCGTTCCGCTCTGCAAATTCATTAAGGCTGCGGCGATATTCCGGATCTTCTTTCGCTTCTGAAAACTTCACATTGTTGAGCAGCGAATCTATATAAAGACCTGTTCCGCCCACGATTATCGGCAGCTTTCCTCTGCCGAGAACCTCTTCTATCTTCTCGTTGGCAAGCGCGACATAATCGGCTGCGCTGAAAGCAGTTCCCATATCGAGAAAATCTATAAGATGGTGAGGTATACCGCGCATTTCTTCGGCTGTCGGCTTCGCGGAGGCGATATCCATGCCCTTGTATATCTGCATGGAATCCGCCGATATTACTTCGCCGCCGTAATGAAGGGCAAGTTCGACACCCAGCCACGTTTTCCCGGACGCCGTAGGTCCGCATACTGCCAGCACAAATGGCTTTTTCTCTGTCATACTCAACTCCTAAACGCGTTTGAACTGATGATCTATATTCGCTTTCGTCATAGTAAACATCACCGGTCTGCCATGGGGACAATGACGAACGTTTTCATCCATGAAAACCTGCTCCACAAGCGATTTCATCTCCTCCGGAGAACTCTTGTCATGAGCTTTTATCGCAGCCTTGCAAGCCATGGTATGGAGCATATCGTCCAGTATTCCCGTCTGCGGATTTTGCTTATGCTTCAAAATATTATCAGCAACTTCGCAGATTATTTCCTCCATATCCATTTCCATAATAAAAGTCGGAACAGCTTTTGCAGTAACAAACGGCTTTTCGGAAAAATCAAACAAAAATCCCATATCTTCAAGAAGATCGGCATTATTTTCCATTGCGTCAAATTCTTCGGCAGTAAGCAGCACTTTTATATAAGTCAGCAGCGTCTGACTGTACTGACGGCAGTTGCGGCTTTTCAGCCTTTCAAAGATTATTCTCTCATGAGCCGCGTGTTTATCGACCATTATCATTTTTCCCTCGGCTTCGGCAATTATATACAGCCCGAAAGCTTCTCCGATTATTTTTATCTCCGGAACTTTATCAGTCCCCGAATTTTTCGGAATATCGGCAGTAACGCCGCCGCCATTAGTTTCAAATGATCCGGAATTTATATACTTGAATCCCTCGTTTTCTTCAGCAGGCTGAATTTCAGGCGTTTTTGCTGAAGAATCGGATTCTTCGGATTTTCCGTACAGCGTCGGGAAAATCGGCTCGCCCGTTACCGAAAGAGTATCCGGTCCGTTGTCGAATTTGACCGCAGCGGACATATAAGGATGATCTTTTACCTGCTCATAACGCACGCGCATATACTCTCCGCGAGTCATTTCCCCGGAAGAAATTTCCTCTTTTTTACCAGACTCCTGCTCCGATTTTTCCTGAACGGCGTTTACGCGCTCACGTTCCTTTTTCGCAAGTTCAGCTTTAGCCATTTCCACAATAGGCGTGATCATGAATTCCTTTTGTATCGACTGATCCTCTTCGGGAATTATCTGATCCCAGTCAGATCTGGGCTTGATCTCAAATTCATAGATCAAGCCGCCGCTTATAAGCGCATTTTTTACGGCAAAATACAGCGCGTCCGCCACCTTTTTTTCATTCGTAAAGCGAACCTCTGCCTTTGAAGGGTGAATATTGACGTCCATATCCGCGGGCGGCATATCGATAAGAAGAATAAATGCAGGAAATTTTCCCGTCATGATCATATTTTCATACGCTCCCTCTACAGCGGTTGAGCATAATCTTGAACGTATATATCTTTTATTGACAAAAAAATTCTGGAACGTTCTGTTAGTACGCGCATACAGCGGCTTCACAATATAACCGCTTATGCGGATTCCCTCATACTCGTGATCGACGGGCATAAGATCGCGCGAAAAATCCCGTCCGAACACAGCATATACCGCCGAAAACAATTCTCCGTCGCCCGGCGAATTGAACTCCACACGATTGTCGCGTATCATTTTAATAGCTATATCGGGGTGCGACATAGTTATTTTTTGCACTATATTGCTCACAGCGTTCGCTTCCGTCACATCTTTTTTCATAAATTTTGCACGTGCGGGAACATTATAAAAAAGATCGCGGATTATAACTGTCGTGCCGTCGGGACAGCCGCCCTTTTCATGGGAAATCTCGCAGCTTCCCGCTATTTCGTAAATCGTCCCGTAAGTATCGTTTTTCTGCTTCGTCATTAACTCAACTTTTGATACGGCGGCGACAGAAGCGAGAGCTTCTCCGCGAAATCCAAGAGTATAGATATTGTCAAGATCGTCTTTTGAAACTATCTTGCTCGTGGCATGACGAATAAATGCAGAAGGCACGTCCTCAAACGATATTCCGCAGCCGTCGTCGGTAACGCGCATATACGTAGTTCCGCCGTTTTTTATCTCAACTGTAATATGCTTCGCGCCTGCGTCTATTGAATTTTCCACAAGTTCCTTAATAACGGAGGAGGGACGTTCTATAACTTCTCCTGCCGCAATAAGTTCTGCGATTTCTTTACTTAAAACTTTTATATGTGCCATTTTCTCTCCGATCATGCATAATATTTCAGTTCATTGATAAGTGCTTCCGCATTCTCGCCCTGCTCGTCAAAATCAGAACCGATGACTTTAGGCGATATAGTAAGATCAAATCTCATTTTCTTTCCTTCATAAAGAAATTCAAGCTTAACGATATTAGTTCCGATAATCGGCATTCTTTTCGCCTTAACCGAAAGAATGCTCAGCAGCGGTATCTCATACAGGCTCTCTTTCATCAGCATATCGTAATCCGCTATAATAAGACTGTCATTATCTGAAAGCGCCGCATAGCCGAATTTCTGATTGCTTCTGGAAGCAAAAAACGTCATATTGCGGACGCCTGCATAAACGGGGCAGCGATATCCCACGCCAAATTTATCCAGCGCTGATATCATATCCGCCTTTGTTAATATAAGTTTCATTATATTTTATCCTTTCAGAACCTGTATTCATATGGAAGTTAAGCGCATTTACAAACATAATTTCTTCAAGGGCAGGACGATAAAGTGAACGCGTACCGACAGCTGCATCAGACAGCCTCGGCTATCCCAACATTGCAGCCATATCATTCAGCAATTCGCGGCATTCGCTGTCGGTCAATTCGGAAATATTCGTACGCTCCAGCATTTCAAGTGCAGATTCGCGATTAATACTGTCAAAACTTATCTGTTCCGCCGAATTATCGGCAGCAGCGATTTTTTCTGATCTGTGCGCGGATTCCATTTCCGCAAGAATTTCACGGGCGCGGCTTATAACTTTTGCAGGCAGCCCGGCAAGCTTTGCAACATCCACGCCGTAGCTTTCGTCGATTCCTCCGCGAACTATCTTGCGCAGAAAACGTATCGTTCCGCCGTGCTTATTTACGGCTATGCTGTAATTCTTCACGCCGTCGAGTTCGTCCTCCAACCCGATAAGTTCGTGATAATGAGTCGCGAAAAGCGTCTTGCATCCCAATTTTTTACTTGTGCATATGTATTCCGCAACGGCGCGCGCGATACTCACGCCGTCAAACGTTGAAGTTCCTCTGCCTACCTCGTCAAGTATCACAAGGCTGTTCGGCGTAGCGTTTTTCAGAATATCGGCAACTTCGCTCATTTCTACCATAAATGTGGACTGCCCTGCCGTAAGATCGTCGGACGCTCCCACACGGGTAAAGATCTTATCCACCACGGATATCTTAGCCGAATCGGCAGGCACGAAACAGCCTGTCTGCGCCATTAAAACAATAAGCGCTGTCTGCCGCATATACGTGGATTTACCCGACATATTAGGTCCTGTTATAACAGACATACGATTTGAATTCGTGTCGATATACGTATCGTTGGGAACAAATATCTCATCGCTCAGCATAAGTTCCACAACCGGATGACGACCGCCTTTGATATCTACAGTTCCGTCTATCGAAATATCGGGCTTCACATACTGATTCCGCAGCGAAACTTCCGCAAAGGAACACAGCACGTCGACTGCCGCCACTGCCGTCGCCGTCTGCTGTACCTCAGCAAGCTTTGTCGCGATATAGTCGCGGACTTCCGCAAAAATATCAGCTTCCAGATTAAGAGCCTTATCCTTTGCACCAAGAATCGCGTTTTCGGCATTTTTAAGCTCCTCCGTGATAAATCTTTCGGCATTTGCAAGAGTCTGCTTACGTATCCAGCCCTCGGGAATGAGATCGTAATACGAGCGCGTAACTTCAAGATAATAGCCAAAAACGCGGTTAAAGCCTATTTTCAGATTCTTTATTCCCGTAGCTTCACGTTCGCGCTGCTCTATGCTGTCGATTATCTCCTTGCCGTGAGCCATAATATGGCGCAGTTCGTCAAGCTCCTGATTGAATCCGTCTTTGATAACGCCTCCGTCTTTTACCGATACGGGCGGCTCGTCCATGACCGCATTTTCAACAAGGCGCACTATCTCTCCGAGATCGGAAATATTGGCGTTATATCTCGTTAGCAGCTTGGATTCGGGGAATTTATCCAGTTCCCTTTTAAGAAGAGGAAGCTGCAAAGCCGTTGCGGAAAGAGATTTAATATCACGGGGATTCGCCGACTTGTACATAACTTTTGTCATAAGGCGTTCCAGATCGTAGGTGCGGTCAAGAAGATCGCCCATATCTGCAAGAGTCACGCTATTTTTGTAAAGCGCTTCAACGGCGTCGAGACGTTCTATAATTTTCGCAGGACTTTTCAGGGGCTGCTCTATCCAGTTTTTCAGCATTCGCTTGCCCATTGAAGTTCTGGTCGAATCCAATACCCACAAAAGCGAACCTTTCCTCTCCTTATTGCGCAGAGTTTCCGTTAATTCGAGATTGCGCCGCGCATTCAGATCAAGCCCCATAAATGCGTCGCCGTTCAGCAGAGTTACCGACGTGAATCGCGAAACGGAAGTTTTCTGCGTATCGCGGATATAATCGAAAAGACCGCATAACGCTCCGCAGTCTGCGCCGTCTTCGGAAATGCCCAGTTCCGCCATTGATTTCACGCCGAAAACTTCGGCAACGCATTCTCTCCTTTCAGACGGCGAAAAGCATTCATCATCGCGGAGGGTGACTGCGCATTGCAGGCGTACCTTTATAAAATCGGCAACATTTTTAAGAGAAAGAAAACTTTCAGGGAAAATCACCTCCGCAGGCTTGCATCGCGAAAGCTCATTGATGACGGCGGATTCGATATCTTTCCCCTCAAACAGACTGAGATCAGCTTCGCCCGTGGAAATATCGGCGGACGCAACCGCGCATGAGCCTGTTTTTTCATCATAAAATATACTGCATATATAATTATTCTCGCCGTCGTCAAGCATACTGGATTCCGTAAGCGTGCCGGGAGTTACAACGCGGATAACGTCGCGGACAACGATCCCCTTAGTCTCGGCAGGATCGGTAAGCTGCTCGCAGACGGCAACTTTCCTGCCCATATCTATAAGGCGTTTTATGTACATATCCGCCGAATGATATGGAATCCCGCACATCGGCGCTCGTTCTTCAAGACCGCAGTCCCTGCCCGTAAGGGTGAGTTCCAGAGCCTTTGATACGACGATTGCATCATCAAAGAACATCTCATAGAAATCTCCCAAACGAAAAAAAAGTATGCAGTCCTTATATTTATCTTTCACCTCGAAATACTGCTGCATCATGGGTGAAATTTTACTTCTGTCAATTTCCATTTAACGTTCTCCTCTCTATAAATGTAAAGCAAGTATATTTTACTTGGCACGTTATACAGGTGAATCTTGTTTCCCCTGTATTCTCTACAAAAGGTGTCTTTATCCTGATGTCCGCTTTCATATATTCCTATTCCTTATGGGATAGGAATATATGAAATTTCGGGTTTCAAAAGGGTGAAGCACCCTTTTGCAGGGGGACAGCGTCCCCCTGCATATACAGCACAAGTAAATCAGCCGCAGCCGCCGCAGGTATCGCAGCTTCCCGAGCAGCCCTGAGACGGCTCGCAGGTATCGGGATCTTCGCCGTTTGCGCAAAGAGTGATAATCTGATTGATATTATTCACCAACGCCTCAAGCGCGCCCTGAGCTGCGGAAAATACCACCATATTCTTATTTGACATGATCTTCTTGTAAGTGGACTTGATGCTCTCGTCAAGCTCCTTGATCTTGTCGGTGTCCTTGTCCTCTTTGCAAAGTTCTGCGTTCAGTTCATTTCTCATTCTGTCGAAATCGTTTATCTGCTGCTGAAGCTCCGCGTCGTTGTCGTTGACCTGCTTCGCAAGATTATAAGCAATATAGCGATCGTCAGCCTGAAGAGCCTTGCCGAGTTCCCTTGTCATTTCCATAATATCCATTTTAATTTACTCCTTAAATTTATTTCATCCTGCCAGATCATGGCAAAATCAGCTAAAAACTAAAAGCGTACAAATTATAAAAATTTAAAACGCCGTTCTCGTGCCGTTTAGCGTACAAATACAATTCATTTTCTGATACAAATTCCATATCCGCGCTGTACTCGCCTTCGGTCTCGAATGAAAATTCCCCGATAATTTCGCATTTATCCAGCGACATCACCGTTACCGTGTATTCTGCCGATTTCAACTTATCATCGGTACTCTCCATTGAAAGCACGGCAGCAAGACCATTATCCGACGCGGCAATAGCGCGGATGCTCATATTCTCATAATCTATCGGGAGAGCAATATCTGCAATTTCGAAAGTATCAAGATCGCACTTTGCAAATCCGCAAAAATCGAAATGTCCTCTTGTCGCAAGTATCACAGAATTTTCGCAGACAGCTTGCGGAAAATAATCGTACTCTTCCGGAGACATTATCTGCCGATCTTCCATTTTTTCCAGATCGTACACGCCAAAGCCAGAATTTCCCCATTCATTGCAGACAGAATATGCAAAACGGCTGTCGTCGATAGCAAAGTCGCTGTGAACCCATAAATTGGCATTATCAGGATAGGGCGATTCTGCCAGTAATTTTTCTGTTCCGTCATTCGCGATCAGGCTGATTTTTCCGTCAGCATTTGAGATAATGCCGTAATCTGACATTTCCATCTCATGTGAGTAAATTATTTTCTCTTCCGGTCTCAATTCCGAATTTTCAGGAAGATACAGATCGTAAACCCGAATATTATCCGAAATTTCCGTGAAAATCGGCTGCGCCGCTTCGGTAGTTTCAGGTACTGTTTCGGCAGTTGTCATTGAAACAGTTTCCGTAGTCGTCACTTCTTCGCTGCTTTTTGTAACCGCTTCACTTATCTCGGATGAAGATTCTCCACTTTTTTCACTTGCGGAACAGCCTGCGAGAAAAATTCCTAATGATATGATCAAAATTAATTTTTTCATTATACACCCTTATTTTCGTAATATCATTCAATCAAAATCCAGAGGATTCTCATTCAAATCACGTTTAATGGTTTCAATAAGCGTTTCGTTGCTGTCTGAATCAACGGAATATACTTCAGTGCAAGCCGAATTACTTTCTTTATCAATAAATGTCACAGTGCGCCTGCATAATATCAGCTCATCGTTCGACCAGATATGCTCGAAACTTTCATAGCTATTCTTTGCAGGATTTTTCGCATTGTATACCAGCGTATTATTATCACCAAAATGAAAAACATGACCTATCCGATTTAATTCCTGCCATATCTCAAAACGCCCTGTATCGCTGTTAAATTTATAATAAACGCCCTCAGAATTGTCCTCATAAAATTTCGTTGGAACAAATAGATCATTATATCCGTCAAAATTATAATCTTCTGTATCAATAAGAGTCGTCGGAGACGAATATTCTGTAAGTACGCTGAAATCGCCATTTATAGTCTGCAACGCCCCGCCATCAGCAATTATTTTTATACTGTCATCAGAAACTTCAAAATCATATTTCTGATTTTTATTTGATTTTACAATAGCTTCCAAAGTCACCGCCGTAGTTTCAACCGTAACTTCCGAATCCGAATATTCCTCCGAATTTTCAGGCGATCTTGAACTACACCCAGTAAGGATCAAAATTGAAAACAGCGCAAATAATAATTTTTTCATATAATTTTACCAATAACAGCCCAATTCATAGCGTCGATTATCTCAACGTCCACAAACTGACCTATAAGAGAGGTATCCCCCTCGAATTCAACAATGATAAATTCATTGCTTTTTCCCGAAATAAAGCCTTTTTTCTTCTTGGAAACGTCGTCTGCAAGAACTCGCATCTTTTTCCCGATAAATCGCTTATAATTATCGATCGAGATTTCACGCTGGGTTTCAAGAAGCTGTCTCATTCTCTTTGATTTCACCTCGTCGGGAATCAGATCCTCCATTTCAGCCGCTTTCGTTCCCGAGCGTTTCGAATAAATAAACGAATAAATATTATCATATCTCACCCGCTTTATTATATCCAGAGTCGCCTGAAAATCCTCGTCGGTTTCGTTTGGAAATCCCACAATAAGATCGGTAGTAAGTGAAAATTCTGGATCGCGGCTGCGTATATAATTGACAGTTTCGAGGTATTTTTCTGCGGTATACCGGCGATTCATACGCTCCAGCACATCGCTGCTGCCGCTTTGCAGCGGTAGATGAAGATGATTCGCAACTTTTTCGCATTCAAAAATAGTATCTATCAATTCGCGTGAAGCATCCTTGGGATGCGACGACATAAAACGGATAATGAAATCTCCGTCGATCTCGTTAAGCTGTCTCAAAAGGCGCGGAAAAGCGTCTTTCTCGCCGCGGTCGCTTCCGTAGGAATTCACATTCTGTCCCAAAAGCATTATCTCCTTGCATCCGTTTGCGACAAGTCCGCGGACTTCCGAAATTATATCCTCCGAATTCCTGCTCCGCTCACGTCCGCGTACATACGGAACTATGCAGTAGGTGCAGAAATTATTGCATCCGAACATTATCGGCACGCTTGCCTTGAAAGCGCATTCCCTGACCTGCTCCGCTTCGGCTGAAAAATCGTCGTATTCCTCAATATCCATTCCGAATTTCTGCCCTTTAAGGCAATCCAGCAGCAGCTTCGGAATGCAGCTTATCGCGGAAGTTCCGACTACAAAATTCACCTGCGGATATGATTTTTTAATTTTTTCGGCAATATGCTCCTGCGCGGTCATACAGCCTGCAATGCCAATGATCAGCGAGGGTTTCAGCTCTTTAAGCTTCTTCATGCTGCCGACTATCCCAAATACTCTATCCTCCGCATTTTCACGCACTGCGCAGGTATTAAGGATTATGAGATCGGCAGACCGCTCGTCCTCGGTAAAATCATAGCCGATCTTTTTCAACAGTCCCTTAATTTTCTCTCCGTCGGAAATATTAAGCTGACAACCGAAACTTCTCACATAGGCAAGCGGCTTTTTTTCGCCGATAAGTTTTTTTATTTCCAAGAGCGTATCCTTTTCCAAAGAATATACCTCCTTTTCATTTTACGTAAACAATTATAATTATACCATATCCCAACCAAATATGCAAGTACAGAATTTACTTTTTCAAGAAAATCAAGGCGCAAATACAAAAACTGCCGCACTCGCAGAGCATGGCAGTTCTTGTATTATAAATTATTCTTTAATGGGAAGATCTGTAATTTTGTAAATTCCTGCGTCTACCTGCTGAATAACGAGAGCGTCGCCTCCTGTTACGCCGTCGCCATTGCCGCTAACATCCGCATTGATAAGTCCCTGCTTGGAAAGCTGATATTCATCCTTATTTGTAAGGAACTGGAGTATCAGTGTAGCGTCGGCAATTTCAACCTTACCGTCGCAGTTTGCGTCGCCGTAAACAGTTTCGCCCGACTCCGTCGTAGTAGTTCCGGCAGGAGTCTCAGTTGTAGTCGGCGCAGGCTTCGTCGTTCCTGCGGGAGCGCCGCTGAAGTTGTAAAGATCGGTCGGAAGCTCGTCAAGAGTAATGCAAAGATCGCTCTGATACATTTCAATTATGCTGTCGGTATTGTTGTAATTATCGCCTGAAATGAAATTATCCGAACCGTTGTCGTACCATGTGCAGAAATAGAGCCAGCGCGCCTGCTCGGTCTCAATGTTTCCGACGCTGGGAATCGTGCTGTTTTCCATTATTGCAGCCATTTTCTTATAATTCGAATATCTTATGATAGGCCAGAAAACTTCGCTGTTGCACGACTCGTTAGGTCCGCTTGTTAGACCGTCGTGGCGGTTGTACTGAGTATCATATTTGTCAAATCCCACGATATCAACGCGATCGTCGCCCGAATACCATTCAGCCGAAGATTCAGACCACGCATAGAGATTCTGCTGCCATATAAGATTGTGAATGCCATACTCGTTCGTAAGCTGATCATAGAGGTAATTCCAAAGCGCCTTATAAGCAACAGCGCCGTCCTGCGACCACCAGAACCATGCTCCGGAACCGTCGATAGGATCGTCTGTTGTGCTGACATTTCCCTCTGCCTCGTGGAAAGGTCTCCATAAAATCGGCACTCCGGCGTCCTGAATCTTCTTGAACTGCTCGGCAAGATCGGCTATTGCAAGATCAAGATACTCGTTTTCTTTCGTGCCTTCCTTAACGGCATTTGCAACCTTAAACTGATGATTCGGCTTGTATGTGCATTGCGACCAGTCAACGGCTTCTCCGGGAGTGTAATTTTCAAAATCCGTCGGAATATTTATATGCCAGCAAGCCGTAGCGATACCGTTGCGCTCCTTAGCCCACTCGATAACGCGCTCTGTAGTACCGTCGTCCCA
Source organism: uncultured Ruminococcus sp. (assembly GCA_910576995.1). Classification (GTDB taxonomy): domain Bacteria; phylum Bacillota; class Clostridia; order Oscillospirales; family Ruminococcaceae; genus Ruminococcus. Next base: position 52,924 of record CAJTLC010000010.1, read on the forward strand.
ACCGTAAAGAGGATTATAGTTCATAAAGTCGAATCCGCGGATAGCAGGATATTTTCCTGTTTTCTCAGCAATATAATCGAATTCCTGATCATAATAGTCATACTTATAGCAGCGGTTCTGCTCGTCGTAAGTGTACGTTCTCACATCGTCGGAGCAATGCCAGTAAAACTTATTGCCGTCCTTATCAACCGCCTCGCTGTCACGATCGATAACATATTCCTTGCCGTCCTGATCTACGCAGATATCCTTGCCGGCGTCGTATCTGATATTTGTCTGAACCGAATGGCCTCCGCCGTAAATTTCCTGCTGACCCGATAATGTATGTTTTCCGTAAACGCTGTGAAGATACTTCATAAGAGCCATAGTTTCGGCAGTAGCGTCAGCGTCGCACGTAGTCGAATCAGCCTGAGTAATATCCGGGAAAACAGCTTTTTCAAGAGTTGCGTAGTCGATAGCCAGATATCCGTACTTATTGAGGAATGAAATTTCATTCTCACCTTTCTTCAGACGAATAACGCCAAAATCTATATCGGTCCATGTATCATAATATGGAACTGTTTTCGTATATTCCGTACCGTTAATTGCAATGGTTTCAACACGTCCGCCCTTATCGAGAATCTGAACGCCTCTTACTTTCAGCTGGTACATACCATCCTCAGGTACGGTAACTTTGAATGAAAACGCGTCTCCGGTAAGGTAAGCAAAGCCCTCGCCGGAGTATCCGGGGAACTGCTGATTATAAATATCTGTCCACAGCTTTGCGCCCTCCATATCTTCGCCCTCGACAGTGAACGGGAATTCCGTGGTATCCGCCGCCGATACAGGCATTACGGATGAAGCGGAAACAGCCGTCATAACAGCCGCCGACGCAATTGCAGCACATTTTCTCAACCAATTTTTCATGTCATTGACCTCCTGTAAATATTATCCCTCAAATAACAGATCGGCATAATGATCTGTCTTTTCTTTATTATAAGCGATTTCACTTAATTTTTCAAGAGTTTTTCCAATAAAAATCCCGAAGCTTCAAATTTTTGTTGTCATTCACAAATATATCACAGTCTTTTTGGTATAACGTCATAAAACCCAGCTTAAATAATACTTAAATAAAAAACTCTCTGCTTAAATGCAGAGAGTTTTTACGTTATACTAATCCTTGATCAAACTGATGAAAAGATTGACAGCAGATTGATCGTAGATCAACATTATTTCGCAAGCGCCTTATCAAGCCATACCTTTGCAATATCAAGAGCCTCGTACAAACCGCATTCGCGCTCCGTATTTTTTACAAATGCCTTGATAGGATCGGTCTCGTTCGTGTCCATTTGGATAACACGAACTTTAGACGTCATTTTTTCCCCGCCGATCTCTTTTGTGTCAAGTATCTGTATCCAGATAACATAGGGATCGGACATATATCCGTAATACAGCTGATTGCCGCTTCTAACCAGCGGAAAGCCCTTATATGTGGAAAATTTTTCGTTCATTTTGTTTCCTCCTTCGTGGATGGCCCGGAACACTCCCTTATCTCCATGTTGTGACAAATTCCTCTTCGCCGTTCAGCTTTTCTGCATTTTCAATAAGCGTTTCAACAAATGATTTTGTAATAAAGAATTTGCTTTCGCCGTTTATTACAATAAGCGAAGTCATTGCAGAGTTATCGTAAAATTCAATGTTTTTTTCGGTATTATCATAGTTATCATGATATTTTATAGCCGCCATAGGTTTACCTGAAGGTATCTTCTCACCAAGAGCGAAACTTTCCGCATTGGCGGTTATGATGAAACTGTAGAATTTTCTGAACCTTTCGCTGTCAAATTCGCCGCCGTTCAGAGTTACATTGAAATTCTCCGCCTTGGGATTTTCAACTTCTTCATTTGGATCTTTCGGACTTATATCAAATGCATATTCGTCATCGCCGACGGTTACAGAAAGCTTGTCGATATTCCATACATAAGACGCGATAAATATCGTTGAAGCTATATCGACCGGCTCTACCGTTACCCATCTTGCGGAATCCGCCTTGACCGTAAAGATAACATTGCCGCCCTCGAACATCGCGTAACAGCATTTTACGCCTTCATCGTCCGTGAAAGGTTCGCTGAAAAGCAGCTTGTGAGTATTGCCGTCGTCGCATTTCATCGTGACTGTACAGAAAGGTATTTTCAAGCCTGCTTCCGCGATATCGGATTCCTCGCAGTGAATGCAGTACACATTCTCCGCTTCGAGTCCGAACATACCCGTTATGATATCGGAAGAACGCTCAACTGAAAGATAAGCGTCAGTAGGCTCAGACATAAGATGCGTGGAAGAAGTTCCGCCGCTTTGTTTATCTTCGGGCTTTTTGTCATATTCAAGGAAAATATCGCTGTCCATATCTTCGCGCTCGATCCTGAGACTTTCCACTATCGGGTATTCCTCCGGAGCTTCAAGCATCGTCAGTTCAACAAAATCTTCCGGCTTATTGCTGAAATTCGCCAACAGGGAATTTCTTACGGTATAAACCGTATCAACGCCGTCCGTCATAACATATGAAACGTCGCCCGCAGGCGCCGCCGCACCGATATACAAGGTGCATTCCGTTCCCGTTTCATATTCAACTTTAACTGTCACGGAAGGATCGGACAATCCGAATTTTTCAAGATCGGTACAATTTTCTTCAATGACCGCCGAAGAAGTCATTCCGTTCGCATTATTGGCAAGAGTTCCGATAAGCGCGTCGTTAACGGCAATATCCTGATAGCCGTCGACAGTGTAGAGAATTCCGCCGTCCTCTCCGGCTTTTTCCTGCTGAACCACTTCGAATTCACCATATTCGTTGCTTACGCCTATCTTTTCAACAACGCCCTCCAGATCTGCTCCGGTATCAGGATCAGTTCCGGTAACCTTGTCGTCTCTTATAAGAATTATCGCCTGCTGCTCGTTATCCGTGGAAATCTCGGATTCCGAAGAACTGCTTTCATTTTCGGGATCTTTGTCGGGATCGGTCAGCATAAGCACAGCAGCTCCTCCTCCGAGAACTGCAAGAACTGCGCCAAGACCGATGATCTGTTTAACTGACTTTTTCATTTATTCTTTCTCCATAAGAGGATCACTGCGCCGATTATCGCAATAAGAAGCGGTATTACAATTATCGTGATGACCTGTGTAACTCGTGCCGAAGTCTGTGTGAGAGTAAGATTTGACTGAGCAAGATATTTTTCGGGGATCGCAGCCGAACCCTCTTTTCCTGTCATATCGTTGATTATATTTGAGATAACGTTTGAATTGTTGATGGAATTGCTGTTCGAAAGCAAAGAATCATCCAGCATGAACGGGCTGCCTATTACAAGCAGTTCGCTGCCGTAAACGTCAAGCTGTTCAGCCGTTTCTCTTCTGGATTTCACAACAACATTGTATGCCGCTTTCTCGCTTGAAACTTCTCCCTCATTCTCAAGAGAAGAAAGGTATGAAGTCGGAGAGGATTTCAGGATCTCGGTAACGATGCTGTCGTTATTCTTGCTGAGAACTGTTATAGGTCTTGCTGCGGGAGCAACCAAAGGCAGCGAATCGTTTGCAAGACTTCCAACTGTTTCAGCGTCGGAAACTTCTATTATAGGAGCATATCCGACTGCATTAAGAGCTTTTACGGATACCTGAGCCATATTCTCGTCATAAATTTCGGACTGCTCTATGCTTATCTTCCAATCCTCCAGAAATGCAGTGATATTAGGGAGATTTGTAGCATAGTAGTTGGGGATATATATCATATTCTTCTGATATTTGCCGCCGTTGTAGAGGAAGTCGCTGAATTTTGAAATAATTCCGTCAGTAAAGTCGACATTGGGGCAGGCAAGTACGATAAGATCATACTCTTCGGGACTTATCTCATCATTCTGAGCGTCGATCTCCGTGCATTCATATCCGTTTTTATCAAGGAACGCTTCCAGTGAAGAAGCGATCTGCTGATGAGTCGTATCAAATATGGAATTTCCGCCGGATGTAGTGATAAACGCGGCTTTTACGGGATTCTGGTCTGCTACGGAAACGATCGCCGAAGTAAGAGCGCTTTCGCCTGCAAAAGTCATTTCAATATTAGTCTGCGTGCTGTTCTGCGAAGGAATGATCATACTTGCGACTTCTGTCGAGTCGATGACCTTAACGCGGTCGCCGCACGAAAGTACGATGCTTCCTTCTGTTATCTCGCCGCTGTAATTCTTGTTAAGGCGCGTAACAACGTCGGGATTCTTGTTTATATCGACATATTTAACAGTAATGCTTCCGCTGCCCGCTTCTGCATAAACGCTGTATTTTTCAAGAATACCGGGAATTATCTCAAAGGGCATCTCAACTATAGCGCCGTAATACTGATAAAACATCTGCTCATACTGAGTAGACATTGCCGTAAAAAGATCCTGCGTAGACGTTACGGTAATCTCGATATCCTTGTCAAGATTCTTCATAAGTTCAATGGATTCTTCCGAAAGTTCATATCTGTTATCGGAAGTAAGATCAAGCTTAAGCGGATAACGCTTCATAAGCATACCGCTCATAAGATTGAACACGATAACTATGGCGATAACAAGTACGACAACTACCAGCGAAGCGGAGCCGTATTTCAGCTTTTTGGTATTTCTTGTTTTTTTAGGCTTTTTTTCCTTGATTTCGGAAAGTTCAGCCTGATTTTCCTCGCTGCTTTCAACAGCCTTGCCGATTATTTCTTTATCTTTTTTACTCATTTAAATGCTCCTTTCCGTTTAACTCCAGCGTCTCTTTTCAAGAACTCTTACTGTGAAGAAGTTGAAAAGGAATGCAGTGCTTACAAAAAATACGATGCTTGAAAGGTCAAACACTCCCTGAGTAAATCCGTTGTATCTTGAAAGGAACGATATGGAATACATAGCGTTCTGTACGAATCCAAGGCATTTCTGCACTAATTCGCTTCCGGAATTCACATTGATGCTTGCAGCGAGAGAATCAAGCAGATAAAGCAGGAAAAGCGCAAGCATACTTGCAACTGCCGCCGCCATCTGATTTTCCGTCAGCGACGAAATGAATACTCCGATCGCGATAAAAGCTGCGCCAAGGAAAAGCATCGCAGCATAATTGCCAAGCAGCGAAGGCCACATTACCTCGCCGAAAATCGCGATAAACAGCGAATAGATGAACACTACGCTTTCCGCGATGATGAAAAGCGTGAGAGCCGCAAAATATTTGCCGAGAACGATCGACCACAAGCTGACAGGAGCGGTAAGAAGCCCCTGATCGGTGCGGTTTTTCTTCTCTTCGCTGAACAGCTTCATGGTGAGTATCGGTATGAGAAACAGCACTACGAGAAACATAGAGCTGAACATAGGCGAAATATCGGCTCTGCCCGAACCTATGACGCCAAAATAAAAGAAGATTCCGGAAAGCAGCGTAAATACGGAGAGGAAAACATATCCTACGCCCGATGTAAAAAACGCGCCCATTTCACGTCTGTATATTGCTCCCATTATTCTTCGCCTCCCTTACTTTCGTCCGAAGATGATTCCGACGGCGCTTTTTCTTCCGCAGCGACAAGTTCGCCGTTTTCAACGTTCAGGCTGAAATTCCTTGCGGGCTTTTTCTCGTTTGACATAGTTTTGCCAAGAGCGGCGTCGCCCATAGTAATGCGCAGGAAGATATCTTCCAGCGTAAGATCGGACAGCTGCAGCATGAGGATATTCCAGTTCTTATCTCGGCAAAGCTTATTTACAGCGCGGCGTATATCGGTTTTTTCATCGGCTTCGACATCATAGTCGTAAATACCTTTTTCGCGCTCCATATCTGCGCGCACATATTTGATTCCGTCCAGTTTTTTAAGGGCGGCGACTATCTCTTCCTTATCGGCGGCAGTATGCTTGCTGCCCTCGATACGAAGCGTCATTTTATGCTCGTTGGTGATATTTTTCGCTATTTCGTCGGCAGTTCCGTCGGCGGCGATAACGCCCTTGTTGATGATTATTATTCTGTCGCATACCGCCTGAATTTCAGGGAGGATATGGGAAGAAAGAATAACCGTATGATTTTTGCCCAGCTTCTTGATAAGCGAACGTATTTCGATTATCTGATTCGGGTCGAGACCTACTGTAGGCTCGTCAAGAATAAGAACCGGCGGATTATTTATAAGCGCCTGAGCAAGTCCGACTCTCTGCTTGTAACCTTTGGATAGATTACGTATAAGTCTGCCTTTCACATTTGTGATCTTGCACAAATCGCATATCTCTTTCAAATGAGATTTTCTTGAAAGCTTGCATTTTTTCAGATCGTACATAAAATTGAGATAGCCTTCAACCGTCATATCCACATAAAGAGGCGGAATTTCGGGAAGATAACCTATGTTCGACTTGGCGGCGATAGGGTCTTCGAGTATATCCGCTCCGTTTATAAGTATCTGACCGGAGGTTGAAGAAATATAGCCCGTAAGCATATTCATAGTAGTTGATTTTCCCGCTCCGTTAGGTCCGAGAAAGCCGAGTATCTCGCCTTTTCCAACTTTGAAGCTTATATCGTTTACAGCTTGTTTGTCGCCGTAACGCTTGATAAGGTGATTTACCTCGATCATTTGGCATTGCCCTCCTGATTTTTATTTGCCGATAAACGGCAGTCCGAAATCTACTTTACAATATATATGTGATAGCGGCGTGTCAGCGCCGCGAATTTTCTATGTTATTCCTCGAATCTTCTTTTCGTCCGATCTTAGCTGTTTCGTAAGCTCTTCGACAGAGCCGAATTTCATTTCGGGACGGATAAAATCCAATATTTCCGTGACTATCTCCGTTCCGTAAAGATCGCCCCTGAAATCGAAAATATTGGTTTCCGCAAGAGGACAGCCGCCGTAATCCACGGTAGGCTTAACGCCGATATCGGTCATTGCTCCGTAAAGTTTGCCGTCTATCACAACTTGCGAAGCGTAAACTCCGTACTTCGGAACGAGCTGTCCCTTTTCGAAAAGCTGATTTACAGTAGGAAATCCGATAGTTCTGCCCAGACGCGCTCCGTGAACGACTTGTCCTGCAACGGAATATGATCTGCCCAGCAATGAACCTGCGGCGGAGACGTCTCCGTTTAAAAGCGCGCGGCGTATCTTGGTGGATGATACCGTTTCGCCATCGTATGAAACATCGGCGGCGGCGCATACCGAAAATCCGAACTTCTCCCCGAATTTCCGCAGTTCCCGCACTCCGCAGGCAGCGTTTTTTCCGAATCTGAAATCGTTTCCGCAGCATACGAAAGAAGCGTTCATCTCTTCCGCAAGTATCTTTCCGGCAAATTTTTCCCCGTCCATATCACGTATATCGTTAAATTCGAACGAACGTATATTGCTTATACCATATTTTTTCAGCAGCCGCATTTTTTCGGATTCTCCGAAAATAAATCCCGAACCGCATTTTTTCAGCGAAACTATACCCGGCGAAAAAGTTACGGCACAAGGCGCAAGCCCGTTTTTCAGCTGCTCGGCGGCAAGCTTCAGGACTGCCTGATGTCCGAGATGCACGCCGTCAAAAATTCCAAGCGCGACAGCAGTTTTTGCCCGTTTCATCAACTCACCTCAGAAAAAATTTTTCCGCACGCGCAGGCATTGATTTTCAGTATCAGCTTCGGCGATACCGATAAAAATGCCGTCCGCGCCGTAAACCGAATACATAAGCTGACCGCTTCGAATGCCTCGGACGCGGTCAAGATCGAGTTTTACGCCGTTTTTGTACATTCTTGTCTGCACTTCATTGAGCCGCAGCATCGGAAACACAGAAAATATCCTGTCAGTCGGCAGCATAAGTTCATGAAGCCGTCCATCGTCCCTCGCCTGCTGAATTTTTTCAAACGTATGACAGTCGGAAAGCTTAAATCCGCCCGAAGCCGTCCTGACAAGGCTTGTCATTATTCCTCCGCAGCCGAGTTTTTCGCCGATATCGTTTATAATTGTGCGTATATACGTACCTTTTCCGCAGTTTATCTCCATTTCTCCGCATCTGTTCTCTTCATCGTAATTGATAACATTAATCGAAAAAATCTCAATCTCGCGCGGAGTACGCTCAACTTCGACGCCCTGTCTTGCAAGATCGTACAGTCGTCTGCCATTGACCTGAACGGCGGAATACATCGGAGGAAGCTGCATTATCTTCCCCGTAAATTCAGGAATAATCGCTGAAAGTTCATCGACGGAAACGGTTTTATCGGATTCCGCAGTAATTTTTCCTGTGATATCCTGAGTATCCGTTACCATTCCCAATTTGAATCCAGCGCGGTAGCTTTTCGTATTGTCGGGCATGATATCGCAGGCTTTGGTAGCCGTTCCCACAAACACGGGAAGAACTCCCGTCGCCATGGGATCGAGAGTTCCGCCGTGACCAAGCCGTCTTATACCCATAATTCCGCGAAGTTTCGCCACAACGTCGAATGAAGTAAAATCTGCCGGCTTATTCACGCATATGATGCCGTTCATGAGATAACTCCCGCAACGGCGTCGATAAGTTTCCGTTTAGCCGATTCAAGATTGCCTTCGACCGTGCATCCGGCTGCTTTCGCATGGCCTCCGCCGCCGAGAATATGGCATATATCTGAAACGTTCACAGAATCCGCCGAACGGAACGAGCAGCGGAATACTCCGGGTTCGCGCTCTTTCATAAGAATGCCGACCTCCGTATTTTCAAGCTGTATAGTCATGGGAGCAAGTCCCTCAAACTCGTCAAAGCTTACGCCGAGATTTCCCATCATTTCCTGAGTTACAGCGGCGATAACAAGTCTGCCTCCGAGATATTCTTCCATAAGTCCAGCAAATTTCGCCTCCAGAAGCATTCTGCCCCTTGATTTGACTTCGAACATATATCTGTTTATCCTTGCGAAATTTATATCGTAGCTGCGCTTCATTTCCGCTGCTATCTCATGAGCGCGCGGAGTTGTACAGTCGTAGCGGAAACAGCCCGAATCCGTGGCTATCCCGGTATAGAGACACATTGCGCAGTGACGGTTTATTTCAACCCCCATAAACTTTGCAAGATCATATATTATTTCGCAGGCTGCCGCAGCTTTCGGACGGAGAAGCGTCTTTTCCGCGTAATTTTTATTCGATTCGTGATGATCGATACAAAGCTGCACGCGGTCGCCGTAAATATCCTTATAACCGCCCATAAGTTTGGTGTCGGCAATATCGACGGCAATTACGGTCTTAGGCTCAAAATCTTCTCCCGCGCCAACGTTCGTCAGAAAATCATAACGATGCGGAAATTCATCGCTGCATACAACGCGGCTTCTTATGCCAAGCTCCGACAATATCTCTTTCAGTCCGAATCCTGCTCCGATGCAGTCGCCGTCGGGACTCTGATGTGTAATTATAACAGCATCCTCGCAATTTCGGAGGAAAGTTTCCGCTTCACCATATCCTATAAACATTGTCCGCTCCTTACAGTAGATCGTTTAATTTTTTGCTTATCTCCGCGCCTCTTTCAATAGATGAATCCGCAATAAAAGTAAGTTCCGGAGATTTGCGCATTTTCAGTCTGTGAAAAAGTTCGCGTCTTATGAATCCTGCCGCGCTTTTAAGTCCATGCACGGAATTTTTCGTATTCTCGATACCTGACAGACTCGAAACGTATATCTTACAGTTGGACATATCGCCCGAAAGATCAGCCCTGACGATCGTCAGGAGCGGATCTATTCTCGGATCTTTGAGTTCGCGCAGAATAGCGGTCATTTCTCGTTTTATATCTTCAGCCATGCGGCTTGTTTTATAATTTGCCATATATATCAATCCTCGCGGTATTCTTCAACTGTGTAAGTCTCGAAAATATCGCCTTCCTTAACGTCGCTGAACTTTTCAAGGCTGATACCGCACTCGTAGCCCTCCGCAACTTCCTTGGCGTCGTCCTTGAAACGCTTCAGACCTGCGATCTTATCGTCTGCAATGATAATACCGTCGCGGACAACTCGTACCTGACAGCCTCTGACAGCCTTACCGCTAAGCACATAGCTTCCTGCGACCATGCCGACATTCGAAATCTTATAGACCTGACGAACCTCGATTCTTCCAAGTTCTACATCGCGGAACTTAGGTGCAAGCATACCCTTCATAGCGGTAGATATCTCTTCGATAGCGTCGTAGATAATGCGGTACAGACGGATATCGACACCGTCGCGCACAGCATTTTCGGCAGCCACGGGATCGGGTCTTACGTTAAAACCTACAATGATAGCGTTGGAAGCGCTTGCAAGCATAACGTCGCTTTCCTTGACTGCTCCGACCGCTCCGTGAATAACGCGCACTCTTACTTCATTATTTGAAAGCTTTTCGAGAGACTGCTTAACGGCTTCAACAGAACCCTGAACGTCAGCTTTGACGATAACAGGCAGTTCCTTGATCTCGCCCTCTGCTATCTGGCTGAACAAATTGTCAAGAGTTACCTTGCGGTAAGAGTTGAACTGTTCCTGTTTAGCTTCATGCTTACGCTGTTCAACGAGTTCGCGGGCAAGTCTTTCATCTTCGACTGCATTGAAAATATCGCCTGCGCTCGGAACTTCCGCAAGACCCGTTATCTCTACAGGAACGGACGGGCCTGCCGATTTAACGGTTCTGCCCTTATCGTTGGTCATAACGCGGACGCGTCCGACAGCAGTTCCTGCAATAAGAACGTCGCCCTGTCTGAGAGTACCGTTCTGAACGAGAAGAGTTGCGATAGGACCTCTGCCCTTGTCGAGACGAGCTTCGATAACAGTACCCTTTGCAAGTCTTTCGGGATTTGCCTTGAGATCCTGAACCTCCGCAACGAGAAGAACGTTTTCAAGAAGTTCGTCTATGCCCTCGCCCGTTTTTGCAGATACTGGAACGCAGATGATATCGCCGCCCCAATCTTCGCATACGAGGTCATATTTAGTAAGCTCTTCCTTGATACGGTCGGGATTTGCGCCTTCCTTATCCATTTTGTTGATAGCAACTATGATCTGTACGCCTGCAGATTTAGCATGGTTGATAGACTCTACCGTCTGCGGCATGATACCGTCGTCGGCAGCTACAACGAGGATAGCAATATCCGTGATATTCGCGCCTCTTGCACGCATTGAAGTGAAGGCTTCATGTCCGGGAGTATCGAGGAACGTAATGTTCTGACCGTTTATCTTTACCTGATAAGCGCCGATATGCTGCGTGATGCCGCCTGCCTCTCCTGCCGCGACATGGGCGTTTCTGATACGGTCGAGGATAGAAGTTTTACCGTGATCGACGTGACCCATAACAACGACTACGGGGCAGCGCGATTCGAGATTTGTATCGTCGTCGTCGCTATCGTCGATAAGACGTTCTTCGATCGTAACGATAACTTCCTTTTCAACCTTTGCGCCCATTTCCTCGGCAACGAGAGAAGCCGTATCGAAATCGATCTCCTGATTGATAGAAGCCATAACGCCGAGATTCATCAGCTTTTTGATAACGTCTGTAGCCGTAGCTTTAAGACGCGCCGCAAGTTCGCCGACCGTTATGGAATCGGGGATCATAACCTTAAGCTGTTGTTTTCTTGCGCGCTCCAGTTCCAGTCTTTTAAGCTTTTCAGCTTCTGATTCTTTTCTGGAAAACTGCTGACGGTTTCTCTGTGCGGATTTCTGATTGATCTTCTGCTTCTTGGACGAATAATTATCGCCGCCGTGCTTACGGCTGCTTCCCGAGGCCATCTGATCGTAACGCTCGTTGTACTTATCAAGATCGATATAACTTCCGCGCGTATCTACCGTTCTGCGCTGAGTAGCGGTAGAAGCTGTTTCCGATGAAAAAGTGGTATTAAGCTTAGTACTTTCCCCGCGGTCTCTCGCCTTGGGCTGCTCCTTTTCCTTTTTCTTCTTTTTATCAGCTTTTTTCTCTGAATTCTTCGGAGCGTTGTTTTTCGCTTCGTCAGCCGTATTTTTTACGTTCTCCGTCTTTTTGGATTCCGCGGGCTTTTCAGCCTTTGCTTCAGCGGCAGGCGCAGACTTCTTTGCCTCTTCTGCTGCCGCATTCTGTTTTTTCACGGGTTGTTCGGATATTTTCACCTCTTTTTTAGGGGCGCTTTTAGCCTTTGTGGATTTTTCTGTTTTTTCTTTTTTAGAATCCTGCTTCATCTTTTTCTCCTGTTTGGGTTCAGATTTCAACTCGGTCTTTTTTTCTGGTTTCGGGTCATTTTTTGAAGCGAAATACTCGTCGAACGAGCTTACCTCATTTGCCTTCGTATGATTTTCGAGAAGGCAGTTCATCTCCTCTTCCGTAAGACCTGAAGAAGTCTTTTTCTTTGTATCGCCCTTCGCCGCGAAAAAATCCACGATCTTCTGAGCGGATATATTAAGATCTTTAGCTGCGTCGCTGATTTTTATTTTTTTTGCCATAGGCGGAATTCCTCCTTATTATCTGCTGCAAAATTGCAGCCGTGAAAACGAATGTATTATTTACAATGATTTTCCGAATCCATTTGCAAAGCCCTCGTCGCATATGGCAAGTACGGCGGTTTCCTTTCCGCACAATCTGCCTATATCCGATTTTTCCAGAAGAACGTCGTACGCCGCGACGCTGGACTTTTCGCAGAAGAAGCGTATCTCCTTTGCGGTTTTCGGCGAAGCGTCGGCAGCGATAAGTACGCAGAATGCTTTTCCTCCAACGACGGCTTCTTTTGCGCTGTCAAATCCCTTGACCGCCCTGCCCGCTTTAATGCAGATCGACAGCAGATCAGCTGTCTTTCGTTTCTTTTCCGAGTTCATCGGTCATCACCTCATAAACGCTCTCTTCTATTTTACATGAGAATGATTTTTCTAATCTGCGCATTTTACGAGCCTTTTCAAAGCATTCCGCACTGCGGCAGATATATGCGCCCCTGCCGTTTTTCTTTCCAGTAAAATCAAGGCTTATCTCGCCCTCCGGTGATTTCACAACGCGCATCAGCTCCTTTTTCGGCTTCATTTCACCGCAGCCAAGGCACATTCTCATTGGTATTTTTACCGTCTTCATAATTATTCCTCAGCGCTGTCCGCATCGGACTCTTCTTCGGGCTGCTCTTCATTTTCAGCAGTTTCTTCGGTATTTTCAGCGGTCTCTGCAATTTCTTCAGTTGCGGACTCTTCAATCTGATTTTCCTCAATAACTTCCTCAGCCGAAATTTCTGTATCGGTATTTTCCTCAACTTCGGAAACTTCCTCAATTACTTTCTCCGCAATCTTAAAATCGTCGCTGAGTTCCGGAGCGGCTTCGCCCGTAATGCTGTCGAACTGCGGCTTTATGTCTATCTTATATCCTGTAAGCTTAGCGGCAAGTTTAGCGTTCTGACCGGCTTTTCCTATCGCAAGCGAAAGCTGATCGTTCGGAACAACTACCGTGCAGTTTTTCTCCTCTGCCGAAGTAATTATGGTTTTCAGCGCCTCCGCCGGAGCAAGCGCGCGTGCAATAAATTCCTCGGGCACTTCGCTCCACGGGATAACGTCGATCTTTTCGCCGCTCAGTTCGTTTACAATAGCCGTAACTCTCGATCTTTTCGGACCGATACAAGCGCCGACTGCGTCAACGTTGCTGTCTTTCGACCATACCGCGATCTTAGTGCGCGAACCTGCCTCACGGGAAATAGACTTGACCTCGACCGTTCCGTCGTAAATTTCCGGAACTTCCATTTCGAAAAGACGCTTTACAAGATCTTTATGAGTACGCGATATCTTAATTATAGGCTTTTTGGTCTTTCCGACGATGCCTGTGATAAACACCTTTACGGTCTGACCTTCCTTGAGCGTTTCATTCGGTATCTGCTCATTTTTAAACAGATAAAGTTCCGTTCCCTCATAAACCACGGTAGCAGTACCTCTGCCGGGTTCTATCTGCGAAACCTTTGCAATTATGCAGTCATGCTCTTTAGATTCAAATTTATTGAGCATCTGGTCGCGGCTTATCTCTCTGAGATCGCCTTTTATTGACTGTTTCGCGGAAAGCGCCGCCATTCTTCCAAGTTTTGAGATATCGATCTCCTTGAGAATATTTCCGCCTACAACGGCATTGGGATCGATAGTTCTCGCCGCGGCGATATTTATTTCATTTTCATCGATCGGCTCGTCGTCGATTATCTCCTGAACGATATACATTGCAAATTTTTTAGTTGCGGGATCGATCTCGACTCTTATTCTGTCCTCGCTGTGCGGATATGCTCTTTTAGCGGCTTTCAGCATTGCCGTCTTGACTTTTTCTATAAGAACGTCAGTCCCGACGCTGTTTTCCTCGCCAAGCATTTGCAGCGCGTCAAAAAAGTTTTCCATTTCAAATTCCTCCAGTATTATTCAAAATCAAACCATAGCTTAACGAAAGCGATGTCCGAAAGCGGATATTTTTTCTCATTTCCCTCTTCGCCGCAGACAGTGATCTCATTTTTATCCGCGCCTTTGAGGTAAGCGGCGATCTCCTTTTCGCCGTCTATACTTCTTATGAAGCGAATGCGTACCTTGTCGCCCTCGCAGACTTCAAAATGCTCTTCTTTCAGCAGTTCCCTTTCGAGACCTGCCGAACCTATTTCAAGAGTATAACTCTGCGGAATAGGATCTTTTTCGTCAAGAAGCTTATTGACGGGTTCGGTAACTTTTTCGCAGTCCCCGATCGTTATTCCCTCGTCGCAGTCGATAAATATACGCAGATACCATGCCGCGCCCTCCTTGACGTAGCATACGTCCCAAAGGTAATATCCAAGTTCGTCGGTAATAGGCTTGACAAGATCATATATCTTCTGTTCTGTTCCGCCGAATTTTTTTAATTTCATTCAAACGCTCCTTTCGTCAGCAGATATGCCATACAAATTGAAAGACCGGAAGTTTCCGGTCTTAGCATAATTATCATCTTATGATATTATATCACAGTTGAACGGAAAAATCAAGTACTTCAGGGGATTTTTTCAAGCAGGCAGTACTTATTGTCAATTTGCACAAATTAACCTGCGTTCATTAAGTAAGATATGCGTACTTTTCAGCATAATATGCCGAAAATGCATCCTCACAACAAACGCAGGTTCTTAGAGACTGTTTAAAATCCCGTTGCGGCGGTACTACTCGTATCCGTATTGATACCTGCCGCGTCGGAAGAACTGAGCGAAGGAACTGCAATATCCGAGCCTGCCGAAGTGTCGGCAACCGATACTCTGATCTGCACTTCAACGCCGGGAAGATTGTCAAAGCTGAGTATAACGAAAGTTTCACCGCGCGCAACGCCCGTGATGTGTCCGTAATTATCGACGGTAGCGACAGCCGGATCAAGCGAAGTCCATACTTCGTTCGCTTCGGAAGTGTTTTCGGGATATCCGCTGATAAAAGGCATCTTCATTTCGCCCTCGTTAAGGTAGACTTCCGTCATATCTATCTGTACCTGAGCCGCAAGCGGATGAGTAGTCGTAGCTGGAGCAGTCGTAAGCTGAGGAGCAGTCGTCGTCGCCATAGCCGAAGCAGTAGTTGTATTTTTCTCCTTATTCGAGCCTTTTTTGCTCTCGCCGCTGTTCGAGCAGCTGTTGGCGATAATTATAAACAGTATCAATATAACAAGGCAAATCACGACGACTCCGCCGAGCTGCCTGTTTCTGATCATTTCCTTAGTTACTTTCTTCTTGGGTCTCGTCTCATTGCTGTTCTCCATATTGTTGTTCTCCATGATGATTTCCTTCCTTTATCATTCTTCATAGCCTATTCAGACTCTCAAGCAGTACATTATCGACGTAAACCGACGAAATATCCTACTGCGTTTATTAAAATTCTTCTTAAAATACATTATATCACACTTGGAATAAAATGTCACGCACTTTCTAAAAATTTTACATATTGCTGTATTCTAAATAGAATTTTTGTTACTTTTTAACAAGTTTTACAATTCTTATTTGTTAAAATCCTTTACTTCGCTGTCTATCGTCTTTTTCACATCGTCGCGGAGCGTATCCCATTCTGAATCTCCGCCCTCAAGCAATGCCGACGTCAGTTTATCCATAACGCCGCGTGTTTCATAGGTATTATCATACATTTTTTCACTCATACCGTATCCGAAATCGAACACTGGAACGCAATTTTCGAGATCAATAATAGATTGAAGAGCGTCGTACTGCTCCTTCGTCACAAAAGATTTTTTATTTTCAGTCTTGCCCGCTTTCTTTTTGGCGATCTCCTTGTACTCTTCCTGAACCGCGGCAAGTCTTTCACATTTAATATAAGCGGCTACGGCTTCGCCTTTTTGTGAATTTTTCACAAGCATTCTTGCCGAAAAATTACAGCTTATATAATTTTTATCGGCATCGGGAGCTTTCGGGAAAGGAACTATCATAAGATCGGCATCCTTGTTTTCGGCATTGGACTCGCCCAGCGACCACGCTCCCATCGCATAAAACAGCGTAGAATTATCATTCGGGAAACAGTCCTTCCATGTGCGGTCATACAGATTCTTTTTAGCAATATCCCGCATAAAAATCTCCGCCTTTTCAATTTCGGGGTCGTCAATATTATTTGAAAATTTCTCGCCGTCGTAATTAATAACCGTATGTCCAGTGGACTGCATCGCAGCCTGACCAAACCAGCCGTTTATTCCGTATCTCGTCTGCCCGTCCGACGCTTTCGAAACAAACTTTTCCATCATCTTCATGCAAGTATCCCAATTCCATTTGCCGTCGAGGTAAAGTTTGTAGGGGTCGTCAAGCTTGTTGTCTTTGATCATTTTGCGGCTATATGTGATGATCAACGGGTCGGAAACAGCATAGGGAACTACATAATGTTCGCCGTTATACTTAAACATTTCGATCACATCGTTCATATCGTCCCAGATACCTTCGTCCATTCCCATAACGTCAAAATAAGGATCAAGCGGCTGATATCGACCTTTTATAACTCCGTTCGGGACGGCGTCCAATTCATAAGGAAACATATCCACTTCTTCGCCTGCAATTAACATAGAATCAAGCGTCGTCAGCTTTTCTGCGGAAGTTGTCGGAACAAAGCTGACAGACGCTCCGTAAACGTCCTCAAAAAGAGAAAGAGCGGCGGAACGTTCCCGATCGTCCTGCGGATTGAGATCATAATCCGCAAGCCAAGTGATAGTTTGTCCGCTTATGTCGATATTTCGTGCGGTATTCAACTCTTCAGCGACGGAACTTACGGAAATTTCGTCCGTATTTTTATAATGGCTTTCCATATCGGAAGCAGGGGATACTCTGCTGTTGCTGCACGAAACCGCTGACATCGTTATTGAAACGGCAGTGGCTGCGTATACAATTTTTACAAATTTTTTCATCATCAAGAACTCCTTTCTAAGAGCTTGTTCAGTAGCCTTTTATGTGCGGTTTTTCGAGCATAATTTTAACGATTACAAGGAGAAAATTTTATCAGAACTTGTTCTCATATATGTATATATTATATATTCCTGAGTCGTTTCTGTCAAGTATTTTACTATACTAACAAAAAAAGCTTGATTTTTACTTATAAATATGATAAACTAACATTAACAGGATTTTATCCTAAAAAATTCTCTATGGAGGTACTTAAATTATGGCATATGTAATTTCTGACGAGTGTGTAAGCTGCGGAGCTTGCGAAGCTGAATGCCCTGTAAGCGCAATTTCCGAAGGCGATGGTAAGTACGTTATCGACGCTGACGCTTGCGTTGAGTGCGGCGCTTGCGCTGGTGTTTGCCCTGTTGGCGCTCCTTCTGCTGAATAATTATACGCATACATAATTAAGGCTGCCTTTTTAGGCAGCCTTTTTTAGAGCCTGTTTAAAATCTCGGCGCGTGTATTTTCGAACATATTTTTTCACATAGTTCAGATAAAACTCTGCCGAAAAGGCCGTACATTTTAGAGCTTGTGCTTATAGGTAGAACATACAAATTTGCCGAAAATACTTGTGCTGAAGCTATGAAAACTCTTATATTTTTATGCGAACAGGTCCTAATTAAGTTCAATAGTTTTTTCAGCAATTTTCTCGCAGAAAACCTCGTCATGCTCAACAAAAATCATGGACGGCCTTCCCGAAAGTATCATATTTTCGATCTGGATACGCGAAATAATGTCGATGTAATTCAACGGCTCGTCCCAGATGTAAAGATGCGCTTTTTCGCAAAGACTTCCGGCTATCAGAACTTTTTTCTTTTGTCCTGCGCTGTATTTTTCAATATTCTGCTCAAAATGTTCCCGTGAAAAATCAAGCTTGCGAAGAATGGCTAAAAGCAGCGAAATATCAATCCCGAGCGATTCCGCGTACTCTTTCAGTGAACCTCGAAGATGATCGGTATGCTGGGGAACGTATGAAATTTTCAACTGCCCGTTTTTGATAATATTTCCGCTGTACTTGATATTTTCACCGCAGATAAGTTTCAGAATGCTGGATTTTCCGCTGCCGTTTCCGCCTTTTACCGCAATGCGTTCGCCCTTCAGTACGGTAAGATCAACATTGCGGCAAACTATTTTTTCGCCGTATCCGAAGGAAACATTCTCCAGCTGAATAAGACGTTCCGAATGAAAATCAAGCGTTCCTATCTTCAGTTCAGCGGATTTCTCAACATTGCGGAGAAGCTGTTCCTTTTCGGCAACGGCTTTATCGCGCCTCTCGGATATCGCAGCAGAGCGGGACATGAGTTTTTTTGCTTTTGCGGCTTCATAAGGACGTCTGCCAATGTTTTTCTCAACCTTGGACGGATCGAATCCGATTTTTGACTTTTCAGCCCTTTCCGACCAGTTTGCAGCTCGTTTCGCCGCAGTTTCAAGACGTTTTATATCTTTTTTCAGCTTTTCGTTCCGCGAAATCTCAAAACTGTCGCGCATATCCTTATTTCGCTGCCAATCGGAATAATTCCCTTTTTGTATCTCCAGACCGCAGCGGTTTATCGAAAGAATATGATCCGTACAGACGTCTAGAAATTTTCTATCATGTGATATGACGATAAATCCCTTTTTGCGGCTTAGATATTCGCCGAGAATCCGCCTTCCGCCGCTGTCCAGATGATTAGTAGGCTCGTCGATAAGCAAAAACGAATTTCTCCGCAGAAATAATCCTACCAGCAAAGCTTTTACCCGTTCGCCGCCCGAAAGCGTACAGAACTGCCGATAATCCGTATCAGAATCCATTTTCAGCAGCGACATTTCGCGGTAAATTTCCCAATCCTCCGCATCAGCGGCAATTTCTCTTATCACGTCTATGGTGAACATTTCGGGGTCGTCGGCAGTATATGGAAAATACTCAAATTCAACCGTAGATGAAATTGAGCCGCTCCCTGATAATTCACCGTTAAGAAGCTTCATAAGAGTCGTTTTTCCCCTGCCGTTACGTCCGACAAGTCCAAGTTTCCAGTCAGTATCAAGCTGAATATTTACATTTTCAAAAACGTTTTCGGAACTGCCCTCATAAGAAAAAGTCAGCCCCGATATATTTATCAACGACATAAAAATACCTCCTCTCGCGGAGTTGATCTCCGAAACAAAACAGCCGCAGGATCACAAGGCGGATTTTCATGGAATTCTCAAAATTCCCACGAAAACCGCCGTCGCGCTCTGCGGCTGCATAAAGACATAATTATGCCGTATACAAGCGAAAAGAGCGTATTGATCCTGCAATCAAACACAGCGTTAAAAGAAAATCCACAAAAATGTACGACGAAAAAATCGCAGTTACGATTTTCGGGCATAACATTCTTAAAAACGCTGTAAAGCACGGAATTTCCTATGCTTTTTGATATAAACAGAATCACTTACGCATCTTTTCACCTCAAATCTTATATTTTTTCATATTATATCATATTTATTTCAATTTGTCAAGCTTTTCGTAATATGCCTAATCAAATATTCTCCAAATCCTATTATTGCACCATTTTTCAAATGTAAAATACTTATTGCTGATATAATTCCATACGATTTTATAAATTAAAGCGAGTATTGAAGCAATAACAAATGTTGCAAAAGTAACTGAAATTATCTGCAATAATTCATGTTGAGACAAAAACGGATTCGTAATTTTAAACAAAACTATATACACAACTTTATGAAAAAGATAAATATAAAACGTAAGCGCGGAAAGCTTGCTCAGATCAGCTTTGATATTTATCGAACAGAAAAATCCGAATATGCATATGCTTGCTATAATTATAGTCGGCGAAAAGAAATTCTTGTATGTATCAAACAGATAATGCGTAAAGCCTTTCATTCGTACAATAAAAGTTATAGCAAACATAAGGAACGCAATAATTAAATATACATATTTGTTTACTTTATTATGATATAAATATACTAATCGTCCCATTATAAAGTACGCTAAATAGGAAACGACTACACCTATTGTAAACGCTGCTTTCTGCGTGGAAAAGAACTGCGAAAAAGCAGTCCATAACATAAAGGCGGCTGCCAGCAGCAATTTTGCATTTTTAGGCAGGCTGTTTTTCAATCTGATAATAAAGGGCACGCATAAATAAAGCCCAAACAGCATATACATGAACCACATATGAAAGAAATCGCCTATAACAAGTCCTTTAAGAGGTCGGATAAAATCTTTCTCTCCGCGCAGCTGGCCGAATTCCAATAGTGCAAACAGCATAATGACGATAGGTATCATCGGAAGGAAAATTTTATAAATAGATTTCGAGTAAAAATATTTAAAATCTTTGTTCTTATCATTACCCAATATAAACGCTCCGGATATCATAACAAAAACCGGAACCGAAAATCTCGTAATAATATTAAAAATACTTTCAACAATGTAGTTCGTGCTGAACGAAATATCCGCCGCTTGATCCATAAAGCGCTTAGCGTTGCAATGTATCAGAATTACCGCAAATGTCGAGATTATCCTCAATAGATCCAAGCTGTTATTTCTATCTGTTGTTTTCCCTTTCAATATTGAACCCTTCTTTCGACTTTAGAACTTGTTCTCATAGGATTTGTGCGTAGTACTAAAGCATACGCAGATGAGCAAAATCAAAGATTTTGTTATCTGCGGAATTTTCGAGCATAATTTTATCGAGAGCAAGGAGAAAGACCGCAGGAATATTGACGTATTTCAAGGTCTTTCGACGCAGCAATCGGTAAAATTTGCCGAAAAGATATGTACAATATCCTATGAGAACAAGTTCTTAATATTAGTTCCTGTTGAGTATTTCAATCATTTAGAACCTGACGTGCGCTGCATCTTGCGAAGACAGGTTCTTATTCCTGCATCAAAGCAAACATCTTCAGAATAAGTTTATTATATCATGTTAAGTTCAATTTGTCAAGAATAATAAAGCGCATCGAAATATCAATGCGCTCTAAAAATTCAATATTTTAAGGAAGCCAATCAATACTTACTTCTTCAAGCTGGTTTGTATCTTTGTTGAACTCGAAATTATAACCGCTCGAGCCCATATAAACCTCAGAATCGACTTCATACTTAACATAGTTGTTATCAGTTTCTTCAGTGGGAGCGTCGTTATTTTCCAAAAGCTGATCCTTGGTAAGAGTCAGCGGGAAAGAGAAGCAGACGTGCTTCGCGGAATCATTGATATTATTGATGATCTCTTCATTACGGCTGTCCTCGAAATCAGGCTTGGGAACGTAAATAGAATACCATCTTACATATGAAAGAAGGCATTCAGCCTCGGTAATATTTGAATCGGTAGTATTGATAAACTCAACCTGTATGTGCGTGAAATCATTGATATCAACATTATAAGTGCTTGTCCCATGATTTTTATTTACATTGTTGCCGCTGTTGTTTAACTCGTTCTCATCAAAAGGAACTCCTCCGTCGATAAGATCCTGCAATGTGCTTTCGCCAAGCGTATAGATCTTGCCGTCGTATGCAAAGCATCTTTTTTCAAGATCGGCATAATTCTCACTTAAACCTTCTACAGGAGTAAACTCTTCTGCTTCTGTAGGCTTAACGTCCTCATTTTCAGTTGTCTCTTCTGAGGATTCTTCAGAAGTTTCTTCTGTTGTCTCTTCAGTAACATCTTCGGAACTCTCTTCCGCCTCGGTTACTTCCTCTGTTGTAGACTCTGAAACTTCGCTTTCAGACGATTCGCTTTCTCCGATCATACCGCTGATACCGCATGAAGTGGAAGCAAAAGTTAACAGTACTGCCATTGCAGCAGCCAATGCGCTTTTTTTCATCATATCTCTTTCCTCTCTTTGTTCAGATTTAAGAACTTGCCGTACAACATCATGCGGCGCTGCCTTAACCATGATTTATTATACAATAAAAAATCACGTAATTCAAGATTAATTTTAACAGGAAAGTTTCAACATATACTTTTACATTTTAGCAACAAAAAAACGCTCCAATCTGATATTCATGTGAAATTTCTATAATATATTGACAAAACGCGTTCGAATGTGTTATAATTATCATACCTTATTGATTCGGAGGCTTAATTATTATGAAAAGATATAAATTTATACCGCTTATTCTTGCCGCCGCCATGACTTTATCAGCTGCGGTCGGATGTTCTGACAAAAACTCATCTTCAAGCGAAAATGAATTCATTTCGCACGACAGCAACGCTGTAGTCGCAACTGACGGCAAACTGGAGGGTATCGCCGAAAATGAAGTTTCCGCCGCTCCGGAAGAAGAAGCTAATGAAAACGATACTGTTTTCACCCTGAACAGAATATTCGATTCCGGCAATGTCGACGAAGACGGCAAGCATTTTATTTACCTTGACGTCACTATTAAAAACAATTCGGCGACCGAATACGAAATGAGCGCGCTTAATAATTTTTATCTGCTTATGAACGATGGCAGCGAAACTCTTTTTGATATCAGAACACAGATATACGGCGTAAAAAATGTCGAAAATTACGCCAACAATCCTTTCATCATTCCGGCGAACGGCTCTTTCAGCGGTATCGTAGGCGGATTTCTCGTGGACGACGGCGTTAAGGATTTCACGGTATGCTTTTTCCCGACTCTCAACGTAAGCAGCGACAAATCAACTGTTGTAAAAGTTCCCATTACGGAAGCTAATTTTAAATAATTCATGCGGACAGCTATGCAGCTGTCCGTTTTTTTGCCCATAATCCGTATTTTTTTACCGAAAGCAGATACAGCGACAAAATATATACCGTTCCGCCTATTGTTACCGCCCATGCAGTGGCGGCAATATTTCCGAACCCGTATCTTCCGCATATATCCGCTCCGAGATATGCGCCTGCTCCGCATAAGATTCCCGCATAAATCACAGACGCGAACGGCGCGGGAGAAATCGAAATTTTCACAGTCTTTACATATGTTGCCAAGGAAACTGCAAGTATTGCGCCATAACACAGCGACGTTGAGATCGCCGCTCCGTCAACGCCCATTAACGGAATAAATATAAGATTTCCGGCAAGCTTTATCACCGTTCCGAGCAGCATTATTTTCAGCGGCGCAGAAGCTTTGCCGATTCCCTGAAGCATACTGAATATCGGATACGATACGCACAGACACACCATTCCCGGCATCAGCAGACGCAGCGAATTTACGCACAGCTCCGCTTCATCGCTCTGCCGCTCAAACAGCATATGAAGTATCTGCGGCGAAAGCACTCCCAGTCCTACCGCGGCAGGCACGGAGATCACTGCCGCCGTCAGCAATGCCTGCACTGTTCCCTTTTGCAAAGCTGCCCGATCGCTCTTTGCCCATGCTTCGGTAATTTCTGGAAGTATTCCCTTTCCCAGCATATTCGTTACAGACGGCACAAGATTGAATACAGTAAGAGCAATTCCGGCAAAAGAACCATATATAAATTTAGGAATATCTCTTTCCGCAATTCCGAACGGCACATTGTCGCGGCAGCCAAAATACGATATACATCCCATTATCGTCCACATATCGATAAGCGCGGTGAGATTTGTCACAACGGAACTTATTCCCACGGGAAGAGCCGTCGAAGCCAACTCCCCCGCTATCTCCCGTCGAGTAAGCAGCAGCTCTTCGCCGTTTTGACGATTCCTGCGAAAAATACTCATGATTCCGAAAAATAACGCCGCTCCTGCCGACGAAAGCGTAACTCCGAGTATTCCCGCGGCGGCAGCCATTGCCCGAATATCGGTAACATACGGGAAATATGCCATTATCTCGCTGCCGTGAGAATTCACATATCCGCAAAGCCATAATCCTGCCGCGACCTTTACAATTCCCTCCGCCGCCTGCGAAAGCGCAGTTGGGTACATATTGCTCATTCCCTCGTAATATCCGCGCTCAACCGCCGTTATGCAGCCCAAAAGCACCGACGGCGCGATCATCGTGACCGCAAGCGCGGCTTCGGAATTTCCCACAGACATTCTGCTGAAAGGCTGTGCAAGAAAAATTATCGCAAGACTGCCGACCGCTCCGACTCCCGAAAAAAGCAACAATGCAGTGCGGCGTATTCTTTTTATATTGGAATACATATCCAAAGCCGCGCTTTTTGCGGTCATTCTCGCGACGGCGGAAGATAATCCCGTTACCGTCAGCGCGTATATCGGCATAAATAAACTGTACGCGCAGCTAAAATAACTCATTCCCACGCCGCCCAGAATGTTTGTCAGCGGGATTTTAAACAGCGCGCCCAAAACTTTCGCCGCCGCCGCCGATATCATTAATATTACCGAGCCTTTTAAAAAATTCTGTTTTTTCAATCTATCACCGTCTTATTATCGGATATCAATTTTTTACTTGTGCGGCATGATGTCAGGGGACGCCGTCCATCGACGCCCCCTGCATAAGGGACTCAGTCCCTTATGCAGCCCAATATTAAAATATTTATGCATCCGCAAGGGATACATAAATATTTTGACAGAAACGATAAAGTCTGATCTTTATACAAAGATTTCGATGGACAGCAGCCTTGCATAATACAGCACAAGTAAAAACTGATTTCCGTGTTTTTTTTTAATAATATGTTGCAGAAATTAAAAATATGTGCTATAATATAAAATGACGATCGAAAAGACCGGATTTTCGTCAATTGATCTAACCAAGAAAGGCTGGTATTTAAAATGGAATATAAATTTTCCAATAAGGTCGCCGGCTTGCAGGCTTCTGCAATAAGAGAAATCCTCAAGTTCACAAGCGACCCTGAGGTCATTTCATTCGCCGCCGGAAATCCCGCTCCGGAAGCGTTTCCTACGGAACGCATCGCCGAAATTTCCGACGACCTTCTTCGTAATGATCCCATTCTTGCTTTACAGTACAGCATTACCGAGGGATACGCTCCCCTGCGCGATTTTCTGAAAGAATGGCTCGGCAGCAAAAACTGCTTCCACCCCGAATTCGACGATCTTATCGTTACGTCGGGCGGTCAGCAGGCTAACGAGCTTTCATGCAAGGTTCTGCTCAACGAGGGCGATACGCTGCTTTGCGAATCTCCATGCTTTATCGGCTCGCTGAACGCTTTCCGCTCTTACAATGTCAATCTCGTCGGCGTAGATATGGAAGACGACGGCATTAACCTTGAAAAGCTGGAAGACGCTCTCAAAAAGCATCCAAATGTCAAGATTCTCTATCTTATCCCCAATTTTCAGAATCCTACCGGACGTACCATGTCTCTTGAAAAGCGCAAGGCGGTTTACGAGCTTGCCTGCCGCTACGATTTCATTATTCTGGAGGACGACCCTTACGGCGAACTTCGCTTTGCAGGCGAAAATATCCCCTCGATAAAAAGTCTCGATACGGAAGGCAGAGTAATCTACTCAAGCACGTTCTCAAAGCTTATCTCATCGGGATTCCGTACGGGATTCGTTTCCGCGCCCGCCCCGATAATCCAGAAGATAATCGTATGCAAGCAGGTATCGGACGTTCACTCCAATATCTGGGCGCAGGTAGTTTCGCACCGCTTTATAACTACTGTTGACAGAGAAGCGCACTTCAATAAACTCCGCGAAATATACAGGAAAAAAAGCGATCTTATGTGCGGATATATCGACAACGGTTTCTCAAAGCAGATAAGTTATGTCAAACCACAGGGAGGCTTGTTCGTATGGTGTACGCTTCCCGAAAGCTGCGACATGAACGGATTCTGCAAAAAGGCAGTTCAGGAATATAAAATAGCTATCGTTCCGGGAAACGCGTTCTCGATAGATGAAAACGAAGTAAGCCATTCGTTTAGGCTTAACTATTCAACTCCGACCAATGAAAATATTGAAAAGGGTATGGAAATTCTTGCAAAAATGACAAGAGATATACTCGATTAATTATAACAGACTTGTTTTCGCGAAAACTAATCGCAAGTCGAAGCAGAAAGGAAAATTAACATGGCAGTTACAGGCAGATATCCCGTTACACAGAAATACCTGATGACAAGAAATCAGGCGCTCAATTTCCCTATCTCATTCTTTCAGGGAAATTTCAAGAAAAACGACGTTTTCGGTATGGTTATCGATATTCCCATGCCCAATAATATTTTAACAACTATGGTTTGCTTCATCAACGGAGCGGCTAACCTTTACTTCAACAACGGAAACGAATACACAGGCGCGTCGCAGAAGTACAGAACTCTCGTGCAGGCTGCTCATAATCTCGTTGCAAATGCCGGAATACTTCTTCCAAAATGCGAAAAAACGACACGTTTCGATCTTCCGCAGGGCAGAACGCAGAATATTTTCCTGCTCACAAAGGGAGGAATTTACAAAACTTCTCTCCAGCCCGGAGTTATTCCAGAAACAGAACCCGAAATGCGCAGCATTTACGTTCTTTATCAAAAAGTTCTCAACGAACTCAGAAGCTGCCAGCTCAAGGATATGGCAAACGCTTCAAAGTAAGGAGTATCACGGCAAATGAACGATAAAAAGCTTATTTTCAGCGGCATTCAGCCAACAGGCACATTCACTCTCGGCAACTATCTCGGCGCGGTAAGAAACTGGGGTCCTCTTCAGGACGAGTATAACTGTATTTACTGCGTCGTTGATATGCACGCTATCACTGTTCGTCAGGATCCTGCAAAACTGCGCCGGAATACGCTTGATTCCTACGCTCTGCTCATGGCTTGCGGTATAGATGTTGAAAAATCCATACTCTTTATCCAGAGCCATGTCAAAACCCATGCGGAACTCAACTGGATACTTTGCTGCAATACACAGTTCGGCGAGCTTTCCAGAATGACGCAGTTCAAGGACAAGAGCAAGCGTCACCCAGACGATATAAACGCCGGACTTTTTACATATCCTTCGCTTATGGCGGCTGATATCCTCGCTTACAACGCCGATCTCGTTCCCGTTGGAGCGGATCAGAAACAGCATCTCGAACTCGCAAGAAATATCGCGCAGCGTTTTAACCAGCGTTACGGCGACTTCTTTACAGTTCCCGAACCATATATCCCTGAAAAGGGAGCAAGGATCATGTCGCTGCAGGAGCCGGCTAAGAAAATGTCCAAATCCGACGATAATCCTAACGCCGTTATCCTCATTCTTGACGATAAGGATACGATAATCCGCAAATTCAAGCGCGCAGTCACCGATAGCGAAGCTGAAGTAGTTTACCGCGATGGCAAGGACGGAATAAATAATCTTATGACCATTTACTCGACCATCACAGGCAAGGATTACGCCGCCATCGAATCCGAATTCGCAGGAAAAGGCTACGGCGATTTCAAGCTTGCCGTAGGAGAAGCCGTAGCCGATCATCTCGAACCCGTTCGTACCGAATTCGCACGTCTCTCTCAAGATAAGTCTTATCTTAAAGAATGCTGCGCTGCGGGCGCGGAAAAGGCGCTTCGCTATTCTCAGCGTATCGTTTCAAAGGTTTATCATAAAGTCGGATTTGTCGATAAAGGCTGAGTTATACTATGGCTTATTTGAAAAATCCATACATTCGTCAAAACGCCCATAAATCACTGTCTGTGTCGTCGAAAATCCTCGTCAGGCGACAGCCTGCCTTCGGATTCTCTCCTAACATACAGTAATTTCTGTGCATTTTTCCGAATACAGCTATTTTTCAAATAAGCCCTAAACGCTGCTGCAAAATTTGCAAGGAATTTCTTCCGGCATAACTGAATTTTTGCAGCAGTGACGAGTATATTAATAAAACTGTACAAATATAATTGTTAATGTGTCTTTTATTATACAAAAAACAACGAAAATCCAAAAAAATGTTGCAATTTGCCGCATTTTAGGGTATTATAGAAGGAGTGCTTTTTCCTATGGTTGAATATCAGCAGAAGGATCGCTATTCTATTGGAGATCTTCTCGATATAGTTAAACTTCTCCGCGGCGAGGGCGGCTGCCCTTGGGATATGGAGCAGACTCATGAATCGATAAAAAAGGATTTTCTGGAAGAAACCTGCGAGGCAATTGAAGCTATCGAACTCAAAGATACGGCTCTGCTTCGCGAGGAATTGGGAGACGTGCTGCTTCAGGTCGTTTTCCATACCCGTATAGAAGAAGAGAAATCCGCTTTTAATTTCGACGACGTATGCGACGAGGTATGCAAAAAGCTTATCGTTCGTCATCCTCATGTCTTCGGCGAAGTTACTGCGGATACTACTGATGAAGTCCTTAAAAACTGGGATTCTATCAAAATGGAGACAAAGGGGCAGGAAACTTATACAGACACGCTGACAAGCGTTGCCAAAACGCTTCCGGCTCTTATGCGCGCTCAAAAAGTGGGTAAGAGGGCTATGCGCGCCGGCATGGATTTTTGCTGCACCGAGGACGCAATGTCCTGCATCGTCAATGAAAAATCCGAATTGGATAAAGCTGTAGCAGGCGGCGATCAGGCTGAAATTGAGGAGGAAATGGGCGATCTGCTGTTTTCTTGCGTAAACGCAGCGCGTCATCTCGAAATCGACGCCGAATCCGCGCTTAAAGCCGCTACGGAAAAGTTCATCAGGCGTTTTGCAGTTACCGAACAGCTTGTAACGACGGACAATATCGACATGAAAACTCTTCCCATCGAAAAGCTCGATGTTTACTGGGAAAAGGCGAAGGCAATAATTAATACGGAGGAAAATAAAAATGACTAAAACTGAGCTTATCAATTCCATTGCAGATAAAGCAAACTGCACAAAGAAAGACGCTGCTTCCGCTCTTGAGGCAACACTGGCAGCTATCGAGGAAGCTCTCGTAAACGGAGACAAGGTTTCCATTACAGGCTTCGGTACATTTGAAGTTCGCGAACGCGGCGAAAAGACCTGCATCAATCCCAGAACTAAAGAAACTATGGTTTGCCCTCCCAGCAAAGCTCCCGCTTTCAAGGCTGGCAAGGCTCTCAAGGAAGCTGTAAACAAGTAAGAAGACGCTTCTTGCTATCATTCAGGCAGCTTGTGGCAGACTTTTCTTGGAAAGGATATATTTACCATGAGGTTGGATAAATATTTAAAAGTCACACGCCTTATCAAGCGCAGAACCGTTGCAAACGACGCCTGCGACGCTGAAAAGATCATTGTAAACGGAAAGACGGCGCGCGCCTCTTACGACGTAAAAGTCGGAGATGTGATCGAGATCAACATGGGTACGCGTCCTCTTAAAGTAAAGGTACTTAACGTTACCGAATACGCCACAAAGGAAAATGCGGCGGATAATTACGTGGTGATCGAATAATAATAAAAGTCCCTCACAAAAGTGGGGGACTTTTATTATTTTGTATTGTGAATATCCCATCGGAAATTCGCAAGCTTAGACGCCTTAGTATTGTCAAGCATATTATTGTTTTCCAGCTTATTTAGATCAAGATAGCGATAATTGGTCTTTTCTTCCTTATTTCCGCCGAAAAGTCCCTTTATCTTCGTTATCGTGCCGCCGCCCGAACGCTGCAATACCGTTCCAAGAGAATGATTCTCACGCATGAAACTGATAATGTCAGCCGCCGTGGTCAGCAGTTTGTCGCTTACATTATAAATGCCAGCATACTGCATATCATCGGCATTTTTCACAAAGCACAAAATAAAATCGACAAGGTTATGAACACAGCAGAAGTGGAAACCATACTGTCCCTTGCCCGATACGAATTTTGTTCCGTCTTTCGGATCGGTAATCTTCGCTACAAGATTATCTACAAAGTTGAACGAATACACGGGCGCAACTCTTGTAATGCATACCATAATATTTTTATGATGCTTCATTTCAGCTATTAAAGACTTTTCAGCTTCATACTTCATAACAGCATAGTTTGTATTCGTCTTAATATCGGCGTCCTCACGGATCGGTTCGCGGGTTTTCGGAAAATCATAAACCTGATCAGTACTTATAAGAATGACCTTTTCAACGCTGTCCGTTGTCATTGCGTATCTGTAAATAAATTTATCGCATTGTTTTGATTCATTCATTTCCTTTTCGGTAATTATCGGACCTAAATCGTTATCAACTGTACACGCGGCATGAATCAGAACATTGATCTCATAATTTTCAAAAATATCGGCTAAGGTGTTTTTATCGGAAGGCTTGCATTCCACGAAATTATAGTTCAGCTTTCCTGTATTGTAATTACTTTCCTCAACATCGGCTGCAACGACCTTATACCCCTTTTTCAAAAGCCCGGAACAAATATGCTTGCCTATAAGACCGCATCCTCCAGTAACAAGAGCTGTTGGCATAATTCACACCCTCCTTTCAGCGGAATTCACCGCAATTTATATTTCATTCAGCAGAATTGTCTGCTTTATTTACTTCTTCAAGATACTTATCCAGCGCCGCATTGACTGCGTCGTAAGTTTCATTCCAAGGAACTCCGCGAGCAGTCTGCCTGAGACTGGTGTCAAGAAGCTCGTTGCAGTCTGTAGATACGCCTGCCGAAATATCGAGAAACGGATTGTCATCTGCAAGTTCCTGCATATCCCGCTGCATTTTCACCATTTCATCCGTCCAGCCGTAATCTTCGCGGAACTGCTTATCCGCAACAGCCTTAGTTTCCTCATCCAGAAGCGTAAAACGCTTGCATTCAAGGAATTTCGCAACTCCTTCCGGATTTGCGCCGCCCTTTACGAACATATACGCCTCCATTCCCACAGGAACGTAATATTCGTCAGCTTCGGGATCTTTCGGCATCGGAACGAAAAATGCGTCGTCGCCGAACTGCTTCTTCCACTGCGAAGATTCAGCGTAAAACGTATAAAGACCTACAGGATAGAAGAGCATCTTTCCCTCGCCTATATATTCGGGATGCGCCTCCCAGCCATAGTCGCCGACTCCGATAGCGATACAGCCGGTCGTATTCAGATCATAGAGGAAATCCTGAACACGCTCCATTGCAGGATCGCCAATGTTATTAACAAGCTTCCCATCCTCGATAGATACGGCAGGAACGCCTGTCGTAGCCATAAGACCGAATTCGAACCACCAACCGTCAATGCCATAATGCTGATTTTCAACGTCAGCGAAACTCTTGATCATGTTCTGGAATGTATCCCACGTCCACTCGCCTCTTTCGAAAAGCTCCGCAGGATCCTCCAGACCTGCTTCCTGAACAGTTTTCTTATTGTAAACGCAGCCGACTTTATCGCCCGTAGTCTGAACTACCGTACAATAATGCCTTCCATCCCACATAAGGCTGTCGTTGATCTCCTCAACGCCCTCCCACACAGGCGAACTAAAATCAATATAATCGTCCACAGGAGCGAACATTCCGCGAACCGCTCCCTTTGGAAAAGCGTCCATGTTCCCGGCGTAGAAAAAATCAACGCCCTCGCCGCTGTTTATCATTTCAGCAAGTTTTTCGTATCTGTTTTCATATGTACATTGTATCCACTCAATCCTGCCGCCATACTTTTCTTCAAAGGCAACAAGTTCCGTAGGCTTGTTTTTTCCGGAAGAATCAGGATTTATATCCCAATCGGAAAGCCACTTGATCGTTTTATTTTCAAGTTCAACATCTTCAAGCAGATCCGATTTCGTAACATTATCCCTGATCTCCGCGCGAAGAGAAGCGTCAACATCAACGTTGGCATAAGGATTTGAAGAAGAGGATTCTTTATCACCGCATGCTGTAAAGGAAAGCATTGCCGCCGCCATAAGGAAAGCAGAAATAAATGCCATGGTTTTTTTCATGATCATTCTCCTTAACACATTTTGACCCATCTGTCTTTTGGGTTGTTCTGAAACTATCCGAAACGCTTATAAGACGAGCGTTAAGGGCAGCGTCAACACACCCTGATTTTAGCTGCTGCCTTTATTGTGCCATTTATTATATTATATCATTTTTTCATGCAAATTGTCAATACTCATTTTTAGGAAACATTGATTAAATCATACCATACTAATACATATTCTGCCTTCATTTTTTCGAAATGCACAATTCTCCCTCATACGGCAGGTTTTACAGCCTTGCGGAGAATGCAAAGGAGCGGAATCGCGAATACCTATGACAGCCGTTACCGATTTCGATGGAATCAGCAGAAAACTATCCGTAACCGTCAAACCGATGCGACGCTGGGCATTAAGCGCCAAAAGCAGTTCTTTCTGGTGAGATATAGGAAGATCGCCATATCCGGGACTGAATCGCCAAGTTCTATATGGTGCGTTCACATCTGCAAAAATTTCTTCCTCGGCAGCGTTACAAACCTGTTCAATCGCCGCGCTGCAAAGAGCGTCCACCGCCAATGCCGCCGCCATATCCGTTACGGAAGCCTGCCTTATCAGCTTGTCAGCCTCCGAGGATACAGTCGCGCCAAAGATTATCGCCATTTCGCAGCCCTTAAGATGTTTGCGGATATCATTCCCCAAAAGAGAAACTCCGCAGATTTTCAGTTCATTCTCCGTCCGCTCAATCTTTCCCTGACGATACACGTAAGCAGGTCGAAGATTTTCGCGGACGATCGGCTCATATTTATCAAGCAGCCGCGCAATTTTTTCGTCAGGTTCGCCCTGAACGCCCATATATCGCGCAGCTTCTTCATGCGAAATTTCCGAAAGTCTTATCATACTTCGATTATCCCCGAAACAGCCTCGCTGATCTTCCGCGCAACATAAGCATTATTCATGGTATACAGGTGGATTCCGTCAACATCATTCGCAGCAAGGTCAACTATCTGATTGATCGCATAGGCAATTCCGGCGTCGCGGAGGGCTTCGGGATTATTCTCATATTTCTGCATGATTTTTACGAATTTTCCCGGCAAACTTGCGCCGCAGGTCGTGACCATTCGTTCAATCTGCTTTTTATTTACTACGGGCATTATACCCGCCTCAATCGGAACGTTTATTCCATTTGCAGCTGCCATTTCGCGGAATTTATAGAAATATTCGTTATCGAAAAACAACTGCGTAATAAGGTGATCAGCGCCTGCGTTCACTTTTATCTTTAAATTTTTAACATCATCTTCGATCGTATCGCTATCTGGATGACCTTCGGGATAGCAAGCGCCCGCGATATCAAAATCCCCCTTATTTTTAAGATATGTAATCAGATCGCTGGCGTGTTTAAAATCCTCAACAGGCGGAATAGCAGGATTTATATCGCCGCGCAGCGCAAGAATATTCTCTATCCCCTGCGCCTTTGCAAGTTCAAGTGTTTCATCTATTTGCGATCTTGTATAATTTATACATGGCAAATGAAGAACCGGAATAATCCCTTTTTCCCGGATTTTAGCGGCAATATCAAGAGCAAGACCGCTGTTTCCGCTTCCGCCCGCGCTAAATGTAACGCTGATAAAATCGGGTTTCAAATCGCCCAATTCATCGAGAGTGCGAAAAATAACATCAATTGAACTTGTATTTTTCGGCGGAAACACCTCAAAGGAGAAAACTGTCTTTTTCGCAAATATGTCTTTTATCTTCATGATTGCCTCCGTTAATCAATTGACCAGTCGATCGCGCTCATTCCGTGTGCAGTCAAAAATTCGTTTGCCTGCGAGAAATGCTTGCAGCCAAAAAAACCGTTATAAGCTGAAAGAGGGCTTGGATGCGCGGATTTCAGCACAAGATGCGCAGGATTTGTAATGAAAACCTGCTTAGACTTTGCGTCCGCTCCCCAAAGCATGAAAACCATAGGCTTTTCGCGTTCATTCAACACCTTAATAACATCCGTCGTAAACTGCTCCCAGCCCATTCCACGATGGCTGCGCGGCTGATTCGCCCTGACAGTCAGCACGGAATTCAGGAGTAAAACACCGCTTTCCGCCCACTTTGTAAGCTCGCCATGCTTTCCCGTATTATCTATTCCTACATCGTCTTTTATTTCCTTAAAAATATTTACTAAAGAAGGCGGCGGAGCGACGCCTCTGCGAACTGAAAAACTCAATCCATGCGCCTGCCCCTCTCCATGATATGGATCCTGCCCTATTATCACACATTTTACATCGTCGTAAGACGTCAGCTTCATTGCGTTAAAAATATCATACATTCCCGGAAAAATCCGCTGCGTTTTGTACTCGACGATGAGTTTCTGGCGCAGTCCCTGATAATACTCCTTGTCGAACTCCCCATTAAGAATGTTGTCCCAATCATTTCCAAAATTTACCATAACATCACCTTCGTTTAGCGCGATTATTCATTAAAAATCGTCGCCTCATAGTATTTGAATTTCACAAGCGTATTGCGTTTATATGTAAGCGAACCCTGCTCGTTAAAGGGAATTTTTTCATATGCGTCCCTTGAACATTGGATTTTCAGCTTCTGACCTTTACGCGTAGTAAATTGAAGTTCGTAATATTCGTCAACCATTTTAACCTGTCCATCGCTTTCGATAATTCTAAGGCGATCATCGCTTTTACGAACTAAAGTCGCCATCTCAACAATAGGCTCAGACGTACTTTTTTGCGTATCTTTTTTTGATTTTTTGCCGCTATCTGTCATGCTGCCGTCAGTTGGTTCAAGGAAAAAATTCATTAATTTCATAAACGGACTTTTTCCGCCGAACAAAATAATGATCGCCAAAAGAATCACAATTATTCCGCCAAAAAGCATGAGCAAATTTCGCATCTCTGTTGTCATAAAATCTGTCCTTTCATAAGAGCCTGTTTAGCATCTCTTCACGAACGTCTTTCGGCAAAGCTTGCCGATTGCTGCGTCGCCCCAACCCTTACCATAGTCAGTATGCCTGCGGCTTTTTCCATGCCCTCGACAAAACTATGCTCAAAAAACTGCGCACGAAAGATACTGAACAATCTCTAAATCAAAACTCTATCTTATATTATATCTTATTTTTCCGATTTTTGCAATATCTAATTGAATTTTTTTCTGATTTATTGTATAATTATATTATTACAGACGGCGCACATTTTTTGTCCGACGTCATGAATTCGGGGGATTTTTATGCAGAAAATACTTGGAAATATGCGAAAAGCTATACAGCAATACAAAATGATCGAAAATGGCGATCGAATAGCAGTTGGAATATCGGGCGGCAAAGATAGCCTGATACTTCTGAAAGGACTTGCTCAACTACGCAGCTTTATTGGTATAGATTACGATATTGTGGGAATCACTATTGATCCCCAATTCGGTGGAATATCGGGAAATTATTCCATTCCTGCGAAAATGTGCAGCGATCTTGGAATTCCATATCACATAATCCCAACTCATATCGGCGAAGTTGTTTTTGAGATTCGTCATGAAAAAAATCCTTGCAGTCTTTGCGCGCGAATGCGGAGGGGCGCAATTCATGGCGCTGCTTCTGAACTTTCCTGCAATAAGATCGCGCTTGGACATAATTTTGACGATACTGTTGAAACTTTTATCATGAATCTTTTTAATGAGGGGCGTATTGGCTGCTATTCGCCGAAAACGCTCCTTGAAGATAAAAATCTGACAGTGATCCGTCCGATGATATATTGCAAAGAGCGGGAAATTCGCCGTGCCGTCCGCACAAGCGGAATTGATGTCGTCAAATCAGCCTGCCCTGCTGACGGACATACAAACCGCCAGAAAACTAAAGAATTCATTGCCGAAACCGAGCGTCGCGATCATGGATTCAAAGATCGAGTTTTTGGAGCAATTCAGCGTGGAAACATAGACGGCTGGGGAATATAAAAAGGCTCTCCATTCGGAGAGCCTTTAATTATTCTTTAGAAATAAGAACTAACTAATTAATTAGTCTTCCTTCTTTCTGAGAACAAATGCAGTACCGATTGCAACTGCAAGACCAGCAGCAGCAACGCCTACACCAGCAACACCTGTCTTAGGTGAATCGCCCTTCTTACCTGTAGTTGTTGCAGGCTTTGTAGTTGAACCAGCGGCCTTCTTAGTTGTTGTACCAGCAGCCTTCTTAGTTGTTGTACCAGCAGCCTTAGTTGTTGTACCAGCATCCTTGGTTGTTGTCTCAGCAGCCTTTGTGGTTGTCTCAGCAGCCTTTGTAGTTGTTGTTGCAGCCTTTGTAGTTGTTGTTGTAGCAACAGTTGTAGTTGTTGTCTCAACAGCGCCTGCAATAGCAATGTAACCATCATATGTGCTGTCAATGTTTGCAAGATTAGGGCACTTAGCTACATCCTCAGCGCTTGCTGCAAATGTAGGATTCTCAGGGCTGTAGATACCCTGTGTGAATGCATAAGCTTCCATAAGCATACCAGCTTCAGTTCTGTCTACATCGAAGAAAGCGTCCTTTGTTGTGCCAGCCGACTGATAAACGATATCAAGCGGGAATACTTCGCCTTCCTCAGCGTCAGCGGGAATTGTGAAGGTCAGTGTCCACATTGTACCATCTACACCATAATCACCCTCGCCGCCTGTTGACATAAACCAGCTGTCGAAACCTTCTCTTGTACAGGAATCGTCAACCTTGTTTGTCTTAGTACCAAGATCAGCAATAGCAGGACCATCAGCTACATCCGCCTTACCATTTGCCTTTGTTTTGAGTGTAAGACGATCGCTGTAGTAAATACGGATACCTGTATTGCAGTACTTTCCGTCAGCACCGGAAACATCAAGAGTTACCTTAACATCCTGACCAGCCTGATCCTTGTCAACAACGAGCTTAGTTGTTGTAATCTTAGGCTTTATTTCAGATTCAGCAATCTGACCAGCTGTGTAATCGCTGGGAGCAGCAAAAGCACTGAGAGATACTGCTGAAGCAGCTACAGCTGTCAATGAAAGTGCAGAAAACACTTTTTTAAGAGTATTCTTCTTCATTTTAATAATTTCCTTTCAGATAAATTAAATTTATGTATTGCTTGCTGCCACCCTGACAGCAAGCATAACATTCTTTGTGTTTTTAGTTAATGTCAATTTAAATTAGCGACCGAGAATCTTATCCCAAGCTGCTCTGTCAAGAGTTTCAATGTCAGTATTTGTTGAAAGTTCCGCATAAGCTCTAAGGATATACGAAGATTCAGCAGGACTAAACTCACGATCAGGCTTAGATGTCTTGTAGTTATCAGGATCAAGATCGTTATTTACATCGCAGAGGAAACAAGCAAACTCATCAAGAATATCATCAGGAGACTCGATCATTTTGCTCTTAGAGAACTGATGGTTACTAGCTGAATCGCCTTCAGCAAGCGTAGAGATTGTCGCATACCATATAAGAGTATTGGATGCGTCGGAAGGATCGATTACATTATCAAGGTTATTATCACCCTTAAGACCTACATAAACAGGAACTGTAAGGTTTTCGCCCTTATCTTCTGAACCCGTTATGCTAACGATTGCATCGCCTTCATTAGCAACGATTGTGCCGTCAGCAGCTACGATAGTCTGTGAAGCCACAAGTTCTACATTGTAGAGGAACGAAGTGTTATTGACATCGTAAACGGATGTAGGAGTTGCATTGAATTCGAACATATCCTGTGTAATGTCAATAGGCTCGCCGGCTTCAAGAACTTCCTCATCAATGATCACACCATCAGGATTGATTGTGATACGTGATTTATTGATCGTGTATGTAAGTGAAGTAACCTGATCCTTATTGAATTCTTCATCAATGCTGAGGTAGAATCCATTTGTTGTATCAGCGTTTACGCTTACAACAGTATCGATCTTTATAGTATTGCCCTTATCATCAGTATCTGTTGATGATGATGTTGAAGTTGAGGACTCTTCACTGCCTGTTGTAGTTGTATCTACAGTAGCTGTAGTATCGCCGCCATCTGTTGTAGTTGTATCAACAGTTGTCGTAGTATCCTCGTCGCCTGTTGTGGTTGTATCAACAGTTGTTGTGGTGTCCTTATCATCTGTTGTAGTTGTATCAACAGTTGTCGTAGTGTCCTTGTCGCCTGTTGTAGTCGTATCAACAGTTGTTGTTGTATCATCATCAGTTGCTGTGGAATCAACAGTTGTTGTAGTTGTATCCTCAGTAGTTGAAGTTGTTGCAGAAGTTGTCGTTGTGATAACATCGCCTACCTTAACTTCTCTCCATACATCAACTGAAGCGGAACTTGTACCACTTTCAATCGCCGAAAAATCAACATAAGCTTCAACTTTCTTCCAGCTGTCGATGAATTCAACATTGCACTCATTTACAACATAATCCTTAACAGCATCCTGCTCTTTATCAGGGAACTGAGCAGTAAGAGTAGCATGACCTGCGTTTATTGAGAGTGTGATATCTGTAAATTCATCAGCAAGTTCACCGAACTCGGAAGCTGTGATATCAAACTTATCAGGAGCGACCTTTTCGTTGAGCTGAGAAAGAATATCATCATAAATTTCAGCAATTGCCTGATTCTGAACGATTTCAGCAGCTGTATTGCCCTCGATAGTCTTACCGGTCTTGTTTTCAACTTTCTGCTTCATATCAGCAATAAGTTCATCCATTGTAGCATAGGAGTAATCCTTGCTTTTTGTAAGAGCCTTATTAAGCTTATCCTTAGCAGCGTTAAGCTTACCAACATAGAATGAAACTGAATCATCAATCTGCTTTGCAGCATCATCAAGATCAATTGGATACTCTGCTTCATATTCAGCACAAGTTGACTTAGCCGTATCTGTAAGAAGTGCAAACTTCTCGAGAGCCCAATCAATAACCTTCGATCCCTTGTAAACATTACCTGTTGCTGCGTCTACAAATGTGAGTTCACCGCTTACCGTTGTACCATCCTTAAGAGCAGCGCCGTTGATCTTGATTTCGATGTCGCCGCCGATAACGATTCCTTCGAAGAATTTTTCAGGTGTGTTAAAATCTTCAATACCGTACTGGTCAGCAATATCCTTGAGCGCGCCGCCTATAGTCTTTGAAGCGCCCTCTGTAAATGTAGAAGTAATATCATTAAGAGTAGCAGTAATAGTGATATTGCCGTCCGCATCAACAGAATAGTTCACATCGCTCATTCTCTCTGTCAGGCTCTTAGTTACTTCACTGAACTGACCGGATTTCTCAATAGCCTTTTCATAAACTTTTGTGAGATCAAAAGTTCCGTTAGCGTTTGCGCCTGCGCCAAGATTAGTAAGAAGACCGCTCAAATCATAATTCCAGTCGGCAGTCTTAGTCCAAAGTGTAGCATCTGTTCTGTCATATTCAACTCCATCGCTTTCATCAGGAGTAACATAAAGAATAGAAGATCCTACGCCATCGTTAAGTGTTACTGTCGTACCCTTTGAAGCATCGGCAACCGGTGCAGCCGTATCAACTGCAACAGTTGTTGTAGCAACAGTAAAGCACTGTGTGAGAGCCAGCGGTACAGCAGCTGCTGCAGCAATGGCTCTTTTGAATAATGAGTTCTTCATTGTTTTTTACCTCTCTAACATATTTTTTCTCATACAGTATAATTGCACTATGCCATCACACGTAATGAGAAGTCTTTTCAGGCAGCATATATAATTATATTGCAGTTAGCCTAAAAATTCATAATTACATTTTAGCACACAAATTTCAATAAGTCAAGAATATCAGAACATTTTTTTAAAAAATTATTCACGATTAAATACGTACTTTTTTGTATGTATTTCACAATAACTGCCCTTATGTGCATAAAATGCGAGTTTCGGATGTCCGCATAACGTTCCCTCAAACTCTTCTTTTATATTATATCATTAATTTTCTCATTTGTCAACAGTAATATTATCCCAAATCTCCGTTTTCTGCGATTTAATGAAAAAAACAGAGCCCGAAGGCTCTGTTTTTGTTGCTTTAGTTTTCTTTTTCCTTGTTTTCAAGGAAAGCGTTAAACTTATCAAGTCTTCCTATGCTGATAAGGTAATCGTTGAACTTATCAACTCTTCCCTGTGAAGCCAGAACTGTGTTCCAAGCCTTATGATGAGTCATTGTTAAATCAGTAGACATAACTGCATACTCAGAAAGTATCCAGCTTGAGTCAGCAGGATCAATTTCTCTTTCGCTCTTGATCATATTCCAGTTATCTTCATCGTAAACATCAAGGTCTACGTCGATAAGGAATGCGCAAAGCATATCAAGCATATTGTATCCGTTTTCGTCTACAGGCGAATTAGCAATCTTCTCATTCTTTTCAGGATCATTGATCATAATCTGATTCTTATCTCCGCCTTCGGGAATTGTGGAAGCGTTAGCATAGAAGATAAGCGTGTAAGATGCATCCTGAGGATCAACAATATTATCGAGGTTAGAGTCACCCTTTACACCAATGTAAGCTGTGAATGTAATAGCTTCTCCTGTGTCATCACGGAGCTGCATTCCATCATAAAGTACATTTACAGTGTAGATGTTTCTCGTCTCATCAAATGCTTCCTGAGGATTATCTGCATTGGAAACAGCTTCAGCAAATGTAAGTTTAGCAGGATCGTAAGTTTCAGTTGTCTGAACATTCTTGCCGTCTACTTCCTTAATTACTTCAATATCCTCGCCTTCCATAGAGCTGTCATCAACATGACCTCTTCTGAATGTGCCAGGATCGTGGCTGAAGTAGAATCCATCAACAGTTTCAACCTTAACATAAACGCCGGGAGGCAGTATAGGAGGTTTAGTTGTAGTAGTTGTTTCTCCACCAGGCATCTGAGTTGTCTTACCTGTTGCGGTTGTTGTATCAGGTGCCTTTGTTGTGGTTGTATCGGGTGCCTTGGTTGTTGTATCAGGCGCCTTGGTTGTCGTTGTATCAGGTGCCTTGGTTGTTGTTGTTTCAGCAGCCTTTGTCGTTGTATCAGGTGCCTTGGTTGTTGTTGTTTCGGCAGCCTTTGTTGTGGTTTCAGGCGCCTTGGTTGTTGTTGTTTCAGCAGCCTTTGTTGTTGTATCAGGCGCCTTGGTTGTTGTGGTTTCAGCAGCCTTTGTTGTGGTTGTAAGAGCCTTAACAATGATAGCGCCATCGATTGTGAGAACCTGTGAAGACATATCAAGTCCGTCTTCGGAAGAAATGAAGAAGTATCCGTCATCTCCCCATGTTACGGGATATACGCCTGCAGGTGTATCAGCAGGTACTGTAAATGTAAGTGAAATTACCTTAGCTCCATTTGCTGCTCCTACTCCTGCACCATTCTTGTCTGCAAATGCATACTGGAATGTGTTCGGATTCGTCACAATATTTGCACCATATGCTTCTGAACCTGTTGCTCCCTTAAATACTATAGGAGCGTCAGCATTGTTGATGATGAACTGCGCACCGCCGATAGGCAGGTTCACATTCTTAGAATCATTAACAAGTACGTCTACTGTTACTTCTTCTCCCGGATTAGCTTCTACTGTCTGGATTGCCCAGATGATCGCTCCCTCGGGTGCTGTAACTGTTGTAGTTGTGGTTTCGACAGCCTTTGTTGTGGTTTCAGGTGCCTTGGTTGTTGTTGTTTCGGCAGCCTTTGTTGTGGTTTCAGGCGCCTTGGTTGTTGTGGTTTCAGCAGCCTTTGTTGTTGTATCAGGCGCCTTGGTTGTTGTGGTTTCAGCAGCCTTTGTTGTGGTTGTAAGAGCCTTAACAATGATAGCGCCATCGATTGTGAGAACCTGTGAAGACATATCAAGTCCGTCTTCGGAAGAAATGAAGAAGTATCCGTCATCTCCCCATGTTACGGGATATACGCCTGCAGGTGTATCAGCAGGTACTGTAAATGTAAGTGAAATTACCTTAGCTCCATTTGCTGCTCCTACTCCTGCACCATTCTTGTCTGCAAATGCATACTGGAATGTGTTCGGATTCGTCACAATATTTGCACCATATGCTTCTGAACCTGTTGCTCCCTTAAATACTATAGGAGCGTCAGCATTGTTGATGATGAACTGCGCACCGCCGATAGGCAGGTTCACATTCTTAGAATCATTAACAAGTACGTCTACTGTTACTTCTTCTCCCGGATTAGCTTCTACTGTCTGGATTGCCCAGATGATCGCTCCCTCGGGTGCTGTAACTGTTGTAGTTGTGGTTTCGACAGCCTTTGTTGTGGTTTCAGGTGCCTTGGTTGTTGTTGTTTCGGCAGCCTTTGTTGTGGTTTCAGGCGCCTTGGTTGTTGTTGTTTCAGCAGCCTTTGTTGTTGTATCAGGCGCCTTGGTTGTTGTGGTTTCCTCTTCAATGATGATTGCGCCATTAAGAAGCTTAATGGAAGCATCAGCATTCTTAGCGTCATCAGTGATGATGGATGTGATCTCATTGCCGTTTGTATCGGAAACGAAAATCTTTCCGCCCCAAGTTACAGGATATGTACCAGCAGGTGTATTAGCCGGAACAGTATACTTGAGTTGGAGAACAACACTGCCGTCCTTAGCTTCAACAGGTACTCCGTTAACATTGCCGAATGCAAACTGATTTGTAGCCGGATTGTTTACAATCGCGCCTGTGTAAGCATCTGAACCTGAAGTAGACTTGAACTCGATAGGAGATTCGCAGTTGATCTCGAACTGAGCGCCTGCTACAGGAATGTTCTTTGTGCCAACGTTTACGATTACATCAAGTGTAACCTCTTCGCCGGGCTTAGCCTTAACCTCGGGAATATCCCAAGTGATGTCACCCTCGGTATTATTATCATCAACGATAATCTTACCATCGAGGAGTGAAACCTGATCTGTAAGCGGGTTGCCGTTGGTATCGGAGATGAAAATCTTTCCGCCCCATGTTACGTCATACTCGCCTGCGGGTGTATTTGCGGGAACAGTGTAGAGAAGCGTGAGAACAGTTTTGCCGTCCTCAGAAGGAATTCCTCTGCCGATGCCCTCGCCAAATGCGAACTGATTTGTTGCAGTATTGTAAACTATAG
The DNA here is from genome assembly GCA_910576995.1 of uncultured Ruminococcus sp. Classification (GTDB taxonomy): domain Bacteria; phylum Bacillota; class Clostridia; order Oscillospirales; family Ruminococcaceae; genus Ruminococcus. The sequence continues at coordinate 95,799 of CAJTLC010000010.1, forward strand.
TAGAACCATAGCCGTTTGCTGCACTGTCTGCACCGTTAAGCTGAATAGGAGATTCAACTGTAATTCCGAACTGAGCGCCTGCGATAGGAAGCTTAGTTGCGTCGGGATCACTAATTATAACGGGCAGTTCAACGGTTTCGCCGGGAAGTGCGTGAACTTCCTGGATATCCCATGCGATCTCACCGTCGAATTTAGGATCTTCAACGATCTCGATCTCACCGGAAGTGAACGTAACCTTTTCTGTGATAAGATTTCCGTTTGTATCGGAAACATCAAGTTTGCCTGTCCACTCAACAGGATAAACGCCTGCTGCCGTGTTTGCAGGAACATTATAAACGAGAGTAAATACAAGATCGCCGTCCTTGGCTGTATTGCCTATGCCGAAAATTTCAGCAAATGCGAACTGATCGTCTTTATTTACGATGCCCTGAGTGTAAACAGAACCGTCGGCTGTAACAGATTTCAAAGTGATAGGAGCCTTAGCAGTTACATCGAAATCAGCGCCTGCTACAGCGAGATCGCCGTTGCCCTTTACCTTAACTTCCATTGTTACTTCTGAACCAGCCTTAGCTGTTACCTTCGGGATAACCCATTCAACAGAACCCTCAGCAGGTGCCTTGGTTGTTGTTACATCAGGCTTCTTGGTAGTATCGGGAGCCTTTGTTGTATCGGGTGTCTTAGTTGTTGTTGCCGGAGGTGTTGTTGTTGTACCTGGTGTATCGCCCTCGATAGTGATCTTACCGGGGAGAATCTTACCATTGTAAGCGTTTGAGTAACCGTCCGCTCTTACTTCTTCAACAATGTGGAATCTTGCGAAGAAGTACTCATAATCTCCGGGTGCTGCATCTTCCGGTACCTTGATATTAATGTAAACCATGGGATTACCATCAATAATCGGGAGCGGATGTCCGTTATCCGGATCGATTGTAGCTGCATTATACGTTGCTGCATTCTGTTCAAAGTTCAGCTTACCAAGCTCTGTACAACCACATTTCTTGGAAGAAAGTTCTACTTCCCAACCATCGGGAAGATCTTCAGGAAGTCTAAATACGAGCGTACTTACGCTTCTTCCGTTAGAATCGATGATTACAGGAATCTTTTCAATTGTCTCGCCGGGCTTTGCTGTGCGTGCCTCTGGCTCAATCGTGAAATCATCCTTTGTTTCATACTTGTTATCACCTTCTCCTGTTGTTACAGGCGGCTTTGTTGTCTGAGGAGCCTTGGTTGTTGTTGTATCAGGCTTCTTAGTTGTATCGGGAGCCTTTGTTGTTTCAGCAGGCTTAGCTGTTGTCTGAGGAGCATCGCCCTCAATAGTGATCTTACCGGGGAGAATAGTACCATTATAAGCGTTTGAGTAACCATCCGCTCTTACTTCTTCAACAATGTGGAATCTTGCGAAGAGGTATTCATACTCACCGGGCTGCGCATTTTCCGGAACCTTAATATTAATGTAGACCATAGCTTTACCGTCAGAGATCGGAAGTGGGTGACCATTATCCGGATCAATTGTAGCGGCATTATATGTTTCTGCATTCTGCTCAAAGTTCAATTTTCCAAGTTCTGTACAACTACATTTCTTGGATGAAAGTTCTACTTCCCAGCCATCGGGAAGATCCTCAGGAAGTCTGAATACAAGCGTACTTACACTTCTTCCATTAGAATCAATGATTACAGGAATTTTCTCAATTGTCTCGCCGGGTTTAGCCGTGCGCGCTTCAGGCTCAATTGTAAAGTCCGTCTTTGTTTCATATTCATTTTCAGCTTTTTTAGTAGCAGCCTCGTCCAGTACCTCCTCCGTACTAATATTAGGCTGCACAGCGGAAACCCCGCCGGCAGCGCTAACAGTAAAGGAGGAAGCAAATGCACTCGTTACAATTGAAGAACTCATAACGACGGACGTAACTGCTGCAAGCAGTTTCTTCATTGTGCATTTCCTTTCCGAGCAAAAGATACTCTATTTTATTAAAATTACTTAAGGTCAGTTGCTGCACAAGGAAGCTCTACGAGAGAAACAAGGCTCTTGATGATAGCGTCAGAGTCTTCAGCGTTGATCTTGCCTGCGGAAACGTCGCAGCAGTTAGCATTGAGTTTACCCTGATCTGTCATAGCGTAATCTTCGTTGTTGTGGAGCCACTTGTTAAGAACTACAACGTCAGCGATATTAACTTCGCCGTTGTCGTTTGCGTCACCGTAGAGAGGTGTGCCGGGTTTAGCAGTAGTTGTTGTCTGAGCAGGAGCCTTTGTTGTATCAGGAGCCTTTGTTGTTGTCTGAGCAGGCTTATCTGTTGTCTGAGGAGCGTCGCCCTCGATAGTGATCTTACCGGGGAGAATCTTACCATTGTAAGCGTTTGAGTAACCGTCCGCTCTTACTTCTTCAACAATGTGGAATCTTGCGAAGAAGTACTCATAATCTCCGGGTGCTGCATCTTCCGGTACCTTGATATTAATGTAAACCATGGGGTTACCATCAATAATCGGGAGCGGATGTCCGTTATCCGGATCGATTGTAGCTGCATTATATGTTGCTGCATTCTGTTCAAAGTTCAGCTTACCAAGCTCTGTACAACCACATTTCTTGGAAGAAAGTTCTACTTCCCAACCATCGGGAAGATCTTCAGGAAGTCTAAATACGAGCGTACTTACGCTTCTTCCGTTAGAATCGATGATTACAGGAATCTTTTCAATTGTCTCGCCGGGCTTTGCTGTGCGTGCCTCTGGCTCAATCGTGAAATCATCCTTTGTTTCATACTTGTTATCACCTTCTCCTGTTGTTACAGGCGGCTTTGTTGTCTGAGGAGGTGTTGTTGTCTGAGGAGGAGGTGTTGTAGTTGTGGTAGGAGGCGTAACTTGATCCCCCTCTACTGTAAATGTAATGCTCTTTGCTTCAAGACCTGATGTAGGAGTAAGTCTCTTCTGACCGGCAATTTCGATCATTGTGCTTGGTACGTTGCTGTTCTTCTCATCAAGATAATCAAGGAAGTCAACTGTGTATGTACCAGCCTTTGTTCCCTTGGGGAATGTTACCTCGAAAACGAATACAGGGAATTCATCAGATTTAGCGCCACTGTATTTGTAACCGCTTGAAGCGTTCGGAACCCATGCAATACTTCCGTATGCCTTATCAAGCTTAAGGTAATCATACTTAGGAAGGCAAGCAGCCTTAATTGAACCGATCTCAGACCACTCTTCATCCACAACTTCGCCGGAGAATCCAACGAGATACTCAGAAGAAATATTTGTACCGCCAACTGACATATCAACAGCAGCATCGAAATAAGGTTTAGCGAATGAACACTGAGCAAAAGTAATACCAGTAGGATCGCCGCCGTCGGCAGCATTTACAGTCCACTGTGCCATAATGGACTTGATATCCTGTGTGTCAGCATTTTCTTTCATGAAAACACCTACAGGAATAGTAACGTCTCCTGCAGTGATGTCCTCTTTCGAGATAGTTGTGGAAGCCTTGGTTTTACCGTCTCTGTTTGTGAAAACATCAAAGTAAAGACCTTTTTCAGCATCAGCAGCACCTGTAGCAAAAGGAACAGCTGAGCCTACCATTGATGCAGCCATAGCCATAGCAGCAGCTGCAGAAATAAGTTTCTTCATTTGTAATAATTCCTTTCTTTTAGGGTTTTACGCCTATTAATAACTTATAAATTGGGTTTGTATTCCTTTGTAAGGGGGACAAATCAGATAATCGTATGACCGGGGCTTAATTATAATTCTGTTATTACGCCTGCGTCAAGCTGCTGGATCTTAAGAGCGTCCGAAGCAGTAACTCCAGCTGCTCCGTCAACATCGGCATTGATCAGACCCTGATCGGTCAGCTGATATTCATCCTTGTTTGTACAATATTGGAGAATCAGCGTAGCGTCCGCGATCTCGACCTTGCCGTCGCAGTTGGCGTCGCCCTTCTTCGTCGAAACAGATCCGCCGTCTCCGATGGTGATCTCGCCGTTTGTTACAGCGACTTCATAGCCGACCTTCTTTCCGTCCTTCATATAGCCGCAATCGATCTTGTCGTTTGCAACTCCGGAACCGGAATGAGTGTCGCGAACCGTGGGAATGATTTCGATCTTCGAAGTTCCAGCCTTTGCATCTTTAGCAACAGTACCTGTAACAGTACAGAATACGCCGCCGTCTTTAAGCCAGTATGTGGCGTCTGCAACAGACGTGGACCACATAAGGTTGATCGTGCCTGCCTCAGCGTCGATGAAGCTGTTAAAGTTGGGAAGCATTGTTGCGGAAGGATCACCTGTTATCCCTTCAACAAGAGCCCCTGCCTTAATGCCTTCCGAAGCGATCGTTACAACGCTGGGATCGTATTTCAGAGTAAAGTTGCAAGCCTGCATTCCAGCAGCCGGTATGTCGGCAACAGACACCTCCACTGTAAATTGCTCACCTGCCTGTGCTTTTGCATTGCTGACCGATATCTGCACTGTTTCGTCAGCAGCAGAAGCGGGGATCATTGAGCATACGGAAAGTGAAAGCATCGCTGCAGCCATAGCCCCGATGACTATCTTTTTTGTCTTCATGTTTTTTCCTCCTTCTTCATTAATGTTATATAACAAAGGAACTTTTGCCCCTTATTATATCGTGTCTTAGATTTGGCGGTTATTTTACCTGCACCGCCTTCTGCATTTACGCATCATGAACAAACGATTCGGCGGAGAACCTGCACGCTCCCCACAATGCGACGCTAAGACGCATCACACTGCCGTGATTAGATTCTGTTTCTCAAAATCTATATTTATTCATGATTTTATTATATAACAGGACTTCAAAAAAGTAAATAGGTTTATATTCTTTTTGGTATTTTAAATAAACAACGGCTTCTGTTTTTGCACGTTTTGCACAATCGCCATTTCACTCAATACAGGTTTATCACTGAATGTCATGGCTTAAATATGAATAAGTTATTTATTTATCCAGTTTTTGAAATTCTTTCGGGATACTCTCGTCGATTATATCGTTGATGATGTCCCAGCTGAAAGAAGTATATGTGCCTGCCGGATATGCATAAGGAATGCCATGAGCGGCAGCCAGTTCGGGCGTATATTTACTGTACGGATAAACCGTAAGATTATTGTAATCGCCCGCTTCATAATGAATGATATTCGGAATGCAGCCAACATCCTCAAGACGAGTCTCGCCCGTCACTCCGTCAACTACTATATCAAAGTCGGGCATCTCGCCCACAAGATTGAAATTATCTGTCTGACAGCATATGAAATTTCCGATGGAATAATAAACGAAACCTTTTGTACCGTCGTCGCGTTCGATCCATTCCATGGTTTCAGCCGTATGCGTATGACCGCCAAGGATAACGTCCGCTCCCCAGTTCACCATTTTATTTGCAAGTTCTATACGGTCTTCCGATACAACATTAGTATCTTCAACGCCCCAGTGCGCGGAAACTATAACAGCGTCGGCAATTTCGCGTGCCTTTTTGATCTGCCGTTCAATAACGTCCTCCTCGTAATTCATTACAACGCGAAGAGAAGAATCGGCAGGTATGGAAAATCCGTTGATATGCTCCGCATAAGCAAGAAAAGCGATTTTGACGCCGTTCACTTCACGAACTCTGATATTCTCGGAATCCTCCTCGTTAAGGTATGCGCCAAGAACGGTCAGGTCGTAAGTTTCAGCTTTTTTGTTCCAGAAATTTATGGATTCCTCAAGCGCAGGCGCGCCGAAATCAAGAAGGTGATTATTTGCCATTGTAAACACATCGAAGCCGAGATCGATGACCGCGTCGGCTACTTCCGGCGGCGAATTGAAAAGCAGTGCGCCTCCGTCCGCTCCTCTTACGGGGTTGCTCTCGCTGATGATAGTCTCCTGATTGAGAACTGCGACGTCCGCGCCCTCTATCAGGTACTTCACCGGCTCATAAAGCGGCTTGAAATCGTAGTTTTCACCGGGTCCGGCAAGCCTTTCGGCATTTTTGAAAACGGAATAATGTATGAGATTATCTCCGGCGGCGATCACATGAACGCGCTTATCTTCGGCGGTCGGCTGGGAAACGGTCTCGGTAGTTGTTGCTTCCGGAACGTCGCTTTCCGTATTGACAGCTTCACCGGAAACTGCAGCGGAAGAAATATCCTCAACAGCGCCGCCGTCTCCTACAGTTCCGACAGATCTTGTACCGCAGCCTGCAAATAACATAAACAATGCCGAAACAAGGGCAAGATCTTTAAGCTTTCCGACGGTGCGAATTTTTCTGAATTCCATTTTTTTCTCCTAACCTTGTAAACCCATAAATATCGGTTCACAAGTATTATAACACAATTTTTTTCATTTTGCAATTACCGCCTGCGTGTTTTTTCAGGCGAACTTTCGTTTCTAACTTATAAAACCGCTATATTACGTCGTTTTCCATAAATTGTATGTTTCAACGAAATTTCAGTGGTTATTTTGTGCATTATGCCGATTCAGAACAAGTTCTGTAAATTCAGCAGCCAGCATTTCAGCTTCGGCATAAGAATCAAGCAGATAGCAGCGTCCGCGGAATTTCGCAGAACCGTAATATCCGTTCATGTACCAAGCCGCGTGCTTCCTCGCTTCATGCATGGCAAGTTCCTCGCATTTAGGGCTGAGTTCAAGTATCAGGCGAATATGCTCAAGCATTACGCGCATTTTTTCTTCCAGAGCAGGCGGAACATATGGCTTTCCGCCGAGGGCGCATTCGATCTCCTCAAAAATAAACGGATTTCCGTAACTTCCCCGCCCGATCATCACCAGATCGCAGCCCGTTTCACCATACATCTTCAGGCATGACGCTCCGTCAATAACGTCGCCGTTTCCGATCACAGGTATCTTAACGGCCGCTTTAACGTCCCTGATAACCGATATATCAGCATTTCCGCTGTAAAACTGATCGCGCGTCCTGCCATGTACGGCAATAGCCGCCGCTCCGGAAGATTCAAGCGCTTTCGCCATTTCGACCGCATTGACAGAATCGCCGCTCCAGCCGCTTCGGATTTTTACAGTAACGGGAATATTTCCTGCCGCCTTCACAGCCGATTCGGTGATCTCAGCGGCAAGCCTGACATTCTTCATAAGCGCAGAACCTGCTCCCGTATTAACTACTTTCGGGACGGGGCAGCCCATGTTTATATCAATAATATCGGGCGAAAAACCACGGACTATCCCGACAGCTTCCGCCATAAAATCAGGTTCGCTCCCGAAAAGCTGTACAGCCATCGGACGTTCCTCGTCCGTGACCGTGCAAAGCTGAGCGGTTTTCTTATCGCTGTAGCATATCCCCTTAGCGGAGACCATTTCACTTACCGTGTAGGCTGCGCCGTATTTTTTGCACATCAGCCTGTACGCGCGGTCCGCAACTCCTGCCATAGGCGCAAGAGCCGCTGTTTTCATAAGATTTACTCCGCCTATGCTGATAGTTTCCGCCATTTTATTTCTCCGCAGAAGATTCCGGAGAATCTTTTTTTCTGAATACAAAAAGTTTGCTTAGAATGTAGTTTGCTATAAAGATGATAAATTGACTTATCAATGTAATGATTTTCTCGTTTATTCCCATAAAATTGCAGAAAATAGTGAAAATCAGCCATTCCATAAGAAGAGTTGCAAGTCTTGACGCATAAAATGAAATAAAAACTTTTTGGAATTCCGCTTTTCCGTGCGTTTCGTTCTTGAATACATACTTTTTGTTTGTAAAAAACGCAAACGTTACAGCGCATATCCATGAGAAAACCACTACTACCGTATTTTCCCAAAACGGCGTTCCGGGTATCAGCGCAAACGGCACAAGCTTAGTTATCATGGATACGATCGTTGTCAGACAGCCAAACAGTACGTACAGCCATTTTTCCTCATACTTATAATATATGTTTTGCAGCGATTCAGGCAATATACCTACGCATACGTCAATAAAATTTTTCTTTTCCATTTTTACTACCTCATTTTAAAATAGTATAATCGGTTTAGTCAATTCTGATGCCGCACCACGCCGTATTCATCGTCAAGGCGAAAATACGGGCATGAATAATTCGTACCCTGAATAAACCGTACCATCTCGTCTTCGTCCAGATCAATCATGCAGACAAAGCAGCCGCTGTCGTCGTCATAAACATAGTTGACGCAGTTTTCGCAGTTGGAGCTTCCCTTTCCGTTCATTTCTTTCAGAGCCTCCTTCCGATTATTTCTCATTATAGCACACTAATTTTTATTTGTCAAATTTTTTCGGTATCGCCCTATAATATTCAGCATATACTTTATTGTCGGCAGAATCGGCAAAGGAGTGATGCTGGTGAAAATACAACCCGCCCAAAGAGCGGTAACACTCGGTCAGTATATAATCGAGAATAAGGCTACGGTACGAAGTGCGGCAAAAAAATTCGGTATTTCAAAAAGCACCGTACACACGGTTGTATAAAAAGGGAACGGCATTTGAATCTGATTCAAGTGCCGTTTTTTTGTGTTGAAATTGACAGCCATAATCAGATATGCTATAATTATGAAGTATTTGAGAGCTTGTGTTCATAGGTTCAGCAGACGTCTTTTCGGCAAATTTGTATGCTGAACTTCGTCAAAAACACTTGCAATACGACAGTATTCCTGCGTGTTTTTTCCTTGTCAGCATACAAATTATGCTCGAAAATACGCATACTTCACCTATGAACACAAGCTCTGAAAAAGGAGTGTGAAATATGAAAATTGACCGTATAATCGGAATCCTATCCATTCTTCTTCAAAGAGAAAAAGTGACAGCATCAGAGCTTGCCGAAAAGTTTGAAGTATCTCGCCGCACCATTATCCGTGATATTGAGGAGATCAATAAAGCAGGGATTCCGATAGTCACATTTCAAGGACAGGGCGGTGGGATCTCCGTTATGGATGGATTCAGACTGGATCGTACACTCCTTTCAAACGACGACATGAAAGCGATCCTTGCAGGCTTAAAAAGTCTCGACAGCGTCAGCGATACCAAGCGTTACCGTCAGCTAATGAGCAAACTGTCAGCAGAGAATTCCGATACGATCAATATGGAAAATCAAATTATCATCGACCTTTCATCATGGGACAAGGCTGCTGTTTCGGATAAGATAGAGCTTATCAAAAATGCCATAGACAGCCGTCTAAAAATCAGATTTACTTATTTTTCCCCCATGGGTGAAACAGTTCGTGAGATCGAGCCGTATCATTTAGTTTTTCAATGGTCAAACTGGTATGTGTGGGGATATTGTTGTATGCGTAAAGATTATCGTATGTTCAAGCTCACTCGTCTGACAGATCTTGAATGTACGTATGAACCATGTGAACTGCGTGAAGTTCCAGAATATACCTGTGATAAACTTCGTCATACCAAAGGTGAAATTGAAGCGACGGTCAAATTCGACAAATCTCTGAAATGGCGAATTATAGACGAATTTGGTACGGAGCTTCCTCGGTTTTACGAGAACGGAGATATCCTGCTTACTTTTACATGGTCTGACGTTCCGTCGCTTTACAGCTATATTTTGTCGTTCGGCGATAGGGCTGAGATACTTTCGCCAAAGGAGTACCGCAGTGAATTTAATGAGATGATAAAAAGAATTTTAGAAAAATATGAAACATGACATACAGTTGTCACATTTGCTATGGTATACTCAGATCATCAAATATGAAATGAGGTACTACCATGAACTATGAAATTGTAAACTTAGAGGAAAAAACTGTCGCAGGATTTTCTGCGAGAACGAATAACGCTTCTCCCGATATGGGAAAGATAATTGGCGAACTCTGGCAGAAGCTTTACTCCACTGAGGGCTGCTTTACGCTGAAGAACAGAGTCAATGATAAGGCTCTCGGAATTTACTCAGACTATGCCGATGACGAAAAAGCTGATTATACGGTCATTACAGCCTGTGAGGTAAGCGGTGGAGATGTTCCTGAAAATTTTGAGCTGAGAAAAATTCCTGCCGGAAAATATGCGAAATTTGTTGTAAAGGGGCATATGATTACTGCCGTTCAGCAATTCTGGACTGAGCTTTGGCAGATGAATCTTGAACGCTCTTTTGTCTGTGATTTTGAGGAGTATCAGAATGCCGATGTAGAAAATGCGGAGATACATATTTATATCGGTTTGAAAGAGAATGTGTGATGGGACAATTTGAAGAAAAACTCCCTAACCTCTGGAAGAAAATAGGAACACACGGCATCATGACATTATCCACTTGTTCAGAAAATCGTGTGACGTCACGTTCAATGAGTACGGTTGTGATAGACGGCAGATTTTATTGTCAGACAGATCAAACATATTTGAAATACAGACAAATTTCTGAAAATCCAAATGTGGCACTTTGTCATAAAAATTTCTCAATAGAGGGAACTTGTCGATGTATCGGAAAACCTCTTGAAAGTAAAAATGATTTTTTTATTAACGTATTTAAGAAGCATTTCTACGGCTCATACAAGGCTTATTCTGATTTGCATAACGAAGTCCTGCTGGAGATCGTTCCGACTTTAATCTATTCGTGGAATTATAAATTAACAAAACCATATATGGAATATTTTGACTTTGTGAATTGCATCTATCGCAGGGAGTAAAAATAATGGAAAAATTTGATTATAAAAAGGAATACAAAGATTTATACCAGCCAAAAGCAAAGCCGTCGATTATTGAAGTTCCGGAGATGATCTTCATTGCAATTGACGGAAAGGGCGACCCAAATACCAGCAGTGAATACAAGGAGGCTCTTGAAATTTTGTATGGACTGTCTTTTACTATTAAAATGTCGAAAATGAACAATACTCAGCCGGAAGGATATTTTGAGTATGTAGTTCTGCCTTTAGAAGGTCTATGGTATGTGGACGATGCGAAATTTGACGGTACAAATATCACAAATAAAAGCCGCTTTTGCTGGACATCCATGATACGTCAGCCGGAATTTGTGACAGAAAAGGTTTTTGAAAACGCAAGGAATACTCTTGCAAAGAAAAAGCGTGAACTTGACTTGTCAAAGGCAAGGCTAATAAAGATGACGGAAGGACTTTGCGTTCAGATCATGCACAAGGGAGCATATGACAACGAGCCTGAGAGCATTGCCAAAATGCGTGAATTTGCCGAAACAAGCGGATATGCCGAGGATATCTCAGATACTCGTTTTCACCATGAGATATATCTCTCCGACCCTCGGAGATGTGCTCCAGAGAACTTGAAAACTGTTATAAGACATCCAATTAGGAGGAATAATAAGTGAAAAGAGAACTTGGAATTGCAAGATGCGGACTTGCCTGTTGTCTGTGCGGTCAGAATGAGAACTGCAACGGTTGTCAGAGCAATGAATGTCCAGATAAGGATTGGTGTGTGAACAGAAAATGCAGTATTGAAAAAGGATTTGATCATTGCTTTGAATGTCCGGAGAATTGCGGAGAATTTATGCTTGAAAAGATAAAGCCGAAAGCATTCAGCGAGTTTGCCAGCCGATACGGAATAGAGCGTCTGCTGGATTGTCTTGAAAGAAATGAGCGGTCAGGCATTGTATATCATCGGAACGGAATCAAGGGCGATTACGATGACTTTGAAGATGTGGAAAAGCTGATTGAATTTATCGAAAATGGAAATCGTACATAATAAAGCGGATACTGAACAGTCTTAAAGCCTGTTCAGTATATTTTTTGTACGATCTGATTTTGCAGGCTGTGTATCGAATTTGATCGGTAACTCTCTTGATTTTGCTAAGCGTTTATGGTATACTGATAACAGAGAGTTTAGACAGAACGGAGGTAATCATATGGCAGAGCGTAAAAAGATTCCGATCGGTATTGAGGACTTTGCGGAAATCATTAACAGGAATTTTCAAGGAGAAAACAAACGCCGATTCTCGCAGCGGACTGTTTGACGCTTTGATTTCAGAGGATATTGAAGCCATCGAAGATACGATATGCGACTGGCTTGATGAGACGATCAGCTTTCATGATGAGAAGGAACAGTATTATCACGGATTTTTGACAGGTCTGCTTTCCGGTTTCAAGGGGTATTCGCTGAAATCCAACCGTGAGAGTGGTGACGGACGACCTAATTTAATGCTTCTGGAAAAACGCAGACGTAAACTTGCGGTTGTCATTGAAATCAAAGCAACCAAAGAATTTACCAAGCTGGGCAGCTTATGTGATGAGGCTCTGCATCAGATAGAGGAATACCGCTATGAAACGGAACTCAAAAACGAGGGGTATCAGAAAATCATCAAGTATGGTATTGCATTTTGTAAGAAGTCGTGCAAGGTGAAAATAGGATAAACTGTTTTGTACAAAGAGATAACCGTCTGATGCTTTGGGCAAAAGACGGTTATCCTATTTTTCTTATGACCTGTCCACATAGAAATTATGTGCGGATTTTCGAGCATAATTTTGTCGAGTGCAAGAAAAAAAGCCGCAGGCATACTGGCGTATGACAAGGATTTTTGACGCAGCAATCGGCAAAATTTGCCGAAAAGACGTGCGTCCTATTTTTATTTGAACACGCTCTAAGTTAGAATTAAAATCCGGGGGTATAAGCTATTGCAAAATATGCATATTTCAGGTAGAATAAAAGTAGAATGCAGCATTGAGCATAAAGTCGAGCAGCAAGATAGCTAAGGGGGCAGAAATGATTAAGACAACACCGCACAAAGCACGCCTGACGGCTTTGCACGTCATCTGCTTGCATATTTTCCGTCATCTTGCACAGAAATTTCTTGACATACGACAGTATGGCAAGGATTTTTAACGCAGAAAGATGGAAAATAGATCTGTAAGACGGGCGTTGAGCGGTAGTGTCAACGCACCCTAATAGAAGTATATAACAAAAGTGCCATTGCTGATATCAGTAATGGCACTTTCGGCATATATTGAGTTTTGAGAAATGGGGGTATCGGATATATGATTTTCGTAATCGCAGTATGAGTGTGATTTCCAGAGTTTACTGAAAATGGGTATTTCAGGAAGACTCTAAGCGTTGCAGAACAGGCTTAAAATGTACCAGTATATGCGAATTTTTGAAGTAATCATACGGTCATGAAGTTCTCATGGTTTAATGGAGTTCAAACGTAATTTTTCACTCAATGCTGTGAAGATACGGAAATCGGCTAAAGATTTTACAAATGTTCCCCGTAAATATTGAATAAAAGACACCAATGTGATATAATGGTAGATAACAGAAAGGTCGGTGAAAGTATGACAGATACAGAAATTGCAGAATTGATCGCACAAAAGACAGCAAAGCTGGGCGGAAATGTCTATTTTGTAGGAGGTTACGTCCGTGATAAGATTTTAATGCGTGAGAATAAAGATATTGATATTGAGGTTCACGGTGTTACTCCAACGCAGCTGGAGCAGATTCTCAATTCTATCGGCGAATGTATCAAAATCGGTAAAAGTTTTGGAATTTACGGTTTAAAAGGGTATTCCATAGATATTGCACTCCCCAGAACGGAACGACTGATCGGGACTGGTCACAAAGATTTTGAAGTGACTGCCGACCCTTTTATGGGTACTTACGAGGCGGCAAGACGGAGGGATTTTACGATCAATGCTTTAATGCAGAACGTTCTGACAAGCGAGATCATCGACCATTTCGGAGGTCAGGAGGACTTGCAGAAAGGGATACTCCGCCACATTGACGATGCCACTTTTGCGGAAGATCCTCTGCGAGTTCTCAGGGCAGCTCAGTTTGCCGCAAGATTTGATTTCACAATTGCCGCCGAAACCGTCGCATTATGCCGCAATATCGACCTCTCCACACTTTCGGGCGAACGCATCATGCTGGAAATGGAAAAGGCTCTGCTGAAATCGAACAGACCGTCCATATTCTTTGAACAGATGAAGCGCATGAACCAGTTGGACTTCTGTTTTCCGGAGCTGAAAGCGCTGATAGGACTTCCCCAGAATCAGGAGCACCACCGTGAGGGCGATACATGGACGCATACGATGATGGTACTGGACGAGTCTGCGAAGAAAAGGGGCATCGTGCGGTATCCGCTGGGATTCATGCTGTCCGCACTCTGCCACGATTTCGGCAAGGCGGTCTGCACAACGGAAGTGAACGGCGTGATTCACTCCTACAGTCACGAAACAGAGGGCTTGCCGCTGGTACAGCAATTCCTTGCACGCATAACAATGGAATCAAAGCTGATAAAATACGTTCTGAACATGACAAAACTACACATGACTCCCAATATCATGGCAGGAGCAAGGTCAAAACTGAAGTCTACAAACAAGCTGTTTGATTCCGCAGTTGAGCCGTTCGATCTGATACAGCTTAGCATTTGCGACGGTCTCGGCAAGATTCCACAAAGTAACGATTCGGAAGAATTTCTGATGCAGCGATACCAGAAGTTTCAGGAGATCATGGCAAGACCCTATGTCATGGGCAGAGATCTGATCGAAGCAGGCTTAAAGCCCTGCGAGCAATTTTCGGAGATTCTTGCATATGCCCATAAACTGCGGCTTGCGGGTATTGACAAGGAAAACACGCTCCGTCAGAGTCTTGCCTATACGAGAAAGGTTTTAAAGGTGAACCCAAATAAACCTTTATGAATCATGTCAGTTTATCTTTTCGAATTCTTCGATCGACCAATTATAGACATATCCGATATAGTCAAACTTATCATAGTCATGGCGGCTCGCACTATTGCCCAATATTATAAGATATGAATCTTTATCAGCCTGAAATGCATTGATTTTCTTCATGAATGTGGCTAAGAAGTTGAGCTTTTTCAGATCTTCTTCACGTTTGTCGCATGGACTGTATCCAATAATCACTTTTAACGGACATTTTAAATAAATAAGTTTTATCGCTTCATCAAACCAATCTTTTGCATTGTTTTCATGTTCAACGGCAATTTTTAAATCCCAAAAATATGAATTCATGTTAATATTTTCTGTTTGAGCGGCATTTTGCATTTCTTCTTTTCGGTCAATATATCCTATTACATCCACTTTAAAATATTCATTTTTCGATATATAATTTTTTCCGCTTTCCTCGTCAATTCCGCTTTCAATAATTCTCTTAATTATCGGATTAATAAGCTTAGTAAAATCGCTTCCCGTATTTTTATGATAGATATCAAAGTATGTTTTTCCATTATCTGTCTTATTATTTTCAACGACCTCATTGATAAATTTATGATAAAATTCTTGAGCATTCATATTGTATCTCCTTTTCAAAATTGGTATTAGAACCTGTTCACATAGAAATTATGTGCGGATTTTTGAGCATAATTTTGACGCAGCAATTGGCAAAATTTGCCAAAAAGACGTGCGGAATTTCCTATGTGTACAGGTTCTTATTATTGTACCATATTTTAAAGATCAAATCAACCATAGTTGTGATTATCCATCTTCCTTATCAAAAATAAAACCGCATTCACTCCAATGCAGAGTCAATACAGTTTGAAATTATCGTCTTGCAAGACCGTCCAGTTACGCTCCTTTAAAAGCTGATTCATACGCTCAGTCACGAAATTTGATTTGAATTCCATAGCGATTTTGCTCCTCACTTTCGTAATAGTATATACTATTATTGTAGAGCAAATCGGAGTATTGTTGTAGATGTGAATTTGAGTTATGATTTTTAGTTCTCAATATAGAAATAGATTGAAAAGTTTGCTGGTATGTGGTATAATTGTGAAATAAGAGGCGGATAAATCAGAATTCACGGAGGAGAAAAACTTGAAAATTACAGAAGTAAAAGACAGAACAGCATCATTGACAGAGCAATTATTAAAATTGTGGGAAAGTTCTGTAAAAGCAACGCATCTCTTTTTATCAGAAGATGAAATTGAAAACATAAAGAAATATGTGCCGCAAGCTTTAAAAGAAGTGCCTGATTTGATCATCATAGAAAACGAAAATCAAATTCCTGTGGGTTTTATGGGAATTGCAGAACAGCATCTTGAAATGCTTTTTATTTCCAATGAAGAAAGAGGAAAAGGATTAGGCAAGCAATTGCTTCAATACGGAATAGAAAACCATTCAGTTAACGATTTAGCAGTCAATGAGCAAAATCCCCTTGCAAAAGGCTTCTATGAACACATGGGATTTGAAGTTTACAAAAGAACAGAACATGACGAGCAAGGCAATCCTTATCCACTTTTATATATGAGATTAAAATAAATAAATTATAGCTTACAATGTACTTATACAAAAGGAGGCAAACATGGTACTCGAAACAGAACGATTATACCTGAGAGAAATGAATCAGGCGGATTTCAATTCTTTGTGCGGCATTTTGCAAGACGAAGAAACAATGTACGCTTATGAGGGTGCATTCAGTGACAGCGAAGTGCAGGAATGGCTTGACAGACAGATTTTCCGTTATCAAAAATGGGATTTTGGCTTGTGGGCAGTGATTTTAAAAGAAACAGATGAAATGATCGGTCAGTGCGGCTTGACAATGCAGCCGTGGAAAGATACCGAAGTGCTTGAAATAGGGTATCTTTTCAACAGGTCATACTGGCATAAAGGCTATGCCACGGAAGCTGCAAGGGCTTGCAAAAAATATGCGTTTGAGGTGTTAGGTGCGAACGAAGTTTGCTTTATCATCAGAGATACAAATATTGCCTCTCAAAATGTGGCGATCAGAAATGGCATGACAGTTGCAGATCGCTGGACAAAACATTACCGAGGGGTAGAGATGCCGCATGATCGGTATGTGATACGACGTTAGCGATTTCAATCCTTATGTTGAATTATAAATTAGATGACAAAGAGGTGTTTAAGATGAAAATTAGAACCTATATTTCAGACGACCTAAAACAAATGATATCGATATGGAACGAAGTTGTTCATGAAGGTATCGCTTTTCCACAGGAGGATTTGTTAGATGAGATAACCGGAGAACAGTTCTTTTCTTCGCAAAGTTATTGCGGTGTGGCGGTGGATGAAGAAAACAATATTGTTGGATTGTATATTCTTCACCCGAATAATGTCGGACGATGCGAACATATATGCAATGCAAGTTATGCAGTTTCGTCTTCTCAACGAGGACAGCATATCGGTGAAAAGCTTGTCAAGGACTGTATGCAGAAAGCCAAAGATATTGGATTTAAAATATTGCAGTTCAATGCGGTTGTAGAAACAAATATTCACGCAAGACATCTCTACGAAAGAATAGGATTTCAGCAATTAGGCGTCATACCAAAAGGTTTTAGAATGAAAGACGGACATTTTGAGAACATCTGTCCTTATTATATCGAGCTGTAACTTCTGATTCGCTACACCATAAGAAAAGATGATTCGAGGTAACTATGAACTTTTTATTTGTGGCTCTTGGCGGAGCAATAGGAGCGATGGGAAGGTATGCAATCAGCCTTATTCCCATAAAAACTGAATTTCCCATATTGACTTTAATGACAAATATTGTCGGTGCTGTCATAATAGGATTTATCGTTGGCATTGTGAGTGAAAAGGATGATGTTTCTCCGAATGCGGTGTTATTCTGGAAAACAGGCATTTGCGGCGGATTTACAACATTCTCAACTTTTTCCCTTGAAGCGGTCACACTGCTGGAAAACAAATCTTTTTTGTCAGGAGGAATTTATATTGCATTGAGTTTGATTGGCTGTATTATAGGCGTTTGGAGTGGCAGAAAACTGTCGATGCTTATTTAAATCGCAGATCATGTAAATAGAAAGACCAGCTATAAAAAGTCAATACCCAAAATGAAAAAAATCAAGAAAAATT
>CAJTLC010000011.1 GCA_910576995.1 uncultured Ruminococcus sp.
TTGAAAAGCAGCAGGAAGTATCTTTGCTCTTCGCTGAACAACTGCAGATACAGATACCATTTTAGGATCAAAGTTATAAAAATCCATTAGTTCTTTGCATAGCGTTTGACTTCCCATTCCGAGAATGAAGCGCATTGTTTTTGAAAAAGACAGCTCGCTTTTGCGAACAAAGTCTCTTTTAGGATCAACCACAAAATCTGATACATTTTTCTCCATGCTGCGAATAAGCATATTAAGCTTGTTTTTAACAATATTACAGTATTTCCGCACGATATAGTCCTCCAATCAGATGTGTATATCTGATTGGCTGCGCCGCACATTCTTGGCTTTTTGTCAATACCTTTTTGACAAAATTTACTTTATATTCATAAAAATAGTCACAGGATCTTCATTTGATTCCTGTGACTATTTCGCTTTTTCTTTGCTTAATGACATTATCCGCAGGGAGGGCGACTGAAAAAAATCGAAGCTATTATAGAAGCTGACGGTGATTTCAATCCACGCCCTCCGCAGGGAGGGCGACAAAATAAGCATTCGGGACGACATTCGGGGGACTCATTTCAATCCACGCCCTCCGCAGGGAGGGCGACCCAAATCCTATCGTGAATTCAATAGGCTTATCAAGATTTCAATCCACGCCCTCCGCAGGGAGGGCGACGAGTACTTCCAGTATATCATCTAACGCAAAACGAACATTTCAATCCACGCCCTCCGCAGGGAGGGCGACTTGCAAAAATTAGCCGATAATCTCCAAAAAACCATATTTCAATCCACGCCCTCCGCAGGGAGGGCGACTTTTGTTGTGCTAATACAACATTTGTTGTATTTTCATTTCAATCCACGCCCTCCGCAGGGAGGGCGACCCCTGAGACAGCAGGGGAAATGGAAACTTGAAAATTATTTCAATCCACGCCCTCCGCAGGGAGGGCGACTGATAACCTGCGTTTTTGGTTTGCCCGGTCAAGGTATTTCAATCCACGCCCTCCGCAGGGAGGGCGACTGTTGTACAAACTTTATAAATGGCTATTTATAGGCATTTCAATCCACGCCCTCCGCAGGGAGGGCGACCGCTCCGCTCACGAGCCCCCGCTGGGGGCTATTTTATTTCAATCCACGCCCTCCGCAGGGAGGGCGACGGGGGACACCCCGCAAACGCTCGATTTTGACGGCGAATTTCAATCCACGCCCTCCGCAGGGAGGGCGACCAGCTTAATAATCCATGGCTTTTATTTTTTTGTTTATTTCAATCCACGCCCTCCGCAGGGAGGGCGACATCTATGATATAATATAATCAAGCTAAGGACAGGGCATTTCAATCCACGCCCTCCGCAGGGAGGGCGACCGTAACACTACGTGCTATAATATAATCACAGTAGAGATTTCAATCCACGCCCTCCGCAGGGAGGGCGACCTATGATATAATATAATCAAGCTAAGGACAGGGCATTTCAATCCACGCCCTCCGCAGGGAGGGCGACTTCAAGCTGTTCAAACATAATGTCAACACGGTTTTTATTTCAATCCACGCCCTCCGCAGGGAGGGCGACATCTTATGTCTTATTATATTGGTGATGATTTTGTCATTTCAATCCACGCCCTCCGCAGGGAGGGCGACCAAATGTATTGGCTAACCGTAATGCTTCATATAAATTTCAATCCACGCCCTCCGCAGGGAGGGCGACAAGCTGATCTTTTCAACATTACCGAGAAATTTCAAATTTCAATCCACGCCCTCCGCAGGGAGGGCGACCTGCAATTCAAGAAATCATTCCTTCTTTACTGGATGATTTCAATCCACGCCCTCCGCAGGGAGGGCGACTTCATCGATAACAAAATATGTACCGAGTTTTGCTATTTCAATCCACGCCCTCCGCAGGGAGGGCGACCCCAATGCAGCCTTGCTTCTTTGGGCGTTTCAGAAATTTCAATCCACGCCCTCCGCAGGGAGGGCGACTTCCAGCTATTCTTGGCATGATACCGAAGATCATGATTTCAATCCACGCCCTCCGCAGGGAGGGCGACTAAGATCGGTCGACGTCAGATGGAACGGCAATAAGGATTTCAATCCACGCCCTCCGCAGGGAGGGCGACCGCTCCGCTCACGAGCCCCCGCTGGGGGCTGTTTTATTTCAATCCACGCCCTCCGCAGGGAGGGCGACAACGCGCGATAGTAGCGATTAACACTTATCTCCATTTCAATCCACGCCCTCCGCAGGGAGGGCGACAAGTAACAAATTCAACAAGCATTATTTACCTCCAATTTCAATCCACGCCCTCCGCAGGGAGGGCGACTTCTCGCCGCCTTGAATTCAGGAGTGCCGCCTTTGATTTCAATCCACGCCCTCCGCAGGGAGGGCGACTAAGGATGCTTGCCGCAATGAGATTGGTATTAGATATTTCAATCCACGCCCTCCGCAGGGAGGGCGACTTCCGACCTTGCTACTGACGCTATGGCGGCTCTCGATTTCAATCCACGCCCTCCGCAGGGAGGGCGACCTAATCAGGTGGGTACAACGTACAAACAACTAAATTTCAATCCACGCCCTCCGCAGGGAGGGCGACAACCTCTCCCCTCTTATGGTCTTGTAAACGATACCATTTCAATCCACGCCCTCCGCAGGGAGGGCGACTTGAGGGACTTCTCGACCTTCCATATATTTTCACTATTTCAATCCACGCCCTCCGCAGGGAGGGCGACACCAAAAGTCCGATTAGTAGTCGGGCTATCCTCATATTTCAATCCACGCCCTCCGCAGGGAGGGCGACCACACGGCATCCATCAAGTTGCGTCTCCCGGCAGATTTCAATCCACGCCCTCCGCAGGGAGGGCGACTTTACTGATATTTATACAACTACTTACGGACTTTCATTTCAATCCACGCCCTCCGCAGGGAGGGCGACTATATGTATATTCGTTGGATTCCGAAGCACCGGAATATTTCAATCCACGCCCTCCGCAGGGAGGGCGACGTTTTGATTTATCTTTTCTCTTTACATGATAATTTTATTTCAATCCACGCCCTCCGCAGGGAGGGCGACTTTGAGGGTATTCTTGATCTATCGCTTATTGCACGTATTTCAATCCACGCCCTCCGCAGGGAGGGCGACTACCAAAAGTCCGATTAGTAGTCGGGCTATCCTCATATTTCAATCCACGCCCTCCGCAGGGAGGGCGACCACTTTAAAATTGCCCGTAGGGCTCGTGAGCGGAGCATTTCAATCCACGCCCTCCGCAGGGAGGGCGACCACGAAATTTAGTGATAATTACATATTGACTTACACATTTCAATCCACGCCCTCCGCAGGGAGGGCGACAAAAATACAACATTTGTTGTATTGACACAATGAAAAATTTCAATCCACGCCCTCCGCAGGGAGGGCGACAATAAAAGCCATGGATTATTAAGCTGATTTTGTTATTTCAATCCACGCCCTCCGCAGGGAGGGCGACCAGTAAAGGACACGACAACAACAGGACAGACAACACATTTCAATCCACGCCCTCCGCAGGGAGGGCGACAATCTGCTGATTATTGCAGAGGGATTCAACGTAGAGATTTCAATCCACGCCCTCCGCAGGGAGGGCGACTTATGTCACATCCGTAATGACGGTGATTAGAGAAAATTTCAATCCACGCCCTCCGCAGGGAGGGCGACGCGAGTTAAAACAATAACAGCGATCAAGCAAACATTTCAATCCACGCCCTCCGCAGGGAGGGCGACGGCGGAATGATATATGAGTAATGCAGCAAAAATTAAACTTATTTCAATCCACGCCCTCCGCAGGGAGGGCGACCGGCTCTGATATCTAAGCTGCTGCGGCAGGTGTTGTATTTCAATCCACGCCCTCCGCAGGGAGGGCGACTTTTGTAAAAAAATACAACTGCACAAAAATCACATTATTTCAATCCACGCCCTCCGCAGGGAGGGCGACAGCTTTACTACTGATGTTTGAGTATGTGGATTTTTATTTCAATCCACGCCCTCCGCAGGGAGGGCGACGAGGGTACAACTCTCTATTACTACACAACAACAGGTATTTCAATCCACGCCCTCCGCAGGGAGGGCGACTGAGAGTTTCAAGAGTTACGCGAATAAACGCTTTATTTCAATCCACGCCCTCCGCAGGGAGGGCGACATAGTGAGAGAGAGGAAAAAACCTCTTAGAAAAGATTTCAATCCACGCCCTCCGCAGGGAGGGCGACGATGTTGATAAAAAGATACGTAATAATACGCAGATTTCAATCCACGCCCTCCGCAGGGAGGGCGACATACTGATTCCATTTTACATTTCCTTTCTTTTACTTATTTCAATCCACGCCCTCCGCAGGGAGGGCGACCACGAGTTAAGACAATAATCGCGATCACGCAGACATTTCAATCCACGCCCTCCGCAGGGAGGGCGACCTGAGACTTCCTGTTATTCTCGACCGCGATTTTATTTCAATCCACGCCCTCCGCAGGGAGGGCGACACTCTGAAACTTGTAACCCGTAACGATCTGATGCATTTCAATCCACGCCCTCCGCAGGGAGGGCGACTATCTTTGACTCCATACTCTTCTCCTGCGAATATATATTTCAATCCACGCCCTCCGCAGGGAGGGCGACGTGAGGTATTTGGTAAGATATTTGCAGTCAGTTCAATTTCAATCCACGCCCTCCGCAGGGAGGGCGACAGAAATATTTCTGAGAGTTGTAGCGCCGCATACTGTATTTCAATCCACGCCCTCCGCAGGGAGGGCGACGCCGGTGGAATTAATTTTGCAAAAAGGGTTTCATTTCAATCCACGCCCTCCGCAGGGAGGGCGACTTTTCAATTTTGAAAACTGTCTTATCCTGATTGATATTTCAATCCACGCCCTCCGCAGGGAGGGCGACCTTTCGTCCCGATACCGTTACATTCAAATCTGAGATTTCAATCCACGCCCTCCGCAGGGAGGGCGACAAGATACGCCATATATGACGATTTACCTTGTCCGGATTTCAATCCACGCCCTCCGCAGGGAGGGCGACAACAAAAAGAAGATGATATTTTTATGGCTAAAATTATTTCAATCCACGCCCTCCGCAGGGAGGGCGACTGCAAAATCGCACAAAAGCAATTATACTTATAATCAAGTTATGTGCAATTTTGACAAATTCGAGCAATATTTATTATAATTATATCAACAACTTCTTAATATTAAAATTGCAGAAATAATTTTATATATTCTGACTTTGAATAGAACACTCAGCTAATTTTACCGTAAATACGCAGTTTACTGACAATAACCTATTAATCAAAAATTTCAGATCAGGAATGTCCACAAAAATAAACATTGCGCGAATGAACCGCTAATTTTATGTGTGCTTAAGATTCGCACCAAGAAACTAAAAAATAAGCGGTTCATCCATTTTTATAGTTTCTTTTGCGCCTACGTGTTCCACTTTGGTTTTATATTTATCACCAAGATAATAAAAACGCAGACTGTCTCTATCCTCATCAATTTCTTTTGTCAACTTATTTTTTAATTCTCGGAATTGCGCCGGATTTACAAGACATTCGAAAACAGAATTCTGAACTCTAACTCCATAATCTGTACAAAGCGACGCGATTCGTCTCAAACGCTTTTTTCCGCCCGGACTTTGCGTATTGACATCATAAGTAATAAGAACAAGCATATTTTCACTTCCAGAAAAATGGTGGATAACTGTCAAGATCTCCTCTTATATATCGCGAAAGCAAAAGAGCCTGAACATACGGCAGCATTCCCCATTGCATTTTCTCTCCCAAAAACGAATGCTTTATTTCATCATTTTTTCTGTTTTGCCACGAAGTAATAAATTTTTTTCGCCCAGTATCAGTCATGGAAACTGCGCCGTCTTCATTTTGTATAAAATCTGAACAATTTATCAACTTTTTATTTATCAGAGTAAGAACGAATCTATCACACATCGGGGCGCGAAACTCTTCCATCAGATCAAGTGCAAGCGAACGTCTGCCGGGGCGATCTGTATGCAGAAATCCAACATAAGGATCTAAGCCTACTGCCTCAAGAGCCGAAGCACACATTCCTGCCGTCAGCGTATATGCAAAAGAAAGCATAGCATTCACATTATCCAGAGGCGGACGTTTATTCCTCGTATGAAAGTAAAAATCCTTCTTCTGCTGCAATATCATATCGTCAAAAACTGAAAAATAAACAGACGCTCCCTCACCCTCAATTCCTCTAAGTGAGTCTTTGTTCACAGCATTCAGAGCATTTTTTGTCTGAGACTGTAAAAACTCCGACTTCCGCCCAAATAATTCACGATCAATACGCATACCATGATCGCGCATTGTACGATTGAGAACATTTTTACTGTTGTATAATTTTGCCGCTATCATATTTCGTGCAATTTCCAGACTTCTGTCATCATCCGCAATGCGATATTGATCGCGGCGCAGAAGAACATTTCCATTCACTTCCCCTTCAATACGAGCAAGAAATTTTCCATTCCTGCTCATAAAAGAAATTGG
The DNA here is from genome assembly GCA_910576995.1 of uncultured Ruminococcus sp. Lineage (GTDB taxonomy): Bacteria > Bacillota > Clostridia > Oscillospirales > Ruminococcaceae > Ruminococcus. The sequence continues at coordinate 6,501 of CAJTLC010000011.1, forward strand.
AATCCCCTTTTTGACGCATTTTCCCATTAACGCAGGACTTGCCCCACTGTATCCGAAAGTAACAATAGAGTCAAGATTATGGAGCGGAGCGCGTCCAATCTCAGAATTTTCCTGCAATATCACAACATTTTCTCCGTCAAGAGCCAGATAAATTTCAGGCGTAGTAATATAAAGCGTACTAAGTAATTTCTTCATTTTCATTCCCCGCTTCCGTCGCATTTCAGAGCATTTCGAATATAGTCGGAAACTTTTTCTGTTTTGCACAATACCGGCAGACAGATATTTTTCAGCGAACAGGCATTGCAGGATCTCGTGCGTTTCACTTTCGGAGTATAATGACGTTTAAAATACATATGCATTTCCGCGATCATTTCTTCGGTACGGCGGCGAAGCTCATCATCAAAAATCACTTTCACTCTATGCCTGATCTCACCATAATACAAATATCCGAAAGGAATTTCACAGCACAGCATATCCTCCAGACACAATGCCTGCGCCATAAGCTGTAAGGCGTCGCATTCATTCTCTTTAGGTTTGCCGCGTTTATATTCTATTGGCGTTACACTGTAATTTCCGTCCATGCCAAAAATATTGATCCCGTCTGGAGAACGTCTAAATTCTACAGCGTCGCATTCCCCGTTTATTCCAAGACGGGAAGAAGATACCGCCATTGCCCGAACTGTAACAACATCTCCCCTTTTTTCACGAAATCCGAAATCATGCACATTTTCATGCATAATATCACCGTCAACAGTCAGAAGATTTTCTTCCCACTGCTGTTCAATATGTATCAGCGCCCATTGACGGCGGCAAAATGCAAAATGCTGGATACCAGACAACTGTAAATATTCATCTTCTTTAAACATCAGACAAAATCGTAAATTTCGGGAGTTACATTATCAAGCTGATCAAGCATGATATCGTAATCGTCAATGCTTTTCGGACGAATTATGCCATCTTTTAAGGAAATTTTAAGCTGACGATGAATTTTTGCCGAAGAATTAGCAGGAGTTTTGCAGTTATGTTTCCACCAATAAAGCTTGCAAACTTCCATACTGCCTTCAGGGCGCGCAGCTGAACAGTCATTTTCGAAAAGCGTCATAAGCGCTTCTTTAATTTTCTCAGAATCCTCATCCGTAAATCCCGTTTTCTCGGCAAGCTGACAATTGATGCTGCCATTTACAACGTACAAACCAAAATCAACGAAATGCTTAGATCCCATAGTATCGGAAGATTTACTCTCGCTTCCGCTTTCGCCGTTCACGCTTTTGGTGATCTGCATACTAATAATGTCGATGGGATCAACGCTGACAGCCTGCTGAATAGTAACAGGGCCTCTTACTCCGACTGATATTGAACTCTTAAATGCAAAAACCTGACCGAAACTTCTTACGTCTATCCATTCTTCGCAGGCAGCCTTTGCATACTTATCGCGATCGGTATTTTTACCCTTCGCATATTTATTTAACGCCTCGTTATTTTCAGCGCGTTCCCTCAGACTGTCAAAGCCGTCGTCGCATCGGTCGTCGGACTGTACGAAAATTTTCTCCCCCATGTCCTGCAAGCGATTTCTTATCTTCCGTTTCAGGCAAACATCTGAAATTTCCCCGTATCCGTAGTTTTCTCTCGGACGATTTCCATTAAGCGGATCGCCGTTAGGATTGGCGTTTTTAACCGTGATGATCATGCTGAAATCAATTTTATTCTGTAAAATTCCCATAAATTATTCCTCCGTTTTTCCTGGATAAAGTTCGGCTGTGTAATGATGATACCCCAGAAGATAAAGCGGACTAAGACTGCTGTTGTCGTCAAAATCCGAAGCGCTCATTCCGCTCATTATTTCTTCTATTCGTTTCTCATAATGGTCTCGCAGTCCTCCTCCAAGTTTGTTAAGATAGGGATTCAGACGTTCTTCTATTATTTTCCAAGTTTGACTCGGACGAAGCGAAAACGCGTTCCAATAACGCCTTGCGTTCGTGATTCTGTCCTTTCGATCGGAATCGCTGTAAGTATCTTTTTCCGCCTTATCAGCAATTGCAAGCAGACAGCCGAAACGATAGCTTCTGTCTTTTTCATCGGGATCATATGCCATTGTAAGTTCTCCTTTCTGATAGTCAAGATATTCTTTTCGAATCATCGCGCAGGCTGTTTCCAGAACGAGACGATGATTATAGTTATTTTCATATGCCATTGGATTTGACGCTCGCTGATAAAGATTTCGCACAATATCGCGAGGAATCCGAACGCCCTCCGTAATGCACGGCAAAAGGCGAAGTACGGCTGTTTTCAGCAATTTTTCATCGCATTTCAAAACCTTATCCTGCTCTCTTCCATAAGCGCAGTTGATTATGTCTCTAACGTTGAATGAATTGAAATTATTTTTACTATTTTTTCCGTCCCAGCGCCGCCAAACAGTATCTGAATGCCATTTTTCAAGATTGTCAAGGAACTGAGAATTTTCCAACTCGGAATAGACAGATATGGAAAGTCTGCCTGTTGTTGCGGCGTCAAGACCCATGATCATGATTTTTGTATTTACCGACAGCGAAGATTTATAACCAAACATCATCTTCTTTATAAGTTCGCTGTATTTCGGCAGCGTATCGGGAACCGGCTTTTCGGTTTCTTCTTCCTCGTTGTCAATCGGGTCATGGTATTCAGCCAAACTTTTATCGATCGGCGGAATTTCCTGAAGCGCGCTTGCCCAAACAATAAGCGTCATACTGTCAAATCTGATCCCTTGTTTCTGAATAAGCCATTTAAGCGCATTATGCATCTTCTGCGAGAAATTATAGCTGACGGCAAACGCCTCTTCCTTATTTTTAAAACGTCCCCGATAAGAAAATCCGCTTTCATCGTTTGAAGAAATAAGTTTCGCTTTATCACCGCTGTGACGTATCTTCGAAGGGTGTTTATAAGTCACGGCTTCCATTGCTCCGCTTGCATAACAAAGCTGAACGTTGCCCATCATGCTGCTGTTGAAATTCATAAAACTTTCATGAAGAGACTTGTCCTTCCAAGTTCTGCTTTCAAGTTTTTTGTCTCTGTAATACACAATAAATCTTACAAAAGAATCCGCCTGCGCTATACCTGCGATCTTCGCTTTTTCGGAAAGCTTTCCGCTTTCGGCGTCAATCTTCAGAACTCCGCATTCTATAAGATCATTCATAAGCGTTCGTTCAGCGAGATAAGCATATATCGCCTTAACAGCCTTATGAGAAAATTCACTGTTTTTCCATTGCGAAAGCTGTTTCATATAGGCTTCAAAATATGCCGAATTATCAGCTTTTTTTCCTGAAATATATTTTTCATAGTCCCCGGCAATATACAAAAGTTTATCCGCAAGCGGCATGGGAAATATTCCGCTTGTACGCACTCCTGAATCCTCCGTAACGGGTATTACGGTAACTGCGTCCGATTTATCCACAGCCGCCGCTCCCATAAAATTTCCGTCTTCGTCTATAGTCAATTCTATCTGAGCATTGGCAGTCGAGTGAGATACGGGCAGCATTATCGGCTCTCCGTCGGAGAATTTTCTGCCGCTGTTGAATTCATAAATATTGTACAGTTCATTGCTCCAACTCATCGAATTCCTCCCCCGTAAATTCATTTGATCCCGAAAAATTGCCGTATTCCATACCGAAAGGCTTTATTGGCATTTCCTTGATATGGCGCTTGATACTGCATTCTCTCGGCGGAATAAAATTCACAATTCCGTCTATCATTTTAGGATACCAGAAGCGAACCGTCATTTTACCCTTGTCTTCTGGCAATTCGCTTTCATCACTGTAAGTTATGCCATGATACGTAAGACTGTAAGGTATCTCGCCGGTGCGATCATACGCTCCCTTACCCTCGCCAAAAACGCAGGGCTCAACCGACGCTTGACACTCGCGGGTACCTAAAAAACAATCTCGCCTGCCTCCCCTTTCTATCATGCGTTTGGCAATATTATGGTGTTTATTTTCATTGCGGTCGCCGGCAAGTTCGGGACGATTTTCATTCCAGTTAAAATGCGCCCTGACCTGATAATGCACATTTTCCAGATATGTATTATATGAAAGATCATTCCCGCCGCCGTATTTTATTGGACGGACTCCCTTGCGTATCATTCGGATCGGATTCATGATACGCACGCTGTCTATTGTCCAAACAAAGGTTGGCTTGAAGTATATGCTGTGGAGAATACCTTTCAAAGCCTCATATGAGGGCAGCTGCGAACTGAATCGTTCGGAAGATGCGCGCGTAAGAACATCTGAAAACATCGCCAGTGGTCCGGACACGGAAAACTCAACTGTATTTCTGAATATTGGTTTTTCCATATGGTTTCATCTCCTTTTCTAATTAAATTATATATTATTATATTAAATTTGTCAAGGCTTTTTTCGAAAAATATTCCCAATTTATAATTGTTTACTTTTTGTTCATATTTCATTTTTAATTGTATGCTATAATTTTTTATGTCGCCATTTCATTTTAATTTGTATAGATTGATAAGTTGGCGTGGATTGAAATTAATTTAATTATATATTTCATCTTACTTCTGCCGCATGGTATTTTTACCATGCGGCAATTTTATTTAGAACTTGTGCTCATAGAGAATATGTGCTGGTTTTCAAGACGCGCAGCTTATCCTATAAACGCAAGTTCTTAAAATATCAGAACATCACGAACTGCATTTTCCGTAATTACCCCTAAATCGGAATCATAAAATTCCTTATCAAGCGCAAGCACACCGCTTTTAAGCAGCCTGACAGCATGATTTTCAGCAAGTTTACGCCCTGTCGCCTGATAAACGCTTACCGAATATTTCTGCGCCTTTCGTATCATATCCGTCCATGATTTAGGATCATTTTCCTCGTCAAGCATTCTTATCAGACTCTCCGCGTCCTCATTATATGGAACTATAATATCCGCAGTATTGCTGTCAATAACCTGAAACGCCGAGCCTGCCGTTTTAAATGCTTGAACAGTATATGGTGAATGACTTCTCGACTGCATCATATTATATCTATCCTTATTAAGCGACAAAAGAGAAAGAAGCGTAGTTTTTTCTGCCGCATACAAATAAGAAAGCTTTTCGGGATCGCAGGAATAACGTTCAGAAAAATATTCTTCCAGCTTTTTCGGCGAAAGCATATCTGAATCATTGTCATAGTGTATCATTCTGTCAGTTATCCGCTGTGAATCCTTAATATCAGTTAAACTTCCAAGATTTTCATCACGCAGACGAATAAGATATATTGGGCAAATACAGCCTGCTTCCCCATGACGGTTGCAGCGTCCTGCCGCCTGCGCCGCATTGTCCAATCCTGCCAGCGAACGAACTACGCAGCGAAACGATATATCAACACCTGCTTCAATAAGCTGTGTGGTTACGCAGACTATCGGTTTATTTTCATTAAGCGCCCGCCTTATTTCATCAAGCCGCTCACGCCTGTGCTGCGCGCATAAATTTGTACTGAGATGAACCGTAAGCACATTTTCATCATTATCGCGCAGTATCCTATACAATTCCGCGGCGGCTGATTTTGTATTCACTATCAAAAGAAGATTTCCGTGTTCACGAGTTTTTTCTTTGCAAAATTCTGCTGCATCTTCGTATGAATATCCGTAAGGCGTAAGGCGTGATATAAGTTCGGTGCGCCTGAACATCTCAAAATCCATACTGAAATCGCCTGTCATGCTTGATTTTTCATCAATAAGCAGCGGAAATTGCAGGTCGTCAAGGGGCGGTTGAGTTGCAGAACACAATACGACGGTACAGCCGCATATATTTGTCAAAAAATTCATTGCCAAATTAAACATATTTATGCATTTCAAAGGCAGAGACTGAATTTCATCAATGATCACTACGCTTTTGCAAAGTCGGTGCATTCGGCGTACACAAGCCATTTTCCCACTGAAAAGCGTATTCAAAAATTGAACCATTGTCGTAGCAATCAACGGAGAATCCCATTTTTCCGAATGAAGTTCATACATTGAAAGTTCATTTTCATAATCAATATTCGCCAGCATATCTGAATGATGTTCCAAAAATACATTGTCTCCGCTGACGCTTCGTATCTCATCGCTGTTCTGCTCTAAAATCGACATAAACGGAGCAATATATATTATTTTCTGCATATCATATTCTCTGCAATATGATATTGCAAATCTCAGCGCTGACAAAGTTTTTCCGCCGCCTGTCGGAACTATAAGACGGCACACGCCGACCGAATGATCTGCAAACGCCTTGCAGCGATCTGAAATATCCATGCGCTTTTTTGAAATATCATCTGTTTTTCCGCGAAATCCTGCAATTTTCTGTTCCATTTTCCGATCCATATCACCCCAAACAGTCCGTACATCATAACGCGTTTCTGTTTCGCCTGCGGACATAAAATCGGCAGTATCCGTACGATCGGCATCAACGAGAACAGACTCTGCAAATCGTTCAAGCATTCCAAGATAAAAAGCATACGCCGTCTTTTGATTTTCTTTTGAATTACGCTTTGCAAGCTGAGAAAGCTTTTTTGAAACTGCAAGATATTCAGCGGAAGCCTGTTTAAGAAGTTCAAGAACCTCTTCAGGAGAGATAAATTCCTCTGCATTTCGGCATATTTCCTCATATCTCTCGGTTTTTTCAATTCTTTTTCTGCAATAATCCATACCCTCATCATTTATCCAGTCATGAAGCCCATGATGCGAAATGACGGTACGCATTATTAAATTTGCCGTTTCTGAAAATTCCTTTTTTTCATAAAGATCAGGCAATTCCCCAAGATATTTTGCACCTCCGAAAGCATGATCTATATCACCTCGCATATATTTGCTTCTGCCGGTAATATATTGATCAAAATCCTCTGTCAGCTTTCCTATATCATGTAAAAGCCCCTGTAATTCGCAAAGTTTGCCTAATCCAGCCATTTCTCCATAAGCACGGCTGCGCTCGGCAACAGAACGGCAATGCTCCGAAACGCTCTGCCGCGCTCCGTCTGAATTCCTTATATGTGCAATATGATCCATAATTTTCAACTCCTTTTATTCAAAGCTCTGCTTTCAACAAGCAGACAGCTAACGGAAGTAAGCCGGATCCAGTTGGAGATTATATCTCCGACTGGATCTAAAGATGTTCGCCGCCTAAGAGACGGGGACATCGTCTGCGGTTATATCCGCCGTTTTAAAACGAAAAAACTGAAATGAATCTGCATTCCTACAGCTTTTATTTTATTATACACTTTTAGATATTCAAAACTTATATAACTGGGCATTTTATAAAAAAGAGCGTATTCAGTATCTTTTTCCGCACGTCTTCTCGAAAGATTTTTAGCCTGAACTTCGTCAAAAAGTCTTGGAATGCGTCAGCATTCATGCACCTTTTCTCCTGGTCAGGCAAAAAATCTTCTCAAAAATCCGCACATAAAAAGATACTGAACAGGCTCTTAAAACTCCTCCAGCAGCTTTTCAACAATAAAGTCAGAAAATGTTGAATTCTCATTGCATTTCAAATAATTCTTTGTTCTCAGCAGCCGCATATCAAAATCAGCCGGAATCAAAGCTATATCGGCAATATTCAACATAGACGCGTCCATGCCGCTGTCTCCGGCGGCGATTAACTTATCCATGGAAATCGCCTTGCACAGCTTCTTTACAGCCGCTCCTTTATTCAATCCGTCGGGGAAAAAATAAATTTTCCGCCCAGTTACCTCAACGGCAATATCTTCTTTCTCTTTTAATTCATCAGCAATTTTCAAGCTGTTCTGCCCATCAGCGCAAACTACATACACAAAGGATTCATCGACAATACGGCATATCCTGAACCTTGGGTCGCCGCAATATCTACTATAAACTTCGTTTAGCAGACCGATGAGATTTCCGTCTCTGCAAATCAGACGCCATTCATCCACAGGTTCGCCATTGTAAAGAAGAGTTGCGCCATTGGAAGTAAGGACATATTCCGGAATAAGATTATCAGGAAATTTTATACGGCGAAACTGCTCCACAGAACGCGTAGTAACAGGAATAAACCTGATATTTTCGGCTATCCTTCTGAAATTTTCATATGTATACTCGGTCATGAAGCCCTGCTTACGATCATTGTAGATCTCCACGCAGACTCCGCCGCTTATCTTGCTTTTGGAATAAACCAGCGTGTTATCAAGATCGCTTGCAAAAATAATATTTTTCATATATCGGAAAGATCGCGTATAAGTCCGCATGATCTGTAAAATCTTAGCGGATATTCCACGACTTCTACTCCCTTCTCACGGGCAAGCTGGTAAATATGCCCAAGATTTTCTTCGTCATTAAGACTGTAAACCAAAATTTTCCATGGAATTCGCCTTAACAGCACACGAGTTGTTTCGCCGATGCCGGGTTTTACAAAATTAATACTACGAATTCCGAAATGCTCCTGAATATCCTCCGCTTCTCTCAATCCTGCAAAAGGTTCGGCATTATTTTTGACAATAAAATCCTTATTCAGATCGAAATCCTGAACGATCCTGTCGATAAACTGATAAGTAACGTCCCTGTCGGCAAGTTCACCGTAAAATGCAGCGCCATGAAAATCATTTTCGCCGATTATATCGCTGCGCAGAAACGTTCTGCTGAGAAGTCCCGAAACAGTGGAATTCAAGCAGGAACTTGCTATCAGAAAATCTTCGTGAGTACCGCATTTTTCAGCCGCATATGCCGCGTCAGACAAAACCGCAAGATCTCCGCTAATATGCGGATAATCGCAAAGCGCCTCTGTAAGAACATTCTTTATCGCGCCTTTTCCCGTCCAGCCGTCTACAAACTGAAGATTCTCAGGACGATGACGGCTTAAAATATAGTCGACCGCATTTTTATCAATCCCTCTGCCGCGTATTATTGATATAGTATAATGCGGAATATTCACATTATGACGCGAATCAATATAACGCTTAATAAGTATTCCTACAGGCGTACCTGCGCGCGCAAGGGATACTAACACAGTATTTTCGCCCTTTTCAGCCCATATCTGCTCTGCGGCCGCTCCCACGGCGTCGGCTGTAATTTTAGAATAACGCTCCAAAGCAAGGCGATAAATAGCCATATATGCTTCCGTAGGCTCATATTCCAGCGGCAGCATTTCGCTGTAATGAACTCCGCTCTGAATAAGAGGTTCACGCTCGCTTGCAGCAAGGGGTTTCACGAGTCCTGTTATATCTTTCAATAATATTTTTACATCGTCATTATTATAAGTTCCAAACATTTTTATTCACCCAAACAATAAAATACATTTGATATACCGTGTTTTTTAAGGATTCCTCCGAGAATGTTCATCGCTCTTTCAGACGGAGATATGCTGTCAGATATGATTACCGCCGCATCGTATTGCTGAATATTGTATATGTAATTCACGCGATCATCCTCATAAAAACTGCCGATCTCGAATCCGCTTTGAATGGGATAATCCTCATCGCTACCAATACTTATCGGACTGCGTGTAGTTGCATGACAATACGCCTTGATATCACATTTTTCCTCAATTATAAAAGCTGCGCGAATCGCCGGGAACATACACTCCTCAGTGCCGAGAAACAGCACTTTTCCATATTTTTTGAAATCAACGCGCTTCATCAATTCTTCCGCAAGTTTGTCGCAGCGTCCCAGATAATCCGATATTTTATGCGGATATTTCGTATACGGAAATTTAAATCGGAACACGTTCTGCGGAAACTCCTCATTATCTCCCTCATCTGCAAGCTTCGGAGCTGTCAATCCATCGCCGCTTTTCTCAAGAATCGCGTCATCACAGCTAATGTGATACAAACTTTCAAAATAAATATTATTTTCATTGAAAAAAGCCTCGCGCTCCTTATTAAGCCGATTCAGAATCGAGCCTACAACTATTCTGCGATTCACAAGTTCCGGAATCTTTTCTTTCATGGCGCTGATTATGTTGAAAAGCGTTTTTCCGGTAGATATTTCGTCGTCGATAAGCACAACTTCATTGGTTGACTTCAGCAAATTTCCGAGATCTTTAGCATAAAGTTTCTGCTCAACAGCATGGCTGTGTTCCTCGCAAAAAAGTATGCATTCAGATTCGTAATCGACCGCTTCACGCGTCGTATTAAAAAAAATGGTATCATCTCCCATAGCTTCCGCCGCGCCTGCCGCAATAGCCGTCGCCGTTTCCGCAAATCCGATCACCAGATTTGCATTTGGATAGGCTTTATGTATCTTTCCTCCGAGAGCGTGATACATTTTCAACGCTTCAGAGGGCGGCGTCGGGATATGCTTCGCCTGCACAGTATTTACCAGCAGATAAGAGCGTTTTTTATTATTATGCCGTCTGGCTATTTTAATTTTAGAACAAAAATTCCAATTTTCCATTATTACCTCACTAAAATACGGCGGCAGGCGATTCTATCTGTATGCAGCCGCGGCTTTTGAATTCGGGATATGCCCAGTTTACGGATTTTCCAAGAAGTTTGCGCAATGCAAGCACGGGAAGATTAATTTCAGAAGCAGCGCATGAAATCTGCAATCCGCCTGACATTCGGGGATTTATCTCCAGAATTACGGGTTCTCCTTTATACATACGATACTGAACGTTGAAAGGCATTTCGAAGTCGAAATATTTTGCGAGTTTCTCCGTTCGCTTCATAATTTCTTCGTCAAAACGAATTTCATAAAAACGGCTCGCGGTCTTATATCGGGGCAGCATGAGAAGTCCGTTTTCAGTTTTCAGACAATCAACGCTTACTTCGGGAGAATCAAGATAGGGCATCACAATTATTCGTTTGCCAAAATCATATTCGTCAGCTATCATATATGCCTGTTCCATCGTTATATGATACGGAGAATTATTATAAATATTTAACTTTGTATCATCGTCAATAATCCGAAACGTAACAGCCCCTTCGTCAACTGCAAGCTTATAGCAGGTACGCACTCCGCACGATCTGGATTCTTCCAAAGCAGTTTTGAATTCATCGGCATTTTTACATGGAAAATAAGACGGCAGCATATATTCAAGACCACTATTTTTGATATATTCGTATGTTTCAATCTTATCATCGGTAATTTCCAGATGATTAGCATTCGTATTCGCAAAAAGTCTGATTCCCTGCGATTCGAAAAGTTTGGCATTCTTAACTATCTCTTTCAGCCCTCTGCGCGGCACAAAAACGTCTATGGAATGTTTTTTGCAAAAATCAAGGCAATATTCCGAATATCCGCTCTTATCCGCGTCATATTCTTCTTTGTACCACTCGTCGCATTGGAATTTATAGACGCAGTTCTCATTGCTGCTCGAACCGATGAATTCAGTATCCGTCCCGCATTCTCTCATCAGACGTATAAGATGATATGCCGTACTGAACCAATGATTAAACCAGATTCTGTTCAATTTTTTCCTCCTTGATACCAAAAAGCTCTCCCAGAATAAAGGTACGCTTCGCCCATTTTCTGTGAGTTTTTACTTCATTCATTCGCCTGCCGTCCGCACTTCCCTTTACGCCCAGCTCCTCTGACCAGAAAAGCACAGATTTCGCGTCGTCAAAATCGCTTTTCGACGGTTTCAGACTTTCTGCAATAACAGGAATCTGACTTGGATGAATAGCTGTTTTACCGATAAAACCGTTAAGCCTGTCGAGTTCCAGTTCCTTTTCAAGACCTCGCTTCCATGCGTCGTCCGTGCCGTTATCATAGTATTCCCAGACAGGTCCGGAAACAACGTATTCATCAGAAAAAATATTGAGAATGTCAATAAGTATATCGCGTACAACGCCTATCTGATAAATATTCTGATCTATATTTCGGCGCAGACCGTATAAATTGCAAAAATCATTTCCGCCTACACGGATGTTAAGTATAAGATCTTTCATCGGACGCATTTTATTTTTCAGTTCAACAAGATTTGCAGATCTGTTATGGCAGCTTGATATCAGCGAACTTTCGAGAATAGGCATAATATATTTCGGCTCGCTGCTTCGGTTATTTATTTTTCGTGTAATGCGAAAGTAATCGTCTAAATTGCTTATATCAAATTTAGGCAGCACAAATCCTGTGAGTACAGATATATCGTCGCCGAGATAATCCGCCATGTATTCAAGGTGTGCAGGGGTTCTAACGCGAATGAAAAGCAGCGGAAGATTGAGTTCATTTTTCAGTTCTGAAAGAATTTTCTTTGTATTAGCTTCCGCTTCACTGAGAACTGAATCTGTTATGGAATCCTCCAGACACAAAACCAGAGATTTCAGGTTTGGAATAGCTTTTGATCTAAGTTTTTCGGCAATTTTTTTATCCGTTGCAGGGGTATATATAAGTCCCCCCAAGCAATATTTCAGATATTCCTTTTTTTCCAATTAAATTTCCTCCCGGATTATAAGCAGTTAAAGCCTGCCAAAATTCCATTCCCCATAATAATAATGATATAATACATAATACAAGCAAACCGCACACACCTTAAAGCGATGTGTGCGAATTACCTTTCGTAACTTATACCGGCAAGCGAGATTTTCGCGCAGTACAAGCTAATTAATTTTAGAACCTGTTCACATAGAAATTGTGTGCGGGTTTTCGAGCATAATTTTGACGAGTGCAAGGAGAAAAATCGAAAGAATACTGACGCGCCACGGGCGTTCCCTTCGGTCATATAGTGAGATTTTTCAACGCAGCAATCGGCAAAATTTGCCGAAAATACGTGCGGAATTTCCTATGTGGACAGGTTCTTAAATTATGCCTTTTTCTTTTCTGGCATTATCTTTGTAATAAGCTTTCTCACTATGTCTATCGGAATTACCATGAATGCAAGTCCGACGCATATAGCCCATGCTGTGGGAGTAAGACTTTCAACGCTGAGAACTTCGCCGCCGAATGTTACAAATATAAACTGGAGAGCAAAAATTCCGACCATTACAAGAATGAAATTTTTGTTTCTGCCGATTCCGTGAAGAGGATTGAAATGAGACGTTCTCGCATTAAATCCGTTAAACGTGATAGCCATCATGAATGTTGCAAATACTGCGGATTTCAGATACATAACATCTACGTCGCCGAAAAGATCACGAAGGGGCGGGAAGAAGAGGATTCCAAGGCAGATGACTGTAATATAAACAGCGGAAATAATTATTTCGATCAACATATCCTTGCTTATGATGCCTGCATTACGCGCTATCGGCTTTTCTTTCATGAATTCCTTCTCCGCAGGCTCGCTTCCAAAAGCGATAGCCGCAAGGGTATCCATAGCAAGATTTACAAGAAGAAGCTGAACGACTGTGAGAATCACGCTGTGCTCCTTGCCGCCCATGAGAGGACCAATAAAGCATGTCAGAACAGCCGCAACGTTTACAGTAAGCTGGAATATAAGGAATTTACGAATGCTCTTGAACATAGTTCGTCCATAAAGGATAGCTTTTTCAATAGAGAGGAAATTATCATCCATGATAGTAATGTCGCCCGCGTCCTTTGCAACTTCCGTTCCGCTTCCCATAGCGAAGCCCACGTCGGCTTTTTTAAGCGCAGGTGAATCGTTTACGCCGTCGCCTGTCATACCGACAACATAGTCAAGTTCCTGAGCGACTCTTACAAGACGGCTCTTATCCATAGGAAGAGCGCGCGCAACAACACGAAGTCTGGGAAGAATAGCTTTAAGTTCGTCATCGGTCTTTTCAGCCATTTCAGCGGAAGTCATTACAACATCGTCGGAACGCTCAACAAGACCTGCTTCCTTTGCGATAGCGGCGGCAGTTTCCTTTCGGTCGCCCGTAACCATTACAACCTGTATTCCGGCATTCTTAACTTCGCGGATAGCGTCGACAGCTTCTTTACGAACGTTATCGCGAATGCTGAGAACGCATATAAGCGTAAGTCCCGATTCGTCATTTTCACCGTCAGCCATTGCAACCGCAAGAAGCCGCATCGAACGGCTTGCCTGAGAATCGCTGTATTCGGTAAGCTCTTTAGTGCTTGTAAGTTCCCTGCGATCTCCATTTTCATCCATATAATGAGTACATCTGTCGATTATCTTCTCGGCAGCTCCCTTAACATAGGTAACGCATTTTCCGTCGCGAACGATAACTACGCTTGAGGATTTTTTATTAGAATCGAACGAATTAAACGTCTTAACTTCTGTTTTGGATTTTATCTCCTCCTGATGAGCGTCTGCAACAAATTTCATAAGCGCGCGGTCTGTACTGTTTCCGCCTATGATATTTCCGTCGCTGACAGACGCGCTGTTATTTACTCCGATTCCCACGATCATCTCGGAAGAAAGCGCAGCCGGTATTTTTTCGAATGAATCGTAACAATTTACATTTCCGGAAGCGATCTCCACAACTGAAAGCTTACCCTCTGTGATAGTACCCGTTTTATCGCTGAAAAGCAAACTAAGGCTTCCGGCAGTTTCAAGACCGTTGATCTTTCTGACAAGAACGTTGTCCTTTGCCATTTTAAGACTCTGGAATGAGAGCAGAATGGACGTAAGCATAGGCAGACCTTCAGGAACTGCGCATACGATAATAGTTACCGCAACTGTAATTGCATTCATTATAAGGCGAATCCACTCAAAAGCCGTATCGGGAATTTCGCCCGTAATAAGGCTCTTTGCAAGTACGCCTACAACGATACATATCGCGCCGATATAGCCGAATGTAGATATCTGTTTGGCAAGTTTTGCAAGCTTTAACTGAAGAGGAGTTTCGCGAGTATCTCCCTGAACTTCGAGTGCAAGCTCGCCAAACATGGTATTATCGCCTACAACTTTTACTTCAAAATGAGCCTCTCCGCTGCATACTACAGTACCGCGGTAGATATAGTATGGATTGAGCAGATCTTTTTTATCGTAAGTTTCACCATCCGGCAAAACGATCTTTTCTGCTTCTTCTGTCTCACCATTAAGAGCAGCCTGATCGACGGCGAGCTTACCCTCGACAATAACGCCGTCGGCAGGAATTTTATCGCCTGCCTGCAAATAAACGATATCGCCCACAACGACTTCCGTTACATGGATTTCCGTAAGCTTGCCGTCGCGTATTACCTTTGCAGTTTCTTTCGCAAGTTCCTCGGCTTTCAGAGCGGACGCCTTGCCCTCCTGCTTACTTTCGCTAACGGACGCAACTCCGTTTGCGATAAGGATCGCCACAAGAATTCCCGCAGGTTCAAACCATTCAGCCTGCCCAAGGAAAAAGAGTACCACCTGAACTACTAAAGCGACCAGCAGTATCATGATCATGGGATCTTTAAAGCCCTCAAGGATCTTTTTCCAGAGCGGATCAGACGGAATATCCGTCAAAACATTCGAGCCGTGCTTTTGCCTGCTTTCCTCGGCTTCCTTTGTTGTTAATCCTTTTAAATTCATTTTATCCTCCTTTTGCGAATTACCAGACAAATGCCCTGCAATCCACACTCTTTAAATAATCGGATCAAGAATACTTCTTAATCCTCTATATCAACTCCGTAATCTTCACACAAGCGCCTGAGACCGGAATGATAACCCGAACCAATACAGCTAATCTTCCATGAATCGCTATATCTGTAAATTTCTGCCCCCACAATCGTTTTTTCACGCATAAGCCCGTCCATGGGAAAAATATATGTGTCTGCATTGTCGGTAACGATACGCAGCTTCGGGGATTTCACATGAATAAAGCATTCCTCCGCATTATCGCCGTAGATCGACCAGCAAAACGCGATTTTTTTGATCTCCTGCGGAACTTTTTCAAGATCGACGGCAAAATGCGCCGATTCTCCCTCGCCCGCTATCTGAACTGAATTTTCGGGTGAACTTGTATTTCCCCAAAAGATCATATCCTCGTCTTTCAGCGTTCTTCCGTTTTCATGCAGAAGAAACGCGTAGCCGTCGACGTCCATCCGCTTTTCAATATTATCGGCGATAAGCTGCAATTTGACCGATCGGACTTCTTTCCCAAAAGCTATGCGCTGTCCTCTCTGAAGCGGCTGAAAATTTTCATGAGAAGTATGCGGCGAAATAACTTCCGCGGGCGCAGTTTCCACGGAACGGTTTTTATTGTTATCAAATTCTGATTCCGAACTTTTAGGAAAATGGAGTTCGGCAGCTTTTTCGCATTCAACACGCTCTTTCGAAGCGGACGCCGAAATGCAAACTTCCTTTCCGACTCCTTCACCGCATTTGAAAATAAGCGAGCCAAAAATCGTAACTTCATCTCGAAGCGGTTCTACATCAACAGTAATTTCATTTTCGCCGGCGGACAGCCTTTCAGGAGCGATTGATATGCCGCTGACGGGATTTTCTATAACAGTATCTTCCGTGACCGTAAGCGAAAATTTGAATGAATTTCGAGAATTTGCAGGTATAATACCCAAATCTATGCGATCAGGATATTGTGAAACAGATGTCAGCTTATTTCCGCGAATCATATCGCCGCGAACGATCACTCTGCTTAAATGCGTATCTTCGAGACAATTCAGAATCGGAGGCATTCCTGCGGCAGAAGAAGTACGCTCTATTTTAAGATTTCTCAATTCCGTCTGTTCAGCGCTGATCTCCACGGATTCGGAATCGCCGCACACGATCACAGCACCGTTTCCTATCACGCGGCAAGGTCGGTCGATAAGCAGCGGTCCTTTGTATACCTTTGATTCAAGCGCAAGTTCATTGCAGCAGTCTTCGAATAATTCCTGTATAAGCTTCATGACGATCAATCTTTAGTGCCATGAGTCCAGTTAAGTCCCCAGCCAAACGCCTGATCGGCATATCGCTGTCCGCGGAAGAATCTCACGATTTTCTCAACGCTTAGGGTATTATTAACATTTTCCAGATACGCGATCACGCAAAGAGGAAGATTGCTGCCGTATTCGTCCATTCGCACAATAATTTCGGGACTGCCGGGGCATTTCACGGTAACAACGCCGTCGGCTTGCTTCCAGTTTGCCGCGCCCTCATAAATATAAGTATAGATCAGAATTCGTTTGATATACTGTATCATCTGACCGTTTATACGGAGATTTTCGCCGTTTGCGGAAGAACCCGAGCGATCGTCTCCGTCAAGGGCAATAAACGGAGGTCTTGTAAGCGAACCAAAAGTATTTCCAAGAGCCTGAATCGAACCTGCGTCGCCGTTTTTCAATTCATAAAGACAGCCGAGATCGAGATCGATCGGGCGCGCAAAAATGCCTTTGGGCTGCTTCCAGTTAAGATTTATGAGAACTTCGCCCAGTCCTGCACTGCCCTTAACAAGGTTAACTTTCTGACCTTTTACAAGATTGATCTTTGCCGGCGGAGGAGGCGCAGCAGACTGCGGAGGTACGACAGGTCGAGGCGGCGGAGCGGCAGGTCTTGGAGGAGGCGCGGCAGGTCTTGGCGGCGGAGTCGGATTTGCAGGGGCTGATTCCTCACCTCCGTAAGCGCGCAGAAGATCGCCTAAGCCGCCGTTAAATCCGCGCGCGACCGCATTTATTCTCCACACGTCTTTCATATAAATTTCAACGCTGATTATCGCGCGTTCCTGCTGAAAATCGCTTCCGTTAAGCGCAAGTCTCAAAGCAGGCGTTCCGTTTTGTTTCAGAGTGAAAACATGAGAATTAATATTTCTCATAACACCGCTGCCGTCTATGCTCACGCTGAAAACGAGTTTCTGGATAGTCATGGGAATTCTGTTCAGATCAATCGTGAAAACCGCCGAGCCGTTACTTCCTCTGAATGAAATTTCATTTGCTGGCGACGCAGTTTGATTATAAAAAACCATGTA
Source organism: uncultured Ruminococcus sp. (assembly GCA_910576995.1). Classification (GTDB taxonomy): domain Bacteria; phylum Bacillota; class Clostridia; order Oscillospirales; family Ruminococcaceae; genus Ruminococcus. The sequence goes on from CAJTLC010000011.1 coordinate 24,185, forward strand.
GCGATCATCGGAAAGTTTATCGTTTCCGTCAACTCCGAAGCAGCAGAAATCATAAACAGACGCTCCCGATATCTGCATTTCCGCTTCAATAGGACGATTTACGTCGATATACTTCTCAAGCTTATCACGCATTCCTCTTTGTAATTCCATTATTTTTCCCCCTTTTAGAGCATTCCTTTTCGTTTTATTTCATCAAGCCATTTTGGGAATTCATTTAGCAAGCGGCTGTATAACTCGCTGTTGGAAACTTTTCTAAAATCGTCAAGGGCAAAAAAATTAGCATTATCAACATATCTGCCCTTCATGGTATCAAGTTTTCTCAATATACCGTAATAACCACCGCCGATTCCGACAAATTGCCAGAAAATCGGCTTATTTGAAACCTTGCTCAATATTTTTTTGACTTTTCGCGGAGACGGAAATGCACCGTCTGTTACAAATATAATATATGCGGGTATTCTTGTACGATCGTATTCCACACTTACTTCTTCAATAACATCCGCCGCATTTGTGCCGAATCCCAGACTTCCCATCAGCTCTTTCCAATTATTCGGAACAGCGGCAGTGTAATTATCAAGATTTATAGATTCCATTCTCTTTGAACGCGAACCATAATACCAGAAATCAAGTTCGCCGTCATCGTCAAACTGAACAGCAAGAGGAAGAATTTTATTAACTATCTGCTGAACCGTGCCGTCGCTGTATCTTTCGTCCATTGAACCCGAAATATCCATAACCAGCGCAACTTTTGCAACAATTCCAAGCAAATTTCGCCTTTCCAGTTCAAGCGTCAAAGGTTTAGCAAGAGAAACAAGCTGCGGCGCTTTTTCAAGCTTCTTTTCGAGCGATATTTTCGCTAGCTGAAGAACTGTTGGGGCGACAATTCTCGGAGAAAGAATCTGACTTTCAGGAGCAGCTTCTACGCCTCCGTAAGCGCGTAAAAGATCGCCTAATCCGCCGTTAAATCCGCGCGCAACAGCATTTATCCTCCACACGTCTTTCATATAAATTTCAACGCTGATTATTGCGCGTTCCTGCTGAAAATCGCTTCCGTTAAGCGCAAGGCGCAGAGCAGATATTCCGTTTTGTTTGAGCATGAAAACATGAGAATTAATATTTCTCATAACTCCGCTTCCATCTATACTCACGGTGAAAACGAGTTTCTGGATAGTCATTGGAATTCTGTTCAAATCAATCGTGAAAACCGCCGAGCCATTACCGCCTCTGTAAGCGATCTCATTTGCGGGCGACGCGGTCTGATTGTAGAAAACCATGTAACGATCATCTGAAAGCTTATTGTTTCCGTCAACTCCGAAGCAGCAGAAATCATAGACGGAAGTTCCCGATACCTGCAATTCCGCTTCAATAGGACGATTTACATCGACATACCTTTCAAGCCTATCGCGCATTCCCCTTTGCAGTTCCACGTCAGATCAAGCCTTTCTGCCTGGCTTCATTCAGCCACTTTGGAAATTTCGCAAACATCATATTATAGAGTTTTCCGTCGTTCGCGTCGTCGAAATCGTCCGCTTCAAAAAATCCTGCATTATCGGTCATTCTGCCCTGAATCAACTCAGGATGTTCAATATCGCCGTATCTCATGCCGTTCAAACCAATAAACTGCCAATATATCGGCTTATTGGACTGCTGTCTTATAAAATCGGCAACAGCGTTTCCGCCCTGAATGCTTCCTACCGTCACAAAAATCACATAAACAGGCGTGCGTATTCCCGAATATTTCTGCGCAACGGCATTCATGACTTTGAGTTCATCATTTCCGCCGCCGAGTTCCTGCATTAATCTCGTCCAGTCACGAGGAATCGCATTGGCATAATTATCGAGAGTAAGCGCGGGCATTTCACGCGGAATATCGCCGTACAGCCAGAAATCAGCCTTACAATTGCCGTCAAGCTGGGCTATAACAGGCATAAATTTGCTTATTGCCTTTGAAATAGTTCCGTCCTCGTAATCCCACAGCATAGTTTGCGTCATATCCATTACAACAGCAACCTTTGCCGACGCATTACCAAGACCGCACTGCTGAACGCTATGCTCCAGAACATTGGCAGATTTCGCAAGGGCAGGAGCTTTTTGGCGAATTATCGCTGAGACAGGCTGACGATTTAAGGTCGGCGCAGGCGATGCGGTATTTCGCATGGGAGTCGGCGCAGGAGCGGGTGTAGGATTTTGAGACGGCGCGGGAGTTGGAGCGTCATTCTCTGCTTCTCCGCCATAATTATTGAGCAGATCTTCCAGCCCGCCGTTAAAGCCCCTTGCAACTGCATTTATACGCCACACTTCTTTTTTATAAATTTCAGCGGTAATTATAGCTTTTTCCTGCTGAAAATCTCCACCTGCAAGTGAAAGCGACAACGCTTCCGTTCCATTTTGCCTGATTTTCAGAGTATGAGAACCTATCTCGCCCATTACTCCCGATCCGTCTATGCTTACAGTAAAAACGAGTTTTTGAATACTTGTCGGAATTCGGGAAAGATCAATTTTAAAAACTGCCGAATTCTGCGCCGAAGTATAAGTTATTTCGCCGCTCGGAGATGAAGTCTGATTATAAAAAACCATGTATCTGTCGTCGGAAAGCGTATCGTTTGCATCTACGCCAAAACAGCAGAAATCGTAAACAGCCGATCCCGCTATGTTCATTTGCGCTTCGAGGGGGCTGTTTACGTCAATATACTTATCAAGTTTATCACGCATTCCTCTTCTTAAATCCATAAAATATCACCTAAATCATATTTTTATTTTTGGCTGCCTGAAGCCATAAAGGAAATTCGTTGAGCAGACGGCTGTATAATTCCGAAGTTGAAACGGAACGGAAATCGTCAAGAGCAAAGAAATTCGCATTATCAACGTAGCGTCCTTTCAGCGTATCAAGCTTTTTCAGCACGCCGTAATCCTTACCGCTTACTCCCACGAACTGCCAGAATATCGGCTTTTCCGAAGCTTCTCGCATCAGTTTTTTTATCTCCGAAGAATTACCGACCTCGCCGTCTGTTATAAAGATCACGTACACGGGCATTTTTGTGAGGGCATAGCGATCTATTACCTGCCGCATTACTTTGACCTCGTTATTTCCATATCCGAGATCAAACATAAGCCGCTGCCACTCGTCGGGAACGGCTTTTCTGTAATTCTCAAGCGTAACGGAGGGCATTTTCCGCGTTTCCGTTCCGAAATACCAGAAATCAAGTTCACCGTCATCGTCAAACTGAACGGCGATCGGCAAAATTTTGTTGATGATCTCCTGAACCGTTCCGTTTTTGTATTGTGTCATCATCGACCCCGACATATCCATAACAAGAGCAACGCGCGCCTTTACGGTATTCAGCTTTCTCTTGTCCAATTCAACTTTAAGCGGCTTCACAAGGGAAACAAGCTGCGGAGCCTGCCGTTCAATTTTCTTTTCAAGGGAAACTTTTCCCGTATCAGCCACAGGAACAGGCTGCGGAGACAACGGCGTCAATTCGGGCATAGATGGCATTACATCGGAATTTTTTACCGGGGCAGCGCTTATTTTCCGAGAAGCCGCAGCCGGCTGTTCCGAAACTTCCTCGCCGCCGTAAATCTTGAGAAGATCGGCAAGTCCGCCGTTAAATCCACGCGCGATAACGTTTATCCGCCATGAATCCTTAAAATATATTTCCGCGGTGATTATCGCCTTTTCCTGCTGAAAACTGCCTCCATCAAGCGACAGCGACAGAACCTCAGCACCATTTTGTATCAGCGAAAACTCATGACATCTTATCTCTCCCATTGTTCCTCCGCCGTCTATGCTGACCGTAAAAACAAGTTTTCTGACATTATAAGGAAGCGACGGAAGAGAAATTTCAAAAGAAACTCCGGAATTTTCAGTAAAATAGACAATCTCCCCATTTGGAGACGAAGTCTGATTGTAAAATATCATGTATCTGTCATCGGACAAATTATCATTTTCATCTACTCCGAAGCAGCAAAAATCATAGACAGACGCACCGCTGACTTTCATGACGGATTTGAATTTCTGGGCGGAATTCAGATGATTATCCAGTTTATCCCGCATTCCTCTTTTAAGTATCATATTAACTTTAATCCTTTATCTGTATTTCGGCAAGCTGACCATTAGGTTCGTCGGAAAGACGAAATACCGTTCCGTTTTTCAGCAAAACTGCCTGACCCGGAGGAACAGGATTTCCGCTGGGAGAACGCATTCCATTAATCTTATGATTCACGAGAAGCCAATTTCCCTGATGTTTCACGATATATGCGCAAAGATCGCGGTCAGCCTTTTCGTCGGCGAAAACATTCGAATAAATATGCCAAGAAAAAAGCGGAGAATTATTATATGCTATTAGTTCTCCCGAAGGCATCCATTGACCGCTTTTTCCGCGAAGTTCTTTTTTGAATTTGATCTTCACTATTTCGGAATTTACCCGTTTTCCGCAGAATGGGCATACGGGATGTTCAATGTCATGCAGAACGAACCATTTTTCACGGCAGTTAGGATTTTCACAGGGGTAAAGCAGATCCCAAGTTTTAATAAGCCCGCGTTCCCAGTCCATAGCCTGCGGACGCTGTTTCGGAGAATGCAGACCGTCCACGAACGCCTGCATAAAAAGACGCTCAAGGTGAGGACCGAGATCATGCACAGTAATTTTAAGATTCTTCGGCCGATTGCTCTGATCGTGGGGATCTTCGATGAACAGCGCTTTCGGCCCCATTAAGAGAAAATCTTCTTCCTCAGGCGAAATATTCGGGATATGCTTTGGTCCGTTAAGAGGATGACGCAAAAGCAGATATTCATATATCAGCACAGCCATCGAATGAAGATCGGTCTCGATACACGGCAGACAGCGGCGCGGATCGTTTCGCGGATATTCCATCGATTCCAGAACTTCGGGAGCGATATAACCGCGAGTTCCCGCAACTTCGGGTGGATAAAGCCCCGGAACTACCAGCGAATCAATGTCTATTACAACACAGCTTCCTGATTTCGGGTCGATAAGAACATTATTGTTGGAAAGATCAGAATGAGCAAGACCTGCGGAGTGCATACGGCGAATCGCGCGCGCAAGACAAACAGACAGCTTCATCATCATCATAAAGTTGCCGAGTTCCGAAATATTTAAATATTTTCTGTTTCTGGAAGTAAACCAGTTGCTTTTTTTATCCTTGCCGCTGAGGTCAAGACCTTCGACGATGGACGAATTCGAATCGAAGAAATAATTTGAGGGGTATGCAGGGCATACTATGCCGAATTCAGGATACTTTACCATAGCTACAGGCCAGCAGTACCGCTGAGAAAAATAGTCCGCAAGCGCCTGCGAATTTCCCCTTGCACCGCCGTTTTCCTCGGATACAGTCGGATTATATTTTCCGATAATGGCTGAAATTCTGTCTTGTATCTCGGGGATCATGCCAATTTCGGGATCGTTGAAAAACTGTATCACATACGACTTATCGGGGGCGAAATAAGTATATTTCATGCCTCCGCGCGGCGGATTATCCGTTATAACATACGGAAGCTTAGAACCGTCCATAAGTGTAGCTTCTGCAATTTTCGACATTTTATCACCTCTTATATGAGCGCAGCGACGAGGGTGCGATCGTCAAACGAACCTCTTTCAACATAATTATCCAGCCAGATCTTAAGCCGCTCTACCGCATTTTTTTCTGAAAGATCGCTGAGTTTTGCAGCCGCAGTTTCAAGTATTTCAGGAGAATTCCAAATATTTTCAAATGTCAGACCTGTTTCTCTGCAAATTTTATTTGTATAATTAGCCGCGACCATTACAGATTTGTCATTTACCCACGGATAAACAGTAGATTCCGGAAGCTTACACTGCAATTCATCAGATTTTTCATTTAAAGACTGTCTCGGCGGCAGGATACCGTTAGCGACAAGATCAAAATAAAGCCGATGCATCTGAGTTTCAGCAGGAAAATAATCGTCCGAAACTCCATCCGTCATCATCAAGAGAATATCGGAACTTCCTCGCGAGATTCTCGTCTTCAGAGCTATATTTTCGGGAGTATGCATTTTTTCGGAAGTAAGGAAATCCGTCTCACCAGAAAAGTCGCCGCTGTCAGAATCCCCCATACGCTTTATGGAAGCGGAAAATTCAGCTGACGTATTTATAAGCGCGATCATTCCGTCGCCGATCTGACACGAGATCACCAGTTTTTCGTTCTTTTCATTGCCAAGCGGAATCACTGCCGAAATAAGAAGCGTTGCGGAAAAATCGCGTATATCAAGATTTCTTCCCATATACTTCAAAAATTTTTCATCTGACGCGCGGCAGTAAAACGCAGATTTTACGGCAAAATAAGCCTCGTTTACAGCGCCGCGAACAGCGTCGGCAAAAGTTTTGCAGGCTGTCATAAAGTCGGGATCGCTCATATCAAGAGCAATGCCGGACATAACTTTCGTATCATTGACAATATATTTCTCAAAATGATCCTTCAGAAATCCGATCGCAGCACGGCAGGAAACCTGCGAACCTATCCGAGAAAGTTTCTTCGAACCAGCGCCGTCGGCTACTGCAATGAACGTAATATCACCCAATGAAGCCGTTTCAAACCAATCGTCGCAGCAAGAGCCTTCATGCTTATGCTTTTTTCCGCGAACGCGCGCGCCAATAATTTTACTGCCATCGTATATATCTGATCTTGAATAATACTCTGGAGAAGGCTCAGGAACGTCTTCCGAAACAGCCGTATATTTCCACAACGACGCCGTATATTCGGTAACGCTTTCGTGCTTCGGCTCATCTACAGTTTTTTCCGTATCTTCGGCTCTATTTTCCGATTCTGAAGATTCATTTGAATCATCGCTTTCCAAAGAGTTTTCACAGGGCTGATCGTCGGCAACATCTTCTTTTATAGATTCGTCCGCATTTTCGCATGACGATTCTTCAGTCTCGGAAGCATCGAATACCTCGCCGCTTTCCGATAATTCTGAATTCATCGGAACGTCTGCGGAAACGCCTTCGCTGACTTCGTTCTCCTCAATTGGCTCAACATTTTTCAACTCAGGAACATCGGTATCGCAAGCGTTCTGATCTAAAGAACCGCTGTTGATATCCTGCGGAATAATTTTCTCTTCGCACACTTCCGCGTCTTTTTTTATAAGATCAGATCTGTCTTCCATAACTCACCTCATCAGGGAACTATCTGGAAGCCCTGCGGAGGAGGAGGAAGTTCCAGCGCCTCGCCCGGTTTCGTGTCAAGACTTTTCGAAGTCATTTTTATAGAACCCGATACCCACGCGAAGAATTGCGCAAGATCGCCTGCGGAGAGAGAATTCATCATGAGAACATTCTCCGTCATCATTTTCAGATAAGTCGTATCGGCATCCGCACCTGCCGCGCAGGCAATAATATTTGCGATTTTCATAGTTTTAAGCTGTTCGGCAGCACGTTTGAAATCGTTCACATCGGACGGAGCGCCGTCGGTAAGGACGAATACAAGCGGTCTCCAGTCGCCTTTCTGAGTTTCAGTAGATTTGCGTACTTCTTTATTTATGCAGTCCATCAGAACGTCAAGGGCGCGTCCGAACATAGTTGCGCCGCTTGCCTTTAATTCGGGTTCTTTAAAGAGCATAAGTTCTGTCAAACCGGCTTCCTGCTTTGCCGTGCTTGAAAAAGTTATCACTGAAATATAGGCGGTTTCCAGCGCCTGCGGATCGCCTTTAAGTTCAGCTATCAGCGAACGGATACCCTGCTTTACAGCCTCGATCCTTTCGCCCATCATGGAACCGGAGCAGTCCAGAAGCAGATACACCGGCAGTCGTCTTACAAATTCGTCCATACCTAACAATCCTTTCATGATTTTAAGAAATACCGCGAACTCTTTGTGCGATATTTCCTTAAAAAAATTGCCTTTGCATTACTCGGGCAATACAAAGGCAATGCTCTCAGAACCTGTCTTCACAAGATAAGTTCTTAATTTTAATTATATCTTGCCGCCAGAGAACTGATATCGTTATCCTGCGTAGCCTGTCCGATAGCGTTGAATTTCCATTCGCTGTTATAGCGGTATAATTCGCCGAAAATCATAGCAGTCATGTTGTTATAATTTTCAGATAAATTATATTTACAAATCTCCTTACCGGATTCAGCATCGCAGATTCTTATAAACGCATTGCGGATCATTCCGAAATGCTGATTTCTCTGACGCGCCTGATAAATATTTACTACAAAAACTATCTTATCATAATTTCCGGGCAGATTTTCAAGATCAACAAAGATCTGCTCGTCATCGCCGTCGCCTGCGCCTGTAAGATTATCTCCCATATGCTTTACGGCACGGCTTGAATGGTTAAGATTGTTAAAAAATACAACATCCCTGTTATTGACAAGCTTACCGTCAACACACAAAATCGCCGAAGCGTCGCAATCTATATCGTTATTGAGATTATTCGAACCGAAAAGCGACGAAAAAAAGCCTTTTTTCTCCGGTTTAGCTTCATCCCAGCCAAGACCTACCATGACTTTGCGTAAAGTTCCACCGTTATTTTTTCTGAGTTCGACCTTTTGACCTTTTTGAAGATTAACAGACATAAATTTAACCTGACTTTCAGCAATCAGACATTAACGCCGAAATTACGGCACAATGCCGCCAATCCGCCTGCAAAACCGCTTCCGATAGCGTTGAATTTCCACTCGCCATTGTAACGGTAAAGCTCGCCGACAACTACGGCTGTCTCAACAGAGAAGTCCTCTCCGAGATCATAACGGATAATTTCCTGACCGGTCATTTCATCAACAATACGAATATACGCGTTGGAAACCTGTCCGAAATTCTGAGCGCGAACGTCGTAATCATAAATAGTAACCGTAAAATCGATCTTACTGATATTAGCGGGTACTCTTGCAAGATCAACCTTGATCTGCTCGTCGTCACCGTCTCCGTCGCCTGTCAGGTTGTCGCCCATATGAACAACAGATTCAGAAGCGTGCTTGAGATTTCCGTAGAAAATGAAGTCGGAATCGCACGGAACTTTACCGTTGTCACCAAGAAGGAAAGCCGCAGCATCGAGATCGAAATCAGCGCCGCCGTCGTATTTATTTGTATCCCAGCCAAGACCGATATAAATTTTAGAAAGTCCGGGATTACCCTTTGTAAGGTCAACTTTCTGACCTTTCTGCAAACTTACTGCCATAATAATTACCTCAATTTCATATTTTATAAATTATTTTTATCTCAGACATTTACTCCGAAATTGCCGCACAAGGCAGATAAACCGCCCTGAAAGCCGCTGCCGATCGCATTGAATTTCCACTCTCCGTTATTGCGGTAGAGTTCGCCGACCACTACGGCAGTCTCAATGGAGTAATCTTCGCCGAGATCATAACGAATCAGTTCTTCGCCTGTAGCCTCGTTCACAACACGGATATAAGCGTTTGAAACTTGTCCGAAGTTCTGTCCGCGCGATTCCGCGTCATAAATAGTTACAGTGAAATCAATTTTCTCTATTCCAGCGGGAACTATGCTGAGGTCGATCTTGATCTGTTCGTCGTCGCCGTCGCCTGCACCGGTCAGATTGTCGCCGGTATGGATAACGGAACCGGATTCATGCTCTTTATTGCCATAGAACACGAAATCTTTATCGCTTGCGACTTTGCCTGCGCCGCCAAGAAGAAATGCAGCAGCGTCAAGATCAAAATCGTGACCGCCGTCGTACTTATTAACGTCCCAACCGAGACCCACAACGATTTTGGACAATCCGGGATTGGACTTAGTAAGATCAACCTTCTGTCCTTTGGTCAAATTTACAGCCATCTTTAGTTACCTCGCTTTTACACAAATTATTTTCTGCCGTCTGTTGAAGGCGATTTTGGAAATATGCGACCACGAACTCATTCACTCAAATCAAACGCTGTTTTGCTCGTTTTACACATATCCACATTTAATAATATAACATATTTTTGCTAAAATGTCAAGGGATTTTTTGAAATTTTATGCAAAAAATTAAATAATTTCAACCATATTATGTAGTTTTATGAACTTATAAAAGGTTCACAAAATAATAAAAAAGGCTGACAAAAAATCAGCCTTTTTTGGTGTATTGACACTATCGGGAATGCTCGAATCGTGCCAATGCAATATAAGTAAAAATTATTTAACGATAAGTGACTTACCTGTCATTTCAGCAGGCTGGGGAACTCCCATAATATCGAGCATCGTAGGCGCAAGATCGGCAAGAACGCCGCCATCCGCAAGCTGTCCGTCAATTCCTACCGCAATAAGAGGAACAGGATTTGTAGTATGGGCTGTAAACGGACTTCCGTCAGGCTCGCACATCTTATCGGCATTACCGTGATCGGCAGTAATAAGAGCTGCGCCGCCTTTTGCAAGAATAGCCTCAACCATACGTCCGACGCATTCGTCAACAGCTTCGACAGCCTTCACGGCAGCGTCGAAAATACCCGTGTGTCCGACCATATCGCAGTTTGCGTAGTTGAGAATGATAACATCGTACTTGTCAGCCTCGATAGCCTCAACAACGGCGTCGCAAACTTCATACGCGCTCATCTCGGGTTTCATATCGAAAGTCGCAACGTCGGGCGATTTGATAAGTATCCTGTCTTCGCCCTCAAACTGCTTTTCCTCGCCGCCGTTGAAGAAGAAAGTAACGTGCGCATACTTCTGAGTTTCGGCGATGCGAAGCTGAGTTTTGCCAAGTTTTGCGAGATATTCGCCCATTGTCATCGTAAGCTGCTCCGGAGGGTATGCAACGCTTACATTCGGCATAGTTGCGTCATACTGAGCCATGCACACGAAATTAAGCGGGAAAAAGCCGTTTTTGCGCGTAAATCCTGTGAATTCCGGATCAACGAACGCGCGTGTGATCTGTCTTGCGCGGTCGGGGCGGAAATTGAAGAAGATAACGCTGTCGTCAGCCTTTATCTGCGCGCCGCCTTCGATAACGGTCGGTAGCATAAATTCGTCGGTAACTTCGTTGGCATAAGAATTTCTGATAGCCTGAACAGGATCGGTCTCCTGAACTCCCTCGCCGTAAACAAGCGCAGAATAAGCTTTTTCAACTCTGTCCCATGCATTGTCTCTGTCCATTGCATAAAATCTGCCTGAAATAGTGGCTACCTTGCCAACGCCGATCTTGTTAAGTTCGGCAACTGTTTCAGCCATATATTCTGCGGCAGACGACGGCGGAACGTCTCTTCCGTCGAGAAATGCATGGATATAAACATTTTCAACGCCGTTCTTCTTAGCCATTTCAACAAGTCCGAAAAGATGCTCCATATGGCTGTGAACTCCTCCGGGAGAAAGAAGACCCATGAGGTGAAGCGCGGAATTCTTAGCCTTGCAGTTCTCCATTGCCGACTGCAAAGCCTTGTTATCAAAGAACGTACCGTCCTTGATGTCTTTGGAAATTTTAACGAGCATCTGATAAACAATACGTCCTGCTCCAATATTGGTATGACCAACCTCCGAGTTGCCCATCTGTCCGTCGGGAAGACCGACATCAAGACCGCTCGCGCCGATGAGTGTGTGCGGTCCTTTCATGTATTTATCGAGATTCGGCTTTTTTGCGGCAGTGACAGCGTTGCCGTAATCGTCGGGATTATAGCCAAAACCGTCCATAATTATAAGCGCTACAGGTTTTTTTGACATTTTTATTTGTCCTTTCAGATTATTTCAATCCACATACTCCGTCAGGAGCATGACGCCAAAGAATGCATAGTTACATTTTAATAGCGTAAACCCACCGCCTCTATAGGCGGTGGAATCAAATCATGTTAAAATCAGCCGTTTACAGCAGCCTGAACGATAACATTAAAATCGTCAGCCTTGAGTGAAGCGCCGCCGATAAGACCGCCGTCGATGTTGGGCTTAGCAAGAAGTTCAGCGCAGTTTTTAGCATTCATAGAACCGCCGTACTGGATAGTTACAGCATCGGCAGTTGCCTGATCATAAAGTTTTGCAAGCTGTGCGCGAATGAATCCGCAAACTTCCTCAGCCTGTTCGGGAGTAGCTGTAAGACCTGTTCCGATCGCCCATACAGGCTCGTAAGCGATAACAACATTCTTGACCTGCTCAGCAGTAACGTCCCAGAGATCAAGCTTAATCTGACGAGCAATAACTTCCTCGGTGATGTTGCACTGACGCTCCCACTTCAGCTCGCCAACGCAAACGATAGGCTTGAGCCCTGCATTGAGCGCAGCAAGAGTTCTCTTATTTACTGTCTCGTCGGTCTCGCCGAAATACTGACGTCTCTCGGAGTGACCGATAACAACGTACTCAACTCCGAGTTCTGTAAGCATAGGAGCGGAAATTTCGCCTGTGAACGCGCCCTTTTCCTCAAAGTGAACGTTCTCCGCGCCGATCTTTACGTTTGAACCAGCCGTTGCATTGATAGCTGTTTCAAGATTTGTGAACGGTACGCAGGCAATTACCTCAACGTTGCCCTCCGCATTTGCAACGAGCGGCTTGATAGCTTCGAGAAGAGCCTTAGCCTCGGGTCTTGTATTGTTCATTTTCCAGTTTCCGGCAATAATAGCCTTTCTTACTGCTTTATTCATTGTAATTAACTCCTTTTACCTGTGTTTCTTTTGGTTTTATTCGAATCTGTTATCCTGTTTTTATATCCGTTGTAACTTCCTATTACAATGCCATTCTTGACAGGTGAAGCAAGAAAACCGAACGCCGCTCCTGCCAAAAAGCAAATCAACGCCAACAACAGTGTATCAGACGAATAATTTTCTTTTATCTTATCTAAAAATTTCATTTAATTAACCCTCTGTACCACAATAAGGGCGAATATTTCTACCCGCCCTATTGCTCTTAGATCACTTTTCTGCGATAACCGCAACGCCGGGGAGAACCTTGCCTTCGAGATATTCGAGGGACGCGCCGCCGCCTGTAGAGATGTGGCTCATCTTATCTGCAAATCCAAGCTGAATTACAGCCGCTGCGGAATCGCCGCCGCCGATGATAGTTGTAGCGTCTGTTTCTGCAAGAGCCTTAGCAACTGCGATAGTACCCTTTGCAAGAGTAGGATTCTCAAATACGCCCATAGGTCCGTTCCATACGACAGTCTTTGCAGTCTTTACAGCCTCTGCGAAAATTTCCTGAGTCTTTGTGCCGATATCAAGTCCCATCTTGTCAGCGGGAATCTTGTCGGAATCAACGTTCTCAACAGCGATCTCAGCGTCGATAGGATTCGGGAATTCAGCCGCAACAGTCGTATCAACGGGAAGAAGGATCTTCTTGCCGAGAGATTCAGCCTTAGCGAGCATTTCCTTGCAGTATTCAAGCTTTTCGTCATCTACGAGAGAGTTGCCGATAGAACCGCCCTGCGCCTTTATGAATGTATAAGCCATACCGCCGCCGATGATAAGCGTATCGCACTTTTCGAGAAGATTGGAGATAACATTGAGCTTGTCCGCAACCTTAGCGCCGCCAAGAATCGCAACAAAAGGTCTTTCAGGAACTTCAACCGCATTTCCGAGATAGCGGATCTCCTTCTGCATCAGATAGCCTACAGCTGTTTCCTTAACAAACTTTGTAACGCCTGCTGTAGAAGCGTGAGCGCGGTGAGCAGAACCGAAAGCGTCCATAACGAATACTTCGCCGTCTACGAGATCGGCAAGCTCCTTAGAGAAGTCTTCGCCGTTCTTTGTTTCCTCAGCGCCGCGGAAACGTGTATTCTGAAGAACGACGATCTCGCCCTCTGCCATTTCCGCAACAGCCTTTTTAGCGTTTTCTCCTACAACGGTATCGTCGTCAGCAAAGATAACCTTTGTATTTACGAGTTCAGCCAGTCTTGCGGCAGCGGGAGCAAGCGAGAACTTAGCCTCAGGACCGTTCTTGGGCTTTCCGAGATGTGAACAAAGAACTACTTTTGCGCCGTTTTCAACAAGCTTGTTGATAGTGGGAAGAGCAGCCTGAATACGATTATCGTTTGTGATAACGCCATCTTTCAGCGGAACGTTGAAATCTACTCTTACAAGTACTTTTCTGCCCTTAACGTTAATATCCTCTACGGTAACTTTGTTTAATCCTGCCATTGGTATGACATCCTTTCATGTTAAATTAAAGCCTTTACGAAAAAATACGCAGACATTCCGTAAATCCGGCTTCCGATAAAACAATTGCTTTGAACCTGCTAAACAATGTTAACAAGCTTACATTATATTTTACACTATTTCGGATAATTTTTCAAGTCTTTTTGGAAAAATTTAAAATTTTTTCACTTATAGTCGTTCTACTTGAAATAAAAACAAGTTCGCTGATAAAAATTTCTCATAGCTGCGTCGTCGAAAATCCTCGTCAGGCGACAGCCTGCCTTCGGATTCTCTCCTAACATACAATGATTTCTGTGCATTTTTCCGAATATAGCTATTTTTCAAACAAGCCCTATGCAGATTGTTCTCATTTATGTTTATTTTTTATTTTTAGGAATAAATACTTGAAATTATGATGAATATGTGATATAATTATGATATATTGAAGAAGAAGCATCTGTTCAAGTAAAGTTTATCGCAAAAGTGGAGATTTGATTTATCATGACTAAAAATGAAATTACCGCGATCATTGAAAAAGGTCTCAAACAGCCAATATGGGGAAACTGGTACATAAAAGAAAAAATAGGATCGGGGTCATTCAGTGCGGTGTATCGTGCCGAAGCGATCAGAATCAATCGAATCGACTCCGCTGCGCTTAAGGTCGAACCTATAACCGACGACGGCAAACTTTTTCTCGACGAAGAACGCAGGCGAAGCTATATAGACAGGAAAAGACTTGCCGTCGAAAATGAATCGACTATAATGTATCGCCTGAAAAACTGCCCCTATGTCGTTTCCTACGAAGAAGAGGATATGCAGGAGATCAATATCGACGGAAAATTCGAGGGATACTATTTCCTGATAAGAATGGAACTGCTGACCTGCATTTACGACAAGATCAAGAAAAGACAGATGGATTTTTCAGAAAAAAACATAATGAAACTGGCAAGGGATATTGCCCGCGGAATTAAAGCCGCCCACGATATCGGCGTTATCCACCGCGACATAAAGCCGTCGAACTTTTTCGTATCCGATCACGGAACGTATAAACTCGGCGATTTCAACGTTTCGAAAAAAACCGATTTTGCCAGAACTTTCGCCGGCACAGACGGCTATCTTGCTCCCGAAATTTATGCCGCTAAAGCCGACGCAGTTTCCAGCTATACGAATCAAGCGGATATTTATTCTTTCGGTATCTGCCTTTATCAGTTTATGAACGATCTTTATTTCCCGTTTGAAAAAGAATATGATACCGATACGGCATTCGATATGCGCATGAAGGGCTTCCGGCTTCCTCCTCCGTCGCGCGCTTCGCAGGCTTTTGCCGAAATTATTCTGAAAGCCTGCGAATTCAGCGAGAAAAAACGTTATCGGAATATGGACGAATTTCTCAGCGATCTTGACATTGCCGAAAGAAAATTCACGATCAAGCCGAATCCTAATACTCCGCCGCCATTAATGCGGCAAAATATCCCGACCGGACGTCCTACTTCCAATACTTTTTCTGATAATTCGCCGATACCTCGGGATTTTCCCGAAAAGCGGCGTCCCGTTCCGCCGACGTCTCAGAATAATTATAGAAATATGCCGTCAAATCAGCCTTCCACATACAATGATCCTGCCATTCCTCCGCCCCGGCAGTCTGATCGCTTCAACTTTCCGCCGCCAAACAAAATGATGAATTTCAGCGCTCAGAATCAGCTTATTACGCGTGAAGAATTTATTCATATGCTTATGAAATGCTTTGAGGGTTTTTATTACGATATGCATATCATTAAATTTATTTACTGCATTGATTCCCCATTGTACCGCGGAAAATGGTATTCAGGAGCGCTTTCGGAGATCAAAAAATACTATTCGTCGAGAATATCGAGCAGCGAACATATTTTTCTCATAAAGCCGACCTCTTCGTCACTTTTCAAGGGAGAACTTGACGCCGGATTCGCGCTGACTGATAAAAATATCTATTTCAGCTACCGCTCCGAACCCTCCGTCATTCCGATAAGTAATATCCTTGAATTCGAACCGCAGTTCCGCCCGTCCAAAAACGGCTATGTGCTTAATGTCAAGTATATTTATAATAATCGGCAGTGGATACGCAGCCTTGTCAGCTACGATAAAAGAATAGTGAAATTCAGCGATAAACTCAATGATTTTTTGAAAATTCACCATGAATGCTATGATCTGATCGATCCCAACAGATTTTACTGATTAATTGTTAAAAAATATTTATTTCTCTGCACCTATTGACAAATCAAAATTTGAGTGATATAATTATAGAAAATTAAATTAAACCGTTGAAGTGGAGATAAAGTTAATTATGCTTTCACAGAGAGTCCGGGACGCTGGAATCCGGATAAAACACAGATTTTCAAATGGACCGCGGAGGGCGCAGTCAAATGAGTATACTGCTCAAAGTATTCTGCGACGTTATGATGTGCGTCAAGCATCGGGGATATGTTAGTATCCTATCAAGCGCACGGCTTCCCGTGAATCAAGGTGGTACCGCGGATATGATTATTCGTCCTTGACAGATTTTTCTGTCAGGGACTTTTTTATTGTAAATTTTACGGAGGTATTTCAAATGAAATTTTTACCTGATTTAAATGAGGTAACGGAGATCGCAAACTGCGGAAAATACGATATTCTCCCCGTCAGCTGCGAGATCCTTTCCGACATCTGCACCCCTATTGAGGCTATGATGACGCTGAAAAATATTTCCACGCATTGTTATATGCTGGAATCGGTCGCCGAAAAGGAAAAATGGGGAAGATATACTTTCCTCGGTTTTGATCCGAAAATGCAGATAACCGCTGTCGGAAACAAGCTTACGATGGGCGGCATCACCATTGATTCCGAAAATCCAAGCATTCAGATACGTCAGCTGCTTTCAAACTATAAAAGCCCGAAATTTGACTATCTTCCGTCATTTACAGGCGGTCTTGTCGGATATTTCTCCTACGATTTTCTTGCCTATTCCGAAAAAACACTCCGTCTTGGTACGGAAGATACCGAAAATTTCAAAGACGTCGATCTCATGCTCTTCGATAAGGTCATAGCCTTTGATAATTTCCGCCAGAAAATAATCCTCATCGTCAATATGTCGCTCGAAGATCCCGAATCGGGCTATAATAAGGCGAAAATGGAACTTAAACAGCTTGCCGACCTTCTTCGCCACGGTGAACGCCGCCGCGAACCCGCAGGCAAGCTCACCACTGAAGTGACTCCTCTCTTTAATAAAGAGCAGTTCTGCAATATGGTAAACACTGCGAAAAGGCATATCTTCGAGGGCGATATTTTCCAGATAGTTCTTTCAAACCGCCTCAGCGCAGGTTTTGATGGCAGCCTTTTCAATACCTACCGAGTTCTGCGAACTATTAATCCTTCTCCGTATATGTTCTATTTTTCGGGTACGGACGTGGAAATTGCAGGCGCTTCTCCCGAAACTCTTGTAAAACTCGAAAAGGCGTTCTCCATACTTTTCCCCTCGCAGGAACTCGTCCCAGAGGTAAGACGGAAGCCGAAGACAAGGCTCTTGAGGCAGGTTTGCTGAAAGACGAAAAGGAACTTTCTGAACATAATATGCTTGTCGATCTTGGCAGAAACGACCTTGGAAAAATCAGCAAATTCGGCTCGGTTCAGGTCGAAAAACTCCATAGCATCGAACGTTACTCCCATGTAATGCACATCGGCTCTACGGTAAGAGGTGAGATTCGCGAAGAATTCGACGGTCTCGACGCCGTAAGCGCAGTTCTGCCGGCAGGCACTCTGTCGGGCGCGCCCAAAATCCGCGCTTGCCAGATAATCGCGGAACTCGAAAACAATAAGCGCGGAATTTACGGCGGCGCTATCGGATATATCGATTTTACAGGAAATCTCGATACCTGCATCGCCATACGCATCGCATACAAGAAAAACGGCAAGGTTTTCGTAAGAAGCGGCGCGGGAATTGTTGCGGACTCGATACCCGAAAACGAATATCAGGAATGCATAAACAAGGCGGCAGCCGTTGTAAATGCCCTGAAACTTGCTGAGGAGGCGGATTTATGATACTTCTTATTGATAATTACGACAGCTTTTCATACAATCTTTTTCAGCTTGTGGGCGAGATCGAACCCGATATCAAGGTCATCCGCAACGACGAAATGACTGTCGCCGAGATCGAAAAACTCGCTCCCGACAAAATAATTATTTCTCCGGGTCCGGGACGTCCCGAAGACGCGGGTATAATTATTGAAGCCGCTTCGACGATATGTCAAAAAATCCCCACTCTCGGCGTTTGTCTCGGTCATCAGGCTATCTGCGCGGCTTATGGAGCTAAAGTCACTTACGCGAAAACTCTTATGCACGGAAAACAGTCTGTGATCAGCTTTAACGCTTCATGCCCTATTTTCAGCGGAATTCCAGAAAATGCGCCCGTTGCGCGTTACCATTCTCTTGCCGCCGCTCCGGAAACTCTTCCCGATTGCCTTGAAATTGCCGCAACTGCCGACGACGGTGAAATAATGGCTGTTCAGCATAAAAATTACAAAATATTCGGCGTTCAGTTCCACCCGGAATCTATCATGACTCCCGACGGAAAGAAAATGCTTAAAAATTTTATTGATATGTGATACGGAGGTAATTATTATGATAAAAGAAGCAATAGTTAAAATCGTTGACAAGCAAGATCTCACCTATGATGAAGCTTACAGCGTGATGTCCGAGATCATGTCAGGCAAAACTTCAGCAACTCAGAATGCTGCTTTTCTCGCCGCGCTTTCTACTAAAAGCACAAAATCCGAAACTATTGACGAGATCACGGGCTGCGCAGCCGCAATGCGCGACGCCGCCATAAAATTCGACAACGATCTCGATCTGCTTGAAATCGTCGGTACGGGCGGCGATAATGCCCATAGCTTCAACATCTCAACCACTTCCGCTATGGTCGCCGCCGCCTCGGGAATCAAGGTCGCGAAACACGGAAACCGCGCCGCTTCGTCGCTTTCAGGTACTGCGGACTGCCTTGAAGCCCTCGGCGTAAATATCGCTCTCGAACCAGAAAAATGCCGCGAAATGCTTGAAAAATCCAATTTCTGCTTCTTTTTCGCGCAAAAATATCACACTTCAATGAAGTATGTCGGCGCAATACGCAAGGAACTCGGAATCCGCACTGTTTTCAACATTCTCGGTCCGCTTACCAATCCCGCTTCACCAAAACGTCATCTGCTCGGCGTTTATGATGAATCTCTGATAGTTCCCGTTGCTCAGGCTCTCATGAAGCTCGGCTCGGAAAACGGAATGGTCGTATACGGAAAGGATAAGCTGGACGAAATTTCGCTTTCCGCTCCGACTCTCATCTGCGAATACAAAAACGGCTGGCTCAAACAGTACGAGATCACACCTGAACAGTTCGGCTTCGAAAGATGCGTCAAGAATGATCTTATCGGCGGTACTCCGCAGGAAAATGCAGCTATCACTCGCGGTATTCTTTCGGGCGAAATTCAGGGACACAAGAGAAATACCGTTCTGCTCAACGCAGGCGCGGCAATTTATATCGGCAACAAAGCGGATTCACTTGCGGACGGCATTAAATTTGCGGCGGAACTCATCGACAGCGGCAAGGCTTTAAAGGCTCTCGAAAACGTGATCGCCGCTTCAAATTGACGAGGTGCGGAATGAATATACTCGATCAGCTTGCCGATCATGCTAATTTCCGCGTAGAATCGGCAAAAAAATGTTTTTCGTATGAATATGTCAAAACTAAGGCTCTCGAAATGCCAGCCGGCGCATTCGAATTTGAAAATGCTCTGAAAAAGCCTGATATTTCGTTTATCTGCGAATGCAAAAAGGCTTCGCCGTCAAAAGGTGTTATCGCGGAAGATTTCCCTTATCTTGAAATCGCCAAGGATTACGAAAAGGCAGGCGCGGACTGCATTTCGGTTCTCACTGAGCCGAAGTGGTTTCTGGGAAGCGACGACTATCTGCGTGAAATAGCCGAAAATGTGAGTATTCCCTGCATTCGCAAAGATTTTACCGTTGACGATTACATGATATACGAGGCAAAGCTTCTCGGCGCAAAAGCCGTCCTGCTCATCTGCTCTATCCTCACTCCGCAGCAAATTTCGGACTACATCAGAATTTGCGATTCTCTGGGAATTTCCGCACTTACAGAGGCGCATGACGACGAGGAGATCAGAATTGCAGTGGACTGCGGATCGCGAATTATCGGCGTGAATAACCGAAATCTGAAAGATTTCACCGTCGATACGGACAACAGCCGCCGTCTGCGTGAACTCGTTCCCGAAAATGTGATCTTCGTATCGGAAAGCGGAATTCGCTCCGCCGACGATATAGCAAAACTTCGTCAATGCGGAGTAAATGCCGTGCTTATCGGCGAAACTCTCATGCGCGCCGAGGATAAATCTGCTAAGCTTGCGGAATTAAGGGGCTTGTCATGACGAAAATAAAAATGTGCGGTCTGCGGCGCGCGGAGGATATTCTGTATGCAAATCAAATTCTCCCTGACTTTATCGGCTATGTTTTCGCTGCAAAAAGCAAACGCCGCATTACTGCCGAACAGGCGTTAAAATTTACGGAATCGCTTGACAGCAGGATAATTCCCGTCGGAGTTTTCGTAAACGAGCCTATCGAAAATATTATCGAAATTTTTAAAAGCGGAGCGATAAAGATCGCCCAGCTTCACGGAAATGAAAACGATGATCACATCGCAAGGCTGCACGTCGAAAATATTCCCGTTATCAAGGCTTTTATCGTGAAAAATAAATCCGACGTCAAAACCGCTGAAATTTCCCCTGCCGATCATATTCTGCTCGACGCTGGAATGGGCGACGGTAAGCGGTTCAACTATGAGCTGCTTGATAATTTCAACCGTCCGTATTTCCTCGCAGGCGGTCTTGATACAAATAATATCGGAGACGCAGTTTCGCTTCTGAATCCGTATGCAGTCGATGTCAGCTCGGGCATTGAAACCGACGGATTCAAAGATTTTGAGAAAATGAGAAAATTTATTGAGATTATTAGGACGAAAGGATAAAATCTATGTCACAATCTAAAGGACGCTTCGGCATTCACGGCGGACAGTATATCCCTGAAACGCTGATGAACGCTATTATCGAACTCGAAAACGCTTACGAGCATTACAAAAACGATCCCGAATTCAACCGCGAACTTACTCAGCTTTTCAACGAATATGCAGGCAGACCTTCTTTGCTCTATTACGCCGAAAAGCTTACAAAGGAACTGGGCGGCGCGAAAATTTACCTGAAGCGCGAAGACCTCAATCATACCGGTTCTCACAAAATAAACAACGTTCTCGGTCAGGCTCTTCTTGCCAAGAAAATGGGCAAAACCAGACTTATCGCAGAAACAGGCGCAGGTCAGCACGGTGTTGCAACGGCTACCGCAGCCGCTCTTCTCGGTATGGAATGCGTTGTATTCATGGGCGAAGAGGATACCAAACGTCAGGCTCTCAACGTCTACCGCATGAAGCTTCTCGGTTCGGATGTTGTTCCTGTAAAAACAGGCACGGCTACTCTTAAAGACGCCGTTTCGGAAGCTATGCGCGAATGGACTTCCCGTATCAGCGATACGCATTACTGCCTCGGCTCGGTTATGGGTCCGCATCCTTTTCCGACTATCGTAAGAGATTTTCAGGCGGTCATTTCCCGTGAATCAAGAGCGCAGATACTCGAAAAAGAAGGAAGACTTCCCGACGCCGTTATTGCCTGCGTGGGCGGCGGTTCAAACGCTATCGGCAGCTTTTATCACTACATCCCCGACGAGAGTGTAAGACTTATCGGCTGCGAAGCCGCAGGCAGAGGAATCGATACCTTCGAAACTGCCGCTACCGTAAATACCGGTAAAGTTGGCATTTTCCATGGTATGAAATCATATTTCTGTCAGGACGAATACGGTCAGATAGCTCCGGTTTATTCAATTTCCGCAGGCCTTGATTACCCCGGAGTAGGTCCGGAACACGCTCATCTGCATGACATCGGACGCGCAGAATACGTTCCGATAACCGACGACGAAGCTGTAAACGCATTTGAATATCTCTCGCGCGTTGAGGGAATCATTCCTGCTATCGAATCCGCTCATGCAATAGCTTATGCAATGAAACTCGCGCCCATTATGGATAAGGATAAGATAATGATAGTTACGATCTCGGGCAGAGGCGATAAGGACTGCGCAGCCATTGCAAGATACAGAGGCGAAGAAATTTACGAATAAGTGGAGGATTATCAATGAGTAATATAAAAAAGGCTTTCGAAAACGGAAAAGCATTCATTCCGTTTATTACCTGCGGAGATCCCGATCTTGAAACTACTGCAAAAATCGTTCGCGCTGCTGTTGAAAACGGCGCCGATCTGATCGAACTCGGAATTCCTTTTTCAGACCCTACGGCGGAAGGGCCGGTTATTCAGGGCGCAAATATACGCGCTCTCGCAGGTGGAGTTACGACTGATAAGATTTTCGATATGGTTGCCGAACTTCGCCGCGATGTCAGCATTCCGCTTGTTTTCATGACTTATGCAAACGTAGTGTTTTCTTACGGAAGCGAACGCTTTATGTCTAAATGCAAGGAAAAGGGAATCGACGGCATTATCCTGCCCGATCTTCCGTTTGAAGAAAAAGATGAATTTTCCGATGTTGCCGCAAAATATGGCATCGAAATAATCTCTCTGATTGCTCCTACTTCCGCTGACAGAGTTTCCATGATCGCTAAAGAGGCGGAGGGATTTATTTATATCGTTTCAAGCCTCGGCGTTACGGGAGTAAGAAGCGAGATAAAAACCGATATCAAGGATATTGTCAAGGCTATCCGCGATAATACCGATATTCCGTGCGCAGTCGGATTCGGTATTTCCAGACCGGAACAGGCTAAGGCAATGGCTGATATCTCCGACGGAGCTATCGTCGGCTCTGCAATTATCAGAATTATTGAGCAGCACGGCAAAGAAGCCGCTCCTTTCGTCGGCGAGTATGTTAAAAGTATGAAATCCGCACTGCGCTAATCCATTTTTACTTGTGCTGCATTATGCAAGGGGGGACTCTGTCCCCCCTGCACCCCTCTGCAAAAGGGTGCTTCACCCTTTTGAAACCCAATTTTCATGTTGTCCAATCCCTTTAGAGATTGGACAACATGAGGAGGACTTCAAGAGTACAGCATCTTGCAGGAAGTATAGGAGAACAGAGTCTCCCTGCATAATACGGTATAAATAAAAACTGATTCGCATGAAACACAAATCATTGACAATTTTTATAAGATATGCTAAAATTAGATACAGACAGAAAGCTGTCATATTTGTTTTGGAGTTGAAAAAATTGAAAAATACATTTGGTACAAGCGTTGCGCTTACCATTTTCGGCGAAAGTCACGGCTGCTCGATAGGAGCTGTTCTTGACGGTATCGCCCCAGGAATCCCCGTCGATGAAAAATTTATCGAACGTCAGATGTCTCTCCGAAAATCCGTCAGCGCGATCTCTACCGCTCGTAAGGAAGCAGACGCCGTTAAGATTGTCAGCGGCGTTTTTAACGGAAAAACTACCGGTACGCCTATTACTTTTATAATTGAAAATCAGGATACGCGCAGCAAAGATTACGGCGAACTTGCTTATAAAGCGCGCCCCGGCCATGCCGATTATTCGGCGGAAATAAAGTATCACGGCTTTCAGGATTTCCGCGGCGGAGGTCATTTTTCAGGACGTATCACGGCAGGTATAGTTGCCGCAGGTGCTGTCGCCATTTCCGCTCTCCGCGAAAAAGGCATAACTGTCGGCACGCATATTCTTAGCTGCGGCGGAGTTCACGACCGAAGTTTCGATAACGTAAAGAATGATGTGGATTATCTCGACGGCAGAGAATTCGCAGTACTCGAAGCTGAAAACGAAGAGAAAATGAAAGCCGCTATCATGACTGCAAAAGCCGAGGGCGACAGCGTCGGCGGATGTCTTGAAACGGCTGTATACGGGCTTCCGGCAGGAATCGGCGAGCCTTGGTTCGATACTCTTGAGGGCGTACTCGCTCACGGACTTTTCAGCATTCCCGCAATTAAAGGTGTGGAATTCGGCGCAGGCTTCGGATTTGCAGAAATGCGCGGCAGCCAATCGAACGACCCTTTCAGAAGCGAAGCAAACGGCGTGTATACCCCTACAAATAACTGCGGAGGAATTCTCGGAGGAATTTCAAACGGAATGCCCATAATTTTCCGCTGCGCCGTAAAACCTACACCGTCAATTTATAAAGAACAGCAGACGATAGATCTGAAAAACAACGAAAATACTACTCTGCAAATCCAAGGACGCCACGACCCTGCGATCGTACATCGTGCAAGAATCGTTATCGACAGCATTACCGCTCTTGCGGTCTGCGATCAGCTTGCATTGCGTTACGGTACAGATCATCTTTCGCCAAATAATTGAAAAGGAATGATATTTTATGCCAATGAATCTCATCAGAGAACTCCCCAGACCATCAGAAATTAAAGCCGAATTCTCTCTTTCACCTGAGCTGAAAGAAATAAAAGTTCGCCGCGATGAAGAGATAAAGGCTATTTTTCGCGGCGATTCCAATAAGTTTATACTCATAATCGGTCCGTGTTCCGCAGACAGCGAAGAACCTGTTCTCGATTATATCACGCGTCTGCGCGAGCTTCAGGAAAAAGTCAAGGACAAAATACTTATCATCCCCAGAATCTATACGGGAAAACCGCGTACTACAGGCGACGGCTACAAAGGAATGCTTCATCAGCCTAATCCGACCGAAATGCCAGATTTGAAAAGCGGTATTATCGCCGTAAGAAATCTTCACATCAAGGCTCTTGCGGAAACCGGATTTACCGCTGCGGACGAAATGCTTTACCCCGAAAATTACAGCTATCTTGACGATATTCTTGCATATATCGCCGTTGGAGCGCGCTCGGTGGAAAATCAGCAGCATAGACTTGTTTCAAGCGGCGTTTCAATTCCGGTAGGTATGAAAAATCCAACCAGCGGCGATATTTCCGTTATGATGAACGCTATAACTGCCGCCCAGCATTCTCATGCGTTTATTTATCGCGCTCACGAAGCCAGAAGCGACGGAAATCCCTATGCGCACGCTATTCTGCGCGGATATGTAAACGACCGCGGTCAGTCTTTCCCAAATTATCATTATGAAGACCTCTATCGTCTTGCGCAGATATATGCGGAGAAAAATCTGGATAATCCCGCTCTTATCGTTGATACGAACCATTCGAATTCGGGAAAGCAGTATCTCGAACAAATCAGAATTTCCAAGGAGATACTCCACAGCATACGCCACAGCAATGATATAAAAAATATTGTAAAGGGCTTGATGATCGAGAGCTACATCGAGGACGGCTCGCAGAAAATCGGCGAGGATATTTACGGAAAGTCCATTACCGACCCCTGTCTCGGCTGGGAGAAATCCGAACGTCTCGTGCTGGATATCGCAGATTTACTCTAATATAGCAAGCTTGTTTAAAATTATAAACAAAACCCACGATATCATACATCGTGGGTTTTGTTATCGATTCGATTAAAGATAGTATTAGAGCGTGTTCACATAAAATAAATGTGCGGATTTTCGAGCATAGTTTTGACGAATACAAGGCGAAAATATGTAGGCGGGCTGACGCCCGTCAAATATTTTGAACGCAGTAGTCGTCAAAATTTGCCGAAAAGACGTGCATTTTATTTTTATGTGAACACGCTCTAAATTTATACCAGTCCGCGTTCTTTCCAGTCGCTGTATTCAGGGCAAACGTACCTATTTACAGCGATAGTTTTTTTGCCGATATTTATCGCTCTCTTCGGACATCTGTTGATGCAGCTATAGCAGTTTATACAGTAACTTCCGAATTTCGGGATTCCGCCCGATATTAATTTAATATTATTAACAGGACAGCCAAAAGCGCATTGACCGCAGCCGTTACACATTTCAGATACGTTAAAATCTTCACTGCTTATGAAAAACTTGTTAAACATCGAATTCACAACTCCCGAGGCTATCGAAGCAAAGGGCGTTTTGTCGTATTTCTCAATCATTTCGCCCTTTCCTATCTGCTCGGAAAGTTCCTGAAGAAGCGGCAGCGAACCTTTAATGATTTCCTCCGCCTGCTCCGCGTTCGGAATATTTCCGCCCCTTATATAATTATTAGGCATAGGAACTCCGCAGCTTCCCATATACGCCATATTTTTTCCGTATGCTATCTTTTCAAGCGCTTTATCGAAATCACCGCTTTGCGAAGCCATTGTGCCTATAAAATAAATTTGCTCCGCGTCAGTAAGATCGCTTTTCAATATGGCTTTTTTTACGATTTCAGGGAATCCCCATGCGTAGATCGGAGCTGCAAATACGAACGGCTTTATTGAATTAAAACGAAGCGGCATCTTATATTTCAGGACTACTTTAAGATCAACGCATTCGTCGCATATGTGATCTGCAATATATTCCGCAATAAATTTCGTATTTCCTGTACCGCTAAAATATATTATCATTCGCCGCCTCCGTTATTCTTTTATAGGAAGCGAAGTATAAATACCTGCATCAAGCTTCTGGATAGCAAGAGCGTCTGTGGCAGTTACGCCGTCCCCGACATTGCTGCAATCAGCATTGATCATACCCTGATCAGTGAGATGATATTCATCCTTGTTGGTCAGAAACTGAAGAATAAGCGTTGCATCGGCAATCTCTACCTTTCCATCGCAGTTTGTGTCGCCGTATTTGATATCATTTTCAGTATCCGATGGCTTTGTGGTGTTTTCCGGAGAAGTCGTCGGCGCAGGATTTTCACCATTTATCGGATAAGTTTTGAGATCGGGCAATTCATCGAGAGTAATACAATAGTCGCTCTGATATATCTCAACAAGATTTTCAACGGGATTATTCTGCTCGCTGGTCAGATAGTTCATATACCACGGACAGAAATAAAGCCATGCAGCCTTATCATTTACAAGATTTTCAAGAGACGGGATAGAATCATTCTCCGACATGGCAACCATTTTCTGACCGTCCGTACTCTGAACAAGACTGTAGAACGTCGATGAGATCGAACTCAAATTCGGCATACCATCAACGGCGTTGTATTTATCATAGCCAACGATATCGACCACGTCGTCGCCCGGATACCATTCAGCCGATGTCGGGAATGTATATCCTGTCCATACCCAGATAAGATTATCAAGTCCGTATTCGTTCGTCAGTTTATCGTAAAGAAGCCGATAAAGCTGCTTGCACGGTTCAGGACCTTCTGCGCCCCACCAGAACCATGCTCCTTCAGCTTCGTGAAGCGGACGCCAAAGTATCGGCACGTCGGCGTCTTTCAGCTTGGTAAGTTCCTGCGCTATAAGGTCGATATCAGCCATCAGAACTTCATTTTCCCATGTTCCCTCTTCAAGAGCATTTGAAATGCTGAACGTCGTATAAGTCGCGCTTGCGGATTCTACATAAAATGCGGTCTCCTTGCTTCCCTTTTCGGTGGGAACGTTCCAGTGCCAAGTTACCGTAGCTATGCCCTTGTATTTATTTGTCCATTCTATGCAGCGTTCGGGAGCGTGATCGCGCCAGTCCGACGTTGTATTGTATGCAAGAAAATCTATTCCGCGTATTGCAGGCTGCTCGCCCGTTTTCTCCAGAATATACTCGAATTCCGCTTCGTTATCCTTGATATACGTATCGGGATCGTTCCACGAATTATAATTATGCTCTCCACAATATTCCTGCTGACCTGCTATAATATGATTTCCATAAGTATCTCGCAGGAAACTGTAAAGTCTTTTTGCAGAATCAGAAGCGTTCGGATTTGAAAGCGAACCCGTTGGAGAAAGATTCGTCAGGCTCTCGTCCGCGGGTTTCAGAGTGAGGTAGTCAAAATATGTATATCCCCAATAAGCTTTAAGTTCGATGGTATTTTTTCCTTTTTTAAGATTGACCACTCCGCCGGAAGTTTCCTTGAACGAAAGAGTATGCGGGAAGCTTACCTCTCCCTGATTTACGCCGTTTACGTTAAGATACTGAACTTTTTTGTTAGGGTCGGACGGCTCGCAGTAGCTGATAGCCATTTCATACAGACCGGCTTCGGGAACGTCGACTTCCACGCTTACGGAAGTTCCCTTTTGATCGAGATATGAAAATCCACTGCCCGAATATCCCGTAAGATCGGTATCGGCAGGCAGATCTTCAAATTTGACGCCGTCAGTTCCGTTGGCAAAAATCTCTCCGCCGCTCGTCATTCCGTCCTCAAATTCGTATTTCAGAATCTTATCCGCGCTTGTATCGGCGGAAACAACAGGAACGGTAACATACGAAAGCACGACTGCCGCAGCCGCTATAGCAACAATTTTTTTCTTCATTTTCATGGTAATTCCTCCTTTTAAGCACCACCGCACAAAATTGTTCCGAATATTCGCAGTCAATTTTGTCGTCAGATTGTACAGAAATATCGCAGGAATAATGACGCATTTCAAATAATTTTCTATATAATCTGACAAAAAAGCGTACCCTAATAACACTTCTTTAGTGCGCGGCAAATTCGATACAAAGCCGTCAGGCGATCTTTGCGCGGTGTTGTAATCACGACCTTTGTGGTTAGTTTAATTTTAACATGATTCTGCCTGATTGTCAAGACTAATATACTTTTGTCAAATCTTTTTTCTGTACCCAGTAGGCGTAACTCCAACTATTTTTTTGAACTGCCGCATAAAATGCTCCTCATTATCATAGCCGCATATTGCAGCTACCTGCGAAACCGTACAGCCAGTTTCGCTTAATATCTCCTTTGCCTTTTCAATTTTGCCGCTGATAACATCGGTAATACATGATACGCCAAAAGCTTCGCGGTAAACGTGCTGAAAATAGGAACGCGACATATTAACCTCCGCAGCCATAAGATCAACATTCCACTTCTTCTGCGGATTTCGATAAATCTTTTCACGCAGCTCGATAAGCACGCCGTAATGAGGTTCAGCCGACGATTGCATACCATCGCGCCGCATTCCAGAGCCTGCCGCTTTCATGAGCAGCGTTTTCATCATTGCGTCGATCATTTTTATTCGGCGGCTGTTCATGGAGTAAAATTCAACCATGATATTCTGCACAAGGTGGCTTATGAATACGCTGTCGGAACATATTGAAGGCGTATTGAATTCATTTTCGGCAAGCTCGATAAATTCCGCGTCTCCCTTGGCGTCAAAACATATCCAGTCGCATATCAGATGCTCATCTGCTGTGCAATATCCAGCAGTTTTGCTGTCATCATATATTATCATCGAATCTTCTGGCATAAGAATTTTCTTACCGTCAATAAAAAAGCAAATATCTGTTCTTGCAAGCAAAAACAGATATTCTCCCTTTTCAAGATCGGCGCGAAAACTATAATCGCGGTCATAAACACAGCCCCAGCCAATCGCGCGGATATTCAAAAAATCACTCCTTTACCGCGATGTACCGCCATTCTTTATTCTTCCAATATTCGCCCGCATAATCTATCCCGACGCGCGGAGCAGTTTTTAATTTCGGACGAGAGCCGTCGTCCTCAAGCCATATCCTGCTGTTTCCGCAAAAACTTTCGCCGTTAAAACTTCCGTCTATCTGCAAATATTTCGTAAGCTTTCCCGGACCGTTATAAACTTCCCCGCATCGAAAGAGAACTCCCTGCGGCTGATCTTTTTCGCCCGTTATAACGTTCATCAGCCAATGCACTCCGTAACAGAGATACACATAAATAACGCCGCTTTCACCGTAAAGCAGCTCCGTTCGCTTCGTTCTGCCCTTTGAAGCATGGCAACCCTTATCCTCTTCACCGCGGTAAATTTCAGTTTCCGATATTCTTTCGCGAATAATTGTTCCGTCATCAAGTTTGCGTGCAATTATTTTCCCCACAAGATCAGGCGCGACATCCAATGCGTCGCGATGAAAAAAATCCTCAGTCAGTATCTTATTCATAATTCACACCCTCAGCGAACGCTCCAGCTCCTCATCGGGCTTTACGAACGCGGTCTTATAGTTTGTAAATATCACCTTTCCGGGCTTTGCTCCGACGGGCTTTTTCACGAATTTTGCAAGGCAGTAATCTACGGGGACAAGATCGGAATTTCGCCCTTTACTGTTGACAGCAGCGATAACCGCCGCTTCTTCTACAGTCTTATCGGGCGGAGTTTCGCCCTCCGTCACGATTATTACATGAGAACCGATAATGCTCTGCGTATGAAGCCATATATCGCTTTTTTCCGCGAATTTCAGGGAAAGTTTATCATTCTGACAATTATTTCTGCCAACCAGAATTGTAAATCCGTCGCTTGACCTGTATTCGATAGGCGGCAGCGCTTTCGGAGGCTTCGCCTTACCGCCGCTTGATTTTACATAGCCCTGTTCGCGCAGTTCAATTCGCAGCTGAATAATGTCGTTTTCGGAATCCGCGCGCGTCAGAGCGTCAAAAACGCTGTCAAGATACTGCAATTCCTCCTCGCCCTTTTCGATCTGCATGGCAAGCTTTTCCTCTGCCGTTACGCATTTTTTGTACTCCGAATAATAATGCTGCGCATTTTGAGACGGCGTTTTTCTTATGTCAAGTGAAATTCTGAACTGCGGACAGCTTTCTTCATAAAAATTTTCAACTACAGCTTCGGAATCTCCCTTTTCTATGCGATACATATTTGCCGATATCAAATCGCCGCACAACTTGAAATGCTCCTTTTCGGCACAGGCTTCCAATTCCTGACGCTGAACGGAAATTCGCCTCGAAGTACGCTCGGTCAGATTGATGAGCAGCTTGAAAAGATCGTTGGCGCGCTGTTTTGTCCGAACTGCACGATCGCGTTCACAGTAAAAATAATCAAGCAGTTCAGACGCGGAATCCAACTCTTTTGTGTACATCATAGTGCCGAACTGATTCAGCCTGATAAACGAAAAATCCTTCAGCATACCGTCTTTCGTGCTTGCGGCGGAAAAGCAGCATTCCCCTGCAATAAGCTGATTTTTAGTTCGCTTAATAATGTACAGCAAACGATCTAAGCTGTCGCCCTCAATGGTATCACACTGCAAATAATTTCCGCGACCTGCAAAAAAAGTCCATTCGCGCGCCAATATCGGCGATATTCCCTCAAAAACGCGAATTAACGCATTTGAAAGTTCAGCCGAACCCGAATTTCGAATTCGTGCAATTATTTCATCGTTTTCAGCCGTCAGGAAATTAAGCCTGTTGTCGCGCGGAGGAAGCGTATACTTCATACCCGGCAGCACCATTCTTTCACGCGACATTGCTTCGTCGACGCGTTTGATACTATCTATCACTCTTCCGTCCTGATCGATGATTATAAGATTCGAACATCTTCCCATGATTTCGCAGGAAACAGTTATCGTAACCACGTCTCCCAACTCGTTCACGCATTCGAAATCAAGAAAAATAATGCGTTCCAATCCGTCCTGACGAATGGCTGTAAGCTTACCGCTTCCGAGTTTTTTCCGCAAAAGCATACAAAACATGGGCGGAGTCTGCGGATTATCGGGCTGATTCTGAGTTATATGAACTCTTGCGCTTGCCGCGTTTGCCGAAATATAGAGTTTTTTACTGCCCTGCCTTGTACGTATGGATATAACGATCTCCTCACGGGAAGGCTGAAACACTTTCTCAACCCGACCTCCGACAAGACCCTGTAATTCATTTTTTACCGCGTAAAGAAACGCTCCGTCAAGAGCCATGAAATCACTTCCTTAGATAAATTAATATTTCAAAATCCGCTTCAGTTTCAAGATATTCAAGTTCATTCAGCCGCTCCTGCTCGATCTTTCCGGTTTTGTAATAGTAGGGAGTCATGGAAAACAGGCTGACGATCTCCTCTTTGCCATTCAGCGTCATGTTAAATCTGATACGGCGGCTTTCAAGAAATTCAAAACCCGACAGTTCATAAGGCTTGACCTCGTTCTTATATGGAGTATTGTAGATTGCCTTTTTCAACTCCCACAAATGATTTCGCGAAGGAATCGCCATGATCATAATACCGCCCTTTTTAAGAACGCGTCTGTATTCGTCACCGCAATATGGCGCAAAAATCGTCAGAAGAATATCGCAGCTTTCGCTGATAACCGGAATATGAAATACGCTTGCCACGGAATAAATTATCCCGCATCTGCGCTTTGAAGCCATTTCCACGGCGTCTTTTGAAATGTCGATACCATAAATATCGGCATTTATCTCCCTTTCACCAAGAAGCTTCTTGACGGCAGTCGTATAATATCCCTCACCGCAGCCTGCGTCAAGTATTGTGCAGCCGTTTTTCGCAAATTCCGCAGCAACAGCGCTTACATTTTCGCATAATGGCGCATAGAACCCGCTGTCGAGGAATGCACGGCGTGCTTTGAGCATCAGTTTATTATCGCCATGCACTGCGCCATGCCGTGAAAGCAGTAAATTTACATAGCCGCTTTTTGCAATATCGAAGCTGTGGCGATTTTTACAGACGTAGCTTTTTCCCGAAATTTCAAGCAATTCTCCGCATACGGGACATAAAAATATACCCATGATCCACCTCAGTAATACAGGCAGGGGTCGATTGAAGATTCTGCTATCTCCACATCAAGAAGAGGGAATTTTTCCTCAAGAACGCGGCGGAGTTCCTCAAGAACAAGATTTTCGGTATGAAAATGACCGCAGTCGAAAAGGGTGAAATGCCTGTTATTGGCGTCTACCCATACATCGTGCTTGACATCGCCCGTAATCATGGCGTCGCAGCCTTTTTCAATTGCAAGATTTACAAGCGAACCTCCCGAACCTGAACAGATAGCGATTTTGGAAACAAAATTACTGCAATTTCTGTTCACCCGCAGATATGCGCATCCGAATATTTTTTTTAGATAATACGCTAATTTATTAACTTTTACGCCGTCTATCAATTCTATTATCCAGCCAAGACTTCTGCCGTCTCCCAATTCTTCAAGAGAACGCATATTAGCGGAAATATCAAGAACTTCGGACAATTTTTTCACTATAACTCCGTTCGTTCCGCTGTGTGCAATGTCAAGATTCGTGTGCATACATATAGCTGCAATTCCCAGCCGCGACAAAATACAGGCAGGCGAATTGAAATCCAGTTTTTTCAGCGGTTCGAAGATCACGGGATGATGAGAAATTATCAGCTTTGCTCCTTTGCAGCCTGCTTCAGCCGCAGCAGCCGCATCAATATCAAGGGTCAGCAAAACCTTTGAGCACGTCATATCATAATTATCGACAAGCATTCCGGAATTATCCCAACTTTCCTGCAAAGAAAACGGATATTTGCTGTTCAGGAAACTGTAGATCTCATTAATATCAACTTCCTCAGTGCCGCGCGTCATGCGCTCGCTCATTGCACAATAGTGAACAGCCGCGTCGATCATTCCTGCACGCTCCAAAGCTTTACCCTTTTTCGCAAGGCGAGCGGCTTCTTTTTCACGGTACATCGCTCCGAACTCGTCGTTCTCAAAAAATCCCTCGCGCGCTTCAAAGCCCGTGATCATCCATGGCAGACCGCTGATTTTTTCAGCGCGCATAATAATATAAAGTTTTCCGCCGTCATTTGCGACTTTTTCCTCCATAATTTTGTAATCGTGTCTGCCGAGCCACTTTCTCAGATAGCTGATCTTGCTCATAGGCTGCAAGATCAAATTCGTACCGACTTTGATCTTATCCGTACCGCGCAGAATATCAGCAATAGTTTCACCGCCCATTCCGGCAATAACTATGTCGGAAACGCCGTCGAGATCGACATTTTCAACGCCGTCGGACTTTACAAGACTGATCATATCCGAAACGCCGTATTTTTCAATATTTTTTCGGGCAGCGTCAAGAGGTCCGTCTTTTATATCGGAAGCGATAACCTTTTCACATTTTCCCGATCTGATCAATTCCACCGCAAGATAAGCATGATCGGTACCAACGTCGCAGACGATACCCTTTCCGCTGATCATTTCGGCGCATATTTCAAGTCTGTTATCCAGCATTTTTCCCTCCATAAAATCAGGCGTGCCGAAATACGACACGCCATATTCTTCGCCGCTATTGCAAATACAGCGATTATTTATTTGCAAAATGCTCGTTAAGCTTTTTTACAAGTTCATCCGGATCTGTTCCATGAACTGCGCAGGCTTCTTCAATCGATTCTCCTCTTGAAGCAGGACAGCCGAGACAATGCATTCCCATTTCGAGAAAATAAGGCGCAACCTCAAAATCGGCGTCAAGAATATCTCCGATAATAGTATCCTTTGTAATTTCCATATCAGTAACTTCCTTTCCTGTTTTAAGGTGAATTTCAGTATTTCCCTGATTTTCACCACATAATCATAAAAATAGAGTTGAATTGTTTAAAATACAACGAACATACCGCATACCAAGTATAAAAAATGGATGACTTTCCCCCAATTCTATGGGGGAAAGGCATTTCATTCTCTTGGAACGCCTGCGCGCTCCTCACTTATCAGTCCTGATTAAGACGTGCGAAACAATCGCTGCAATAAACAGGTCTGCCGTCCTTAGGTTCAAACGGAACTTTCGCCTCGCCGCCGCAGGTAGCGCATACACCTGTATACATTACGCGCTCGCCTCTGCCTGAATTTTTTCTTGCGTCACGGCAGCTCTTGCATCTCTGAGGCTCATGAGTAAGTCCTTTTTCAGCGTAAAATTCCTGTTCTCCTGCTGTAAAAACAAATTCGTTTCCGCACTCCTTGCAAATTAATGTCTTGTCCTCGTACATTTTTGAATACCTCGCTTATTTTGATTTGGACCTCGGACGGACTCGCACCGCCACCTTTGATAACCGCAATGATAATCAACGCTCTTATTAATTAAGCTACACGGTCATTTTTTATTTAAGTACGCTTTGAGTTTTCTTCTCGATCTCTGCATAGCGTTATCGACAGATTTTACCGATATGCCAAGTTTTTCAGCAATCTGAGCATAACTCAGACCTTGAATATGGCAATAAAATATCTGTCTCTCCGCGTCGGAAAGAATATTATCAACGGCGTACCATAATTCGGAATAAAACTCTTTATTAATATAAATACTCTCGGGAGTTTCCTCCTCCGATAGGGAATCTGCTGAAATACCGTCAAGACTTTCGCAGGGAACAGGGCATTTTTTTGCTCTCGCCGCATAGGAACGCATTCTGTTTGTAATGCAGACCTCGGCGAAAGTTGAAAATTTAAAACCTCTTCCCATGTCAAATGAAGCAATTGCCTTTAGGAGTCCCATCAGTCCCTCTTGACGCAAATCATCCGCGTCAATATCGGAAGTCGAAATAAATTCCGCCTTAATAAAAATAAACTTTAAATAGCGGATAACGAGAGAATTACAAGCTGACTTATCGTTTTTTGCCATTGCAGCCAGTTCTTCGTCGGTTTTACCTTCGTTCAAATTGAAATCCAAATCAAGCAAGATATTCCACCCAACAATCAAAACAGGGCGTCAGCGTTGATCTAACGCCCCATATACGGTTTTATAAAGAGTGTGTTCTAAACGCTCGGCAGTCCGAAATTCCGAACCGCCGGGCAAAATTAATTTTTGATTTAATTACTATCCTTTGCAGCCTCTTCTTCCGCAGCCTTAAGAAGTTCTGACATATCGAAGTTAAAGCTGCTTACGGGCTTTTTCGGAGCGGGCTTAGCGGATTCATGAGCAGGTGCAGGCGGAGGAGTCTGCGGCTTATTGAAGCTGTTTGCGCTGCCCTGATTGTAAGAACCGCCGGTTACCTTTGCAAAAGGGTCGTTCTGGGGAGTTTCCTTTTCAGGAGTCGGAGCGACGGAAGCCTGTCTCTTGCTAAAATTATCAGCATTATTCGCAGCGTTTCTGAAATCTGCATTCGAAGCGGAAGGAGTCTTTGCGGCATTGAAATTAGCCTTTGGGATTTCGGCACGCTTGACAGTATTCTCATCATTTGGTTCAACCGCCTTGCGAGCCTCTCCGATTATCGTCTGAGCCTCGTTCATCTTATCAGACGCCTGACTTGTAAGTCTGTTTATAGTATTTGTAAGATCGCTGAACTTAACATTAACGCTTTCGATTTCGTTGAGAAGCATACTGCGAACTGTCGCGGACATTTCGTTCAGCTTATCTACCTTGACATTAGCCTCGTCAACGGCAGCCTTAGCCTGATCGTTAGCGTCCCTGATAGTTTTTTCAGCCGTTTTGTTAGCTTCTTTGATAGTCTTTTCAGCCGACATATTAGCTTCGAGAACGACTTTTTCAGCCTTTTCGGAAGCTTCTTTAGTTGTTTTTGCAGCTTCCTGTTCAGCCTGAATCTTAAGCTGTGAAACGGTTTTCTGCGCTTCCGCAAAAAGCGAACCCATAAGAGCGGCAGGATTATTTGCATTTTCTCTTAACTGAACGATCTCATCGTTCAGTCCCTTGATCTCGCCGTTAAGTTTTTCAATTTCCTCGTCCTTTTTAGCGGCAGCGGCATTTTCTTTGGTAAGCTGCTCGATCTTGCTGTCCTTATCAGCAGATTCCTTGATCTTTGCTTCAAGTTCCGCAGACTTAGCCTTAACTTCGGCAACGGTCTTTTCAAGTTCCAGCTTCAGTTTTGCGAGTTCTTCTGCCGCAGCCTTATTTTCAGCAGAAGCAGCAGGCTTTGCGCCATTAGCTGAAGCAGCTTTCTTTTCTGCCTCGGCAGCCTTCTTTTCAGCGTCTGTAACCTTCTGAGCTGCCATTCTGAGCTGCGACCTGAGATTCTCGATCTCCTTTTTAGCGGCGTCCGCGGCAACCTGAGCCTGAGCATTATTTGAAGGAGCAGCGCCTGAATTAGCATTTGCTCTTTCGTTGGCTATTCTAAGCTGAGCCTTGAGATTCTCGATCTCCTTTTTAGCAGCGTCGAGAGCGGCCTGAGTCTGAGCGTTGCCTGCGGCAGGCGCAGCAGCGGCGGCAGGACCTCCTGCTCTCAGCTTAGCTATCTGTCCCTGAAGTTCTTCATTTTCTTTTTTAGCGGCTCTGAGAGCGTTATTTGAAGCGTTGAGTTTTTCTTGAAGATTATCGACCTGATTTCTATATTTTATCAACTCTTGGGGATCGGCAGGCTTCTGACCGCTTGCATTCTTTAACTCGTCCTCAAGAGACTGAATTTTTGAATTCAATTCGTCAAGATACGTTAAAACATCCTCTTTTACAAATCCCTTTTGACCTATCTTAGTTTCTCTTAAAACTGTGGGTTGATCCATGATTGCACTCCGTTCCCCGCAGCCATCTGCGGATTAATTATTTACTGCTTACAGTTTCTTCTCATATGCGGCGAAGAAAGATTGCAAATTCGAAAAGCAGTATTAAGGAAAAAAATACCCTTTTAATAATTATAACATATATTCATAATTGTTTCAATTATAAAAAACGTAGAAAATGGTCTTAATTTTTTAGCGATTTTCACCATAAACTATATGATAACAAACAAGTTCTATAACAAATCAAGGCGACTGTCTTCCACAGCCGCCTTTATTACATAAAATCAGTTGCCAAGTATTTTAAGTATATCATCAAGATCGTAATCCTGACTTGTCTGAGGCTGTCTTGCGGCAGCGTGCTGATCATTGATTCCCAAACCTTCTATAAGCGGATTATCGATCTGGATAACCTCCTCCTCAGCAGGAGTTTCTTCCTCTTCAACAGGAGCGTCGGGATCGTCGAATCCAGCGGCGATAACGGTAATAGTCATCTCATCCTGCATATCGTCCTTGAAAGCAGTACCGAAGATGAATTCTACATCGTCCGCAGCCGTATCTGTGATCATCTTTGTAGCGGCGTCAACATCGGAGGAAAGAATATCCTCGGACATAGCGATATTGATAAGAAGTCTCTTTGCTCCCGAAATGGAAGTTTCGAGCAGCGGGCTGGATATTACAGCATTTGCAGCTTCCTTTGCCTTGTCCTTGCCCGAACCGTGACCGATAGCCATATGAGCGTAGCCTGCGCCTCTCATGATAGTTGAAACGTCGGCGAAGTCAAGGTTTATGTAGCCTTCTTCAACAATAAGATCTGAGATGCTCTTAACACCTGTTTTGAGGATATCGTCGGAAAGCGAGAACGACTGCTTCATAGTAAGCTGCTGTTTGCCTTCGAGAAGCTTTTCGTTAGGGATAACAATAAGCGAATCAACGTATTTTCTGAGTTCTGCAATACCTTTTTCAGCCTGCGCCATCTTCTGCTCTCTCTCGAAGAGGAAAGGCTTCGTAACGACAGCTACTGTAAGTATATCCATTTCCTTTGCGATTTTCGCAACAACGGGAGCAGCTCCAGTACCCGTACCGCCGCCCATTCCGGCAGTAATAAAAATCATATCCGCGCCTTTAAGATGCGCCTCTATCTCATCTCTGTTTTCTTCGGCGCTGCGCTGACCTATTTCGGGTTTGTTTCCTGCGCCTCTTCCCTTTGTAAGCTTTGCGCCTATCGGGATTCTTGTAGTAGCCTTGGATTTATTGAGCGCCTTGGCGTCGGTATTTACAGCGATATATTCAATATTGCTGACACCTGAATCCACCATACAATTTACAGCGTTTCCGCCGCCTCCGCCGACACCTATAACCTTTATATTTACATCGGGTTCCATTGCTTCCTCGTAATTAAAATCTGACATTTTGAAACTCCTCCTATTTTTACTCAAACTGCGTCTTACAAATTCAAGTCATAAATACACTTATTATTTTATCATATTTCGCAGTTTATTTCAAGTGCAATATCTATTTTTTTTATTTTCCGCACTTTGCACAAACAATTAACATTTGACCAATGCATTTTGCATATTTTCGTCATCAAAGCCTTTTCAGCCAAATTTAGAACTTGTTAATAGACGATTTACGCTGATTTTCGAGAATAATTCTGACGAGTAAAAGACAAAAAAGTGATAGCATACTGTCGTATGGCGAACTTTTTAACGCAGTCATCGTCGGAATTTTCCAAAAAAACGCGCGCAGCGTCTATTGATACATGTTCTTATAAGCGATTTACTGGAATATATTCTGAGTATACGTCTGAACCGGATTAGAATATCCTATACCCGGAATTGTTGTATCCGCATATCCCGTAACTGCTCCGGCATTACCGTAAGCGGCAGTCGTGACCGTCTCCGTTGTAACTGGCATTCCAAACTGATCCGTAACTGTGGGGGCAGTTGTCGTAACCGCGCTGTTAGTCACCTCGTTTGAACTTCTGAAACTGCACTGATTCGTTCCGATCATCGTAAGATAACCGGTTTTGCCTTTGATCGTTTCGTCGTTCATAACATTCTGGGCAAGATCGAGCTTATAATCGACGTCGCTCCAGTTGCCCATTTTAAATACCATACCGTTGCGATAATTGACGATAATATCATATTCGTTGCTTATATCTATCGAAGCGATCTGCGTATTGTCGTCCCTGTCAAAACGGCTGATCATCTGAGTAAACGCGTCATATTTATTCTGATTTTTAGAACTCAGATATTTTCCGGCAGTTATTTCGGAAGGCTCAAGACCATATATGACAGGAATATTTTCCGTATCGGAATAGAAATCATTATCTGAAAGAATTTTTCCCTGACGGCTGACCAGCAAAACGCCGCTGTCGTGCTGAATATTATAAGCAGGTATGCATCGCGTAACATTAATGCGCAGCGTTGACGGAAAATCCCTCTTCACCTCGGCGGTTTCAACATAGATAAGCTTGTCCAAGATCTGCTTCTCAGCTTTTTTGACCTTAAGCCGCAGCATATTATCTCCTGCGCGAATTCCCGAAGCTTCCACTATTTCCATATAGGAATACGTTTCGGATTCGCCCGATATAACGATCTCATCAATATTGAACAAAAATGTAAAGCACATTGTAAAGCCGATAGTCGCCACAAGAATGAAGACGACAAAGGCGTATAAGCTGTTCATACGCCGTCTGCGCCGCATACGCTTTCCGCTGTTTTTTCGGGTTATATTGGTTTTATCCACGTCGTTCATCCTATACTCCTCTCTATTCTAATACTAATCTTTGATCGGTTCAATGAAAAGATTTGTCGATCGGCGTTGACTGATCGAGGTAAACGACAGCAGGCGGGCTATCGCCCTCCAAAGTCGTTTGACGACGAGAAGTGAACGCATAGCG
Organism: uncultured Ruminococcus sp.; assembly: GCA_910576995.1. Lineage (GTDB taxonomy): Bacteria > Bacillota > Clostridia > Oscillospirales > Ruminococcaceae > Ruminococcus. The sequence continues at coordinate 64,293 of CAJTLC010000011.1, forward strand.
GCGAAGATTTTCATTGGTTCGATTAGGGCTTGTTTGAAAAATAGCATTTCGGAAAATGCACAGAAATTACTGTATGTTAGGAGAGAATCCGAAGGCAGGATGTCGCCTGACAAGGATTTTCGACGACGCAGACAGTAATTTATAGGCGTTTTGACGAATGTATGGATTTTTCAAACAAGCCCTAAAGATTAGTATAAAACACACCAGTCTTTCAGGCAGAAATTCCGTCTGTCTGCGTTGTCCTCCTCACCATACGACAGTATGCTTTCGTCGTCCGCCTTGACATACGAAATTTCTGCCTGCAATCTTTGTTGCATTTTATACTTGACTCTCCTATAAGCTGCGAACAGTATCGCACCGTCCGCAGCATGATCGTTCAAACCTATATCTCATTCCCTGCGAATATTTCCTCCCAGAGAGACCACGGCTTCTTCAAATTTTTCATATCCTCTGTCTATATGTGAAATTCCACCAAGATGAGTAACGCCGTCGGCAGCAAGCGCAGCGACAGCCATTGCCGCTCCGCCACGAAGATCGGTAGCTTCCACGTCAGCGCCGTGAAGTTTCGGAACTCCGCGCACTACCGCTGCTTTTCCCATTACTTGTATATCCGCGCCCATTTTTATGAGCGCGTCCGTATGACGATAACGGCAGTCAAAAATATTTTCCTCAAAAACGCTTGTACCGTCAGCGGTAACAAGCGCCGCCATAAGAATCGCCTGAGCGTCCGTGGGAAAGCCAGGATGCGGCATTGTACGTATCCTGTCTCTAACGGCTTTCAGACGCTGACCGCGGCGAAGATATATTTTATTGTCAGATGTGTATATACCGCAGCCCGTATGCTCAAGAACAGAGATAAACGGCTCCATTTCTGCGGTACACGTATTTTTAAGTATGATTTCTCCGCCTGCCGCGGCAGTCATCGCAAGATATGTTGCGCCTGCTATCCTGTCGGGCATTATAGTGTATTCACATCCGTTAAGGCGCGTTACGCCGTTTATGATTATGCTGCTTTCGCCGTCACCCTTGATATTTGCTCCGCAGGCTCTTAAAAATCCGCACAGATCGCATATTTCAGGCTCGCGCGCCGCATTATGGATGATAGTTTCGCCCTCCGCTTTTACAGCGCACAGAATGATATTTTCCGTTGCGCCTACAGATGGGAATGAAAGCGAAATTCTCGCGCCCTTCGCTCTTTCGGACGGTATTCGGCAGCGAATTCTTCCTCCGCAGTCGAAAATTTCCGCCCCCATTCTCGAAAGCGCCGCAAGATGCATATCAATAGGACGCGGACCAAGTTCGCAGCCGCCCGGCACGCTTACTATACATTCGCCTATCCTGCCGAGAATAGCTCCCATAAACATGATCGACGACCGCATTTCGCGCATGAGATTTTCGGGAATTTCGCCTCTGTCAGCGCCCGAAGCGTCTATGACGGCGCAGTTTGAGGAAAAATGGCATTTGCAGCCAAGACAATTAAGAATTCTCGAAGCCGAATAAACGTCAGTCAGCGCAGGACAATTTTTAAGCACGCACTGCCCGTCGGTGAGCATCGCCGCCGCCATTATCGGCAGCGCGCTGTTTTTGCTTCCCTGAAGGAACATCTCGCCGCTGAGGCGATTCCCTCCGATAATTGTAAATTTCTGCATTTGATCACCTCACAGCTTTTGCTTTATACTATGCGATGATCCGAATTTTGGTTACGCGGTCATTTTTTTGTTAACTTTTCAACAACGGCAAGAATCCGTTCGTTTGTATCGTTCATGTGAAGCAGCGCCGCCGCTTCGGACATTTCGGTCACTTTTTCGGGCGAATTGTAAAGCTTTTCGATCTCGCCGATCAGCTTTTCGGGGGACGCGTCTTTCTGCTCGATAACCTTCGCCGCGCCTGCCCTGCCAAGAACCATGGCGTTGTGATACTGGTGATTTCCGGCAACGATGGGCGACGGAATGAGTATAGACGCTTTTCCGGCGGCTTCAAGCTCCGCAAGAGTCGACGCGCCCGAACGGCATATCACAAGATCGGCAGCCGCAAGACATACGTCCATATCGTTTATGTATTCGGTTATCCTCAATCTTTCGCTTTTCAGCGGTATTCCTGCCGCTTTCATAGCCTGCGGAAAGGTATCTTTTCCCATTCCGCCGTAACCGTGTATATGATTTATCTTCAGCTTTTTGCTGAAATGCCATTTAACAGCCTCGGTCATCGTATCATTGATACAGCCTGCTCCGAGACTTCCGCCGAAAGAAAGAATGGTAAAATCATTGTTGAAGCCCAATCTCCGCCGCGCTTCCGCCTTTGAAATGTGATTGATGCCGCTGCGCACGGGAAGCCCCGTGACAGTATATTCAAACTTGCTTGAGTCCATAAAGTCAAGCGCTTCCTTCACGGTCAGCATTACGTGATCAACTTCTTTAGAAAGCAGCTTATTCGTAACGCCGGGATAAGCGTTCTGCTCATGGATAGCCGTGGGAATTCCCATTCGTGCCGCCTTTCGTATCACGGGACCGGCGGCATAACCGCCTGTTCCTATAGCGATATCGGGCTTGAAATTCGTGATTATTTCTTTGGCACGCTTTCCCGATGTTGCAAGATATGCCAGAGCTTTGGCGTTTCTGCCGATATTTTCTATCGAGATCCTGCGCTGAAATCCTGCAACTTTGATGGTTTCAATTTTATAGCCTGCCTGCGGAACAAGCTTTGCCTCCATGCCTTTGGGAGTGCCTGCAAAGAGAAATTCCGCGTCAGGATATTTTGCTCTGATAATATCTGCGATCGCCAGTCCGGGATTTATATGACCTCCAGTACCTCCGCATGAAATAAGAACCTTCATATTTCATCTCCTTACGAATTTATTTTATTATCGCTGTCATTCGGAGAAGCATTCGCTTTTTTCTCCTCAGGATAATATCGGTGTTTCGAGATATTGAGAAGAATTCCCATCTCAACAAGCTGCATTATAAGCGCCGTTCCACCGTAACTGAAAAACGGCAGGCTGATACCGGTATTGGGGATAAGATTGCTGACAACGGCAAGATTGAAAACAGTCTGTATGCCGATCTGAGTTGTGATACCTACCGCCAAAAGCATCCCGAAGCGGTCTTTACAGCGCACAGCAACGGAATATCCCTCAACAACGAGAAGGAAGAATACTATAATAATGGCAAGCGCGCCGATAAATCCTATCTCTTCGCAAACTATCGGGAAAACAAAGTCGTTCTTCGATTCCGGAAGATAAAGATATTTCTGCCGGGAATTTCCGAGACCAAGTCCGAATAATCCTCCCGAACCTATTGCGATAAGCGAATTTGCAGTCTGCCATGTATCGTTAAGAACATCAGCGAAAGGATCCTGCCACGATTTGAGACGAACCTGAACGTAACTTCCCGGCACGTTCGCCTGCCATATAATATACGAAACGATCGCAACAACGGCTGACACGCCCAGTAAACACAGTTGTTTCAGATTTGCACCGCCGCAGAGAATAAGCGCGATAGCTATTGTACAAAGAAGAACGATAGCCGAAATATGTTTTTCAAGAAGTATCAACACCACATATACCAGCAAAAGTCCAGCATATTTAATGATACCCGTCTTGAAATCATTCATTTTCTTGCCGTCGCGCTCCATACTGTATGCAAAAAAAACGATCAGCGCAAGCTTCGCGACCTCTGACGGCTGAAGGTCGATTCCTCCGATAGTCAGCCAGCGTTTCGCGCCCATGTCGCCGCCTTCGGTATTACCGATAAGCAGAACGGCAACGAGCAGTACCGCTACAGAAATGTAGAAAACTCCAGAAATATTGATTTTTTTCAAAAACGGCAGTTCCATTTTTTTAAAGTTATGATAATCGAAATTCATGAAAAAGATCATGGCGATAAATCCGATGATAGCGTTTTTAGCCTGATTCTTTGCATAATACAAACCGTCGCCCCATTCGCTGTACGCCCACGCGTAGCTTGCGGAAGCCATCATGACGATTCCCACTACGAGAAGTATCATGATATAGGCAAAAAGCGAAAGACTCATATCGCTGTTTCTGCCGCCTCCGAATAATGCGGGAAACACTCCCTGCGAGGTTCTTCTTTTCTTTTTGGTTTTTTCAGCAGAAGCCATTTTTCCTCCTGTTCCTTTTCGAAAAAATTCAATCAAAATGCCAGCAATGTTACAATTCCCAGTACGCCGAAAATTATTCCTGCCAGCGAGAATGAAATAACTATCTTGTATTCGCTCCAGTTACTCATTTCAAAATGGTGATGTATAGGCGTCATCTTGAAAATCCGCTTTCCTTCGCCTGTTTTCTTTTTGGTATATTTAAAGTAGCTTACCTGAATAACAACGGAAAGCGCTTCGATAATGTAAACAAGAGATACAAGAAGCATGAGCAGATGATTGTGAAGTATCAGTCCAACGCCCGTCACGGCAGCCCCGAGGAACATCGAACCCGTATCGCCCATGAAGCACTTAGCCGGATTGAGATTCCAGAGTAAAAATCCCAGACAGCCGCCGGCAAGAGCCATAGTAAAGCACGAAAGTTCCGTTTGTTTAAGTATTGCGCAGCAGACCGTGAATATCAGCATTGCGGCAAAAGTTACCGAACCGCACAATCCGTCAACGCCGTCCGTAAGATTTACCGCGTTGGTAAGATAAATTATTACGGGGATCATTAAGATGTAATAAAATATTCCAAGCTGCGGAGTTTCCCAGAATCCGAAGTTTATCGAGGTCGAACCGTCTCCGAATTTATACAACAGGAGAAGAAATCCCAGTGAAAAGATCGTTTGCAGAATTATTTTCTGAACAGCCGAAAGCCCATCGTTATTTTTGCGCGCGACCTTAGTATAGTCGTCGATAAATCCAATAAGCCCGAAAAGCAGCGAGAATATCAGCACTCCGAGCAGTCTGTAAAACGCATGATGCGTAGCGGCGGCGGTAACGTCAAGCCCCGAATTTATGCGGTATGTCCAATATCCCCCCATACACGCAATTACGGTAGAAATTATGAACATAAATCCGCCCATAGTCGGCGTACCCTGCTTTTTGGCGTGCCATTGAGGGCCGTCCTCAGTTTTGATGGGCTGACCGAATTTTATTTTATGAAGAAACGGTACGAGCCATTTTCCCGAAACAGCCGCTATCCCGAACGAGATCAGCGCCGTAAGCAAATTAATGATCCAAAACGACATCTGTTAATACAACTCCTTTTGGCGCAGTGCGCCGCGATTGAATTACAGAAGCTTTAACCCCTCTGCAACTATCTCTCTTTCATCAAAGTGAATATGCTTCATGCCAGCAAGAATCTGATAATCCTCGTGACCCTTGCCTGCCAATACAATTATATCACCTTTTTCCGCAATTTTCAAGGCGTGAAATATAGCTTCCTTTCTGTCCGTCACAATGTCGCGCGGTATATTGGAATTTTCCAGACCTGCAAGAATATCCGCAATTATAGCTTCCGGCTCTTCGTTACGCGGATTATCGGAAGTTACAACAAGTCTGTCCGCATATTTTGCGGCGGCGGCAGCCATTTTCGGACGCTTCGCCGCGTCTCTGTTTCCTCCGCAGCCGAAAAGACAAATCAGCCTTCCCTCGGTATATTCCTTAACGCTTCTAAGAATATTCTCGATAGCGTCGGGAGTATGAGCATAATCGCATATCACCGTAAAATCGCGTCCCGTGGGGATTATCTCGCATCTGCCTTTAACTCCGTTGTAATCAGCGATAGCCGAGATAACTTTATCCGCGGATATGCCCTCGCGCAGACAAACTTCCGCAGCGGCAGTCAGGTTGGATACGTTGAACATTCCCGGTATAGGCGATCTTACGCATATTTTCTCATCAATATGATTAAGATCGAAACTGCTGCCCGAAGAACTAATAGCAATATTATCGGCGAACACATCGGCTTTTTCCTTAACAGAAAAAGAGGTTTTTCCGCATTCGACTTCACTGAAAAGCCGCTTTCCATATTCGTCGTCGACATTTATCAGCGCATGATCGCACACATCGAACAGCATTTTCTTAGCTTGATAATAATCTTCCATATCCTTGTGATAATCAAGATGATCCTGCGTAAGATTTGTAAATACAGCTGTTTTGAACCGTGCAGGCCCTATCCTATGCTGAACGAGCGCGAACGAACTTACCTCCATGACCACATATTCGCAGCCGCTTTCAGCCATTTGTGCAAGAACGCTCATGAATTCAAACGTAAGCGGAGTCGTATTTTCAGTATGGAATATCTCGTCGCCGATCTCGTTCTGAATAGTTCCTATCAGTCCCGTTTTATGACCGTCAGCCATAAGAATATGCTTTATAATGCTGGTGGTTGTAGTTTTTCCGTTAGTACCCGTAACGCCGATAAGAGTCATTTTTCTTTCGGGATGACCGAACCACGCGGCGCATAATTCACCGTAGAGTTTTCGCGAATTATCAGTAAGTATCTGCTTATCGCCCAATCCGAGATCGCGCTCGCAAACTACGGCTGCCGCGCCTTTTTCAAGCATTTGCGCCGCGGCGTCATGACCGTCGAAACTGCCGCCCTTTACGCATACGAACAGGCTTCCCTCCGTCACTTTTCTGGTATCGTCGGTAATTGAAAGAATTTCCGTATCGCCGACAGCGGTGACGGCTTTATTTTCAAGAAGATCAATAAGTTTCATAATTTCTCCTTTCAGCCGGCGTATTAGTCGCCCGCGTCGTTGACCTGGAATTCCACTTCTATGGTAGTGCCTACGGGAACTTTAGCTCCCGGTTCAGGATTCTGCTTGTTGACAGTTGCGCCTTCGCGATGTATAGACGCTCCGATAGCAACATAATTTAATTTTTTCCAGACGATCGATTCGTTTGCAACGCTTGGCGTAAGTCCTGTAAGATCGGGAACTTCCGTATAATCGACTGTATGACTTTCTTCGGTATAAAGGTAGACCGTTCCGTCCTTCGAGATAGTTGAACCCGTTACGGGAGACTGCTTAACAACAGACGTGCCTTCGCCAATTATCTCATAATTTGCGCCATAACCGTCAAGAGTGCTTTTCGCAGCTTCGAGATCACCCTCAAGCAGCGGAACTTTTATATCAAGTTCGCTAAGCTCTTCGTCCGTATATTCGGGACTCATTCCGAGATACGGAAGAACGTCCGTAAGAATATCTCTCGCCGTAGGAACTGCGACCTTGCTTCCGTAGTATCTGTCGCCGTTGGTAGCTCTGTCGGGCATATCCGCGATAACAAGAAGTATTACTTCAGGATCGTCGGCAGGTGCGAAACAGCAGTACGACGCGCAGTTTTCCTCCTGATCGTTTTTAAGCTTGATTCCCTTTGATGTAAGCGATTCGCGAATTCTTTCCGAAATTCTTTCGGAAGTACCTGACTTACCGCCTATGGAATAGCCCTTAATGGTAACGTTTCCTCCGTTGCTGTCAGTCGTTACATGATAAAGAGCGTTGCGCATTATAGCCGAAGTTTCCTCGGAAACTACCTGACGGCGAACCGTCCTTTCATTTTTGAGAACTATATTTCCGTCCTCGTCAACGACCTTGTCGACTACATAAGGCTGGAGAAGATAACCTCCGTTTACAGCGGCGCAGTAAGCCGTTATCATTTCAAGAGGAGTTATTGTCTCGTTTTGTCCGATAGACGACATAGCAAGGTCGACGGTCGACATTTTATCGGCTGTCTGATTTATACCTGACGATTCGGCAGGAAGATCTATACCGGTACGTTCTCTCAATCCGAAAGCGTCGAAATAGTAACAGAACTTATCAACGTCTACGCGCATTCCGATCTCCATAAACGCAGGGTTGCAGGAGTGAGTCAAAGCCTCCTGATAAGTCTGCGCGCCGTGACCTGCCGTATTATGGCAATTTACCGGAGTCGGATGTCCCTCAAGCTTGAGAGAACCCGAACAGTAAAAGCTGTCTCTGTCGATATCAATAAGATTTTCTTCAAAAGCCGCGGCGCTGGTGATCACCTTGAAAACGGAACCGGGTTCGTACAATTCGCTTACGCACTTGTTGCGCCATTGTGTTTCGCGGGCAAATCCCTGAAGTTTCGTAAATTCATCGCCGCTGAGCGTTTTCAGCTGAGCCTCAATATTAGGTTCGGCAATTTCATAGGGATTATTCAGATCGTAACTCGGATATTGCGCCATTCCGTAGACCGCGCCTGTTTTTGCATTCATAAGAATTGCGCAGCAGCGATTTTTCACGTTAAATTCGTTGTTCATCTCCTCGAGATGTTTTTCGAGATAATACTGGATATTCATATCGAGGGTAAGATAAACATCGTTGCCGTTTTGCGGAGCGTATGTTTTGGAATATCTGTAGGGCAGCTCATTACCATGAGAGTCCTTGGCGGAGATCGTTCTGCCGTCGACTCCCGCAAGATAGTCGTCGTATTTCGCTTCAATACCGTACAGACCGTATCCGTCGGCAGCCGTAAATCCGATAACGGAAGCGGCAAGCTCGTTCTGCGGATAGTATCTCTTAGTATCTTCCTCAACGTTAAGGCTTATAAGATCATACTGATTGAAAAACGCGAGAACCTCGTCGGCGACTGGCTTTTCAACCTTTTCCTGAAGAATGCTGTACTGATTGTCGGCTTCCATTGCCTGTGTAACTTTTTCGGGCGTGATTCCAAGCTTACTTGAAAGAAAAGCCACGGCTTCTTCGCGGAATGCGGCAGCCGATACGGGCAGCGGATCTTCGACAACGGTCTCGACTTCCGCGCCGTTCTCGTCTGTCGTTATCTGTATCTCCGGCTTATATGTACCGTTTTTGATTTCCTCGGCGCGCTTATCGATGCGTTCCTGAAGCGTTTCCAGATCGTCTCGGAAACTTGACGGGTCAAGGAATACTTTATACACGGACGCGCTCTTTGCAAGCGCAGTTCCCTGTGAATCGTAGATCGAACCGCGATGCGCCGAAATTGTTATCGAGCCGAAATGCTGATCGTTCGCCATTGCCTGATATTTATCGTTATTTAATACCGATATTCGAAAAAAATTTCCTGCCACAAAAGCGAAGAGTATGAAAAAAGCAATAGTCATAAGAATTTTTGTGCGGAATTTCATATCTCTTGAGGGCAGATTATTGTTATTTGCCATAAAAGTATCCTTTCTGCGTGGAGACGTATCTGTTTTTCTTCTAAATCATGTATAAAATAGAATAAGGCAGGGTAAACGCCCCGCCTTTGAACATCTTCTCTTCTTTTGCGATGTCCTTCTATAAAGATACGACGAAGAAATTTATACGCTTGTCAAGCGTGAGATCAACCTCCGCAATCGTAAATATGCGAAGGCTGATCTCGATTCCGATCACTCGCTGTATCTCCGTGTGTTCTACTATAACTACGGCGATTATATATATTTTTTGCCGTTAGCATTTTATTGTTCAAGGCAGTCCGTTTATTATATTTATATTGGTACTACCCTCTGAAATATTCCACGCAACTGTCAAAAAATTTCTTTATCTTCGCGGCAAAGCCGCCGTCCTGCTGTGGAATTTTCACTACGTCATCGGTCTGTATCTCGATATACTTGATCTGTGAAGAATCTATCTTCTTCATTCCAAGTACATTCTCGGCATAATCCTCTACGTTTTTCGCAGACAGCCTGCTGTCAAGCTCCGATTGCAGACGGACGTTTTCGGCTTGGGCAAGATCAAGTTCTTCATTAAGAGCCGATGCCTTGTTGTACATTGTATTACGCCTGTCCAGACTGTATATTACGGTGCCGAGCATAGCGGCTGCAAGAGCAGATACCAAAATAATAGAAAACACAGACCCACTCTTTGTTTCTGTAGTCCTCATATTGATATGCGGCTTTTTCTCAGGCTGCTGCAAATCACGGGATTCTGATGTTCCGGAAGTATCGGCTCTGCTTTCGTCTCTTTCGTAGTAGCGTACAGAGTCTCTTTCAGCCATTATCAACCGCACTCCTTTCTATTACTCTTAATTTGGCGCTTCTGCTTCTGTTATTGATTTCAACTTCCTTTGCGTCTGCCTCTATGGGCTTTTTGTTTACAAGCCTTCCGAGAGGCTTGCGTCCGCACACGCACTGCGGAAAATCAGGCGGACAAATACAGCCCTTACACCATTCGGCAAATCTCTGTTTTACCATGCGGTCTTCAAGAGAATGAAAAGTGATAACGGCAAGTCTGCCTTGAGATTTCAGACAGCCGAAAGCTTTGTCAAGTCCTTCCTTCAGATGGTCGAACTCTCCGTTTACAGCAATACGGATAGCCTGAAAAGTTTTTTTACAAGGGTTTTTATCTCTCCGTGCTTTTTGCGGAACGCTTTCCCTGATAATATCGGCAAGCTGAGCTGTTGTGATTATCGGGGCGCTTTCTCTTGTTCTGACAATATTTGAAGCGATGCGTCTGGAAAATTTCTCCTCGCCGTACTCAAAAATTATCTTTGCAAGCTGCTGCTCCGAAAACGTATTAACAATATCAGCCGCACTCATACCGCTGCGGCTCATTCTCATATCGAGAGGAGCGTCTGCGGAATGATAGGAAAAACCTCTGCTTTCTTCATCAAGCTGGTATGAAGACACACCAAGATCCATGAGGATACCATCTGCTTTATCTACACCAAGTTCAGAAAGAACGTCGTCAAGCTCCGAATAATTCCGGTGAATGACCATAGCGTTGCTGAAAACCGACAAACGTTCGCCGGCAGCCTTTACAGCGTCGGGATCGCGGTCAAGAGCAATTAACCTGCCTTTCTCACTCAGTCTTGCAGCAATTGCAGAGGAATGTCCGCCGCCGCCGGCAGTACAGTCAACATACACGCCGTCGGGATCGATATTGAGTCCGTCGATACATTCGTTCAACAGAACAGGTATATGCTTGAATTTCATAAGCCGCTCCTTCTTGATTCACATACACATATACTCCCCTGCATTGCAAAATGCAATGATCCGACAGGCTGAAATTACGTCTGCCATCCTCCTCACCATACGACAGTATGCCTTCGCAGTCTTCCTTGACATACGAATTTTCATCCAATCATCTTTATTGCGTTTTGCAATGGAGGGGAATATACAAGCCACACTGTGCAGCTTTTTGTGATATTCTGTAAGCTCAGAGAACGAGATTCGCCAGCGCCGCTTTCATTTCGGCGGGATCCACACTTTGTCTTGATTCTTCAAGTTTTGCGGGATTCCATATCTCCGCCCTGTTCATATTGCCTATTACGGTAACTTCGTCGGTGATGCCGGCATAATTCCGCAGATACTGAGAAATAAAAATTCTTCCCTGCTTATCGGGTATCTGCTTGTCCGCACCGGCGAGAAGCTTTCTTCTGATCTCAGAGCCGATGTCTCCGGGTATCTGATTAAGCTTACCGCAGTATTTGCCGAACTCTTCCACAGAGTAAACAGCGATGTATTCTTTTTCGTGTCCGATACAAAGATAAAATTCTGCTCCGAGTATCTCACGCAGCTTATTGGGGAAGCTCATGCGGCCTTTAGCGTCGATACTTGGATTATAAGTACCGTAAAGCGGCTCGCTCATACACTTCTCCTCGCTTTCTGACGTCCCGATGCTTTCGTTCACCTTTCGTTTGGAAAAATTTACATCTCGATGCCTTTTTTCACCCTATGTTAATATTATACAATATATGCGTTCATTTTACAACCCTTAATTTTACACAATTATGAACGCAATAAAAAGGATTTATTTAGTAATAATGTTCATTTATTCCATTTCTATCGCCATATACGGAACGTACGTTTTAAATATGGTAAATTATGTTAATATAAATTCCGCCTTTATTCAACTCTTTTACTAAATTATTGTTCAAAAAATACAAAACAAGCCTCCGAACGTTAATTCAGAGGCTTGCCAAAACTTTGATCAATAACCGTATCCGTAGTCCGTGCCGTAATCATTGGCATATCCGTCATCAGACCAACTGCTCGTTGCAGGCTCTGTCCAGCCGTAATCAGGATCAGTCCAATCCGTAGACGGTTCAGTGTACAAATCATCGGTAGGCTCTTGTGTCGGCGGTTCAGTCGGATATATTGTGCCTATATCCGTCGGATAATTGTTGGGGTAGTTCACGGGCGGAGTATAATTATAGTCCGGATCTACAACAACGGGAGTCGAACTGCCGTCAGGTATAGCTTCGCCCTCCGGTCTCGGTGTATAATACAAATTAAATTTTGAAGATTTCAAGCCCATCGCAAGCTTAAAATCATATCCCTTAACCGTAAGCTGATCGTCGATATTAACATATGTAACATATCCCGTTTCAGCCGAATACTGCGGTTTCACCCAGTTATACGGATCAGAGGACAATTTTATTCCGTAAGCGTTCTGTATCATATTGCGCAGCTGATAATCGTCTATATACGTTACAGTTCCGTAATGAGGATCGAACGCGGCGTCATAATCGCTCGAAACAGAACGAAGGTACGGCAGATCAGCCCAGAACACCTCGTTGCAGTTTGCGGTAACGCCTCCGCTTGAAGCCGAGAACATGGTAAGCGCATAATCATTATCGTAGAAAAGCGCCTGTCCGAGTACTTCGGTAACAGCGTCCACAACTATCTGCGGCGGATTTGGCTTGCATCTGAGATCGCTTGAATCGTTGCCGTTGTATTTACAGTACGTATATACAGCGACTGCCTGCGCCTTTATAGCTTCGTAGCTCATCGAGCTGCCGACTTCATTGAAAACGATCTGAGAAACCATGGAGAGAACGTCGCCCGATACGCCTGCGACCGTTATTTCCTCTTCATAGGCAAGTCCCGTATCCATCAGATAGGTTCCCGGGAAGTAATGGAAAAGAATATCCTGATATGTCCAGCCGCTGTAGGTAGCATAGAAATTAGCGCCGTTCTGGCTCATTCCCACGCCGTGTCCCCAGCCGTAAGTAACCATAGCGAACTGTCCCGGAACAGACTCTATGACAGGCTCGCTCTCAAGCCACGGAATATCGCCGACATATCCGCCGGTAACATTCAGTTCTACTGGAGTGGGCTTCTTACTTTTTTTCTTGCTGCCGCCGCCTGCCTCGGGAGAAGCCTCATAGCTGATAAGGGAAAGGCTGTCATCATAGTCATCAAGCTCAGCCTTATACCACTCTATCTCTCTTTCCTCTTCTTCCGCGATAGTTTCGGCGGATTCTGTTGTAACTTCAGCAGACGGAGCGGTAGTAGTCGTAGTATCCGCCGAAGTCGCTGCGGTTTCCGCGGGGATCGTTGTATCCACCGCATTTGCGACGCCTGCGGTACTGCTGCAAGCGATCATAATGCTTGCTGCCATAGCCGCGGCTTTTTTAAATTTTCGTTGATAGTACATCGGAATCACCTCAATAAGATAATTGATGAAACAGCAATGTCAGATATGAGCCGTTCCTAATTCCAGACTGTCTTTCACTAACTGTCTGTATCCTTGTCGGTCTCCTTTGGTTTATCATCTTTTGTTCTCTGAATTGTGGACATATCCCCTGCCGTCTCTCCATCCCGAAGCCGTCTGGCAACGATAATGAAGCGTCTGTTTCCGATATCGGAATAACAGGTGGAAAGGGTAAGCAGTTTGTCGCCGTATTCAACGTCTACGTCTGTTTCAAACAGCTGTTTTTGCCTTACATTCTCAACATAATAATCAAAAGTCTTTTTGTCGTCCAGTTCTTCCATATTCCAATAGGTGAAATCTTCATACCAGCTTCCGCCCGTGACCGAGCAGGCGAATATGACGTAATCATAATCCTTATAATTGGAACTAAGCTCAATAAACTGCGCCTTATCTATAAATTTATAGTCGCCGTAATAATTCCTGAGCGAACCGAACATTGTTAAGTTGAGCATATTATGTCCGTATATTACAATATTTTCGGACTGAGCGCTTTCTACACCTCCGAAGTTGTCACGGTAATCCATGAACAGCTCTCCCGCAAATTCATAATCACGCTTCATATTATGATGAAGGTAAAAATCATTTGCAACATAAGCCTGACCTCCGTAATATGGAACGCCCTCGGGGATTTCACCCGGATCCTTAAAAACAGGATAGTCCACATAAGTATTGTCAATTTTTATCCAGCCTGCGATATCCTTATTTTGTTTCAGGAGCATCTTGGCTTTTTCTGTAACTCCCATTTCAGACGGCGTATAATCGTCATAAACGGGAATAGTCGTCGGCGCTTCTGTAACTGCCGCCGTTTGCGGAATATCAATAACGCTAACGGTGGGAACGGAATCCTCAACGCTCTTCTGGCTGTAAACCATAGCGCCAAGTCCCGCCGCAAGAAGCAGCGCCGCGCAGGCGGAAACAATTTTCACCGCTTTTTTCATATATTATTCCTCAATATTAATGTCAATCTTCTTTCTTCTGTTCTTCTTTTTTCTTATCTTCTTTCTTTTTCTCTTTATCCTTCTTTTCGGCAGCGGCAGCTTTCTCGGCTTCCTTTACCGCCTCTTCGGGACCATATGGAATAAATACCGCATTTTCGTCATACTTTTCATTTGGTTTTGAAACGTAATACATCGATGGCCATTTGATATTTTTATTAGCTTTGCTCTTTTCCGTACCCGCGTACAGATCTTCGCCCGAGCGTACTTTTCTCGCCATTATAATAAGGCGGCTTCTGTCGCCGAGCAGATAGTTGCAGGTAGAAAGCGTAAGTATCTGATCTCCGTACTTTACATCGACGTCATTTGTACGTAAAGTCCTGCGCTTTGCTTCGTTGACAAAATCGTAATATTCCTCTTCGCTGTTGAAAACCAGATGATTCCAGCAGTCGTACTTTGTTTCCGATTCGTCAAAAGCGTCAACTACAAATATCGAGAAAATTTTGTAGCTGTACGTCTCATAGTTGGAATTGAACTGAATAATCGGGTGTTTTTCGTAGTATTTTTCATCTGTCTGATAATATTTCAGCTTGCCGAACATACTCTCGTCAGCCATATTGTGACCATACACTACAAGATTATCGGAATTTTTCTCAACAAGGTAATGATCCTTAACTTTATCAAAATTATTGCGCCAATCAAGGAACAGCGCGCCCGAACGCGATTCATCGCCGTTAAAATTAAGATTAAGATATTTTACATTATCCTCCGCCTGAACTACGGGCAGTTCGATTATGGGATCGCCGTCTTTCGTGGGTATTCTCATATATCCCACAATATCATCATTGATATCAAGAAGTTTTTTCGCTGCTGTAAGCATTGTATAATACTTGTCATAAGGCGAAAATTCACTGCTTGTTCCTTTCGAAGACTCCTCGTCCGGATCGTATGTATCGTAAATATCTGCGATCTCGTTGTATTGCATACGGCTGCGCCAAAGATCAAGATAATAATCACCGACCATATATCCGCAGACGATTATAGCTATAATCGCAGCCATAAAAACAATTTTGCGTATGACCTCAAGAACGCTGTCGCCCTTTTTCGGGAAAAGATCCCTGACAGATTGCCCGAAAGTTTTCTTTTTCTTCTTTTTCCTTTTTGCCTTTGAAGACGAATGGGACTTTGACTTAGCTGTCTTACCGCTTGCCGTCGGCGCAGAACGCCTTGTATGCGGATGATTTTCCTCAGCGTTGACCGCCTCTCTTATCGCTCGTATTTTTTCGGCTCTTGCTGAATGATAGTTACCCGTGCTGTCCTCATTCATCCTGTTATTTTCACTCATTTGGTATTTTCGCCTCCGCTCCCGCCGTTATTCCCTATTTTTGTCATAAGGCAATATTTCTTTGATATGAAACAACGCCGAGTTGATTTTGTCATAAAATGATGTCAGTCTATCGAAAATTATTTATACAATTATAATAATTTCCGATATTATAATTGTACACTATTTTTATTATGTTTGTCAAGACATGACTGCAAATTTTCACAGTATGACCTTTAAAGCTTTAAAATTTCGACATTTTTCGTTAATATTCACAAATTGCCAATCCTTTTCTTGTTGAAAACGCCTATGGCAGATCAGCAGTTCGAATACTCAAAAGTTTTCAATTCCGTGCCCTCCACAGCTTTCTGGATAAGCGGCTCGAAATCAAAGCTTCTCTGCGCCTTTTCAATATCCTCAAGACGCGGACGAACTTTTGGATGACGGGGCGTAAATACCGTGCAGCAGTCCTCATAAGGCTCTATGGAAGTCTCAAAAGTGTCGATTTTTCGGGCGATCTCAATTATCTCCGTCTTGTCCATTCCAACGCAGGGACGGAATACGGGAATCCTGCAAACCGCGTCTGTGCAAGCCATTGCAGCCATTGTCTGACTGGCGACCTGACCAACGCTTTCGCCCGTTATAAGAGCAAGACAATTTTCTTTTTCAGCGATTCTCTGGGCAATTTCCATCATAAGACGGCGCATGATTATCGTGAAATATTCTTCCGGGCAATTATCCTTTATAGCCTCCTGAATCTCCGTGAAAGGCACGCAGAAAAAAGCTATCCCTCCGCAGTAATCCGTCAATTTTTCACAAAGAGTCTCAACTTTGAGCTGCGCGCGGTCGGACGTATAAGGCGGACTTACGTAATGGATAGCCGCTATATGAACTCCTCTTTTCGCCATCATCCAGCCTGCAACGGGACTGTCGATTCCGCCTGACAGAAGAAGAAGAGCCTTTCCGCTGCTTCCGACAGGCAATCCGCCTGCGCCCTTGATATTTTCGGCATGAACATAAGCGTTCGTGTCGCGGACTTCAACAGTAACAGTTACCTGCGGATTCTTAACATCGACGGTAAGATTCGGGAATTTTTCAAGGAGTATACCGCCGAGTTCCGCGCATATTTCGGGAGATTTCATCGGAAACGCCTTGTCCGAACGCTTTGCATTCACCTTAAAAGTTGACGCATCTCCGAGAATTTCGCCGAGATATTCAACAGCTTTTTCTGAAATATCGCCGAAATCCTTTTCGCAAACGCAGGCGCGGCAAAGAGCCGCAATGCCGAATATTTTACCGACGCGCTCAACAACTTCCGCAAGATCGCATTCATCGTCAATCGGAGTAATATATGTAGTCGACTGCGCGGTAGTCAATTCAAATCTTCCAAGCCCTCTGAGACGCCGCTTGATATTTTTCTTCAGCATATCCTCAAACGTCTTTTTATTAAGCCCTTTAAGCACCATTTCACCAAATTTTACAAGAACTATTTCTTTCATTTTCATTCTCCTATACATTTATAATTATCCTCTTACGGAATTTATCCCCTCGCTTAACGCCGCGGCAAATTCGTCAAGCTCTTCCGTCGTCGTTTCCGCCGTGAGGCTTATTCGCAGAGCGCTGTCCGCTCTTTTGCCGCTTATCCCGAATTCGCCGAGAACTCCGCTCTGCTGCCCTTTCGAACACGCTGAACCGCTGCTTACGAAAATCCCTCTGCTTTCAAGAAAATGCAGCATTATCTCGGAACGCTTGCCCGCTGCGGAAATATTTACGATATACGGCGATCCGTCTTCGTGAGAATTCACGGAAACTCCGGCAATTTTTAATATTTCAGCTATCAAATGCTCTTTAAGTTTTTCGGCTGTTTCACGTCGTTCGGCAATTGTTGGCAGCAATTTTTCCACAGCCGCCCCGAATGCGCATATCAGCGGAACCGATTCCGTACCCGAACGAATCCCCTTTTCCTGCTTTCCGCCTGTTACGATCGGAAGAACTCTAACACCCTTTTTAATGTAAAGCGCGCCGATTCCCTTGACAGCATGAATTTTGTGTCCGCTCACGGAGATCAGATCGGCATTGACAGCCGCAGCCTTTACGGGAATTTTCATATAAGCCTGCACGCAGTCGCTATGAGTAATTATCTCGGAAAATCGCCTTTTAACCGTCGAAAACGTTTCTTTTACAGGCAAAATATGACCCGTTTCGTTATTGACGCACATCATTGTAAGCATTACTGTACGTTCGTCACAGGCTGACAAAAAATCAGCAGAATAAAATTTTCCGTCAGCGCGCGGTGAAACTCTTACTACTTCAAATCCCGATTTTTCCAAATCGCGCAAGGTTTCCTCAACAGAGGCGTGTTCCACGGAAGAAGCCACTATTTTTCGGCGTTTTTTACCATAAGCGGCGCAAATTCCCCTTAGTGCAAGATTATTGCTTTCCGTTGCCCCCGACGTAAAAATTATGGAATTTGCGTCTGCGCCTAAAGACGAAGCAACGATTTTCCGCGATCTATCCACAGCAAGCTGCGCGTCAAGACCTGCACGGTGCAAAGAAGACGGATTGCCGAAATTTTCGGTCATAGCCGTTACAGCCGCAGATACCGCTTCATCGCACGGCTTGGTAGTTGCGGCATTGTCAAGATATATATTCAATATGATCACACTCTCTTTAAAAGTTAAAACGGTGAAAAATTCCGTATTTTTTATTATAACATAAATCCTGATAAAAAGCTATACTTTTCAATATTTTTTAAAAGATTATAATAAAAACAGCCCCGCAAATACGGAGCTGTAGTAATATAGCTAAAAATCAGAATCAATCATTCTTCTTTCTGAGCGTGAAAGCTGTAAGTCCTGCAATAGTGATCGCTGCGCCAAGCATTGGAAGAGCATTATCGCCTGTTTTCGGAGAATCAGTCTTGCCGGCAGTGGTAGTAGCAGCTGTAGTTGTGGAATTTGCTTTTGTTGTAGTTTCTGAAGCTGTAGTATCTGTAGGATTCTGAGCAGCGTTGTAGTTTTCGAGGTATCTGTCGAAAACTGAAGTATCAAAGCCGTCAAAAACGTCCTCGCCTACCGTATGCTGCCATGCCTCCTGTGCGGAAGCGCGATAATTATAGCTTAAATCGACCTTTGCAAAGTCACCGTACTGAGCGTATATGGAAGAAGGATCTTCCGCTCCGTCATAGTCAATATCTTCAACCGCTTTTGCAATAGTCAATTCAGTACCGTCATAATCGTACCATATGATTTCGCCGGTACCCATCTGACCGTAATGTCTGCAAAGCTGACCCGTTGACGTATCCATAAACAGCGCTGAATGACCGCCCCAGTCGGCGTCGATATATATAAGTTCACCAGTGTTGTAATCGTATGTAATGAATTCATACGCATAATCGGCTTCGGATGTACCATCCTTGATAATAAGTTCAGGGATTCCGTCCTTATTCATATCAAATACGCTGATTTCAATAAGATTAACGTCGTCAAGAACGTCGTCTTCTTCATATTCAGCCATATAACGCACAAATGTATCATAAACTATAAGAGTTTCTTCAACGGGAGTAGCGTCGGCGGGAATTTCGGGGAATTCAAAAGGATTTTCCTCGTCAGGATCGTTCTCATCGCCTACGATAGTATCAATAAGCCACATATCAATGCCATCTATCGCCTCTCCTCTGGCATCTACGGTAGTCCATGTTCCGTCTCCGTTATATGTAACAACAGTTCCGACTAAATCCAGAAGATCATCGAAATTGACATCAGCTTCATCGGCACGGTTTTCTTCCACAATGCCCATATCGTAAAAATTATACCACACAGCAGTACGGCTTCCGTACTCCCCGTCAAGCACAACGATAGGAGAATGACTGTCAACGCGCGGATCGTAACATAAAGCTCCGTCGCCGTTTACGCCCATCGGCACTTCGCCGACCTTGACTGCGTTTCCGTCAACATAGCTGTAAATTTCAGCTACACGACCTTCAAAAGCTTCAACAGGAGTAATGATCAGTTCCTCCACTCTGTCGCTGTCAATATCCATATCAAGAAGCGTATACATAAACGAGCATGAATTGGCTTCAGCGTAATCCAGTACAGCCTGTTTGTAAGCGTCAGCGACAGAAGAATTTTCTCCGGCACGCATTAAAGAATCAATGCCATGAAAATCCTTA
This sequence comes from uncultured Ruminococcus sp., assembly GCA_910576995.1. GTDB lineage: Bacteria > Bacillota > Clostridia > Oscillospirales > Ruminococcaceae > Ruminococcus. Next base: position 84,084 of record CAJTLC010000011.1, read on the forward strand.
GGAAGCGATGTGGAAACCCCGGCAGCGCTTGCGCTCATACTCATTCCGGCGCATACCGTAATGCAGGCTGCGCTGATAACCATAGCGGTAGTTTTTTTCAGTTTCATATAAAATACCATCCTTTTTTAAGTTATGCTAAACTCGACTTCAAATTGCACATCAGAGTTTAGCATACGCCATGTTCACACGCAGCAATATCTGCGATAGCTTTATTATAACATACGTTTTTTTTAATTGTCAATAATTTCTACAGAAAAATTGACCGTAAAAAATAATTTCCAAAATATTTCGGAAAAGCCTTGACAAGCGCAGAAATATATGATATAATTACTTTACCTCATTCGGGGTTATTTTTATGCGCATTTAAATAATGTACATATTACTCAATGAGGGAGGCAAACAACCTATCTTTGCTGCGGCAAAGGAAGTAATTTTTTCAGGAGGTGCCGATAATGAGAGTAAAAATTACATTAGCCTGCACAGAATGCAAGCAGCGTAATTACGTTTCCAAGAAAAACAAGAAGAACGATCCCGACAGAATCGAAATGATGAAGCATTGCAAGTTCTGCCGCAAGCACACTCTTCACAAGGAAACGAAGTAATCGGAGGGAGTATTTTTATGGCTAAAAAAGACAAGGAAAATACCGCCGCCGAAACGTCCTTGAAAAAGGACAAGAAGGATAAGAAAAAATCCGAAAAAAAGCAGCCCAATAAGGTTGTAAAATGGTTCAAGGATCTCAGGATCGAATTTAAAAAAGTAGTATGGCCTTCAAAAAAGACCGTTGTCAATAACACTGCCGTTGTTCTGGCTGTAGTAGTTGCTTCGGCTGTCGTTGTAGGCTTGCTCGATACAGGTTTTCTTAATCTGTTGAATCTTATCTATCAGCAAGGCTGATCAATGGAAGTCTGAGGAGGATCTGTTATGTCAGAAGCAGCTAAGTGGTACGTTGTCCACACATATTCGGGTTATGAAAATAAAGTAGCCCAGAATATTGAGAAGGTTGTTGAAAACCGTAAGCTTCACGAGCTTATCCAAGAGGTCAGAGTTCCTACCGAAAGAGTCACCGACCCCGCTACAAATAAGGAATATGAGCGCAAAACCTTTCCGGGTTACGTTCTTATTAAAATGGTCGTTACCGATGATACATGGTATATCGTAAGAAATACCCGCGGCTGCACAGGCTTTGTAGGCCCTGCTTCCGTTCCGACTCCCCTTACGGAGGAAGAAGTCAAGAAAACGTTCGGTATTGACGTTTCGGTCGTTGAAGTTAAATTCAAAGAGGGCGACAGGGTGCAGATCTCAGGCACCGCTATGGACGGCTTTATCGGCATTGTCCAGAGCATCAACCTCGAAGAACGCACAGTCGATCTTCTGGTTTCGATGTTCGGTCGCGAAACTCCTACTACGCTGCCTATCAATCAGGTAGTCGCGGTAGACGATTAATCAAGCAATTTAAAAAGAAGCCCGACGGCTTCAAGTGGGAGAGAATGACCGGATAATTTCCGGTCTGCAAAGTCTCGCCATTTACCACATTTATGGAGGTGCGAATTACATGGCACAGAAAGTAGTTGGCTACATTAAGCTTCAGATCGCAGCAGGAAAGGCTACTCCTGCACCGCCTGTTGGTCCGGCTCTCGGTCAGCACGGCGTTAATATCATGGCATTCACAAAGGAATTCAATGAGAGAACAAAGAACGATATCGGTATGATCATTCCTGTCGTTATCACAGTTTATGCTGACCGTTCGTTCTCGTTCATAACAAAAACTCCCCCTGCGGCAGTTCTTATCAAGAAAGCCTGCAACATCAACAGCGGTTCGGGAGTTCCCAACAAGACCAAGGTTGCCAATATAACTAAGGAGCAGATCCAGAAGATCGCAGAGCAGAAAATGCCTGATCTCAACGCAGGTTCTCTCGAGGCTGCTATGAGCATGATCGCAGGTACGGCTCGTTCAATGGGCGTTGTAGTTGTTGACTAATTAATTTTACGAATGATGTATGGGTCATCCCCATTCACGTTCTATCGGTGGGAGGGAAAGCCGGTTGCAGACCGCTTTGCTACGGTATTGCGGACTCGCCCGCGGGTGCTGCCCGTTCTCGCTATTACCACTTAAATAGGAGGAAATATAATGAAACACGGCAAGAAATATGTTGACAGCGCAAAAGCTGTTGATTATGCAAAGCTTTACGAGTCTGTAGAGGCTCTTGAATTGGTTTGCCAGAACGCAAAGGCAAAGTTTGACGAAACCGTTGAAGCTCATATCCGTCTCGGCGTTGACTCTCGTCATGCCGATCAGCAGGTAAGAGGCGCTGTTGTTCTCCCTAACGGTACAGGTAAGAACGTCAGAGTTCTCGTATTCTGTAAGGAAGACAAGTATGAAGCTGCTCAGGCTGCCGGCGCTGAATTCGTTGGCGGTATGGATCTCGTTGAAAAGATTCAGAAGGAAAACTGGATGGATTTCGACGTTGTTATCGCTTCGCCTGATATGATGGGTCTCGTTGGTCGTCTCGGTAAGGTTCTCGGTCCCCGCGGACTTATGCCTAACCCGAAGGCAGGTACTGTAACTCCTGACGTTGCTAAGGCTGTAACCGAGGCTAAGGCAGGTAAGATCGAGTACCGTCTTGACAAGACAAACATCATTCACTGCCCTATCGGCAAGGCTTCTTTCGGCGCTGCAAAGCTTGAAGAGAACTTCTCTACACTTATGGAAGCTATCGTTAAGGCTAAGCCTGCTGCTGCTAAGGGTACTTACCTGAAGAGCTGCACAGTTACTTCTACAATGGGTCCCGGAGTTCCCGTTGCTACAACAAAGTACGGCGTTTGATCAATATAGAGCCTGTTCATATAAAAAGAACGCACGTCTTTTCGGCAAATTTATTTTATGTGAACACGTTCTAAATATATCGCCCTATGGAAATTCCATAGGGCGTTTTTCATTTTCCCGAAATTGCATTTATGACTTTTCGCTGACATATATATCAGTGCGGTTTTTGATCATTTCAGCCGCCTCTTCGGCAGTGCATTCGCCGTTAAAATAACGGTCGGCTTCCTCGTTTATTATACTTATGAGATCGTGTCCCAGACAGCTTCCGAGAGTATCTGCGGATTCAACAACTTTTACAGCACGAGTACAGATCTCCTCATCCATGTTGAGCTTCGCGGTTTGTGCCCAGCCCTCGAAAGTTTTGCTGACAGGCGGAAATCCCGAATTTATTCCGTTTACAATACTCGGCGAATCGTACATACGCTTGATAAATTCCCAAGCCGCCTCCTTATCTGCGCAGCTTTCAAGTACGGTTACTGTATTTATAGGATTTATCAGCGTTCCGCCGCCATTTTCCGATGGATACCCCGTAAAAGTCACGGGTTCGTCGAATTCATTCAGGTACTGCGCAAAATCACCAAATTTATATGCCTGAAACGAATTGAAAACCGAGCGCTCCCTCTCCGCAGCATAATCATAGTCCAAATCGAGATCGGACAGCGAAGGCAGAGTTCCGCAGAATTCCAGAAGCCGTTTCAGATTATCATTATTCATTGTATAAACACCGTTTTTAAAGCTTGCGGCATAATCCGAATTACACAGCATATCATTGAAAACTTCCCTTCCGAAACACCCGGGGGTGAAAGGCGTTCCATGCGGAGCATTTTCGTAAATTGCTGTCATTTCCTCGAAATTCATGCTTTCCGCAGTCGAAAATCGCTCTTTGCATACAAAACTGTTCACGCTGAACGACGAGGGCAGAGAATACAATTTCCCGTCAAATTCGCAGGCCTTAAGCACATTCGGCAGAAAATCTTCACGATTCAGTTCATCGTCCATTATGGTGTACAAATCGGCAAACACGCCCTTTGCAGGCAGATACTGCGGCATATCCATGAAAACCGCCATATCCGGAGCATTCCCCGAAATTATGTCAAGATTAAGCTGATCAAGCCCCGTAGAAACCTGCTTATCGTTCTCCTTATCATAAACGTCATATTGAGTATAATATACAGGCTCGATTTTCACATAGCTGTCCGAGCCGTTTTGCTGCGATAAAAACGAAGAAAATCCGTCCTCCTCGTAAAAAACGCCCATTTTCAGCGTTATAGTCTCATGCGGCTCTTCCTCCTCTGATTCCGTGAGCAGGCAAATTTTACTGCAATTGAGATTTCGATCATATGAAGAAATAATGAAATCTTCACCAACAGAATAGATTGCATTTATGCTGCCTGTCTCCAGTCCGAGCATAATGTTGGATGCAAGTTCTACAGCGGAATTTCCGGATATACCGTAAATTCCTTTATCTGTTGCAAACACCGCATCATATTTGCCGCCGCCGATAATATTGGTAACAGGCATTCCGCACTGTTCCAGATCAACAGTTTTTTCACCAATTTTCAAAATCGAACTTTTTTCCGTAAAATAGGCGTGACATAACTCCCCATTAGTGGAAATCCCGAGACTTCCGCCGTAATTACTGCCGCCGAAAACTTCCCCGACGCCATTATTATCGCTGACGGTATACAGAGAATCGCTTGCCACATAAATCTTCCCGTCTTTTTCCGTGATTCTGTTAATGCCGATCTCGCCTATTTCAGTAAGCGGAGTTTCGGCAATTATTTTGCAGTCGCTTCCGATATGATACAGCGTATTTTCAGCGCCGTCCGTAACGGCGATATAAGCGGTATTATCCCCTGCTCCGCACATTTTAAAGCGCATATCGCTGTTTTCATTAATCGAAATCAGAATTTCGCATTCGGAAAATTCTTTCAGCGAATTATCCGACATATAGAATCGCAGCGCGCCGTTTTCATCAGTCATGCCTATCAGAAATTCTCCGTTCAGCGGCGCAAGTTCAAGCAGCATTCCTGTCGGCGCGTCGATATTCCGAAGGCGATAGTTTCCCTCGTATTTCAAGATCTCGGGAATCTCCCTCGGCGTATCGGATGTTTTCGGTGATTCTGCGCATGACGCGGCTGAAAAAAATACAGCTAAAGTCAGCATTGCAGAAATAATTCTTTTTTCTTTCATATTTGAACCTCCAGATTTTTTTGAAATGCATTTCATATAATAGTGACTTTAAAAGGCAAAAAAGACGAAGAAAAAACATATTTTTTTATTTTAATTAATCCAAGTCCGTATGCATAGAAATTATTTTAAAGGAAGTTATGATTTTTATTGAATGTGACAATTTTATTATAATTTCTTTCAAAAGCCTTGACAAATTCCAGAATCAAATGTATAATATATTATGTTAGTAAACAATAACTCATAAGGAGCTGAGGAAATGACTTTAAAAACTGCGGCGGAAGGCAAGGAATATATCGTTAAAGAGATTCAGAGCGATGACGAAGAATTAAATTCATTTCTGTTTTCATTGGGCTGTTACAGCGGCGAACCTATAACCATTGTTTCCCGAATGAAAAACAGCTGCGTCGTTTCAATTAAGGACGGCAGATATAATATTGATAATCAGCTTGCCGACGCTATAGTTATATACGATTGAGCGGCAAAAACGATAATCGTTGAAATATGCGATTATCAAATTTTTTGAATATGAGTTAGCTTATAATAACACAAACAGGAGGTATTATTTATGAGAATCGCCTTGACAGGCAATCCGAATTCGGGTAAAACTACAATGTTCAACGCCCTGACCGGTAAAAATGAAAAGGTCGGCAACTGGGCAGGCGTTACTGTCGACAAAAAGGAACACGCCATTAAAAAAGCCTACTGCACGGGCAGTGAGGATCTTATCGCCGTCGATCTTCCCGGCGCTTATTCTATGTCTCCGTTCACCAGCGAAGAAAGCGTTACAAGCAGTTATGTGAAAAAAGAAAATCCTGACGTTATAGTTAATATCGTTGACGCCACAAATCTAAGCAGAAGTCTTTTCTTTACCACGCAGCTTATGGAACTGGGAATTCCAATTGTAGTGGCGCTCAACAAGAGCGATATTAATAAGAAAAAAGATACGAAAATTGATTCCGCAAAACTTTCCGAACGTCTGGGATGTCCGGTTATCGATACTATTTCCACATCATCGGAGGGTCTCGCGAACGTTATCAAGGCTGCCGTTGAAAATGTGGGAAAATCGCAAAAAGCGCCCTACAGACAGGGCGATATCGATCTTTCCGATAAATCCGCGGTTGAGGCGGCCGACCGAAAGCGTTTCGAATTTGTAAACCGGATAGTCAGAGACGTCGAAACGAGAAAAGTTCTCACTAAAGATAAGAATTTCGGCGACAAAATAGACGCGGTTATTACCAATAAATTTATCGGTATCCCGATATTTGCCGTTGTAATGTTTCTGGTATTTGAAATTTCGCAGGTCTGGGTAGGTCCGTTTATCGCTGATACCCTTGTAGCATGGCTTGAATCCTTCCAGGGCTGGATAGGCGATCTGCTCGGTGACGCTAATCCTTTGCTCAGCGCGCTTCTCGTCGACGGAATCATCGGCGGCGTTATAGCTGTTCTGGGATTCCTTCCGCTCGTTATGATCATGTATTTCCTCATTGCCATTCTTGAGGACTGCGGCTATATGTCGAGAGTTGCGGTAGTTCTCGACCCAATTTTCAAAAAGGTAGGTCTTTCGGGAAGATCAGTAATTCCGTTCGTAATTACTATCGGATGCGCAGTTCCCGGAATTATGGCAAGCCGTACTATCCGCAACGAGCGTGAAAGAAGAGCGACAGCAATGCTTGCTCCGTTTATGCCGTGCGGCGCAAAGATCCCCGTTATCGCACTTATTGCAGGCGCATTCTTCGACGACGCAGGCTGGGTAAGTTTCCTTATGTACGCTTCAGGAATCGTTCTTATCTTCCTCGGCGCGCTCCTTGTCAACAAGATCACGGGATTTAAAGCGAGAAAATCTTTCTTCATCATCGAACTTCCCGAATACAAAATTCCCTCCGTTTGGGGCGCGTTCAAATCAATGTGCAGCCGCGGCTGGGCATACATAGTTAAGGCAGCAACAATTATTCTTCTATGCAATACAGCCGTTCAGATTATGCAGAGTTTCACATGGAGTTTCAAAGTTGCGGAAGAGGCGGATTCATCAATTTTGGCTTCTATTGCAAGCCCGTTCGCTTATCTCCTTGTGCCTATCGTAGGAGTTTTAAGCTGGCAGTTAGCGGCGGCGGCAGTCACTGGATTTATCGCTAAAGAAAATGTTGTCGGCACTCTCGCGGTATGCTTTGTGGGACTTGAAAACCTCATAGATACTGAAGAACTTGCTCTCATGGACGGCGCTGGCAATGCGACAGCTTCTATCATGGCTATTACAAAAGTTGCCGCTCTTGCATATCTAATGTTCAACCTGTTCACTCCTCCATGTTTCGCCGCTATCGGTGCAATGAATTCGGAAATGAAGAGTACAAAATGGATGATCGCCGGAATCGGACTCCAAATCGCAGTCGGATATACGGTCTCATACCTCGTTTATACTATCGGTACGCTTATTACCGCTCCCTCTTCGCTTCAGATAGTTCCCGCAATCGCAGGTCTTATCGCAGTTCTTGCGATGGCGTCGGTAATCGGAGTTCTCATAAGTCGTTCAAACAAAAGCCTGAAGAGAGAATATGCTCTCGCAAAGTAAATTATGGAAAATATTATTATTATAGCTATCGTCGCAGCGATCATAGCGGCTGCCGTTATATACGTTATCCGCGCCAAGAAAAAGGGAGCGCACTGTATCGGATGCCCATATTCGAAACAATGCGGCGGAAATTGTCAAAGTGATAAAAAGAAAAATGATTAAGGCAACACCCTGTATCAATACGATGCAGGGTGTTGTTTTTCATGGATTTCACAAATTTTGGAATATTCGCATATTATATAAAGAAGTATAGAAACCTGTATACCGCACTACAGGTTCTAAGAGTTTGTGTTCATAGGTTCAGCACACGTCAGCTCTGCATATAGCATTGTCAGCCAAATCAAAGATTTGGGACACTGCTTATTTTCGGCAAATTTGTATGCTGAACTTCGTCAAAAACACTTGATATATGACCGAAGGGAGCGCCCGTGGTGCGACAGTATTCCTGCATGTTTTTTCCTTGTCAGCATTCAAATTATGCTCGAAAAGACGTGTGCTGAACCTATGAACACAAGCTCTAAAAATCTTATACTTCATTATTTCTAATATGAAAGGAATGATCTTTCATGGCAACGTTTTATAATAAAGCAACGCTTTCCTACAACGGAAACGTGACTGATTCAAATATAACCACAGGCGAAATAGTTGAGGTGCTTTCCGCTTCAAAAAACGCAGTAAGGGACAGCTACGGCAGAAACGATATGGTAACCTATGTCGTTAACTTCGTTAACAGCGGAGATACAAATTTTACCGATCTCACCTTAACCGACGATCTCGGAAGATACCGCAGCGAAATCGCCAACGCAGACGTAGTACCGCTGAATTATGTAAACGATTCTGTTAATTTCTACGTCAACGGCGTAAAGCAGGAAACTCCGACCGTTTCTTCAACATCGCCTCTTACTATCGAGGGACTGAACGTTCCTGCAAAGGGCAACGCTTCTGTTGTTTATAATGCCCGCACCAACGATTTCGCTCCGCTTGGGGAAAACGCTGTTATAAACAACACGGTAAACATTACCGGAAACGGAATTCTCAATCCAGTTACGGCAGCTGCCGCGATCAGCCACGCTAATGACGCTGATCTCGATATCAGCAAATCGCTGAACCCGGCTGTAGTTCCCGAAAACGGCACGGTAACGTATACCTTCACAATTCTGAATAACGGTTCTGCTCCTGCGGAAGCTTCAGACAATGTTATATTCAGAGATGTTTTCAATCCCGTGCTTAATATTTCTTCCGTTACTTTTAACGGAACGCCCTGGACTCGCAATACCGAATACACCTACACCGACGACGGTACTTTCACTTCCACCAACGGCAGCATTACTGTTCCTGCTGCAACTTACACTCAAAATCCCGATACAGGTGCATGGGCGGTAAATCCCGGTGTAAGCACTCTTATTATCACAGGCAGTATCGCTCCGTCAGCTTCAACGCCTCCCACAATTCCTACTACTCCGACAACGCCGGAAACTCCCGTAACTCCTGCAAGATAAGCAAATAACGCCTCCTATTAAAACGGAATCTCAATAAAAATAAACCCTCCGCAAGTTTACTCCTGCGGAGGGTTACATTTGTCCTCTTACATAGAATTAACCCATATATATTCTCTCATTGTGCAGAAAGAGAGTTGTTTTGAACGAGAAGTTTTCTCATTTCAATCATGTCGAATACGTCAAGCTTATCATCCTCGTATAAATCTGCCGCTTTCCAGTCGGCAAGTTCCGCGTCAGATTCAGATAAGAGCCATTTTTGGAGAAGGACGGCGTCGGAGATGTTGAATTCGCCGTCGGCGTTGAGGTCGCCTGTAATAGCTGATATAACTGGAACATCTCCAATAGAAACAAATTTTATGCCCCCTCTCATTTTCTGTATCAATTCTTCTAATGTTATAGTTGAAATAATATATTCATTACCTGAACGTATACTATATTTTAATGTTTGATTTCCATATCCATAGACTGTCATATTCCGACAATTCCAAAATGCCAAATCTTCAATTGATGTAACACTTGCAGGAATTGTAACAGACATATTATTTTTATTGGAGAAAGCTCCTCGAAGAATTTCAGTTGTTCCATCCTTTATTATACATTCCTTTTCATTTCCTTTCATATAATATGCAATTGTATCAATATAAATCATTCCATCTGGCTGTGCTTCATACCACGGCGAACCTTTTTCAAATATTGAAAGTACGCTTATTTTTTCTTCTACTGGTATACCTTTTACCTCCTTCTTTATTTTGCTTTTATCAACACCCGGACCATATACTGCATAGGCTTTGGAATCATCATCTTTCACATCTATAAAATAACAGACACCATCAACTTGAGTACAATCATATTCAGTAGCATAATCGGCACTAATACTATATTCATCATATGTAATAGTCTCCCATTCTTCTTTAGTTCCCTCATAATATAACTTCAAATATATTGAACTTGCACTCAATCCCCGAATTTCATTTACAGTTTTGGGAATATAAATCGCACCGCTATCAAAGCAGTAGTAAAGTTTTTTTACTGATTCCGGTATGCAAACTACAGAAATTGGACATCCAACAAACGCATCAAATTCAATAGTTTCCAATCCATATTCCAAATTTACTTCCTGAAGTCTTTTACAGTTATAGAATGCATATTCTCCAATTCGTTTTACATTTCCTGGAATAACAACCTTTTTTAAATTTGGACAGTTTGCAAAAGTAGCATTGCCAATATCTTTTATTGTAGTGGGAAAAATAATTTCTTCTACTGTTTCACAACTCTGAAAAACACCCGCTGCAATTCCATTCAAATCTTCTGGAATTTTGACAACAGGATTTGAACCTGTATAACCAATTAACCATCCTGCAAACATTTTTAAATCAGAATCCTGCGTATTATAAAAAGCAGTATTCATAAATATATTTCCACCTAATGTCCTTATTGCGCTTGGTTCAGTTACTTTCTCTAAATTCACACAATCTTTAAATGCGCAAGTATTAATTCCAACAACAGAATCAGGAATTGTAATGTTTCTTAACCCACTACATCCAGCAAATGCATATTGGTCAATTGCGATTAAATTTTGCCCCAAATTTACATTTTGCAAACCGCTGCACTCATTAAATGCATAATCTTCGATATATGTAACAGAATCAGGAATTGTGATGCTCTCTAATTTCACACATCCCTCAAAAGCATTTTCTCCAATTGTAGTAATTGTATTGGGCAGTGAAATAGACTGTAAATTGACATTGTCCTTAAATGCACTTGAAGTGATAGATTCAACGCTCATTCCATTTATCTCTTCTGGAATGATTGCATTAATAATCTCTTTATTACAGTCAGCAATCATTACCGAGGATCGTCCTGGAAGAGTCCAATACTTAATTCCATCCACTTCAATCAAATCCTCAACCTGTTCATCTGCAGAAACAACTAAGTTCGAGCATGATAGTCCTATTAAGCACATTATTCCTGTAGTTAATGCTACTAATATCTTATTTTTTTTCATAAAAACCAACTCCTTATACATTATAAAATACAACAAATGAAGTATTCTAAAATTATTATACCATATTCATTGTAATAAGTCAATATTAAAACAACAATTGTGGTATAATCTTGTTAAAGTTCAATAAATCGGAGTGTGTTTTATTATGCAACATTATCAAAGAATACGGGATTTAAGAGAGGACAAAGACCTCACTCAGGAGGCTTTATGCAAAAAGCTGTATATGCACAAAACAACATATACCAACTACGAACAGGGAAAACATACTGTTCCGCTTGATTTCGCCGTCCTTATCGCCGATTTTTACGATGTCAGCATTGACTATATCGCCGGTCGAACGAATTTTCCGCAAGGAAAAAGCGCTCCTGTTTTAAATGCGGACGAAATAAGCATTATAGAAATGTTTTCGACGCTTACCGAGCGAAATAAGGGCAAGCTGGAACTGTTTTTGCAGCAGCTTTGCGAACAGCAGAGAGATGAATTATGCCAATTAAAAGAAGCCAGATAAAAATGCATATCATGAAATAAAAAAGCCGCACGATTTTTGTGCAGCTTTTATTTTTCATACATATTAATAATGTGTATCGCAGCTTCACGCCGCGTACAGCGATTGTTCATGGCGTGTTTTTCAAGATAGCGATGCGCCTGCGGTTCTGTAAATTGCAGATACTTCATAAGCGCAGATTTCGCGCGATTTATAAGACGTATATCATCTATACGACATAATACGTCTGTACTTTCCTTGACGTCAAAAAAATTTCCGCGCATCATTTTTATATCGCTCAAACATTGGCTGAACGCCTCTCCGCTTATTGGTTTTGGAACGATTGCTATTCCGAGATCGGCAAATCCACTTTCAAGCTCAGCTGCAATATCAGTCGGACAGATCATAATGACAGCCGCATTTGATTCTTCCGCGGCGATTTCGGCAAGATCGTTTCCGAATTCGTCGGTCAGCGGAGCATTTATGATAACAAGATCGGCTGCCAAGCCGTTTTTGATCATTCTTCTCATCTCGCTGCCGCTGCTGACAACATTCGTACGGCTGAGACCCTCGCTTTGAAGCAACTGTTCGATTGCTGCCGCAGTTTCCGATGGCGGCGTTACAATAATAATTTTTTCCATCTGTTATGCACCTCAGATGTATCGGAAATAATTTTTTTCCTCAAAATCGTCTTTATCCTTTGCAAGGCGATATTCCTGAATCTGACGTTCAAGATTTGCCAGAATGCTGCTGCTGACTTCCTCGGGAAGTGTTCTCCTGATAAAATCGCTTTCATGCGCAGCCGCCGCAGCTTCTTCAAGCGAAAGCGGAAGAGGTTCAAAAGCCGTATATGAATCGCCTTTCATCGTGCTGTCCATAAGCGAACAGTCGCCGGAACGTATGCCCTCGATACCTGCCGCAAGAATAAGCTTGAAAGCTACATAAGGATTGCAGGCGGCGTCGGCTGAACGAAGCTCGATATGCGGAGAAACGCCTGCCGCATGAGGAATCCTTATAAGCTGAGCGCGATTTTCGAATGACCAGTTGACATATTTCGGGGCGTAACCCATTCCAAGCCGCTTGTAAGAATTCGTAGTTGTATTGAGAAATGCGGTGATCTCGCGAATCCTGCTGAGAACTCCCGAAACAAAGCATTTCCCCTCATGCGACATAGTTTCCGCGTCGCCGCCAAAGATATATTCGCCGTTTTTTTTCAGACTAAGCGAAATACTAAGCGCGCTGCCATGCTCGTTCTGGAGCGGCTTGGGCATAAACGAAGCGAAAAGTCCGCATTGGGCGGCTATAGATTTTACCACCGTTTTATAATGCACCATAGCGTCGGCGGCAGTTACAGGCTCATTTTCGCGAAATTCTATCTCATTCTGACCCGGTCCGTGCTTGTGGCAGGAGCTTTTCGGTCCGAGTCCCATCTCCTCAAGTGAAAGACAAATTTCACGTCGCGCGTTTTCGCATTTATCAAGCGGCGCAACATCGAGAAATCCGCCATGATCATGGGGAATCTTCGTAGGTTCGCCCTTTTCGTTGAGTTCAAAAAGATAAAACTCGCATCGCGTACCCATTTCGCAGGAATAACCGTTAAGACGCAGATCGTTGATATAATTAACAAGATCAGTACGCATATCGCCTGCAAAATTATTCCCAAACGAATCTTTCAAACTGCAAAAAAATCTTACCACTCTGCCGGATTTCGGTCGCCATGGAAGCACAGAAAGCGTGGATATATCGGGAACGAGCAGCAGATCGGAAAATCCCTTTCCCAGCGACGAAGCGTCGAACGGAATTCCGTAGCTGAAAGCGTGCTGAAGCTCGTTCGGCATAATCGCTATATTTTTCAAATTTCCGAGAATATCGCAAAATGTCAATCTTATAAACTTAACATCGTTTTCTTCTACAAATTTAAGTATTTCTTTGGGCGTATCGTTCATAAAAACCTCCGAAATAAGAACCTGTCCACATAGAAATTATGTGCGGATTTTCGAGCATAATTTTGTCGAGTGCAAGGAAAAAAGCCGCAGGAATGCTGACGCATTTCAAGGTTTTCTGACGTAGCAATCGACAAAATTTGCCGAAAAGACGTGCGGAATTTCCTATGTGGACAGGTTCTAAATGTGTTGTAATAATTATAACACATTTATTCAGAAATGTAAACACACAAATTAATTTTTACTTGTGCTGGATTATGCAAGGGGACGCTGTCCCCCTGCACCCCCTGCAAAAGGGTGCTTCACCCTTTTGAAACCCAATTTTCGTATTTTTACATCCCATAAAGGGATGTAAAAATACGAGGTTGATTTCAACAGCGTAACATTTTTGCAGGAAATACAAGAAAACAAGATTCTCTTACATATTACGGCATAGTAAAAATTAATTTATGTGTTGCATATTCCCCGAATATATGTTATAATTATTTCAGCAAATTGGAGGACTTTATTATGAATAAACATTTACGATACACAAATTACACGAAAGAGAAATATCTGACGGCGTTTCTGCTTGGATTTTTCACGCTTTTTTTGGGGATTCTGCCCGTAATGGTCTGCGATCGCGGCTATTTCATTTACTACGGCGATTTCAATGCCCAGCAGATTCCATTTTATAATCTCGCCAACGACGCCGTGCGTTCCGGACAATTCGGCTGGAACTGGTTCACCGATCTCGGCTCAGATCTGCTGACGTCGTATTCGTTCTACCTCATCGGCAGCCCATTTTTTTGGCTGAGTACCGTCATTCCGCGCTTTCTGGTATCATATTCGATACCGTTTCTGCTCGCGCTGAAACATGGTTTTGCTTCGCTTACCGCATACATTTACATAAGGCGATTCGTTCGCGGAAAAGAAGCCGCTCTTACTGGCGCGCTGCTCTACTCTTTTTCGGGATTTCAGCTTTTCAACATTTTCTTCAATCATTTTCAGGACGTTACGGCGTTTTTCCCGTTAATGCTCATCGCCATGGAGGAAAACATCAACAACCGCCGAAGAGGCTGGTTTGCGGTTATCGTCGCGGTAATGGCGGCTATGAATTACTATTTCTTCACGGGACAAGTAGTTTTTTTACTGCTTTATTTCTTCATGCGCCTGCCCTGCCGCGATTTTCATGCAAACTGGAAAAAATTCTTCGGACTGCTGCTCGAAGCTGTTCTTGGCGGAGCGATCGCAGGATTCATTCTTCTGCCGTCGGCTCTGGCAATTCTGGGGAATTACCGCGTAAACGAACGGCTTTACGGCGAAAACTGGATATTATTCCGCGAACCTTCAAGAGTTATACGCATAATTCAAACGTTCTTCCTGCCGTCCGACGTTCCCGCAAGACCGAATCTTTTCAAAAGCGACGGCTCGAAATGGTCGTCAGTCGGAGGATACTTCCCATTATTCTCAATGCTCGGCGTTATAACGTTCATGCGCACGCGCAAAAAGCACTGGGCGGTACGCCTTTCGGGAATCTGCATTCTCTGCTCGTTCATCCCCATACTCAACAGCGCGTTTTATACGTTTAACGCCTCATATTACGCTCGCTGGTTCTATATGCCGATACTGATCTTTGCCATGATGACCGCCCAGACTCTTGACGACGACAATGCAGATTTCAAACCTGCCTTTAAAGTAACTGCCGCCGTTATGATTGCATTTGGCTTGATGTCCTTTATTCCCGAAAAGAAGGACGACAAGATCAGTTGGCTCACTTTCCCCTTTGATTTCCCGTATTTCTGGCTCACATTCGGAATTGCAGCAGCATTTCTGATATACGCTGCATATATAATCCGCCGCAAAAATAGTGGTCGAACTTATGGAAATCTGATGATCTACAGCACAGCTGCGGCAAGCTTGATATGTATTCTTGCGACAGTCATCTACGGCGCGGTAACTCCCGCAGCAGCAGGAAAGTACATCGACGCCGGTATAAACGGAAAAGAAGGCGTTTATGAAGAAGTCTCCGATGATAATTTCTTTCGCGTGGATGTTTCCGAAAATTATGACAATTACCCGATGCTCTGGGGACTTCCCAGTATGAGGGCGTTTCAGAGCGTTGTCAGCACTTCGATCATGGAATTTTACGATTCTATAGGCGTTCAGCGCGACGTTGCTTCACGCCCCGATATAAGTCACTACACTCTGCGGAGCTTGCTTTCGGTTAAATATTATTACCGTGAGAAAGTTGATGGCTACACATATCAGGAACTTCTTGAAAAAGAAGTGAACGGAGAAACTCTCCCCGACAGCAGCGAGACAAGCGACAAAAACGGAATACGGGCGTCGCGCGTCAATATTACCGAAAAATTGCCCGGATTTGAATATCTGACTTCCAACGACCATTTTGAAATTTACGAAAATACGCTGTATATCCCCATGGGATTTGGCTATGATAAATACATTTCGGAAGAGACGGCAGAAGAACTTTCAAAAACCAACCGCGAACGCTCACTGATAAATACCCTTGTACTTTCCAATGAGCAGATCGAAAAATATTCCGATATATTGACCGAAGAGCCGCTGAATTCAAGAGGATTCACTTTTTCGGATTATGAAAATGCCTGCCGCGAAAAACAGCAAAACTGCTCCGATTCGTTCGTTTACGATTCTCACAGATTCGAAGCGTCGATCAGCCTTGAAAAGCCTGAGCTGGTATTTTTCAGCGTTCCCTACAGCGAGGGCTGGACTGCCGAAGTAAACGGCGAACCCGTTGACGTTGAAAAAGTTTCATACGGATTTATGGCTGTTAGAGCGGAAAAGGGCGCGAATATCATCACTTTTCGCTATAAAACACCCGGATTCCAAACAGGTCTGTATATTTCCGCAGTTTCCCTGCTGCTTCTCATTGCATATCTTGCCATAATGAGATATTTCGATAAAAAGCATATTAAAAACGGTCTTTCCCATTATTACGACTATGATTCCTGCCAAAAAATATCGGCAGCTGAAATCTACAGCCGCAGCTTTCATAAAAATTAATAAATACTAAATGAATTTCAGTCAAATATTTGTTGTATTTGACAATAGTTTGGGAATTGTAACCAATTAGTAACTATTTATTCTGAAAATTACTTGTAACTTCGATTGAAAAATGTTATAATGTAATTATGTATGATAATTACATGAAGACAATAATGATTTCTTGACATTTTTATTGATTTATCGGAGGTTAAAATGAAAGCATTCTTCGCTAATATCTGGACCAAACGTTTTGTGTCCTTAATTGCGGCGCTGTATACCGTCGGCGTCTGCTTACTTGCATATTATTCAATTTTTTTCACCATAAGCGTTCACGACAAAGTTTCGCTTTGTCTCGTAGTCTCGGCAATTTCTGTGATCGGACTTGTCCTGATGCTCTACACCCGACAGCAAATTCTTACCAGAATATCGAGTTTTGTCATACTTACCGCAATGCTGCCCGTGGTACTGCTGTATTTCAGCGAAAAAGAACTGCTTATCCCGATCATTATTACGGGCGTAATGATACTTCTGCTTTCGGGAGCGGGTGAAGGCACGAAAACCCTTATCGGCACGATCATCCTGCTTTTGTATATCTTCGCTGCGCTTGGATTTTTCCTGTTCAATTCATTTTTCGTTACCCATGCAAAAACTGAAGTTATCAAAACAGATCTTTCGCCATCGGGTAAATACCGCTATTCGATAGTAAATACAGAAGACACTTCCGGCGGCAGCACAGCTGTTTATATCGAGCCGAATTATGCTGAAGTTCATTTTCCTTTTGTTACGTTTACGCTTAAAAATATGCGGCATATCGTTTATCTTGAACGCCCTATCGCAGAATCTGTCGAGTTGGAGTGGACAACTCAGGCTCGTCAGGAAATTACAGAACAGCTCAACGGAATTTCCGATAATATCGAAATAGCTCTTACCGACAAGGAACATGAAGAATTTGGACGCACGACCGACAGCCGTCTCCAGATAGCCAACGTCAATGTTTACACGCTGTTTGAAGCAGGCAAGACCGCTTCTGATGTCGACCCGTTCAAACTCGATACGCTCGACGAGAAGCAGCTTGCGGTATTTGATATCGGCAAAGACAGCGCAGGCGGTTATTATGTTCTCGAACCTACCGCCGAGCTTTGCGAATATGTAAATAAATCGTTGGGCGATACCGTTTATCTCAGCGAACTTGACGCCAAGGGCAGAGATATTTTCAACAATTCACACCTTGACGAATTCGGATATACGCTTTACGATCTTCAGAAAAGCAGCTATGTAAATCTCAGCGAACTTAACGACGAACAGCTTGCATATCTCGGAGTTTCGGAATCGGGCGATGTTCTTACACTGAACGGAAAAACTGTATTCCGCTATTACGTTGCCGAAATCGAAGATTATTTCGACGTAGATTCAAGAAAACTTTCTTTCGACCTGCTTAATTCTTAATTTATACTTCTATTAGGGTGTGTTGTACAATAAATTTTGACCCAGAGATAGCGCGATTTACAATAATGGAAAGTACATGTATAATTTTCAAAAATCCGTCAACAATACTGACGGAGGTGTTATACGTGAAAAAAATATCTGAAAGAAAAAAAGGTTCAAAAGGATTTTACGCTGCATTGGGCATAAGCGCGGTAATGATCGGCTCAGCCTGCTACTTTGCTTATGATCAGGGCGAAAAACTCACAGAAAAATTCACTGCGGAAAACAGTGTTTCCACTCCTGAAGCCGCCGTGGACAGACAGGTAAAAAATATACCGAAAAATACCACGCCCGCTTACAAATCCACAACTCCGACAGTCACAAGAGCAGTAACTACTGCGCCTATGGCTGAAACGGCTCCGCCAATGGCTACGATTCCAGCAGCCGACATCGTGACTGAAAACGTCGAATCCGTCAATACCGAAAACGATTCCGCTCCGGCAGGCGTTACGAAAATGGAAAACGTGAAAGCTCCGCTCGGCGATATGAGCGAGGTCGTCGGCATATTCAGCGGCGGCGATCTGGTGAAAAGTCCTACTACGGGTTCTTGGCAGACTCATAACGGCACAGATATAGCGGCAGAAGTCGGCGCGGAAGTTTACGCGGTCTCCAACGGCGAAATTTCCGAAATCACTGACGATCCCGTATGGGGCGTGACCGTCACGCTCAACCATCACAACGGATTTACAACGAGATACTGCGGATTATCTCGTGGACTTAATGTGCAGGAGGGCGACAATCTTCTAAGCGGAGATCTTATCGGAACTGTCGGAAATACAGCCGACATCGAAAGTTCGCTCGATCCGCATCTGCATATTGAAATTCTCCATAACGGAAGTTATATAGATCCGATGTCAGAACTTTTAAAATAATTGCAAAAACCCCCGATTTTTCGGGGTATACATAAGAGGTACATATATGAACGACGAAATTCGCCGAATAACCGAGCGAGCGGAATTAAGCCTGCGAAAAAAATTCAAGAAAAGCATATGGTGTAAATTCACAAAGGGAATCAATGAATACGATCTCGTCAGCCCTCACGATAAAATCGCCGTTTGCATTTCGGGCGGCAAGGATTCAATGATCATGGCGAAACTTTTTCAGGAATTGAAACGCCATGATAAATTTCCGTTCGAAGTGGAATTCATTGTGATGGATCCAGGTTATAATGCGGATAACCGCCGAAAAATAGAAGAAAACGCTCGAAATCTTTCTGTTCCGATAAATATATTCGAATCGGATATTTTCGGCTCGGTGGAGCATATTGAGAAGAACCCCTGCTATATCTGCGCTCGTATGCGCCGCGGTTATCTCTACAGCAAGGCAAGGGAACTCGGCTGTAACAAGATCGCTCTCGGACATCATTTCGACGATGTTATCGAGACGATACTTATGGGAATGCTATACGGCGGTCAGGTTCAAACCATGATGCCTAAGCTTTACAGCACAAATTTTGAAGGACTGGAATTAATTCGTCCCATGTATCTCGTGCGCGAAGCCGATATCAAGCATTGGTGCAGCTATAATGAACTGCAATTTATCCAATGCGCCTGCCGATTTACAGAAACTTGCTCTGATATCGGCGCGGACGGTCATTCGGTCTCAAAGCGCATGGAAACCAAAAATCTTATTGCGGAACTGAAAAAAATTAATCCGCAGGTGGAGAAAAATATATTCCGCAGCGTCGAAAATGTGAATTTAAGCACAATAATCGCCTATAAGGACAAAAACGGAGTTCACAATTTTCTTGATACATATAATAATTAGAGCGTGTTCACATAAAATAAATGTGCGGATTTTCGAGCATAATTTTGGCGAATACAAGGCGAAAATATGTAGGCGGGCTGACGCCCGTCAAATATTTTCAACGCAGTAGTCGCCAAAATTTGCCGAAAAGACGTGCATTTTATTTTTATGTGAACACGCTCTAAAACTGTACCGACAGATATTTCTGCCGATACAGTTTTTTTCAAGTAGGGATGACTATATTAATCACGCGCCGCAGTTGTGGTAGTATCTGCCTTTGTTGAAGCCGTCGTCGTGCTTCCGGTTGTTGTGGTGGTCGTAGTTGTTGGCGCAGTTGTGCCGTTGCGAGTTTCAGGGGGAAGTTCAGCAGTCGGCTTCGAACCGTTTAATCCGTAACACTCCTGATAAGCCTCGATAATTCCCCGAATCATATACTTCGAATACTCGCCGCCCTCGATAACTCCTGCAAAAGCGATCTCCGGATCATCGGCAGGCGCAAATCCGATAAATACAGAATTCTGCTTGCTCTTATCATTTATATCGGTCTGCGGAGTACCGGTCTTTATAGCAACGCTGAATCCCAGATTGCCCAGCGAATAAGGTGAGGGAACATTCCGCGCCGCATCCTCCATACCGCCGATAATGTAATCATAAACATAGTCGTTATTCAACTCGATCTTTCCTGCAACGGTCGGCTTCGTCTTTTCGACAAGCTCGTCAGTTCCGTAGGTATACAAACTGTCAACCAGATACGGCTTATATCTTACGCCGCGGTTAGCTATCGTACAAGCTACCGACGCCAGTTGAAGAGGCGTAATACCGTAGTCCTGGTTACCGATACCCGCCTGAATTACGTGACCGATATACCACTGCTCGCCGCGTTCTTCAAACGTCTCTGGATTGCAGAGGAATCCGGCGGCGTCTCCCGTTTCCAGACCGAGACTTGAACCCAGTCCGTAAAGTTCGGCGTATTTTGTGATATTGTCAATTCCCAACTGACGCGAAACTTCATAAAAATAAATATTGCAGGAAACTTCTATAGCGCGTCTTGCTGAAATTGCGCCGTGATTGCCTGTACATTGAAATTTACCGCCGTAAAATTCGTAATACTGATTGCACACAAAAGACGTGTAGCCGTCGACAACGCCCTCATTCAACCCTGCGGTCGCCGTGATGGTCTTAAATGTCGATCCGGGCAGATACAGACCCTGCGTACAGCGATTGAACATTGGCGAATTATCTTCCTTTTCAAGCTTTTCGTAATTTTCCACGAAATCCTTAAGATTATAAGTCGGCGCGCAGGCTTCTCCGCGAACCGCTCCGGTTTTTGCGTCAAGGACGACCAACGCGCCCTTTTCAACTTTCTTGCCGCCGTAATATCCGAAATTTTTCAGAAAATTATCAAGAACGCCCTGCAATTTAACCTGAAACGCACCGTCAACAGTAAGCTTCACGGTTTCTCCGGGAACGATCTCCTCAACAGTTTTTATGTCCACGATTGAATCATTAAGGATCGTCACTTCCTCCTTGCCGCTTACTCCGCGGAGTTCGCTTTCCATCGCCTTTTCGATTCCGCTTCTGCCGACATTATCATTCATGGCATAGCCTTTTTCCTTGAGTTCATCGTAATCCTCGGCATAGATTGGACCTATAGTACCTATCTCATGCGGAAGAATATCTCCGCGCATAATAACTCTCTGAGCGGAATTTACCGCTTCGATACCGCGGAATATGCTGCCGAGCTCCTTCATTTTTATTACAGTATCATGATCGACGTCCTCCGCAAGAACAAGATCGACGCTGTATGAAAAATCATTGGCAAGCATGGTATACCGCATTCCTGCGATAAGACGCTTTTCAAGAGGAGTGTAGATATCCGATATCTCGTAATCGGATATTATTTTATCAATACAGTTCTCGGCGGTAGCATAAACATTAAGGTTGAGCAGTTCCGTAACTTCGGAAACGTCGTCTTCGGTAAATTCATAAGGCTCGTTTACCGTGATAGGAAGCGCTTCCGGAAAAGCATAACCGCATTCCTGTAACTTATTGCAAATTTCATACAAAACGTTATTTCCCTCTTTCAGATCATCGGGGAAAAACGCTTTCTGCATTACAAGATCGCAGCGAGTATCGTTTCCTATTAGAACATTGCCGTTGTAGTCAAGGATCTCTCCTCGTGTAGGCTTGATTTTTCGTGTGAATGTATATGCGCCGCTTTCATATTTCGGCGACGCCGCGATATTATCATCGCCAACTATCTGTAGTTTCATAAGCTTCGAGGAGGCAAGCGCTCCCAGAAGTATTACCAGAGAAACGATGATAATGGATTTAATTGTATCAGAAACTGATTTCATTCCATCGCCTCCTTAGCTTGTTTTTATGACGTCCTCAATAGTCAGATGCGCCTTTGGCATGAGAAATTTATTTATGACCGCGAAAATTATATAGATAATTACAGCGGAGATCATAGTATATCCCCACACTTTCAGAGTCATGGTGTGGAAAATTCTCTCTACGTTTTCGTAATTCCACATTTTGTAGTAAAATTCGTAATCCAGCCTGCACTGCAAAAAGGCTGCGAGAGCTGTGATCCACAAATAATTAAAAAAGCGTTTGCGGAAATAAAGTTCATATACCAACGAAATGGCAGCGCAGAATACAGCAAGAAGTACGGCATTATATCCAAATAATCTTTCGCAGGCTATATCTATCAAAAATCCGCAGAAAGCGCCCACAAATGCAGATACAAGCACATCGGCGTTAAGAGCTACGCAAACGGCTGTCGGTACAAGAACTACAGCTTTTGTCCACGTGCCGCAGGTCATGTAAATAAATCCCGCCATGACGATCAAGCCATATAAAAAAATTCGCAGCGTGGTTTTGAAATATAATATTCTTTTCTCACGGGTTGTCTTGAGACGCATCTAAAGCCTCCTTTTTTCCGTCAAAATCCATAATGACAAATACGGAGCTTAACCGCGTAATATCAGCGGCAGGCTCTATCTCGGCATAAGCCGTAAGACCGTTAGGATCGACGCCCATGCTTTTCACTGTCCCGATGACGTAATCTTTCGGAAACAGTCCGCTGCTTCCGGCGGTAACAATAAGCGAATCCTCTTTCAGCTTATGATCAGGAGTAAGATGCGTAAGCTTGGTCTTTTTATTTTCCGCAGCGATTACAGAACCTTCAACGATACCAAAATCGGTATTTGTGTCGGAACATACTGCTGCAACCGAAAGATCTGGCGAAAGGATGGTACGCACGGTTGAGGTGTGCTGAGAAACGTCAATAGTGATTCCCACAACTCCCTCCGGAGTGATGACCGGGCTGTACGGTTCGATGCCGTCGGCATATCCTCTGTCGATCGTAAATCCCTTGAAAGGATCGTTCGCTACATAGCCCAGCACATCGGCAGGCTGCGAAAAAACGCTGTCAGGGTGTTCCTCCTTGATAACTACCAGTTTACGCAGTTCCTCGACCTCTGTTTTGAGATCGTCGTAATCGGTAAGCTGCTTATTAAGTTCGCCGACCTGCTTTTTCAGTTCCTGATTTTCCTCATAATAAGCGTCGGCATTTTCAATTCTGTCAACTGTTTTCTCAAGTTTCATCGAAACACTGTTTGATATAAAGCGAAACGGCTTTGTAACAGTATTTATAAACGACGCTCCGGAAAGCGAATAACCGCCTTTCGTTACGGCATAGATCATAATTCCCACGAGAAAGGCGATAAAGGCAAGCAGTATCTTAAACCGTGTGCTTTTCAGAAATTCACGCATTAAGCCGCCTCCTTAGTAATATTTGATATTTTCGGTAAGAGCGTCCTGATAATCGCTGATCTTTTCAAGTATTTTTCCCGTACCCTCGGCAACGCAGTCAAGGGGATATTCCGCGATATATACGGGCATTCCCGTTTCGCGGCTTATCAGCCTGTCAAGTCCGCGCAGCAGCGCTCCGCCGCCTGCAAGAGTGATTCCGTGATCAATAATATCGGCAGAAAGTTCGGGCGGAGTTTCCTCCAGAGTAGCCTTTACCGCGTCGATAACTTTCGCAAGAGGTTCAACAAGAGCGTCGCGTATCTCGGCAGAATTTACGGTAACGTTTTCAGGGAGACCGTTCACAAGATTTCTGCCCTTTATCTCCATAACGTCTTCTTTTTCACTTGGAAATGCCGAACCGATCTCTATTTTGATGTTCTCGGCAGTACGCTCGCCGATGAGCAGATTGTATTTTTTCTTTATATAATTTATTATGGCTGCGTCGAATTCATCGCCTGCGCACCTGATAGAACGGGACGAAACGATGCCTCCGAGCGCTATGACTGCAACTTCGCTTGTGCCGCCGCCGATATCAATGATCATACTTCCCGTAGGAGCATTAGTTGGAAGTCCCGCTCCTATAGCAGCCGCCATAGGCTCTTCTATGATCAGTACGTTATTAGCTCCCGCCTTTTTGCACGCTTCGCGGACAGCGCGTCTTTCAACGGCTGTAACGCCAGACGGAATGCATATTATAACATTAGCCTTTGTCAGTATTGTACCCTTTAAAGCTTTTTTTATGAATTCCTGAAGCATGGTGGTCGCTATGTCAAAATCTGCAATTACGCCGTCCTTCAGCGGACGAACCGCAACTATAGAACCGGGCGTCCTGCCGATGACTTCTTTCGCTTCCATGCCGACATAGCGTGTTTTGTCTGTTCTTGTATTAACGGCTACAACTGAAGGCTCGCGTATGATGATGCCTTTTCCGCGCAGATACACAAGCGTATTTGCAGTGCCGAGATCTATGCCAATATCTTTTGTAAACATTCTGATGCTCCTTAAAAATACTTCTTTTTTATTATATCACCAAAGCTGCAAATAGACAATATTTTTCTCTGAAAAATTTTTCCTCAAAACTATTGTCGCAGATTTATCTTTGATCTATATTTATCAGCCGGCAAATATTTTCGAAGCCGTTTTTGAATAAACGATAACGGCAACTACAAGCAGGATAAGCTGAGCAATATTAAAAGTTATGCTGATTCCGAAAGTCAGCTTAAGTACGTCTATATTCAAAAAAGTTCCCGGTTCAAATGCGAACGTCTTGGAATAACCAAGCCAGCTAAGCCCCTCTGTCGTGCCGACCATATTTCCAAGTAATCCGCCGAGAGTTACAGCGCATACACTTAAAAAAAACATATATATTGCTTGTTTCATTATTTTTTATCTCCTTTTTTACTCTCCTGTCGAGCCGAAACCTCCGCAGCCCCGTGAAGTTTCACTTAGTTCTTCGCTGATCTCTATTTCGGGGAAGATCACCCTCGTCGGAACAAGCTGAGCTATTCTCATGCCATGTTCCACCGTAAACGGCTGTTTTCCGTGGTTTATCAGCGGAATAAACCATTCGCCGCGATAATCTCCGTCAACTACTCCCACGCAGTTTGCAAGAGTAACGCCATATTTGGACGATAATCCTGAACGAGGATAGATAAGCAGTGCAACGTCGCAGCAATCGGGTTCTGAAGATAGTCCGGTAGATATCATCTTGATTTCTCCGGGCATAAGTATCACGGGCTCGTCAAGACAGGCGCAAATATCAAGTCCAACGCTCGATATTGTCGCCCTTGTCGGAATTATTGCTTTTTCCTTGATTTTTTTAAATTTCAGCTTCATATATTCTCCTGCACACCTCTGTAATATAGTCCGCGGGTAATATTTCCCCAAGGTTTTTTTAAATTCAGCGCCTCAGCGATCTGCCCTCCCCTTTCTTCATTAAGAAGAATGCATACAAAATCAGCGAACTTTATTTCGTTCATGCGATCGCCCATATAAAGCAGATCGGCGTTCAATATCTCGACATATTCTCCCGAACATGCCACAGGCAGCTTTCTGCCGGTTCTGTCCATTAAAACACCGCCGCATTTCCGGCAGCCGACTTCATTTTTTATTGGACAGTTTCGCGTGAGCATGAGAGGAATTCGTCCATATACGACAACTCCGATCGGTAATTCCGTCCGCAGTCCGCCAATTTGGGAAATAGTTGATTCTACAGACGCAATGCAGTCAGCAAAGCCGATACTTCGCAGATATTCCGCCGACATGGAGTTGAACATATTCATTGTAAAGCTGCCATGAAGAATGAATCCCATCTTCTTCCCAACGGCGGCTGAATCGAGAGTATGGCACAGCAAATGCTCTACGCCTGAATTTTTTAATTTTTCAAGATCGTCATTCAATTTTTCTTCATCGACAATGAATCTCGGAGACGAGATCATCAGCTTTTCCGTCGGGATATCCGACTTGATAACGCTATCGGCGATTTTCATGGGAACGACGATAAATTCGGAATATTCAGCCGCAGCCCGCGCCTGTTCGAGCGTTCTGCAAAATGTTCTGACAGGCATCTCGGAACTTGTGATTTTCTTGGGCATCGCAGCGACAACGGGACTATAAGCGTCGTTTATCTTTAGCGGAACATATGCCTCGGCAATATTTTTCGTCAGAATTCCCGTGACAGCGCGCCGAAGATCGTTCAGCCGACCTGCCGGAACAAAAAGTCCGTCGTCTATCTCGGCAGTAACGCTTCCCAATTTAAAAACGGTATCGCCAAGCTTTGATAACTGCTTTTCCAACGCGGAAATATTTGTAGGAGCATTTCTCGCGCCGTCGGGGATATCACCGACAACAGAAGCCGAAATTCCGTATGATTCCGCAGTAAGCTTGATTGGGACTCCCCTTTTAACTAAAACGTGAAAATCAACGCGAAAGGCAGGAGTTTCACGGCGATAA
This sequence comes from uncultured Ruminococcus sp., assembly GCA_910576995.1. Lineage (GTDB taxonomy): Bacteria > Bacillota > Clostridia > Oscillospirales > Ruminococcaceae > Ruminococcus. The sequence goes on from CAJTLC010000011.1 coordinate 110,607, forward strand.
AGTTCATGAATTTTCGGGATAACTTCCTTGGCGGCAATAACGTCCTCCTTTTGGCGAATCCCGAACATATCCTGCATTTTACCCGAAAAATAGCCGTCCGTAAAGCCGCTCCGCGAAAAAATATCGCGCAGCAGCTTCATATCGGGGATAGCGCCGCTGAGGGCTTTTTTTATTTCGCTCACGGAGGCGGCGATATATTCGGGACGCTTCATTCTTCCCTCTATTTTCAGCGAATCTACGCCTATTTCGCAGAGTTCACCGCAGTGTTCCAGCAAGGAGAGATCTTTCAAAGAAAGCGCGGCATGATCTTTTTTTCCAACTGCCGAAAAGTTCAGACGGCATGCCTGACCGCAGCATCCGCGATTAGCTGAACGCGAGCCTATCATTGCCGACATATAACATTGTCCCGAAACTGACATACACAATGCACCATGTACAAAAACTTCAACTTCTATATCTTCGCGGCAGATTTTTTCAAGAGAATCTTTAGAAAGTTCACGCGCAGGAACTACGCGTTCGAATCCCAATTCTTTTAAAAGACGCGCGCCTGCGGCAGTATGTACAGACATCTGCGTTGAAGCATGCAGAGCGGCTTCAGGAACCGTCCCCCTGATAATTGCCGCCGCTCCCAGATCCTGCACAATATAGGCGTCAACTCCGATACGTGCGGTCTGCTTTATGTAATCGCAAAATTCCGCTAACTCTCCGTCAGCGATAACGGTATTTACCGCAAGGTACAGCTTCGCTCCGTGAATACGACACTGATATACGGCTTCTGAAAGTTCTTCGATGGAGAAATTCGCAGCATTATTTCTTGCCGAATATTTTTTTCCGCCGACATAAACGGCATTCGCGCCCGTTCTCAACGCCGCAGTGAGAGCCTCCATGCTGCCGGCAGGAGCAAGAATTTCGGGCTTCATCAAATGCTGTCCTTGAGTTGTTTAAGCTTGACCATATTTTCCAGCTGCACGATCTTGGCTTTCAGCGCCTCGATCTCCTTAACGGCAGAATCGCGCTCTATGCGGTTTTTTCCGGCTTCGTCAACGTATTCCTTGGTTTGGGTACGTATATTTTCAACGCGCTGGTTAGCCTTATTAAGATCGTCAAGCAGGCTTAGCGCAACCATTATCGCCGCTGTATACGGCGAGGTACCGCTGCCAGAATTCATATGCTCGCTGATCTTCGATTCAAGCGAACGTGCAAGCGAAAAAACGTAATTCGGGGATTCGGCTGTTCTGAGCTTATACTCCTTTCCGCATATTATAACCTTTACATCGTTAAGCATTTTTATCTTCCTCGTATAATAAATTTAAGGGTAATTTAAAGAGAACCCATATGAAACCTCTTGCTTATCACACAGAAATGTGAGATAATAAATCTGTACAGTCAGAGGGCGCTGTAATTTTCCTTGAAGCTTGGCTTCCACAGAAAGAGTAGCGCCTCTGCTTTACGGAGAGATGCGAATGAGCTGGATAGCGTTTTGCGCTGAATATCAAACGAGGTTGTGTTTCCGTAAAATACAGAGGATAACCTTTGCTGTAAAAATTGAAACGAGGTGTATCACAATGTTTTATTGCGGAATTGACATCGCAAAATACAAGCACGAGGCTTCCGTCATCGACATGAACGGAAAAGCTCTGATTGACAGCATTTCATTTTCAAACGACAAGCAAGGCTGTGAAAAAGTGCTTGCCGTATTTGAAAAGTTCGAAATATCCACCGATAATGTTGTCATTGGAATGGAAGCTACTGGTCATTACTGGCTTTCCGTATATACCTTTTTCCTTGAGCTTGGATATACCGTCAAGGTTATCAACCCTATTCAGTCCGAA
>CAJTLC010000012.1 GCA_910576995.1 uncultured Ruminococcus sp.
CACCTTTCTTATCACTTGTCAACTAAAAAAATATCCATGTTTTTACGGGTAATTTATGCAATTCGACAATAACCCGCAAAAAAGCACGGCATTACGCCGTGCTTCGCATCATGTTCAAATCATCAAGGAATAATATCAGTCGTATCTTCGCAGTCAAACAGCGTCAGATTGATACCCGAAACGTGCTTATCGCGCTCCGCCTCAATCTCGTCGTCCGTCAATTTGCCGTATTCCTCGACCTTATCAATAGTAACCGGATACGTGCCGATGTAACTATCCGCGTTAAATCGCGCAGAAGCTACAGCCATCACCTTATAATCCTTAACATAAAATTTATAAACCATACCGTCTTCGTCAATAATTTTATCAATAGCATGAGTGATCTTCTCGTTCCACTCGTTCACGGTGGCAACCTTAATCGGATTAGATGCAGGCGGTGTAAAAGGCAGCCCTGTCGAAGTGTCATAGAGATAGCCGCTCTTACCGTCGTAGTAGAAGTACCACTCCGTACCTGCGGTTGGACTTGTATAGAGATGCGCCTCCGCAGCCGCCTGTTTCGTCATGTCAGAACCCGCGTCTTCGTATGCCTTGATATATTTGCGCTCGCCAAAGTTCAGCTCCGTTACGGCTTTCTGGGCGGCGTTAAAAATTGCTCTTGCCTTGCTGTTCTGCGTTCTCGTGCGCGCACGGTTCATGAAATATCCCCATGACGGTATCAGCACCGCCGCGAGAATGCCGATTATCGCGAGAACGATGATCAGCTCGATGAGGGTAAAGCCCTTTTTCGTCTTCATGGGATCGCCTCCTAATCTACATATAACTACAATTCTATTATAGCAAATTATTCACAAATTGTCAACAAAAACTTCTTAGAAATAATGCACAACTTTTTTACTGAAATTTTGTGCATTATTCGAGCAGTTCCAGCGCCTTTTGAAGCTGTATATCCTCGTCCGTGCCGATAAGCGCGCTGTCCATTTCAATCTCGACGTCGGGCGCGATGCCTTTGCCCTGCCAGCACTCCCAGTCGCCGACCGTAAAATAGCCTGCGGTGTAGTGAAGTTTTCCGCCGTCGCTTAAGTCGGCTTCCTGCTGAAAAATGCCCTTGCCAAACGTGTTAGTTCCGACTACCGTTATATTTCTGCCAAACTGCATACACATTGACGTGAAAATTTCAGCGGCACTCGCAGTTTTTTCATTCACAAGAAGTACTATCGGCACATCAACCGCGCCGTCAGTTGAAGAATAACTGTCCTCCGTGCCGTCGTAGCCATGCATATACGCCACCCCTGCATCGACAAAATGATCGACCGCTTGTATCATATATTCATTTTGCCCGCCCGGATTATTACGCAGATCAATAATTATCTTCTCTGCCTGCTCGATTTCCTCGGAAATACTCGACATATGCCCTGCCGAAAATTCGCCGAAAGCCGAGATTTCAATATACGTCACATCGTCAATCATTTTCGAATTTACATCGCGTAAAAGTTCGTTATCGCGCTTGAACGTCATATCAAAAGTTTCGCCGTCACGATAAACAGTCAGTTTAACTTCCGTATCCTGCTTGCCGAGAATTTTATTGGCGTAATTTCCAAAACCCTTTTCGGAAACACTCACGCCGTCAATGTGCGTGATAATATCTCCGACTTTCAAGCCCTGCTTATCGGCGGCTAAATTAGGCGTTATTTCAGTCAGCAGAATATTTCCGTCCTCCGAAACATCAACCTGAAAACCGCTTGCTTTCGCCGTTCCCGAAGTATTGATATAACTTTTGTTTTCTTCGACGGGGTCGGCATTATAATTCTGAAAGTAATACGTATACTTATCACCGCCACTCTCCAGATAGCCGTTTATCATGCCAAGATTTGCGGCTTCATCGTCAAAATCAGGGTTGCCGTTTTCGGCTATTATCTCTCTGCACTCTTTTATTACGGCGTTTTCACTGCCCGCGCATTTTCCCATGCAAAGATAACATATTCCCGCCGTCAGCCCCGAACACGCAAGCCCTATGGCTATATACGGCGTTATTTTTCCAATATTCATTTTTATCGCCCCTTAAAAAAGAAAACCCCTCTCGCGAGGAGAGAGGTTTTTGTTACTTCAATTTACTCAAGTAGTAGGAGTAGATTTAGAAAGATTATTTGCAGTTTTAGTAGATGCTGCATTAGCAAGTGTTTCATAGTCACCAGGTGGAGGAGCAGTCATAGCTTTACCTTCAGAATCCTTAAAAGTCATCCTCTTAGAAGTCTTATCAGCACCAGCAGTTTTACCACCAGAAGCAAGAATAAGAGCATCTTTCAAAGCATCATCAACTTTACCAGAATAAGCCTCGTATGTGTCAGTTGTTACAACGCCTCCCGGATATGTGCCAGTGTAAGTAGAATCATTTGCAACAGTTAAAGCTACACATGAACCACCTTTAATAGCAGCCTTTGCATCTTTAATCTTCTTGATATCTTCAAAGAAGTTAGCTACTTTCTTATCAAAGCGCTTATCAGCACCAATATTAGCCTTAATGTCATCAGCAGTAGCACCACCAGTCCATTTAGAACCGTCCCATGTAAGAATCCAGAGACCGCCTACGTCAACGCCCTCTTCGTCAAGCTCTGTAAGAGCGGAGTTGATAGCCTTGTATACGGAAGAAGCAGAAGAGTTAGCAGATGAAATCTTGGACTTCTTTACGTAACCGAGCATTGTAGGTACGAGAATAGCTGCGAGAACACCGATGATAGCGATAACAACGATGAGCTCGATAAGGGTAAAGCCCTTTTTCTTTGTAGTTTTCATAAGAGAAAACCTCCTTTATAATATTTTTGTGCGTTTGCACTTAATTTGTGGTTCGGGTGTATTTCTGTCCCCCTCCCCTTTCTGTAATTATAGTATATCATTTCATTCACAAAATGTCAATACTTTCTCGAAAATTTTTTCATGAAAAATGCAATTTTTACATCCGAACGGTAAATAGCCATTTATTTTTTGTGCTTTTCGTCAAATTGCACAAAATTATATGAATTAATAAACTATATTAACATATCACTTCAATTATATAAACAAAATCAGTGCATTCCGCCTGTAGGAACGCCGCCCATCTGCGACAGGAAACGATAAAATTCCTGCTTATCCTGACACTTTTCAAGAGCGTCAACTTCATTGATAACATTCTTCGCAACAAGGCGCGCAAGCTCCTGATCGAGAGACATCATGCCCTGCTGTTTACCGGTCTGGATAGCCGACTGGATAAGATGAATCTTGTTGTCGCGAATCATTGCCGCAATAGCGTCGGTAACATTCAGAATTTCCATTACGGCAATTCGTCCCGTGCCGTCCTTTTTCGGAATAAGAGTCTGCGAAATTACGCCGACAAGGTTATTCGCAAGCTGCGTACGGATCTGCTGCTGCTGATGCTCTGGGTAAACGTCGATGATACGGTTGATAGTATCGGCGGCGGACGTCGTATGAAGCGTGGACATTACAAGGTGTCCTGTTTCGGCGGCGGTAACGGCTGCCTGAATCGTCTCGAAGTCACGCATTTCTCCTACGAGGATAACGTCGGGATCTTCACGGAGGGCGGCTCTAAGCGCAAGCGCGAACGAGGGAACGTCGTCGCCGATTTCACGCTGATTTACCATGCATCTCTTATGCTCGTGAACATACTCGATAGGGTCTTCGACCGTAATGATATGCGCGCTTCTATTGAGGTTTACGAAGTCGATCATTCCTGCGAGAGTCGTCGATTTACCTGAACCTGTAGGGCCTGTTACAAGAACAAGTCCGCGGGGACGCATCGCGAAATCCGCAAGAATAGGCGGCAGCATTAGGTCTTCCAGAGTAGGAATATCGTTGCGCAGAAGTCGGATAGCGATTCCGGGCTTGCCTTTCTGGAAATACACGTTTACACGGTGACGGTAGCCGCTCTTCGTCTGGAACGAAAAGTCGGTGTCGATGTGGTTGTTTATCTGCGTCTGCTGAGCCTCGTTGGTCATCTGGTTGACGATATCGAGTATTTCTTCTTCGTCCATTTCGGGATACTGCGAACGCATGGTTCGGAGCGTACCGTTAAGACGTACTACAGGCGCGATAGCGTTCGTGAAATGCAGGTCGGAGCAGCCCAAAAGGCGTACTTCGTCAAGTATGCGGTGAATATTTATTATACCCATGATTAATTTTCCTCCTATTTATTATACAGAGAATGTTGATCTTACAAGCTCGTCTATTGATGTTTCGCCTGCCTGAACGAGTTCGGAAGCGTTGTCGCGGAGCAGTTTCGTGCCGTTAGCCTTTGCCGCCTGCTCGATCTCCTCCTTGCCGCCGCCTGCCGCGATAATTGCGGATACCTTTGCGGTACAGTGGATGATCTCGTGAATAGCGGTTCTTCCGCGGTAGCCGGTGTTATTGCAGTTGGGGCAGCCTACAGGCTCGTAGATCTGAATTGAAGAGGGAATTCCCATAAGCTCGTTCTCCTCCTCCGTGGACATTCTCGGACGCTTGCACGACGGGCAGAGAACCTTTACAAGTCGCTGCGCGATAACGCCGATAAGCGAAGTTGCAACCATGTATGCCGCAACGCCCATATCGACAAGACGTACAACCGTTGAAGCGGCGTCGTTGGTATGAAGCGTGGAAAGCACAAGGTGTCCCGTGATAGCTGCACGGATACCAATATCGGCGGTTTCCGTATCACGCATCTCACCGATCATTACAATATCTGGGTCCTGACGGAGAATCGAACGAAGAGCAGCTGCGAACGTCATGCCTGCTTTCTGGTTAACCTGACACTGATTGATGCCGTCAATAGCTTTTTCGACAGGGTCTTCAACGGTAACAACGTTTACGTTTGGTTTAGCGATCTCGCCGAGAGCTGCGTAAAGAGTAGTTGTTTTACCTGAACCGGTAGGACCTGTTACGAGGATAACGCCGTGCGGAACTCGAAGCATGGACTCGAAAAGCTGATAGTTGTAGTCGGACATACCGAGATCGGTTATCTTACGAAGCGCGATCTGACCCGTGGAAAGAATACGGATAACGATCTTTTCGCCGTGAACCATCGGAAGCGAAGATACACGGACGTCGAGCGTACAGCCGTCGACTACCTGCGTGAAACGTCCGTCCTGCGGGATTCTCTTTTCGGCGATGTTCATTCCGCTGATAAGCTTGAAACGCGTCGTAAGCGCGCTGTGTACGGCGGAAGAGATGTTCATAAGTTCAACAAGATCGCCGTTTACACGAATTCTGATTCTTGTATACTTATCAAAAGGCTCGATGTGAATATCGGTAGCGTCGGCTCTGAACGAGTTTTCAACGATAGTCGTAGCAAGCTTAACGATAGGCGCGGATTCAACACGATCCTGCGATTCCTGCTCTTCGATGCTGCCGCCGAGATCGTTCGCCATAGCGTTAACGCCCTCAAGAACGGTATCAACGTTCTGCATGGAGTAGCACTTACCGATAGCCTTATTAATAGAAGACGTCGTTGCAAGAACAGGAATGGTATCCATACCGGTGGATACTTTAATATCTTCAAGCACGATAAAGTTTACGGGATCATTAGTTGCAACAGTAAGACGCTTTCCCATGATAGCGATAGCGATGACCGTATGCTTTCTTGCAAGCTGTTCAGGAACTTTCTGCACAGCGTCCGTATTGATCTCGATATTGTCAAGATCGACATACTGAACTCTCAGCTTGCCTGCCAGCGCCTTTGTGAAATTGATCTCGGACATAAATCCGAGTTCAACGACAACGTCGCCGAATTTTTTCGCGCCGCCCGATTCTTTCTGCGCTTCAAGAACTTTCTGGAGCTGTTCCTCCGTAATAAGTCCCTGACTAACTAAGTAGTCACCAATTCTCTCGTTTCTCATAAACAAACCTCCGCTTATTATTTGGAACAACTTTTGAAACAATTTCAAAAATCGTTCTTAAATTACTTGAAATTTACTGAAAATCTGATATAATAGTATTATATCAATAATTTAATGTAAGGAGGTCAAAAATCATGTTTGGATTTGAAAATATGCTCCATAACGAATTTACCGAGCTGCCATTCAAAATCATGTTTTTAACCGTAATTTTTCTTTTTGGCATTTGCATAGGAAGCTTTCTCAACGTCGTCATAATCAGACTTCCGCGCGACGAATCCCTAATAAAACGCTCCTCGCACTGCATGACCTGCGGTACCAAGATCAGACCGATCGATCTGATACCCGTATTCAGCTGGATATTCCTGCGCGGAAAATGTCACAACTGCGGCGAAAAAATCTCACCCCGCTATCCCATTGTGGAAAGTCTGAACGGAATTTTATATGTACTGACGTTCATAATACTTGACATAAATGCTAAAGCCATAATAACCTGTCTTCTGATGTCGCTGCTGATAGTCGTCGGATTCATGGACTGGGACACGCAGTTGATAGACATGAAGATCGTCATACCTATTTTCCTGCTTTCAATTCCAGCCGCGCTCTTCACAGACGACGTTTCTCTCGTTCACCGGATCGTCGGCGCGCTTGCGATAAGCGTTCCGTTTTTCATTATCGGCGAAGTCAGCCGCCCAATAATAAGAAAAACAAAGGGCGAAGATTTCCGCGCCATAGAACTGGGCGATACATATCTGATGTTCGCAGCAGGCGCTCTACTCGGAACGCAGGCTATTATCGTTTCAGCATTGATCGGCATTGTAGCCGCCGCCATATTCGGCGTTATAATCAAAGCCATAACCAAGGATTCAAAATTTGCATTCGGTCCGTACCTTTCAATGGGCATCGCCGTCTCCATGATCTGGGGAAACGATATCGCTCAGTGGTACGCCGGACTTCTCACTTATCAGCCTCAGTAACTGCAAATTCTCGTTTGCAAAATAAATTACAGGCAGCAGCATTGATATGACTGCTGCCTGTTTTTATTTGATTGCATTTGTAAAGTTCTTATACCGTAATATCAGCGTCGTCGATTTCGGAAGGAACTGCGTAGATAATGTAGATGTTGCTGCTGTTCTTGTGATCAACAGAATTCGAAGTCCTCTGAATGAACGGCAAATCGTAATAACCTTTTTTAAGACTTATAAGCTCAATTCCGGGATCTCCGCCGGGTGCGATCGGAAGATTATCGTCACCAAGAAGTTCGCCTGTCTCATCTTTTTGCTTTACACGATAATATCTGTTAGCATGACCTGTATCTTTTGACGCTTCAATTGCATTTATCAGAGCCATACTTGATGAACTCATATATGCAGGAGATCTAAAAACAGGAATAACAGATACTCCGTCCGGTGATACATGGAACATATTGGAAGTAGTTCCTTTTGTTTCATACGCCACCACATTCATGCAAAAACGTGAAGGCTTAACCTTAGTTGGATCGGAAACGCTGACCAGATTAATCGGATTCAATCTGCTGTAATAATAGTTCGCATTACTGTCAATCGGAAGCGGCGCACCAACAGTAACAGAGCCATCAGCCTCAATTGTTGCTTCTTTGTACTGATTTGTACTGGGGTCAACTTCCAGATCGCTGTTAGGAATCGGCTCAAGATTAAATAATCCAAGCTGATAATAATATGAATAATTAGCAAAATGCTCTGAATTGATCACCTGAACCGGATTTTTGCTTATGCTGACGTTACTTGGATAACAATTTTTTGATGTATCGAAAGTTCTAATCTTAATGACCTCTGTCGTATCCTTTATGATACTGTTGCCTGCCTCAAAATTATAGACTGTCTCATAGACCTGACCGGCTTTTCCGTTGATCGTATAACCCGTTGTAGTCGGATCATAAATCATTGTATCGTCGTTGAGAATTTCAAGAACATGCACCTTGCCTGTTATGGGAACGAGGGTATTGGTACCCTGAACCTTGATAGCGCCGTCGAAATAATCATCAACGAAATCGCGTACAGCCAGCCATCTTTCATCTCTGCCTGCCGCAGCGTCATATCCGTCGATTTTCATATCGTTATAATTCTTATATTTGATATTTTCAAGCGTATCATCACATATACCCTTTTCATATACCTTAGCAAATTGCGCATATCTAAGCGATCCATCAAAATAATCGCTTATATTGTCGACATACGACGCCGTACGCTCTCTAACAGACGTATCGGTCATTTGCCTTGATACAGGATCAATGAAAGACATAATCAGCACCATAAGACCGCTGAAAATAGCAAGAACGATAATAAGCTCTATGAGCGTGAAGCCTTTTAGTTTGCTTTTTTTATTTTCCAAAGTGTTTCCTCCGTTCTTACTTATCAAGTTGTCGGCGCTGTACTCGGCTCTATCAGATCAATGAAGTACATATTAAGATCGCCGCCGAGCGCTCCGTCCACAGCGTCTGAAGGATCAAGGACGGCATACGCATTGCCGTAAACATTTACGCCGTCTACGTTTATAGGTATACTAACATCGACCTGAGTAGCATCCATATCATTTCCCATTTCGGCAACAGGCGCCTGACGAGCTACCTTTCCGTTTACATTATTCGCAGATCTGATATAGGAATTTATCAGCGAAGATGTTGTAACGAGCACCAAAATCATGGCGCTGAGGACAGCAAGGGATATTATTATTTCCAAGAGCGTCATGCCCTTTTTGCCTGTTTTTTTAAGTTTAAGCTTTCTCATGCGCTCCCTCCTTAATACTCGTCATAATAAAGTACTGTGTACTGGAAATCGCCGCTGCCGGGAGGAGGCGGAGGAGGAGTACCCGTTCCATCTGTCGTATAAAGAACGTTAAGTGGATTTCCAAATTCAACATTATTGGAGTTGATACAACCCATAACAAATTGATTGCATTTTTCCGTTCCTGGAAATGGCTGATAAATATTATATCCATTATAGTAAAATTCGGAAGGTCTGTCAGTACTTGTTGTACCGTCAATCTTTACAGCCATATCAGGCGAAAGCACATTGGCTGTAAGCATATTGATATTAGGAAGGTTAAGTGCTGCATTTGTTCCTCCGTATATGTCTATACTCGGTCTTACTCGTTCTTTCTTCCATACGTATGTTCCATCTACTATATCTTCTGCAATATTCGGATACGGAATATTCGAAGGATCTTTTACAATTTTACTGCTGTCATGCGTATACTGGATTGGTTTGCCGTTAAAGTGCTTGAAAAGATTCAAATACGATATAGTAGCAAAAGAACCGTTACCATTATGAGTAAACGAAGAATTATCCTCAATATAGAATGTTACGCTTCCGCCCTTTGTATCATCAACAATAAGTTGTTTACCATTATTCATGGTAAAATCTTTCACAACAATAAACAATTCGTTCCCGCCCGTATCTATTACAAGATCGGTATCTAAGCCGCCTGTAAGCATACAATTTTCATTGATATACACACAACCTTTTGGATTGCCATTAACCATTTTATCAAGTACTTTGTTACTGTCTACAACCGTTGCACCCGTCCAGTCTGTTGTTAACAGACTTTCAGTACCCATAGTGATCTGATAAAGATTTGTACCATCTCCACCAATTGAGGCAACATACTTGCCGTCCATTGCCTTAATTATATCATTTTTGCCATTTAAATAAACGCCGTTACTCTTTAAAGTATTATAAATACTTGTATACTGTGAAGGTATTCCGCGATTTTCGTATGGATCGTCGATCTTTGTCTGTATCTCGTCAAGTCTGACAATAACCTTTGATGATTCTTTTGGAAGTTCTCCTGATCCGTTCGGATTCGGAACACCGTCCAGTCCAAGCAGAACTCTTCTTTCTGCATATTGAGGATATACCTGATTGGTGTGATAATCAGACTTGAACTGTGCTATAGTCATTTTACCTGTAGATTTGTTATAAGCATCCTTTTCGGGAACCCATACACCGGGATCTGTATCTTTATACCAAACGTATTCTTCAGTAGTAACAACGCCGCTGTCAATAAATCCGCTTGTTGCAGGATCATACTGAGGCATCGTTCTGTATGGTACGGTATCATATACGTAAGTACCCGACTCCGGATCATAATAACTGTTTTCATCAGTTGTAGGTTCTGCATAGTTTATTGTTCCCTGCAATTCATCAGCAGGATCTTTAAAATATGTTTTTACCCTATATGTGCTTTTTCCGTCAGGATAATTTGTCGAGCTGAAAGGAGCGATCGTTTCATCAATATAACCCTTTGCTTCAGTAAAAAACGCATTCCAAAGATTAAAAACATCGGTATTATAATTCAAATCAGATGGATTCATATTAGCTATCTGCTCGGCAACCTGCGCGCCTTTATTGATCATAGGAGTAGGATCAACGCCGGCTTTCCACGTGTAGACAAGTATTTCATTACATTCATTCCCTGCATAATCACTGCCGCCTACGTCATTGCCTAATTCATCAATACGACGATAATATGCAGGATTAAGTTCCAGATACGGAATTTCGACATTTGTTATTTTAGCACACTTTGTTTCGTCAACTTTGCCGCCATGCTTAAATGTGTCCAATTTTGTATATCCGGGCTTTGGAGTTGCCGGAGTTTCTTCATAACCAACAACATCATCACAATAAATTCCACCGATAGAACCATCGCTGTCGCCGGCATAGAATACAACCTTAGCGCCGCTCGCAATTGTAAGCTTTCCGCCAACAACAAGATTACCGCCTATTCTTACAGTATCTCCATCAGCTGGCTTTAATATTGTGCAGTCTCCCTGAACACGGATATCTCCCTTAACGTCCAGATTCTGAATCTCCAGATTGCCCTTGGTTGAAACAGAACTTGCATATTGCTTGGGAGAAGCTGAAACAGCCTGATTTATAACGGAATCTGTCCATGTAAAAAGTTTGGACGGATGCATAGGTGTAATACGGTTTGTAACGCCTTCATCCATGCAATAAATATTAGCAGCACAATCAAAATCATTTACTACGCCGCCGGGATTATATATTGAACCGCAGAAAAGATTAAGAGGAAACGGTTTAGATGTATCACCCATTACAAATTTATTACCAACCCATAATTTGCCGTCCACATATACATAAGGCATTTCATTAAACTGAACTTCTTTAAAATCAATGCTGTCTGAAGCTTTAAAATTCAGATTACCAAGGACGTCGTTATCAAATTCAAGATCGCCCCAGATCGTAACGCCTTTTGATTTATCAGGGAAAACAAAACCGCTCCAGTCATCTATAAAAACATTGTTATTAATATAAATGTCCGCTTCAGCAATAGCGCCTGAGTTTGTAAAGTTGGTATATGTGCTTTTATCCGATTTATTATAAGCCGGCAAAGCAGTTGAAGGCGTTGCCGACGTCTTGTAATAGCTGTACTTTGCAGCCTCTGCCGGATCGTTCATATCCGGAATATTAATATATCCTCCTCCGTAAATGGAAGTTTTACAGGAAAGCGTAGCGCCTGCCGCCGTAACAAGAGCCGCGCCCTTTCCAGAACTTTTCGGTGGATCGGTAGCAAGAAGTTTAAGAACATACGCCGATGTCTGCGATTCAACACCGCCCATAGTTACAGTTGAAGTAAACTTGAGCATATCTCTGTCTACCCATTCTTTCTTATCGGTGTCGTAGAATTTCTTCTTACCGGCATAAGAAACCTGAACTGGATCAACATCACCAAGAACACCGGCATTACTAAACTGACCCGTAGTTCCAATAGTTATTGGAACATCTACAGGTGAATCTCCAGCTTTTATGTTGCCGATGACCTGTCTGTATGCGAGACCTGCGGCGCTTGGGTCTGCCATAGCGTTAACAGCGCTCTGCGCGACCATTCGTGAAGTTACGCCTGTCTGCGAACTTGAGTAATTGACATGAGCTCTGTTATTGGCAGCCGTAGCAAGAGCCAACGTACCAAACAGGAACACTATCAGCAGCGACATTACAACTACTACAGTCAGCAGTACCGAACCATGCAATTTTCTATTCTTTTCGTTTTTCATGATAGTAACCGCCTTTCGAGTTATTTTTTCTTTCTGTCCCGTCAAACTCCGACAGGAATCTCATAACTACTGTGAAAGTTAAGGCAATACTGCACAATCAATGTGCTGCCCGAAGAAGTTTTAAACGCAGAATACGGCGCGCTTCTCAAAAATTGATTTTGCCTGTCGCACGCCGCAAACTGATCAGATAAACTACTTATTCCGCTTCCAGGTTGGGTTCTGCAAGATCATAAACTGAATAAAGCGTGATAACAAACTGAGCCGAAGGCATCTGCTCCTCCTCATCATCGGATGATTTGGAAGTTTTAGTATCCTTGATCATAAGATTTGTGAAGTTTACAGAATTGATGATAATAGTTTCATCCTGCTCTTCCAGAAGCTCCATATATTTCCAGAGATTTTCCTTTTCACCTTCAACCGTGATGGAGTACTGACCCTGCATTACAGTTTCCTGAGTTCTTGCAGCAAGAGCGTCGCTTTCAGCCATTCTTTCAGCCTTGGAAGCGCTTCTTGCGCCGTTAAGGTCGGACTGGGCAAGCATATCTTCTGCAAGGAAAGAAGGAGTAAAGTAGTAATAGCTCAATGCGCCGGAAGTAGGATCGGCAGAGCTGAGATTCATGATCTTTACTTCGGCTTCTTCAGCAAAGTGCTGCATATACTGATCGACCTTGCGTGAATTTACGATGTTGTTGTATTCAACGAAGTCGCCGATAAGATCGTTCGTATTATTGTAAAGCTGAGTTATCTCCGTTTTAAGAGGTTCTATCTCGGCGATCTTTGTTTCGACCTGAGCGCGCTCCTCTTCGAGAGTTTCGAGGGACGCCTTATCTGATTTTATGTCGTCATTCTTTGGCTTGATCGCAAAGAAGAATCCTGCCAGAAGAACGGCAAGCGCAAGCACGATACCGAGAATGACCGCATCTCTGTAATTAAGTTTCATTTTCATCTACCTCCTTATTCTGCCGCCGCGTCATCGGAAGAACCGGCTTCGTCTTCGGCAGGAGTTTCTTCTGCCTCATCGGGCTTATACGCGCTTTCGTTGCCTTCGAGCGCAACCGAAACGCTGAATGAAACGGTTTCTATCTCCGGTCCGCCTGAAGACGGCTTCGAATCTTCTTCATCGGAATCTCCGCCGGAACCTTCGTCCAAAGACGTTATCGTTACAGTATAGCCTGTATAGGAAGCATTTGCAAAATATCCCTTATTATCGGTATAATCGTCGGCAACGAGATTATCGATAAACTGCGAAGGAAGCTTCTGAACCCAATCCTCGCTTCCCATTCCGGTAACGGTGAAGTTGAATACGCCCTGACCGTATGTGGGAGTTGAAATAAGAGCCTCTCCCTGTCCGAGTTCGTCGGCAGTGTTATCGAGAACAAGCTGGATCGTATCGAATTTATCTCCGTTGATTATCGGCTGTGAGTAGTAAGCGTCGTGAGCGTTCTGCATTTTGGTATTATAAGCCATTACGCTGTCCTTAATGCCGAGCAGTCTTTCACGATGATCGAGCTGCTTTTTAGTTGCGGGATCTTCGAGGAATTCGTTTATATCGTTTATATCGTTCTTAACTCCCGCGTCGATAGCAGTCATAACGCCCCATACGCCGCCGACGATGACAGCCGAACCTACGATAAGACCAAGCATGACCATAAGTCCTGCTTTTTCGTTATTCTTGCTGCCGCCTGCCGCCCTCTTGATAGCCGCGCCAAGTTCAGTTTCAAGAAGATTGATCTTTTCCGTATCCTTATTACGCTTAAACATTGCTCCGATAGCGTTTGCATAAAGCGAGAATTCAAGATTTTCATGACCGTGGATCTGCGGAGGAACGTTGATAAGATTAGTATTCAGATCGAGTTTTTCCAACTCGTCCGTAAGTCTTACATACTCATGAGTATCGCCGTAGAAGATAACGTTTTCGATAACCTCGCCCGTATTCCGGCTTCTGTGGAACTGAAGCATACGGAAGATGTTTTCGTTTACAGCCTCGAATACATAGTCGGGCGAATTGCCGTAGTCTGCGGGATCAACCGAAGCGAAACGCGAGAATGAAAGCTGTCCCTGTTCGTACAGGTTGAGCGAAATAAAGTTGTTGTCGATCTGTACGGCAAGAAGCGGCATTTTGGATTTGATCTTCGTATCGGCAAGCAGAACCTTTGTGATACAGTTGCATCCAACCATTACAGATTTCAGGGAAATACCGAGCAGCTTGAAAATTTCTCTGTAGCTGTTTACGATCTCATATGGGCAGGCGGTAGCGAGAACCTTTACCATGGGTTCGCCGGAATCGCCCTTTTCTGCCGCTTCGCCAACGATAACGTATGTAACGCTGTATGTATCGTCGAGATTAAGTTCAGCCTGCATCTGCTGCTTGACCGTTCTCTGCATATCCTGCGGCTTTACTCTCGGAACGGTAAGTTCCTTGAATATCGTCAGGTTTGAGGAAAGCGATACGATCGCTTCCTTATCGGGCATCTTATTTTTCTTAAGCGCGCCGTTTACGAGAGTTGCCACGTTCGGCACGTCTTTAACGTGACCGTTTACGATAAACCCTTCCTCGAGATTAAGTGTTGCCGCTGAGCTGATCTTAATTTTACCGTTGCTTTCAACGCCCTTAACAACACGTATGTTTCTATCGGTTATATCAAATGACAGCATTTTCTTTTTTCCACCTTTCCGTGTTTATTCGTTCTCGATCGATTCCATAGAACCGTAGAGTGCGGGGTAAATTCCGACTACGACCATACCGATGATAAGTCCCATAAAGATCAGAAGAACAGGCTCTACCATGCTTACAAGACGCTGTACAGCCGAATCCGATTCTTCTTCGTAATAGTCGGACGTCTTTTCGAGGATAGAGTCAAGAGCGCCGGCTTCTTCTCCTACGTAAATTACCGAGCAGAACATTGATTCGAATATTTCGGTTCTGGTAATTGAAGCGGAAAGCGTTTCACCCTGTTTTACTTCGTCTACAACCTCTTCAAACTTCTGGTCGATGTAAGAATTTCCAAGAACCGCAGAAGCTCTCTGGAGACACTCTACCATAGGAATACCGCTTGAATAAAGAGAAGAAAGAGTTCTCGCAAAACGACCTGTGTAGATCTTTGTGATAAGCGGACCCCAGCCCGGACCCTTGATCAGCAGGCGATCCACTTTAAGGCGGAGATTCGGCACTTTAAGAGCGTATCTTATACCAAAGAACGCGCCGACCGCAATAATGATAAGCACTATCCATTTAGTTCTGAGGAAGTCTGACATAGCCGCCATGATCTTAGTAAGGGCAGGCATCGTCGACGGATCTTCATACATATCGATAAACGTAGGCATGATGAACGTAAACAGGAATATAACGATAACAACGCAGAGTACGGCAAGTATGATAGGGTAGATCATAGCGCCCTTTACCGTATTCTTGAGTTTGTTTTCCTTAGCGTAATGTTCGGACATACGAGTCATGATAACGTCAAGCGAACCGGAAGACTCACCCGCACCGACCATCGAGATAAGGAAATCCGGGAATGAACCTGCGTGCATTTCCAATGTGCTGGAGAAAGATTCGCCCTTCTGAACATTTTCGTAAATGTCCTGCCAGATGGCTCTCGCCTTATCCTTTTCCTGTTCTTTGGTAAGGATATCAATAGCCTTAACAAGGGTCAGTCCCGAAGTAAGCATAGCGCTGAGCTGTCGGCAGCAGAACGATAGCTCCTTGGTGTCAAATTTGTAGATCGACCGTGTACTGCTCGATTCATCTTCTTTGTAGTCCTTGATGAACAGACCGCGTTCTTTCATTTTTTCGAGGAATTCCTGCTCATTCTCTGCGTTAGCCTTACCTTTGACCTGTTTGCCGCGGGCGTCCTGAGCAACGTAGGAATAACTCTTCATAATACCACCTCCGTATTGATTTGTGACAATTCGCACTGCCTAATAATAACAATTATAACATATTAAAAGTTATTTTTCAATCGTTTTTTTGACATAAATAATCGCTGTATTTTTATTAATATTCACCAATTTTTATACGTTTAGTAAAAAGAGATAGATAACCTTTCGATATTACGCACATATACGATCAAAAAAGAAGAACAAATTGCCTGACGAGTCGGGCGCGTCTCCGATAAGCGGCGCAATTTCGGGAAATTTCATTATTATATGTAATTTTGCTTACAATACTTTCAGTATTTTTCAGCCTGACGATCCGAAAAAAGCGCACGACAGAGATAACGCCATTAACAATGCGCACAAAAACTGCCGACACTTGCGCATTATTATTTACAATATCATTATAGCATAAATGTAAAGAAACTGCAACAAAATTTAAAAAATTTTTTTAGATAATAAAATAGCGAACTTTATTTAACTAAAAATCCCAAAAAATAAACGCTGTACAAGTTGTACAGCGTTATGAAAATCAGGTTAATTTTATTTTGTAAGTCTTCAGCCATGTGTCAAGCTGAATGAAAAAAGCTATCGTCTGCGGCAAATTCATAAGCTGCCCGTACCACTGGACGTGATCCTCATGAGTGAGCAGCCGTTCAAGTTCCTTTCTCTTTACAAGTTCCGTAAGCGGCGTCGGCTGTGAAATTATATCGCGCAGCCGCTCCGTGACCGCCTCAAGAAATGCAGGATTATGAGTTTTCGGATATGGACTTTTTTTGCGCTCCAAAACCTTTTCCGGCAGCCAATCTTTCATCGCCTCACGAAGCAAGCCCTTTTCCCTGCCGTTGTAATCCTTATATTCCCACTTCACATTATACATATATTCGGCAATACGATAGTCGCAGAACGGCACGCGAACTTCCAGACCGCTGTACATTGACATTCTGTCCTTGCGCTCCAGAAGATTCTGCATGAACCAGTCAAAATTCAGCTGCGTCATCTCGCGCATACGACGTTCAAGATCGCTGTCCGTCGGAAGTTTATCCGCATAGTCGGCAGTCCGCCTGTATGCGCCATAAACGAAATCTTCAGGATCGATCACCGATAAATATTCATCGCACAAAAATTTCTTGCGATATGCCGTACTCTGCGCCCATGGGAAACCGTCGATCATGCGTATATCTTTATCGCGATACCAAGGATAGCCGCCAAATAATTCGTCCGCGCATTCTCCCGACAGCGCAACTGTGCCGTATTTCTTTATTTCGCGGCAGAATATCAGCATGGACGAATCCACGTCCGCCATTCCGGGCAATCCGCGCGCATATACGGCGTCGTCAAGAGCGTTTACAAGTTCGGGAGTATCAATGATCGTCCAGTGATGCTCGCTTCCCAGATATTCAGCCATGCAGCGAATATATTCGGGATCGCTGTTGGGCTGAAAATGGCTTTTCACAAAATATTTGTCATTGTCCTGATAATCCACTGAAAACGTATGAAGAATTTTCCCCTGTTTTTTTAGTTCAGCCGAGGCAACGGACGATATAAGGCTGGAATCCAGACCGCCCGACAGAAAAGTGCATACGGGAACGTCGGAAACAAGCTGCCGGCGTATGGAATCAAGAAGAAGCTCCCGAATATGTTCAGACGTCTCCTCAAACGTTTCGTTCAGTTCGTAAGCGCGAAGCCGCCAGTATTCATACAATTTCAGACCGTCTTCCGAATAATAGCCGCAGCAGCCCGGTTTAACTTCCTTAACACCCTTTATCACGCCGCAGCCTGCCGTTCTTCCCGGAGCAAGCAAAAGAAGCTCCGCCGCGCCGTTACTGTCAATTTCATGTGGAATTTCAGGATATTCCAGCAATGCGTTAAGTTCCGACGCAAATATCAGCCTGTCTTTGGCTTCATAGTAAAACAGCGGTTTTACTCCGATTCTGTCGCGTGCAAGGAAAACCTTATGCTCGGATTCATCATATATAGCAAAAGCAAATATTCCATTGAGATAATTAACGCACTTCTCGCCCCACTTCATATAGCTCAACAACACGACTTCCGTATCGGAGCGCGTTTCAAATTTTACATTTTCACCCAGCTGTTTTCGAATTTCTTCCGTATTGTAAAGTTCGCCGTTATAAACGATGGTGAATTTTCGTTCGCCCATGCTCAAAGTCATCGGCTGCCGACCGCCCTCGATGTCGATGACCGCTAATCGTGTATGAACGAGGGCGGCTTCCGACGACAGAAAAATTCCCCTCTGATCCGGACCTCTCCGCAGCATTGCTTTCTGCATTAGTCCGCATCTGACCAGTTCCCCGCGCATATCGTTCTTGAAACTGATAACTCCGGCAATTCCGCACATAATACTTTCCTCCTTATTTGAGAACTTGCTCTAAATATTATGCATGATCTTACGATAATATGACAATTTTATTCACGCAGATCTGTTTTAGAGCTTGTGTTCATAGGTGGAGTATGCGTATTTTCGAGCATACAAATTGCCGAAAAGACGTGTGCTGAACCTATGATCACAAGCTCTTATAGTCGCCATACTTGAAATCAGAAAAAACAGATCGGCATAAATAAACTTGACATATCATAAGATAAATGTTATAATTTATAAAGAGGTGTTATTATGAAAAGATTACTGTTCATCGGCGACGTTGTGGGTAAGGTCGGGTGCGAATTTCTTGACAGAAAACTCAGAATGCTTAAAAATTATTATAAAATCGACATAACGATAGTAAACGGCGAAAATTCCGCTCAGGGTAACGGAATCACGCCTATCTCCGCAAATTCGATATTTCAGGCGGGCGCGGACGTTATCACTACGGGAAATCACGCCTTCCGCAGAAAAGAGGCTCGCGAAGTTTTCGAATCCCCATTCGTGATACGCCCTGCCAATTACCCCGAAGGCGGCGCTTACGGAAAAGGCGTATGCATACTTGATATGGGGATATATTCAATAGCTGTAATAAATCTTATGGGTACTGTTTTTATGGAGCCGCTGGATAATCCGTTCACAAAAATAGACGAGATTCTCAAGAATATAGACACTCCCAATATTTTCGTTGATTTCCACGCAGAAGCGACTTCCGAGAAAAAGGCGATGGGACATTATCTGACAGGAAAGGTCAGCGGAGTTTTCGGAACGCATACTCACGTTCAGACTGCTGATGAAATAATTCTGGGCGAACATACTGCATACATTACAGACGCCGGAATGACCGGAGCGGAAATTTCATGCCTCGGAGTTTCAATAAGCGAGGTCGTAGAAAAACAGCGTTTTCACACCCCCGTAAGATTTTCAGAAGCTGACGGACCATGCTTCTTATGCGGCGTATATGTTGAATTTGACGAAAAAGTTGGCAAATCATACAAAATTGAACGGGTAATTATAAGATAATACACAAATTTTTTTAAAACGCTTGCATTTTTCAATAAAATAATGTATAATACAAAGTACAGCTTTTAATAGATACTCGTCTGTTTATTGTTGCTTATTATTATCACTGCGGTTGCTGAATTTATGCCGCGTGAAAAAAATCTTAATGGAGGATAAGACAATGGAAATTTTAAAAGTTTCAGCAAATTCTAAACCCAACTCCGTCGCAGGAGCAATCGCAGGAGTTATCAGAGATCAGAAGGCCGTTGAGGTACAGGCAGTAGGTGCAGGCGCCGCAAACCAAGCTGTAAAAGCGATCGCCATTGCAAGAGGCTACCTTGCTCCGATTGGTATTGATCTCATTTGTATTCCTGCTTTCGCCAACATTCAGATCGACGGCGAAGAAAGAACCGCAATGAAGCTTATCTGCGAACAGCGATAAAGCCCAATATCGGAAAACAAACAAAGGCGGGCATTTTTGTCCGCCTTTTATGCTCCCCTCTATTCAGAGCTTGTGTTCATAGGTTCAGCACACGTCTTTTCGGCAAATTTGTATGCTGAACTTCGACAAAAACACTTGAAATACGACAGTATTCCTGCGTGTTTTTTCCTTGTCAGCATACAAATTATGCTTGAAAATACGTATACTCCACCTATGAACACAAGCTCTCAAATCTCTGATTTCAACAAGCAGACGGCTTACGGCAGTAAGCCGGATTCGTTTTGAAACAGAGGCGAATATAAATTTCAGAAATATGTTATATAGAGGGAGGTCTATTAGGAGTTACAGTATGAATATTGAAGTCAACAGAATAAATCAAAGCGTAGAAAATAATACGAACGGATTTATCAGCGCAGTCAATGAAGAATATTTTTATCATATAACAAAAATTGCAGAGGAAATCGTCGAAAACAAGGATGAAAAGCCAGTTATCCTGCTTGCCGGACCGTCCGGTTCGGGAAAAACCACAACTGCCCTTATGATCGCCGAAATCCTTGGAAACATCGGCTGTCCGACTCATACGCTGTCAATGGATAATTATTTCAAATCTCTTACCAAAGAAGAACGCGAACTTTCTGCATTCGGAAAAGTTGATCTGGAATCCCCTAACCGCATTGATACAGAACTTCTGAATCGGCAGATCGAAGATATTGAGGAATTCCGCGCCGTCGACGTTCCGAAATACGATTTTGCATCTTCCGAGCGACGCGGCATCAAGCTTAATTTGCAGCGAAAGGCAGGAGAATTGGTAATATTTGAGGGAATTCACGCTCTAAACCCCGATGTCATAACCGTTCCGGACAGCCGCATATGCAAGCTTTACGTCAGCGTCAGAACGCGTATAACCTGCGGAGACATAATTCTTCATCCCTCAAAAATCCGCCTTATGCGCCGCATGATCAGAGACAGGAATTTCCGCAAAAGATCGCTTAGGGAAACTATGAATATGTTTCGCAGCGTAGAGGAAGGCGAAAACAAATATATCATGCCATATAAATATCGTTCCGACTATGATATTGATACCTTTATGGCTTATGAAATGAACGTTTACCGCGAAAGTCTGATGAATGATCTGCATGAAATGGCAGATATTTCGGAATTGGCGGACGTTACGGAGGTAATGGAGAATCTGCTTCCCGTAAGTATCGAAAATGTCCCCCGAAACTCGCTTATAAGAGAATTTTTGGGCAAAGGAGAATTCAAATATTGATTTGAATAAGAATTGTCGAAATGAGTAATGAGGATATCGAGTACATTCAGCCGAATCAGATCGGAAATCTGGAACTTTCCGAAGAGGAAAAAATAATTATTAACAAAACCGAGAAAAAATATATCAAGGATATTTATGGGCTTATCATTGCCGCTATAGTACTTATAATCGGCATATTAATGGCGAAATTTGAAATTAATACGCAGTCAGAGATCGGCGAAACGGCAATAACCTTTATTGTAACGCCAATTATATGGATCGCTTCAATATTATTTTTGAAGCGCAATATAAAATATACCGCGGCTGCCCGTGGGATAATCGTCAGCAAAGACGCAATTACGCAGAAAGTCGTCGCCAATAGGAAATACACATACAGGCGATATTTTGCAGAACCTCCGCATACCGATAAGCCTACAGTTGAGCAGGAATTCTATTATCTTACAGTTAAGCTCATGGACGGAAGATACGTCCGCTATGTTAATTGCCTGAAAGAGGATTTCGACGCGCTTTTTAATGGCGATATTATTTTGGTTGTGTGCTATGGTTTCAATGAAATAAAAGGATATATAGTATAAAAAGGGACTGCGAAAAGTCCCTTTTTTGTTAAATATTGGGATGCCAAAGAGGCAAATCCCTGCATATAGCCGTAAAATCGCTCTGTAAGAGAGAGCGTTCCTTTTTTGTTATAATTTTAATTTTTTCTTGAATCCCACTTTATCAAGCAAAAGCGATACGGATACAAAAAGCAGTCCGCTTGCCAATACCTGTACGCAATATGCAGGAGTTTGTGAAAATGCCGCCGAAATAGCCGCAGCCGAAAATCCTTTTGCCATTACGATTCCCTCGTAAAGGCTGTATCCAACAACGCATAGTACAAGCGATGGTATAATTCCAAGAATGTTTCGCAGCGAAAGTATTTTTTCGCCCTTATTAGTAAAGAATAATGCCGTTATCGCTTTAATTACAATAGTCGCAGGCATCCATATCAAAAATCCTGAAAGCCCGTCTGAAAGCGCTCCGCCTATCGCGCCTGCCGCCATCGCGTAAGGAGTTGGCAGAATACACGCCGCAATGTAGATAAGTCCGTCGCCGGCATGAGTGTAGCCCGCTCCCGTGGGAATGTGCAGATATGCGGTAAATACGTAGATAAGGGCAGCAAAAAGTCCTGCCGCTGTAAGTCTGCGGATTTTCAGCATACTTAATGATTTCGTTTCAGACATGGTAAAACCCCTTTCGATTAATTTCGATTCATTATAGCACACTTTTTTCGATTTATCAAGATTAAAATAATATAAAGCTTATGAAATTTATGCGAATTTTTTGTTTATGTTTGATTTTCTATTGCTACCCCAAATAACTCTTGAAGAACTATTTGGGGGAGCAATATTATTTATTTATACTTTTTATATTTGTACGTCCTAAAATATAATCAGTGGAAACGTTGTAAAAATCGGCAAGAGTGATAAGATGCTCTATCGGAATTGTCTGGAATCCACGCTCATAGCGTGAATATACCGTTTGCTTTATATTCAGTATCTCCGCAACTTGCGTCTGATTCATATCCATATCCTCACGCAAATCCCTTAGTCTTTGAAAATACACAAAAATCATCTCCAATATATGTAAAATATGCCGATTTTTTTTAAAAAACTATCCGACATATTGACTTTAACATATTTTATGCTTTGAAGAAGGTGAAAATGACAGTGAATCACATTACGACTTTAAATTTTACGGAACATGGAGCAAAAGTGACCATTACGGTAAATTAGTCGACGACGGCAAATTTTATGTCACTATTAAAGTTCCCGCCGACGGAGGAAACTTCTTCGCTATGGCGTATTTAGGTTAATAAAATTAAGGACTGATTCAAACGAATCAGTCCTCTATTTTTATATTAAGGCATATCAACCCATTACAACTTCAACTTCGTGAACGCCGCCGTCGCAAACCGGGATAACATTTCCGTCAACAGCCTTGCCGTCAACAGTCATGCTTGCTACGCCCTTGCAAACGTGGTTGGGGTTCTTGATAGTGATATTGTATTCAGCTCCGCGGAACCTTCTTGTTGCGGTGAAGCCGTCCCACTCGTGAGGAATGGAAGGATCAACCTTAAGACCGTCCCAATCGGCAGCGATTCCGAGAATGTACTGCGAAATAGCAACCATGTTCCATGCGGCAGTACCTGTAAGCCATGAGTTCTTGCCCTCGCCGAAACGTGAAGCGTCCTTACCTGCGATCATCTGACCGTATACATAAGGCTCGGTCTTGTGCAGCTCGGAGATCTCCTCGTTGAACGCGGGAGCGATCTTGCTGTAATACTCGAAAGCCTTATCGCCGCGTCCTGCATAAGCCTCGGCGCAGATTATCCATGCATTGTTATGCGTGAAGATACCTGCATTTTCCTTGTAACCGCCAGGATACGTGGAAATTTCGCCGTACTGGATATAGTACTTCGAAAAAGCAGGGTTGTTGAGAACGAGACCATACTGCGTATTGAGGTACTTATCGATAGCGTTGAGAGTCTTGATGTCAGCGCCCTCTTCCTTACCGATCTCGGACATAACTGCAAATCCCTGAGGCTCGATGAAGATCTTGCCTTCTTCGCATTCCTTCGAACCCATTTTTGCGCCTGTTGAATCGTAAGCGCGCAGGAACCAGTCGCCGTCGAATGCGGATTCCATAACGTTCTTCTTCATCTTGTCAATTTCAGCCTGAGCCGCGGCAGCTTCGTCGTCCTTGCCGAGATGCTTGAGAATAGCAACATAGTTCGGACCTGCATATGTAAAGAGCGTTGCAACCATTACGGATTCAGCGATCTTAGAGTAACCGCCCTCGGCAGCAAACTTCGGATTCGTATACGTCTGGAAGCTTTCACCGGGAGTATCGGAATAGCATGAAAGGTTGATACAGTCGTTCCAGTCAGCGCGCATTGCAAGAGGCAGACCATGAGGACCGAGATTGTTAACGATTTTATAGAAAGAAACTTTCAGGTGATCGAGCATGGGCTTAGCCTTGGACTCGTCGTTATCGTAAGGAACCATCTCATCGAGGAGCGACCAGTCGCCTGTCTCTCTGATGTATGCGGATACAGAGAGGATCATCCAGAGCGGATCGTCGGAGAAGTCGCCGCCGATATCGGAGTTGCCCTTCTTCGTGAGAGGCTGATACTGGTGATAGCAGCCGCCGTCCTCAAGCTGAGTGGAAGCGATGTCAATAATGCGCTCTCTTGCTCTGTCAGGAATCTGATGAACGAAGCCGAGGATATCCTGATTGGAATCGCGGAAGCCCATGCCGCGTCCGATACCGCTCTCGAAGTAGGAAGCGGAACGCGAAAGGTTAAACGTTACCATGCACTGATACTGGTTCCAGATATTAACCATGCGGTCAACCTTATCGTCGGGAGTATCAACGCTGATTATTCCGAGCAGCTCGTCCCATGTAGCTTTCAGTTCGGCAAGACCTGCCGCAACCTTTTCGGGAGTATTGTACTTGTCGATCATTTCGAGAGCCTTTACTTTATTAATAGTAACGCCGTCAGCCTCGAATTTCTGATCGGCAGGCATTTCAACATAGCCGAGAACGAAAATGAGCGTCTTGGATTCGCCGGGAGCGAGAGTGATCTTCTTATAATGAGAAGCGATAGGCGACCAGCCGTCAGCAAACGAATTATTCGCCGCGCCTGCTTCAACAGCCTGCGGATTGTGGAATCCGTTGTAGAGACCGATGAAAGAATCTCTGTCGGTATCGTAGCCGTCGATCTCGTCGTTTACAGTATAGAATGCGAAGTGATCGCGTCTGTCTCTGTATTCGGTCTTGTGGTAGATAGTAGAACCGACTACCTCAACACGGCCGGTGGAGAAGTTTCTCTGGAAATTCGTGCAGTCATCCTGAGCGTCCCAGAGACACCATTCTGCAAACGAGAACAGCGAGAAAGTTTTAGCTTCCGAACCCTCGTTAGTGAGGATAAGCTGCTGAACTTCGCCGTCGTAATTCTGCGGAACGAAGAAAGTTACTTCAGCTTTAAGGTCATTTTTCTTACCTGTGATAACGGTATAGCCCATACCGTGACGGCATTCGTAGGAATCAAGCTCCGTCTTTACAGGCGACCAGCCGGGATTCCATACAGTTCCGTTGTCATTGATATAGAAATAACGTCCGCCCATATCTATCGGGACGTTGTTGTAACGATAACGTGTGATTCTTCTGAGACGAGCGTCCTTATAGAAAGAATAGCCGCCTGCCGTGTTGGAAATCAGCGAAAAGAAGCCCTGCGTTCCGAGATAGTTGATCCATGGATAGGGCGTTTTCGGGGTATTTATAACATATTCCCTTTTCGCGTCGTCAAAATATCCGAACTTCATAATAAATCTTCTCCTTTGTTTTTACGTTGCAAACAGCGGATAAGCAAACTTACCGCGATTTATATAATTATAACATATATTTCAAATTATTACAAGAGATTATCATAAATTAGCGATGTATTTTTTTTAAGGCTGATTTTGTGCATTTTTACCAAATGATTATTTTGCAAAAAATCTCTGATGCGCCTTGAACGTTTCGCCCGGTCTTACTTCGGTATAGCCCGTGATATCGGCAGGAAGAGTCAGATTAGGCGCGTCGATCATTGCGGTCATCGGCTCCGGGCAGAAATAGTGGTTGAATCCCCTGTCGTTCCAGATTATCCAGAATTTATATTCCTCGGAAACTTCATAGCAAAGCTTCTTTCCGCTTGCAAGATCTTCCGCGATCACGCCGTGGAACTTCTCGCCGTCAAGATCGGTATATTCGCCGAAATACATATCATTGTCAACTATCTGAAGAACAGGACATTTTGTACCGTTCTTGTACTCCAGATCCCACATTGTAAGAGATTTGAGCTTTTCTGTAGGCAGACAGCGCTCGTTAAGCTCGCATTTTTTTCCTGCCGGAACTGTCAGACGGATATCGCTTTCCTGCGCGCCGTCAACAAACGGAGCGTTGATCGTCGTGTGGGAAGCAAGCGACATGGGAAGCATCTTATTAGAAACGTTCGTAAAGCAGATATCCTGCTCCAGTCCGTGCGCAGACAGCGTGAACGTATATTCCGCAACGAATTTTACGGGCAGGAATTCGAAAAATTCATCGTTTTCATCGTAAACATAACGAGCCTTTACCCACGCGCAGTTGCTGTCGGCATTATGCTCCACGATCTCGAAAGTACGCTTATGCAAAAATCCGTGGATATGATTGTTGTACGGAGCTTTTTCGTTGACAGGAAGCTGATAAACGGCGTCGGAAGTTTTCAATTTGCCGTCCGCGAAGCGATTCGGCAGATAGAGAGTAGGCAAGCCCCACACCTCCGCCGACTGCTTAATGGTTTCGGGAGTATTATCGGGATTCCAGCGGAAGAACTCCATTCCCTTAGCATTGCAGCGAAGCCTGATAACGTTGCAGCCTATCTCATAAGCGATAAGGGCTTCATAGCCTCCTGCGCTCATTTTTACGCACGGCATACCGTTCCAGTTCATAAGTTGCGTGATGTTTTTCATTTTGATCAGAACCTTTCATTTAATTAATATAATTATCTTCTGTTTTTGAATATTTCTTTCAGGGAGAAAAAAATTAAAAATATATCCATAATAAAAATAACCGATCCGCCGATATAATGTCCTTCTAATATGCAGTTAATCCCCATAAAAGCGATAAGTCCGTATATTCCCATCAATATTGCAGATATAATTAAAACGGCAATAATCTTTGCCCATAGCGGAAATTTCCCCTTAGCGACAGCTAAAGCAGCATCACAAAATATTTCAGCAAATATTTCCAATATCGGTTCCAATTAATACACCTCTTTTAATCCATACGGTTCTCCATATCCGTATATTCGCGCATGGGAGAGATCGCCTTATACGCGGGACGGATTATCTTGTTGGAATTGATCAGCTCCTCGATGCGGTGCGCCGACCAGCCTGCAATGCGCGACACCGCAAAAATAGGCGTAAACAACTCGTCGGGAATTCCGAGCATACGATATACAAAACCGCTGTAAAAATCGACATTGGCGCACACGCCCTTGTAAATTTTTCGTTCCTCCGCGATAACTTCGGGAGCAAGCTTTTCCACCAGCGAATACAGCATAAACTCATCGTGTCTGCCCTTTTCGGCGCTGAGCTTTTCAACAAACCCCTTGAATACCTTAGCGCGAGGATCAGAATGCGAATATACGGCGTGTCCCATTCCATAAATAAGTCCCGCCTTATCAAACGCCTGCTTTTTCAGCAGCTTTTTCAGATAAGCGCGAACTTCTTCCTCATCCGTCCAATTTTTGACGTTCTGCTTCATATCGTCGAACATCATTGCAACTTTTATATTCGCGCCGCCGTGCTTCGGACCTTTCAGCGAACCCAATGCGGCTGCTATCGCGGAATAAGTATCAGTCCCCGAAGATGAAACAACATGAACGGTAAAGGTCGAATTATTTCCGCCGCCATGCTCGGCATGAAGCACAAGCGCAAGATCAAGAATACGCGATTCAAGTTCGGTAAACTGCTTGTCTGGGCGGAGCATATACAAAATATTTTCCGCAATTGAAAGTTCAGGATTCGGATCGTGTATGAAAAGGCTGCCGCCTGATTTAGTATATCTGTGCGCCTGATATCCGTAAACCGCAAGCACCGGGAAAAGCGTTATCAGTTCGATGCTCTGGCGCAGCACGTTGGGAATAGATATATCATTGGCATGATCGTCGTACGAATACAGAGCAAGAACGCTCTTTGCAAGGGTATTCATCATATTGTCGCTGGGAGCTTTCATGATAACGTCTCTGGTAAATGTCGAGGGCAGCGCGCGAAAATCAGCGAGTATCTTCTTGAACTCCTCCAGCTCATGCTCCGAAGGCATTTTTCCGAATAAGAGCAAATAAACAGTTTCCTCAAAGCCGTAGCGTTTTTCTTTAATAAAACCTGCGACAATATCCTCCACATCGATACCTCTGTAAAAAAGCTTGCCGTCGCCGTGATTGGGAGCTCCGTCGCCGTTGTCAAGCACCTTGATCGTGCTGATATTGGTAAGTCCGGCAACTACGCCCTGCCCGTTTACATCACGGAGACCCCGTTTCACATCGTACTGAGTATAAAGTTCGGGATCGATCTTATAAGTGTCGACGGATCGTTCCGCCAGTTTTAAGATCTCGGGAGTCACTTCTGAAAATTTGTATGGCATAATATCGCCGTCCTTTCTTTTCTTCATTTATTGTAAAATATTGAGCAACACAGCATAAAAATTATGCTGTGTTGCCTAAAATTATTATAACATTTTTCCACAAAAAAGTCAAGCCCTGTAAAAATCTATTTCCGATACGGCAAATTATCTCGTGACAGTTTCGCACGATCAAGGCTGATTTTTCCCGAAATACAGCCATGTAACCATAGGTTGACAAATTGCAAAGCGCAGTTGATTGACTGCAACCGCAGAATATGATATACTGAATACGTACCAAAAACACATTAATCATGCAAATTCATTTTACTTTGCTCCATCAATTATAGTCGCCCTACTTGAAATCAGAACAAAAGGAGCTGAATAAAAAAGGCGGAGGAGGAAAGCGGGCTGACGCCCGGTGACGACGACAACGCAGCTATGAGAAATTTTTATCAGCGAACTTGTTTTAGAACTTGTTCTCATAGGATATTGCACGCATCTTTTCGGCAAATTTTACCGATTGCTGCGTTAAAAAAGCTCACCATACGACAGTATGCTTTCGCTTTTTTGCCTTGCACTCGGTAAAATTGCGCTCGAAAATTACGCAGATAACAAAATCTTTGATTTTGCTCATCTGCGTATGCTTTAGTACTACGCACAAATCCTATGAGAACAAGTTCTTAATTTCAAGTAGGTCGACTATAAATCTTGAATAATTTATGCGAAGGACTGACAGTGAAAAACGCGGAAAAATTCAAGAGTTAATTGGGTGAGCAATATGCTGCACTATATGAGGGACTCCGTCCCCTGACATAGCGCACACAAGTAAAAATTGATTTGTATGCATATCAACGGAGGTAACATTATGATACTTGCAGATAAGATAATCGACCTGCGCAAAAAAGCAGGAATGTCGCAGGAGGAGCTTGCCGAAAAACTCGGAGTCAGCCGCCAGTCAGTTTCAAAATGGGAAGGCGCGCAGTCCACGCCCGATCTCAACCGCATACTTAAAATGTCCGAGATTTTCGGCGTAAGCACGGACTTCCTCCTCAAAGACGAGTTTGATCTTTCAAAGCCGAATTCCACGCAGGAGGCTATCGAAATCTCCATGCCCGACGAAACAGAACCGCCGCGCCGCTCGGTTTCCATGGCGGAAGCGAATGATTTTCTTGCACAGAATTCCAAAAGCGCGCTCATGATAGCCGCCGGAGTCGCTCTCTGCATCATGTCCGTCGTGCCTGTAATAATTCTGGAAATATTAGGCGGAATCCTTTTCGAAAGTCTGGGCGTGGCGATAATGCTCCTGATGATTGCCGCGGCAGTGGGGATATTCATCTTTTCGGGAATGTCCATGAAGCGTTTCAGTTATCTTGACAGCGAATGCATAGAGACTGAATACGGCATAGACGGTATGATCAAGGAGAAAAAAGCCGCCTATCAGACTTCACACGCCCTGCAATTAAGCGCGGGAGTGATTCTTTGCATATTAGCTCCTATACTGCCGATATTCGGCGAATTGTACGGCGATAAATCCCCCATATCAGAAATATTCGCGTCATTTCTCTTTATTTTCGTGGCGGCAGGCGTATTCATGATAGTTAAAACATCCATCATAAACGGCGCATACAAAAAGCTGCTTCAGGAGGACGATTTCAGCGAAACAAAGAAGATCGCCAAACACTCCGAAAACAATCTGCTTGCAGAAATTTACTGGCCAATCATAACCGCCGCATACCTCGCCTACAGTTTTATCACCAACGACTGGGGCAAAAGCTGGATAATCTGGCCTGTTTCCGCAATTATTTTTCCTGTTATAGTCTTGATTTCAAAACAGTTCAAAAAGTAAATTTTAAGAGCCTGTTCAGCATCTTTTTCCGCACGTCTTTTCGGCAGATTTTTCGCCTGAACTTTTTTCCTTGTCCGGCAAAAAATCTTCTCGAAAATCCGCACATAAAAAGATACTAAACAGGCTCTAAGAGACTTGCATTTTTCATTCAAATGATGTATAATAAGCATATGATCAATCTGTCATTAATGAATGAAAGAGGTATTATAATGAAAAAAATAATTTCATGCATATTATTATCTGCCATGATCTGCGGCTGTTTCGCTTCATGCGGAGATAAATCCGATAAGCCGAACAATTCATCAGCCGCTCAGGGCGAAGTAAACATCAACGTTCCCGCTGAAAAAGATCCCGACGCAACAGAGCCTCCCGTTGCAAAAAATACAGAAGGAGTCGAATTTGAAGACTCTATCGCGGCAAAGTCAGGCGACGCATATCTTGCAATAGCCGACGGCAAATGGCAGACGCAGTACTGGGGCAAAAACAATGATCCGGATGCGCCGACACTCTCCTACGACGCAGGAGTTGTACCGATAACGGGCAACGGAGATTATACGGTAAGCGTAACCGCCGATACCAAAGGGTACCGCTTTTCAGTTACGGGCGATCCCGAGGGCGAATGCATACCCGAGGGGCTGAATTTCATGTCGATAATGATATCCGATGGAGAGCAGCTTTTCCCTGAATCCGTTATCACGGTAAATTCAATAAAAGTTGACAGCAAGGAAATAGATATGAAAGCGAAAGCATACACTTCTTCCGACGACGGCAAAGAAACACGAGCCAATCTTTACAACAAATACGTAAGTTCCCCTACCGACGACGCCAGAACCGCCGACGGCGCGCTTTACGACGAAAACGGCGAGGCTCTTCCGATATGCGGCGACTATTCCGCACAAGTAGTAGATACCGCAGATTTTGACAAATGGACGACGGTTGAAGTCAATTTCACTGTTTCAGGAATCTGAGAACCTGTCTTCACAAGGTTTGTGTGCGGATTTTCGAGCATAATTTTGCCGAGTGCAAGGAAAAAATTCGCAGGCATACTGACGTATGACAAGGATTTTTGACGCAGCAATCGGCAAAATTTGCCGAAAAGACGTGCGCTACAGCTTGTGAAGACAGGTTCTGATATAGACGCCCCACTTGAAATTGGAACAAAAGAAGCTAGAGCGTGTTTTGATTTCAAGTTGGGCGTCTATATAACAAAAAGCTTCGGAAAATTATTCCGAAGCTTTTTTGATCAGAAGAATCTGATGCAGCTTTCCATGCCTTCCATGAAGCCTTCCATAAATGATTCGGAAGCGCCTGTTACCATGCCGATAATCCACAGTATCAGATACAGTACAACTGCAACTGCGCCCGTGATGATACCTGCAATAGCCATTCCCTTGCCGGGATTCTGCTTCTTGATGCTCAAAGCACCG
This sequence comes from uncultured Ruminococcus sp., assembly GCA_910576995.1. Classification (GTDB taxonomy): domain Bacteria; phylum Bacillota; class Clostridia; order Oscillospirales; family Ruminococcaceae; genus Ruminococcus. The sequence goes on from CAJTLC010000012.1 coordinate 31,336, forward strand.
GTTATGATAGCCGCGATACCTGAAACAAGTCCGAGACATCAGCAACAGCTTACAATAAGACCTACAATACCGCAAACCAAAGATACTATCGCAAGAGTAGAACTGCCCTGATTCTGCGTCATACCGTAATCGTTCATATTGGAAACAGGATTTCCGAAGCTGTCGAAACCGTTATTATCGGCAGTTCCGTAACCTCCGTTTGCGTTTGCGTCATAGCCCGCATTCGCAGTATATCCGGAATTCGCGTCATATCCTGCATTCATGCCGTTTGCCGCGTCCTTATTGAGATCAACGCCTGAGTTGGGATCATATCCGCCGCCGGGCTGACCTCCGTAATTGTAATCGTTTTCCATACCTAAAGTCTCTCCTTTACATTTGTTCCTTTATATCAACTGCACGGCTGACTACCGAACAGCTGTATCAGGCTTGTTAATTAATACGAATCCAGCGCTTCTGCCATAAGAGGAATTATCAGCAGCGCAAACATTACCGCTCCCCATACGAGACCGATAGCGCCCACGATAATGCCTGCATTGGCAAGACCGCTTCCGGGCTTATTCCAGACCTTATTCAGAATACCCAGAACAGTTCCGGCAGCCGAAGCGAGCATTCCCAGAATGATGATCAAATGACCTCCGCAGCAGCAGGCTATAGTTCCGATAAGGGTGAGAACGAGTCCCGCGATACTCATTATAAGCGCGGTTATAGCTATACCGGACGCACCCTGATTATTATTGAACATCTGATCGTACATCCCGCTGAAATCCTGCGGCGGCGGAGTAACGGGAGTTACAGGATAATTATTTTCACCGTATCCGCCGTCCTGTCCGTAATTCGCCGACTGATCACAGCCGTTATTATATTGCTGATAAGCTCCTGCGTTTTGTTCGTAAACCCGACTTGCGTTCTCCGAAAAATCTTCCGCAGGAATGACCTGATCGTCGCTCTGAGGAACGCCGTTTGCAGGATCGTACCCGTTATTGTAATCGTTATCCACAGTTAATTCTCTCCTTGTATTTGTAGAACCGCATAAATTACGGCATCGGGATTGGCGCAATACCCGGCATAAAATTTCTTACAATAAAGTATATGCCGAAAAATGCCAGCACAGCTGTCAAAAACCAGATTTTTCTCGGCACAATCCTGATTCTTTTGCCCAAAAGATCAAATATCATTTCTATGTAAAAAAGCGCTCCAAGCACAGTCAAAAAGGGCATCGTCAGATTCATACGGAGCGCAAGAAGAAAATCGCCGTTAAGCATACATCTGACGCTTCTTGTATTTCCGCATCCGGGACAGTATTTACCCGTAACGGTATAGAATCCACAAGTTCCCACGAACTGCACCAAAGATACTATCGGGCGCTTAAATAAATACAGCAGAAGAAGCAAAACTGGGATTCCGACAACAGCGGCAAGTTCCGTACGTTTTCGCTTTTGTTCTGCCGTCAACGTCTGCGCCATTGCGGCAACACCTCCGGGCGCGAATTTGCTATTATACATTCTATCATATTTTACAGCATTTGTCAATATGGTCTGTAAAATAATTTATTTTTTCGGATAAGGTTTATTATGTAAATCTTATCCGAAAAATTGCGTTCGCATCCATGAACTATAGTCGCCCTACTTGAAATTGAAAAAAAAGGAGCTGAATAAAAATTTTTCATAGCAAGGCGGAGGATGAAAGCGGGCTGACGCCCGGTGACGACGACAACGCAGCTATGAGAAATTTTTATCAGCGACCTTGTTTCGATTTCAAGTAGGGCGACTATATTATTCGACAGTAACGCTGCCGCCTGTCCAGTTTTCAAAAGCATACTTTTCCAGCGAACGATCTCCGGATTCGTTGCTGAATTTATCAGTATCTCTGTAATAAAATCCCAGTTCATAGACAGTACCGCTCTTTGCGTCCTCCGGAACTTTCATAAGAAATGTAACGATATCGCCGTCGCCGCCGTAATCGCCGTCAAAAGTTTCAGTAAAGAACAGACAGCCCATATTTTTTTCCGTCAGAACGTCGGGCAGACCTTCCTCCCAAAGCATTCCCACCGAACCTGTATTGTAAGTTGAAGCGTCGCCCAGCTTATATTGGATATATCTTTTTTCAGCGTCGAGCATCTCGCAGGTGAGCGCTTTGTCGTATGTAACGTGAATTCCGCACATACTCCATTTTTTATCAGCGTCCTTAACCGAAAGCGTAACTTCGGCAATTTCGCCCGGCTTTGCAGTCGTGTTGCTGAGAGAAAGCTTCGGACCGTCGGCGGCAGGAACGATATCTTCCCAAGCCTCCGTAGGTTTCGCCGTACGTTCGCTTCTTGATGTATTATTGCTGCTGAACGAACTTTCCGATCCCTTTTTATCTCCGCAGCCGGCAGCCGTCAGAAGAAACGCTCCGACAGCTGTAATAGCGATAATATTTTTAACGTTCATATTCATTCTCCTTTTTTGTTTCCGCTTACGATAATTTCGCCGTCCTTCGCAGTCATGCTGATAACCTGCGTTTCAGAAGCTCTGTTGATGATGATCTCGGCGATCTGATCTTCCGCATACTGACGAATTACGCGGCGGATATCTCTTGCGCCGTAGGGTTTTCCATAAGCTTTTTCCGCAATGGCTTCCAGAACCGCGGAATCGTAGGCAAGTTCGATATTCTTTTCAGAAAGCGGAACTTTCATTTCGTCCAGCATAAGCGCGGCAATTCCCTCGAAATCTTTCTTGCTAAGCTGCTTGAATACCACAACTTCGTCTATTCTGCTGATAAATTCAGGACGGAGAAATTCGCGTAGACCTTTCATAGCCTTATCCTTTGAAATCTCGTTTTCCGTCCGATTAAATCCTACGCCGATACTCTTATCCGTAGAACCTGCATTTGAAGTCATGCAGATAATGGTATTTTCAAAATTAACGGTTCTGCCGTGGGCGTCATCGACCTTGCCCTCGTCAAGTATCTGCATGAGAATATTCATTACGTCCGGATGCGCTTTTTCAATTTCATCAAAAAGAATGACTGAATACGGCTTGCGGCGTACTTTTTCGGTAAGCTGCCCCGCTTCGTCGTAACCCACATATCCGGGAGGCGAACCTATCATCCGCGCTACGGAATGCTTCTCCATATATTCCGTCATATCAAGCCTTATCAGCGGCTCTGTGGAATCGAAAAGTTCCTCCGAAATAGCCTTGACAAGCTCGGTTTTTCCTACGCCCGTAGGTCCTACAAATATAAACGAGGCAGGGCGGCGGCGTTTGCTAAGCTGAACGCGCGTACGCTTTATGGCTTTCGTCAATACGGATACGGCTTCATCCTGACCGATAACGCGCTTTTTAAGGGCTTCTTCGAGATGAGCGATCTTGAGAAATTCCGTTTCCGCGATCTTGCTTGCCGGAATTCCGGTCCACAATTCAACAACTTTAGTGATATCCTCTTCCGTCACCTGAATATTTTCAGCGACTTCGGCAAGTTTCTGCGCCTCGTCTCTCGCATGGATAAGCTTTCCCTTTATTTCGGCAAGCGCCTTATAATCAGGTTCATTCTGCTCCGAAAGCGTTTTTTCCATACCCTCCATTACCGCGATCTCTTTCACCAGCTTAGCGTGCTCTGCAATTTCGGGCGAACGTATGCAGGCATGAGCGCAGCCCTCGTCCATAAGATCTATCGCCTTATCGGGAAGAAAACGATCTGTAATATATCTCTCCGACAGAACGGCGCAGGTTCTCACAAGATAATCGGAAATATGCACCTTATGATACTCTTCGTAATATTTCTTTATTCCAAGAAGTACGTCTACCGTATCTTCTATAGTAGGTTCAGCCACCGTAACAGGCTGAAAACGTCTTTCAAGGGCTGAATCCTTCTCGATATACTTTCTGTATTCTCCGAAAGTCGTCGCTCCTATCACCTGAACTTCTCCGCGCGAAAGGGCAGGTTTCAGAATATTGGCGGCATTCATCGAGCCTTCCGAATCACCCGCGCCCACAAGATTGTGAACCTCGTCGATAAACAGGATTATATTGCCCTCGCGCTTCACCTCGTCAACCAGACCCTTTACGCGGCTTTCAAACTGACCGCGGAACTGAGTTCCTGCCACGAGAGCCGTAAGATCGAGAAGATAAATTTTCTTATCCACAAGATTAAACGGAACGTCTCCCTCGTTGATACGCTGAGCAATTCCCTCCGCAATAGCCGTTTTTCCGACGCCCGGCTCGCCTATGAGACAGGGGTTATTCTTCGTGCGGCGCGAAAGTATCTGAACCACGCGCGCGATCTCCTTATCTCTTCCGATAATGTTGTCGAGTTCGCCGTCCGCGGCTTTCTGAGAAAGATTCGTGCAGTAACTGCTCAGAAAACGCAGTTCCTTATCTTTCTTTTTCTTATCCTTTTTATCCTTATCCCTCGCAAACGGATTTCTGCGCGGAGCTTCCTTGGATTTCTCTTCATTAAGCCCGTTTTCCGGATCAACAGTCGGATTAAACATATTGGTAAGGAAATCCGGTAAAACTCCCGAGCCGCCCATTTCAAAGGCGTCTCCGTCCATCATTCCCATGAGCTGGTCGGAAAACTGATCAAGTTCCACGTCGCTTATACCCAATCTGTCCATATATTCCGCCACCTGCGGTATATTCTTTTCACGGGCGCAGGTAAGGCAGAGACCTTCGTTCTTCTTTTCATTTCCCTGAACCGAAGTGATAAACACTACGGCAGGACGTTTTTTGCAGTTGCTGCACATCATCATTGTACGATTCCTCCCGATAAAATATTATGATCACATATTCAAAGTGAAATCGTAAAAATATTTGAATATGATCGTTTTGTCTATTGCTTCATTATTGAAAAACAACATTTCATTGCTGCCCATTATCGTCCACAAGCGTACCGCCGCAGCCGCCGCGAATACCATGACCGCGCCCATTGCCAAGCCGATAAAACCGCCTGCCGCATGAGAGCCTGCACCCTGAACGCCGTCTTCTCTGTTGCGCGTAAACGAATTTATCATCGCCAGACCTATCAGCACAACCGCTATGTACATCACGATAAACACAATCAGCCTGAACTGCGTACAATAGGCTTCCGCCGTGAAATTATCGGCTGCATAGACGGCTGCTTTATGAACGCCCTCGGCGTCCCGCAGCAGAGGAATGAATTCCTCCATGCTCATGCCGCCGCGGATCTTTTCAGCCGCAGTTTCCGCCGCAAATTTATTGAGCGGCTCGGCTATCATATCCGCCGTCACCACCGCGTATCCCTCACGGATTTTTTCCCGAAGAACAGCTTCGTCCTTTTCGACCTTGCGCGCGTTGACATTGTTTACGTATTTGCACAAAGCATCGTCATAATTTTCGCCGCCGTCGAATATCTTGTCAAGCTTTTCGCCGCTTACCTTTATGCTGTATCCCATTGATTCAAGATACGCGGCATATTTTTGCGTAAACGTATCCCTGTCCCAGCTTTTTTCAAGCTTTTTAACGTTGCCGCTGCGAATCGTATTTTCATAAAGGGGCTGCGCCGAAGCGCTGCTTGCGCCCATTGAAGCGATAAGCGCCGCTATGCATACTATTGCCGAAAACGCGCTCTTCAAAAAGCCCTTTCTGCCTGAAATATAAACGCATATCAATATCACCGCCGCGGCTATAACATCATAGAACCACCAAAACTGCGTACCCACCTCTTTATCTCCTTTGTCAACTCTCGTAATTTATTCTGTCGATCTTGCTGAAACTCTCTAAAAATACGTAATTATCACTGCGTTCGAATCCTATGTAAGAATCGTTTATCTGCGCTGTCGATCTCAATGCGCCGCTGAAATCGTAAGCAAGAACCGAATCCTGCGTCATTACGTATGCAAGCCCGCCGCTGACCTTCACATCCGTTAGCGGAGTATCAAAATTAATGATATACGGTTCGCCTGCTCCGTCAAACATTGCCATTACATATTTTCGTCTGTCGTCGCTGTTGATTATAACGGCAGATTTTCCGCCGCTGCTTGCTCCGCCGGCAAGCTCGCCTGTATAGCGATAAAACGAACTGATATTTCCGCTGCCGTCCACATATCCGCAGGCGTCTATACCGAGCAGGAACGCTCCGCTGTCGAATCCATAAACGTTCAATCCAAGAGTTTCAAGACCGCGCGAAGTCCATTTATCATCGCTTTCCGTAAACACTACCTCCTGCACGGAAGTCACCAGCGAACCATTTTCGGCAGATATGTAACTTATCACACAGCCCTTGCTGTCCTTTGTGAAACTTATATCATTAACGCGCTCCATGCACATTCTCTGATAAACGACTGCGCCGCTTCTGTCATATACCGTGATCTCGCATTCGTAATCTTCAGAATCCGTCACCGCCGCAACGTAACCGTCGGCGCTGAGCCGGGCGAACAATATCAGCCTCTCCTCGTTTTTTTTGTAAAGCAAACCTGTTCTGTCCTCAACGCTGAGATCATAACCGCCGCTTTCATAAATCAGCGCTCTGCCGTTTTCGGAACGCATTACAGCGTTTGTATACGCGTGCTGCCTCTTCGCAAGCTGACCGCCGTCTTCGTTATAAAAATAGATATAAGCGTCGCTGAGTACGATAACGGTATCGTCGGTGCAGCTTACCTGATACTGTGCGCCGCCGTTTATCTCTATGGGGAAATTTCCCTCCGCAAGCTTGCCGTCGTTTACTATCGTAGTATACTGCCTGCCCAGTCCGCGGAGTTTCGGCAGCCACATATCGCTTGTAAAATACGCGCCCGCCGCACCTGCTGAAACGATCAGGATCGCCGTCAGCCGCATAAGCCGTTTTTTTCTTTTTTTTCTGTTTTTCAGCTCCACCATATCATTGGCGTCGTACATTGGCATTCTATTAATCTCCTTATTGTGATCAGTAAAAAATTTTATTCAGATACAGACCGTGCGCCATGGCAGTTCTGCCGGCTTTCAGTCGGTCTCTTGCCGCAAGAATTTCAGGAATATCGTCGGGAGCGATCCTGCCCTCGCTTATATCGAGCAGCGTCCCCGTGATTATCCTAATCATATTATACAGAAAACCGTCGCCTTTTACAAGTACTATCACAGAATCTCCACTATTTTCTATTTCAAGAGAATATATTGTCCTCACAGTTGTTGAAACGTTTGTACAATCAGCACAAAAGCTTGCGAAGTCATGAGTTCCGACCAAGTGCTTTGCAGCCTGCCTCGCCGCCTCAACATTGAATTTCCGCCTGTAATGAAACGCGAGATCAGCGCCGAAGGGATCTTTCGATTCGCTGCAATGGATTTTATATATGTATTCCTTTCCTTTGCAGTCGAACCGCGCATGAAAATCAAGCGGAACGTCCTCGCAGCCGAGAATCGAAATATCGTCCGGCAGTTCTCCGTTGACTCCGCGGCAAAATCCTATGCAGCGTATGGAACTTTCTGTTTTTACGTTAAAGCAGAACTGATTTGCATGAACACCCGTATCGGTTCTCGAACAGCCGATTATTGTGACTTTTTCATTCAGAACTTTCGAAACCGCTTTCTCCAGCGTCTCCTGAACCGTCACTGCATTGCTCTGCTTCTGAAATCCGTGGTATCTCGTCCCCCGGTACGCAGTCATTACTTTCAGATTCCTCATTCTTAGCCTCCGATGCGTTTTCCGAATTTTCCGGTAAAATTTCTGTTGAACTCTTTTTTCTTCTGTCGATAAATGCCAAAACAATAAACATGAGAAGCGCGCCGCCGCTTAACGCAAGCCCCGTTTTAAAGCCGTCGGGAGAATATTTCAGCACGATTTCATGACTGCCTGCCTCGATCTCCGCACCCAGCATTGAATCCAGAACCCTGACCGTTTCGGTTTTTTTGCCGTCAACATAAACGCTCCAGCCCTTTTCATATGGAACGGACAGATACATTACTCCGTCCCTTGCCGCGTTAATATTTCCCGTTATCTTAGTATCGGTGAATTCCGTTATCTCCAGCTGTTCATCCGCAAGTTCCGCATAAGCCTGCTCAAAAGCCGCCTGATCAAGAGCGTAAACCATAATAGTATACGATCCCGAATCCGCCTTTTCATCAATGGTCAATTCAGCGGCAAGCGTACTTCCGCCCTGCCCGTTGCCCATAGGAAATACGATCGGATAATCTTTAAGATTTATACCGCTGTCGGCAGCCAGTCCGTCGCATTTCGCATTTATCGAATCTATGCCCTCGTTTCTTGCATATCCGTAAAGATACGCGCCGTCCACGCCTGCGAAATTATATATTGCCTTTGCAGACGAGACATTTTCTTTTTTCTCAAAATTATATGTGCCGTAGCCTGTTTTAGTTGCCTCAATGCCGTCGTAAGTTGCCATTGCAACAGGCTGTGCGGTAAATATGCTGTCAGAATTTCCCGAAGCGCGTCTCATAACTTCATTCTGATATTCAAAGGGATTGACGCCGTCTTTGTCCTCCAGTCCAAGAATATCGCTGTTCATCATAAATCCCAGCGACAGCGGATATTTGCTTTCGTACAGCGCCGCACCGTCGTTCGACTCGATAAATTGCAGATTCATCTCGCTGTTATTGAGCTGACCCGTTTTAGAGATAACATATTTCACGTCAAGCAGCAAATTCGCAACGGGAGTTGCATTTCTGTAGAAATAGCGGTTTCCAGCTTCCGAAGCATAAAGTCCGAGACGGCGGAAAAGCCTTGTAACGGATACGTTGGCTGACGATGAAAACTGTGATACGCCGTTATATCCGTAAAGAGCGCTGTCGTTCAGGGAATACGTCGCGGCAACTTCCGAACGGCAGAACATCTGATTTTCCCTTTCGCGAACGGTATCGAGGGACGCCTGAATGCCGCTGTTCATATACGGGTATGAAGCATAGTCGGAAGTGCCGACTTCCTTTACGCCCACTATGGCAGTTCCGGAAAGCTCGACCGTAACAAGCGCCGCCAGACATATATTTACTATCCTTTTTTTGACGCCGATATTTCTGATAGGCATTAATCTGAATGCGATAAACAGCAGAAAATATGCTTCTGTTATCAGGAATGATTTTTTCAGCGGAGAAGTTATAACAAAACCGCTTTCTGAATTTTTCGCCGTTATGTAGTTCAGCGCGAATACAGCCGCCGGAGCGGGAATAAGAAGAAGTATCTGATATATTTTCACACCTTTTTCCATTATCGCAATATATGCGCGATATGCCGCCGCAATAAGGACGAAGCTGAAAATAAATGCGAATCTGTGCGGAATCTGATTTGTAGAATGGAATCCGTGCCATATGAAATTCAGCTTATTCATATTGCAGCTTACCACTATGAGGGCAAGCATAAGCGACACGGATATCTTCTCGCGGATTTTTATCCCTGCCGAAAACAGGAACACGCCGAAAAGCGATACCGCAAGCATTCCGCAGGCGAAATTCGGCAGTCCCTCTTTAGTCGTCGGAACGTCGTATGAGAGCAAATTCGCAAAAATATCAGTCCATTTGTCATACCATGAAATCTGCACGGGCATTACATTATTTGCGCTGTATGTGAGTTTTAAGCCAAGATACGCAGGCAGAAGCATGAAGCCTCCGAGACATATTCCGATCACGGACGAGCGCACGATCAGCCACAATTTGTACATATAGTCCTTGAAATTTTTGCCCTCTGTCACAACGCCCGCAGCAAACATAAACATGGTGAAAATGCAGGTAAAAAAGGCTATGTAGTAATTCGAGATAAGGGAAAGCGCGAGAGTCACGGTGAAAAGCTTCCACTTTCGTTCTCTGCATATCGCGACTACGCCTGTCATTACAAGAGGGAATAATGCCACGGTATCGAACCACATGACGTTCCAGTAATAGCCGAGAACATAGCTGCAAAGGGCAAACATAGACGAAAAAGCCACGATCGAGAAATCCCTGCGCTTGAAAGTATACCGCAAAAAGCAGCTAAAAAATGCGCCCGCAAATCCGATCTTCGCTATCAGTATATAGGTGAGCGCGTCGCGCGTATGTTCGTCGTCAAAAAATACTGACAGCCAGTTAAGAGGACTTGCGGCATAATACGAGATAAGGGAAAGAAAATTCGTTCCCATACCGTTCTGCCAAGAATAGAGAAAAGAACCTCCGTTAAGCAGTTTGTCGCGGACTACACGGAAAAACGGATAATACTGATGCCAAAGATCAACTACCAGCATCTGATTCTGCCCGTCCGATTTTAGCTTTCCGTCGAAAAATCCGAGCATATGTATAGACTGCTCGCGGAATGCCCCGTACATAATCGCGGCAGGAATCAGAAACGCCAGCGCGAAATATAAAAATCCGCCGTCGTATAAAATTTTAAACGCTCTGCTGTTTTTTATTCGTGCATATGTTAATTTTTTGTTTTTCTTTTCCATTCCATGTCAACCCCGTTGATAAGAACCAGTGGCTCTATTTTGTCAAAAATCCTACTGCTAAAGCCGCGGCGTAAAATATAAGCGTAACGGCAATTGCTGCGTAATCTCTGCCTGCCGATTTCAATTGACGAAGGCGCGTACGTCCGTTTCCTCCGCTGTAGCAGCGGCATTCCATAGCGGTCGCAAGTTCGTCCGCGCGCCTGAACGCCGAAATAAACAGCGGCACAAGAATAGCTATCATATTTTTTGCGCGCGCAATAAAACTGCCCGTATCTATCTCCGCTCCTCTCGCCTTTTGAGCCGACATTATCTTGTCGGTCTCCTCGATAAGAGTCGGAATAAATCTAAGCGCGATAGACATCATCATCGCCAGTTCATGAACAGGAAGCTTGATCTTTTTAAGAGGCGAAAGCAGCCTTTCGATAGCGTCGGTAAGCGTGATAGGCGACGTCGTATAGGTAAGAAGCGAACTTCCCATGATAAGCAAAACTATGCGTATTATCATGAAAACGCTTAAACTTACGCCGTCGGAAGTTATCTTTATGAAATACCATTTGAAATACACTTCTCCGCTGCTTATAAAGAGAATGTTAAGCGCCGCCGTCAGAATCAAAAACGGTAAAAGCGGACGAATACTCTTCGCAAACATTTTTACCGGAATTTTCGAAAGCAATACCGCCATAACCGTATAAAGCGCGCCGACGGCAAGACATATCACGCTGCTGCCCGTAAAAAGCATGAGAATATACACAAGCGTTATCACTATCTTGAATCTTGGGTCGAGACGGTGAATAAGGCTGTTTCCCGGAAAATACTGTCCTATGGTTATATCTCTCAGCAATTTATTTTACCTCCTTGGCGGAAAGCTGCCGCAGCAGAAGCTTTTTCGCATATTCCATTGTATAAACGTCCTTTCCGAAATCAAGCCCCTGTTTTTTCAGTTTGATAAATACTTTCGTGATTTGCGGAACGTCAAGACCTATCTCCGCGATCTCCTCCGCACGGCTGAATACCCGTTCGGTATCGTCATAGCAGAACAGCCTGCCCTTATTCATAACAAGTATCTTATCCGCAAATCCCGCAATATCCTCCATACTGTGCGAAACTATGAGAACGGTATTCCTCGTTCTCTTCTGATAAGCCCTTATATGGGAAAGTATAGTATCCCTTCCCGCAGGATCGAGACCCGCCGTAGGTTCGTCCAATATAAGCACTTTCGGCTCCATAGCCATAACGCCCGCGATCGCGACTCTTCGCTTCTGACCGCCTGAAAGTTCAAAGGGCGAACGCTCCATAAGCTCCTCCTTCAGCCCTATATCATGAGCCGTTTCAAGAACGCGCCGCTTTATTTCGGCGTCGTCAAGCCCCATGTTCTTAGGTCCGAAAGCTATATCCTTATATACTGTCTCTTCAAATATCTGATATTCGGGATATTGAAAAACAAGCCCCACTTTAAACCGTACGTCGCGTATCTTCTTTTTGTCAACCCATATATCTTCGCCGTCAAGCAGAATTTTACCCGACGTCGGGCGCAGCAAGCCGTTGAAATGCTGTATCAGAGTCGATTTTCCCGAACCCGTATGCCCCATAACGCCGATTATTTCGCCTGCTTCTATTTTCAGATTCACATGATCCACCGCCGTTTTTTCAAACGGAGTTCCCGGACTGTAAACGTATGTCAGTTCCTGAGTTTCAAGAATAGCCAATTACTTTCCCTGCTCCTTTTCAAACAGTTTTTTTATCGCGTCTGCGCATTCATCCTCCGTAATTATTTCCGAAGAAATATCGTAACCCGCTTTTTTCAGTTCCCAAGCAAGCTCCGTGACCTGCGGAACGTCGAGACCGATCTTTTTGATTTTTTCGACATGAGAAAATACGGCGCGCGGCGTATCGTCAAGGACGATCCTGCCCTTATCCATAACGACTACGCGTCCGCACTGAGCGGCTTCGTCCATATAATGAGTTATAAGCACGATCGTGATGCCCTTTTCGCGGTTCATTTTCCTGATGACCGCCATTACTTCCTTTCTGCCGCGCGGATCGAGCATGGCAGTCGGCTCGTCGAGGATTATGCATTTCGGCTGCATGGCTATGATTCCCGCAATAGCTATGCGCTGCTTCTGACCGCCCGAAAGCTGGGCAGGCGAATGAAGCCGGTAATCGTACATATCAACGGCGTGCAGCGCTTCGTCAACGCGGCGGCGCATCTCTTCATACGGCACGCCCAGATTTTCCAGCGCGAACGCCACGTCCTCCTCCACAACGGACGAAACTATCTGATTGTCGGGATTCTGGAACACCATGCCTGCCTGCTGACGAAGTTCGAACAGCCTGCTTTCGTCGGCGGTATCAATGCCGTCTACGATTACTTTTCCCGACGCGGGCAGCAGAATAGCGTTCATATGTTTTGCAAGGGTGGATTTTCCCGAACCGTTATGCCCGAGTATAGCCGTAAATTCGCCCTCTTTGATATTAAGATCAATACCTTTCAGCACCTCCGCAGGTTCTTTGCCTTCTTCGGCAGGATAGCTGAAGCGCAGATCTTTTATTTCGATCATATTTTTCATCTTTATCAGAATTCACCTGTATTTCATAAAAATCGGAGAAAATCACTTCTCCCAGATAGAAGTCGCGCCGCACGGCAGAGTCATTCCCGACGATCTTACGGGAAGCCCGATCTCGTCGAATGAAACCTTTCCGCCGAAACGTTCATTAAGAACGCTGCCGAGGATATAACCCATGACCGACGGAGAAAGTCCCGTAGTATAGCTGTTTATGAGGAAGAACAGCGGATCGTCGGATAATACTCCGGAGCAAAGCTTTACCAGATCATAAACGCAGTTTTCGAGTTTCCAGACTTCGCCGCCCGGCCCTCTCCCGTAACTGGGAGGATCCATTACTACTGCATCGTAACGTCTACCGCGCCTTATCTCGCGCGCGATGAATTTTTCGCAGTCGTCCACTATCCAGCGAATGGGCTTTTCCGAAAGTCCTGAAACAGCGGCGTTCTCCCTTGCCCACTGAACCATGCCTTTTGACGCGTCCACGTGGCATACGGACGCTCCCGCTTCGGCGCAGGCAAGAGTTGCTCCGCCCGTATAGGCGAACAGATTCAGCACATTAATCGGACGATTCGCGGAGCGTATTTTCGCCGCCATATAATCCCAGTTTACAGCCTGTTCGGGGAAAAGTCCCGTATGCTTGAAACCTGTCGGACGAATGTTGAATTGAAGATTCCCGTAACCGATATGCCAGCTTTCGGGAATTCTCCTGCGAAACGCCCATTTGCCGCCGCCCTGATTCGAGCGGTGATAATGACCGTCTGCCGAATTCCACAGCGGCTCTTTCTTATCAGTTTTCCAGATTATTTGCGGATCGGGACGAACAAGGCTTACATCGCCCCATTTTTCGAGTTTTTCTCCGTCCGAAGCGTCAAGTATCACGTAGTCTTTCCAATTATCTGCTGTTCTCAAAATCAATCCCTCAGTTCCATTCTTTCCTTTATGGTATCGGCAATTTGAAGCGCCATTGCATTTATAGTTGAAAAATCCTGCCCCTCTATCCTGATTCGGATAACAGGCTCTCTGCCGATCTCGCGCACTACGACGCGCCCCTCTTCGCCAAGTATTTCTTCAAACTCGTCGATAACGCTTATAACGGCGCGGTCGTTTTTCCAGACTTCGCGAAAGCGGCGCGTTATGGGTACATTCAGCATTACCTGCGGCCATTTTTCGATTATCGCCGAAAGTTCGCTCATTTTACCGCCAAAGTCTTTCAAGACCTCCAGCAGACGTATTCCCGTAAGCTGACCGTCGGAAGATACCGCGTCGTCGGCAAAAAGCACCTGTCCCATAGGATCGCCGCCGAGACTGTAACCGCATTCCAGCATACGGCGTATCATCGCTCTTTCACCGGCGGGCGCGGCTGAAACGCCTATACCGCTGTTCCGTGCAAACTGGATAAGACCGAGATTATTAGCCTGACTTACCATTATTGTGTTATGGCGAAGCTTGTCCTGCTCTTTCATCGCCCTTGCGCAGGCTGCAATTATGACGTCGCCGTCAACCAGACAGCCGTTTTCGTCAACCGCCAGACAGCGCTCGCCCGAACCGTCGAATGCAATCCCGCAGCAGCATTTCTCCTTTATGACAAGCTCCATAAGTTCGTCTATATGAGTGCTGCCGCATATATTTATATTTGCTCCGTCGGGTTTATCGCCCATCATCACCGCTTCCGCGCCCAGTTCTGTAAAAATCCTCTGCGCAGTAAGACTTGCGCTTCCGTTAGCGCAGTCGACAGCTATCTTCATTCCGCTGAGATCGGCAGGTGCGATCTCCTTGATATGCTCTATGTAGTCGTCGGCAGCGTTTTCAATATACTGCGATCTTCCGTAAATTCGCCGCGGTATCGGCAGAATCTCCGCCGGAACTTCCCTAACAAGCCGTTCGATATCGTCTTCGCGGTCGTCGGAAAGCCGGTATCCATAGTGGGAAAAGAGCTTTATCCCGTTGAATTCCGAATTCACATAAGAAGCGGTTATCATAATGCCGCCCTGCGCCGATCTTTCCTTTATCTGCCACGCAAGAGCCGGAGTCGGTACTGCGCCCAGCAGTTCAGCGTCCGCGCCTGCGGAACATATTCCTGCGCAAACGGCGGCTTCGAGGGCGTCGGATGAACTTCTTACGTCCTTTCCGACAAGAATCCTCGTTTTCCCGTCTTTCGGGGCAGCCATTACAGCGGCGGCTGCGCGTCCGATCTGCATGGCAATCTCGCAAGTCAATTCTGTAACGGCAAGACCTCTGAAACCGTCTTTCCCGAACATTCTGCCCATACCTGCTCCTCCTGATCAAATATATTATTTATTTCTCGCTGCTGAAAATTAAAAAAGAGGACGCCCGTTTGATAAAGGCGTCTCCTGCCTGCGCAAATCAATTTAACTTGTGGCGGCATTATGCAAGGGGACGCCCGATAATTACGCATTTGTATCAGAATGAAAGCTGACCGTCGTTCTTAACGCCGCTTTCGGGAGGTTTTATCCCCAGATGTTCATAAGCGAGTACGGTAGCGACTCTGCCGCGCGGAGTTCTGCCCAAAAATCCCAGCTGCATAAGGAACGGCTCGCAGATATCCTCCAGCGTAACGGATTCCTCTCCTATAGCCGAAGCGAGAGTTTCCAATCCCACAGGTCCTCCGCCGTAACCCTTTATTATCATGGTAAGCATACGCCTGTCGAGACTGTCCAGTCCCAGTTTGTCTATTTCCAGTCTGCTGAGAGCAATGGACGCTATTTCGCGCGTTATCTGTCCGTTTCCGAGAACGTCGGCGAAATCCCGAACGCGTTTCAGCAGTCGGTTTGCGATTCGCGGAGTACCGCGCGCACGTCCCGCAATTTCAGCCGCGCCGTCGGATTCGCAGGGAATTCCCAGTATCATCGCGCTGCGGCGGATTATATCCGTAAGCTGTTCGCTGCTGTAAAGTTCCAGACGTTCGATAACGCCGAATCTGTCGCGAAGCGGCGCGGAAAGCTGACCTGCCCTCGTAGTCGCGCCTATCAGTGTGAACGGCCGCAGATCCATGCGTATCGACCGCGCCGAAGGTCCTTTTCCGATTATTATATCTATAACTCTGTCCTCAAGAGCAGGGTAAAGCAGTTCCTCAACGGGACGCGAAAGGCGGTGTATCTCGTCAATAAACAGCACGTCGTTATCGGAAAGTCCCGTCAGCAGCGAAACGAGATCGCCGGGCTTTTCGATCGCAGGCCCTGTCGTAACGCGGAGATTCACGCCCATTTCATGAGCAATGATCGACGAAAGCGTAGTTTTGCCAAGTCCGGGAGGACCGTACAGCAAAACATGATCGAGAGGTTCGCCCCTGCGCTTCGCCGCTTCAATATAAACTGCTATTTTCTCCTTGACTTTATCCTGCCCAATGTATTCATGCAGGCTCTGCGGCCGGAGAGTGACCTCCGTATCGCCGTCCTCAGCGGTATTTTCCGGAGAAATAACGCGGGGAGCAAATTCCATATCTTCTGTATGAATCATTCAAAACTCCTGTTTACTTTTCAAAGTGTCTCTTTTTGCGGACATAGAAAGGATCGACTGTTGCGGCAGCCTTTTTCCCCATATCCTGTTCATATGTAATAAAGCAAAGATGCTCGTTTGCCTTTACGCTTTTTGCAAGATATTTCGAAAAAGGCACGAAAACTTTCCTTGTATTTCCAAGCATATCTATAACTATAAGCAGCTGCGGCTTTTCGCAGCCTCTGATCATTTCCATAATGAACGCGCGGTCGACGTTATCCTGTTTCGCAAGAAATTTCGAAGCCGGCTTTGTAAGGTGGCTTACGGAGTAGCTGCACGGACGATAATTTATAATTTCCTCTTCATTGTAAGAAATAGCTCTTATTTTCAGATTTCTGGCTATCATAAGGATGCTCTTTATTTCCTGAGAAGAGAATTCCTTGCCGTAGGAATTCGGATTAAGAACAGCCGAAGCCGTCTGGATAAGATCGAAAAGGCGAAGACAGTTTATCTTGTAAAATTCCACATAACGCTTTGCAAATTGCTGTAAAGCGCGGTGACTTGTGAAAAACGGTATAAAAATATCGCCGTGCGGGTTGCGTATGGTAATAAGTTCAAGCTGTATACCGCCCTCTTCTCTTCCCCGCTCGTATTTCACGGGATTTTTGCATATCACGTAGACATCGCTTTTAATGAGAGTCTGCAAAAACAGCGATCGCTTTGAAGGATCTTTTATCGCGGCTTTCAGCAGCTCGTCAAGGTTCATCATAAATTATCGTCCTTTCATTCAGGCATAGCCTTTGATATTATACACGAAATTCAGCTCGTTTCGTGTTATTATTTCATAATAAAATCATCTGGAATTCAGCAGTCTGAGGGTTTCTTTTATAAGTTCCTGAGTGCTGAGAGCAGGATCGAGTTTTCGGAGAACAGCGGCAGCCTCCCCCTGAGAATATCCGAGTACCATAAGCGCTTCCAGAGCCTCTCCGAACGCCGACTCGTCATTACCCGAATTCTGCGGGATATAGGAATTATCAGCCTTTGTACCCAAAGAATCCGAAGATATCTTGTCTTTCAGTTCAAGAACAAGCCGCTGGGCTGTCTTAGCGCCGATACCCTTTGTTTTGGTAAACGCCTTGCTGTCGCCCGAAGCTATAAAAAACGCGAACTGTTCGGGAGTCATGTCGGACAGGATAGATATTCCCGCTTTCGGACCTATTCCCGAAACGGAGGTAAGCAGCCGAAAACAGTTAAGTTCCTGCATATCGGCAAATCCGAAGAGATCGACGGCGTCCTCGCGCACATGAAGATGAGTGTAAAGCATGGCTTCGCTGCCGATATCGCCAAGCTTTTTCAGCGTATTGTACGAAGTTTTGCAGCCGTAGCCTACTCCTCCGCATTCTATAACGGCAAGTCCGAGTTCCTTTACAAGAATCCTGCCGCGAAGACTGTATATCATAAATCTGCTCCTATCATTCTGATTCTGCGCGCTATCCCCATCTTGTGGTATGACCGTGACATATAGCGATAGCAAGGGCGTCCGCCGCATCGTCGGGCTTCGGTATCTGCGCTAAATTCAACAGCTGCCTCGTCATCTCCATGACCTGCATCTTTTCCGCCTTTCCATAGCCTACGACAGCCGATTTAACTTGCAGCGGCGTATATTCGCAAACAGGCACGTTCCTGATCGCCGCCGAAAGCACCGTAACGCCTCTTGCCTGCGCAACGTCTATGCCGGTTTTCTGGTTAGTTGTGAAAAAAAGTTTTTCTATCGCCATGCAGTCGGGCTTGAATTTTTCAAAGATATATTCCATATCCGTATGTATAGCGCGCAGCCGTTCCGTAAAAGGCGTATGCGCTTCGGTGAGTACCGCTCCGTATTCTATCGGGGAAAAATTAATGCCGTCGTATTCAACAACGCCGAATCCGACAATAGCATATCCCGGATCTACGCCCAGAATCCTTATTTTTTTCAAATCTATCTCCTGTTTTATTTGATCTTAGTTAAAAAAATTCATTCAAATCACACACTATTATTATAACATATTCTGTTGATATTTTGCAACAGTTTATCAACACTTTATACATATAAAAATTATATAACGCTTCAATTGCAAACCTAGGGCTTATTTGAAAAATCCATACATTTTTCAAATAAGCCCTAAAACCAATTTCAGTAAAAAATTTGCTCATACTGTTGATTTTACTTCCGAAATCTGTTATAATCAATATAAAAGTATAATTTACGGAGGAATAAAAATGGATCTCGATCAGCTTCGCAATAACATTGACAATATAGACGAGCAGATACTCGGTCTGTTCATGAAAAGAATGGAATTCTGCAAGGGCGTGGCGGACTACAAAAAAAAGCACAGTATGCCCGTATTTCAGGGAGGACGCGAACAGCAGGTAATCGACAGAATAAAAGCTCTTACTAACGACCCCCAGCTTGAAAACGGCACGGCTGCGCTTTTCACAACGATAATGGATATCAGCAAAATTTTGCAGAACCGCAAACTCCTTTCCGACGGCGCGCCCCTTGAATATAAAGTTCCCGATTATGAAAACGCTGTAAAAATCGGCTGTCAGGGTACTTCGGGAGCTAATTCCGAAGCCGCCGCGCGCCTTATTTTCGGACAAAAAAAGCTTATCTTCTATAAAACATTCGAGGACGTATTCGCCGCCGTCCAGTCGGGCGAACTTGATTACGGAGTTCTTCCCGTCCATAATTCGACCGCCGGCTCGGTCAGCAGCACCTACGATCTTATGGCGAAATACAGCGTTTTTACCGTTAAGGAAGTATGCGTGGAGATAAACCATTGTATCGCTGCGAAGAATGTTGACGATATAAACGACATTGAAACTATTTATTCCCATCCGCAGGCTATCGCCCAATGCTGCGACTATCTCACGGCGCACGGTCTGAAAACTGCCGATTACGGAAATACCGCCACAGCCGCCGCGATGGTTGCGGAAAGCGAAAAAAATATTGCGGCTATCTGCTCCGTGGAATGCGCGGAACAGCTTGGTCTGAAAATTCTTGCCCGAAACGTTTCCGACTGTCAGATAAACCGCACGCGCTTCATCTGCATTTCACGCGATATGCAGATAGACCCAGAATCGGACGCTGTTTCGGTAATGCTGAAGATTCCCGATACGGAGGGAAGCCTTTACCGCTTGCTTACGAAATTTTACGTGAACGGCATGAACCTGCTGAAAATCGAAAGCCGTCCTCTCAAAGACGGAAGCTTCAACGTCATGTTCTATCTCGATTTCGACGGCAGGATAACCGATCCGGGCGTAAAGGCTCTTATGAACGATCTCGCCGAAAACGTGGAATATTTCAGATTCCTCGGTACTTTTAAAAACGAATGAGGTGTTGATATGAGTATAAATTCAGAATCGGCAAGAGCAAAATGGAACTCCTTGCTTGACCGCAGGGGATTCATTTTCCTCGACGGCGGAATGGGAACTATGCTTCAGGCGGCAGGCGTTGAAACGGGACATATTCCCGAACTTCTCAATATTACCGCGCCCGAAGTTATAACCGATATCCATCGCCAATACGCGGAAAGCGGCGCGGATATAATCTACGCCAACACTTTCGGCGCAAACGCCTGCAAACTGAACGGCAGCGGATATTCCGTGCATGAAGTGATCTCGGCAGCCGTTGAAAACGCTAAAAATGCGGCGGTAGGCGCTCTTGTGGCTCTTGATATAGGACCTCTCGGTCAGCTTCTCGAACCGTCGGGTTCGCTCAGTTTCGAGCAGGCTTACGAATATTACAAGGAGATCGTGCTTGCAGGCTGCAATGCGGACGTAATAGTTATCGAGACGATGACCGATCTCTACGAAGTGAAAGCCGCTCTGCTTGCCGCCAGGGAAAATTCCGACAAGCCCGTTCTCGTTACCATGACTTTCGAGGAAAATATGCGCACGTTCACGGGAGTTTCCCCGGAATGCATGACAGCCGTTCTCGAAGGTCTCGGCGCGGACGCTATCGGCGTGAACTGCTCTCTCGGCCCTGATGAGCTTTATCCCGTGCTGGAGAAAATATGCAGTCTTACCGTGCTTCCCGTGATTGCGAAACCTAATGCAGGTCTGCCAGATCCCGTTACAAATAAGTTCAGCGTTTCTCCCGAGCAGTTCGCGGAAAGCGCCGTAAAACTCGCAAAAGCAGGCGTGAAAATTTTCGGGGGCTGCTGCGGAACTACTCCTGCGCATATTTCAGCCGTCGTAAACGCTCTTGAAGATATGGAATATTCGCCGTGCGATATAACTCGCCGCAGCGTTGTATGTTCAGCCGTAAATTTTGTAGAGATAAATCAGCCGCGCGTTATAGGCGAACGGATCAATCCCACGGGCAAAAAGAGATTCAAGCAGGCTCTTGCGGAGCATGACATCGACTACATTCTCGGTCAGGCGGTCGAACAAGTTCATGCAGGCGCGGATATTCTCGACGTCAACGTGGGACTGCCCGAAATTGACGAAAAAGAAATGATGATAACCGCGGTCAAGGCTATACAGGGCGTTTGCGATACGCCGCTTCAGCTTGATTCCACCATTCCTGCCGTAATTGAAGCGGGACTGCGCGTTTACAACGGAAAAGCCATCGTGAATTCCGTAAACGGCGAGGACGAATCTCTTGACGCAATTCTTCCGCTTGTAAAAAAATACGGAGCTGCCGTAGTTGGACTCACACTTGATAAAAACGGAATTCCCAAAACGGCGGAGGGCAGATTTGCTATAGCGGAAAAAATCCTGAACCGCGCAATGGAATACGGAATCCCCAAAGAAGACGTTTTTATAGATTGCTTAACGCTTACGGCTTCCGCTGAACAGTACGCCGTCCCCGCAACGCTCGACGCGCTTCATCGCGTAAAGACGGAACTTGGTCTACATACTGTGCTTGGCGTATCGAATATTTCATTCGGTCTGCCGAACCGTGAGACGATCACAAGAACTTTCCTGACAATGGCTCTCCAGAAAGGTCTCGATCTGCCGATAATCAATCCGAATATAGATTCGATAATCGGCGCGGTAAGGGCATATAAGCTTTTGGCAGGCATCGACAGGAATTCCGAAGAATTCATCGCCGCCTATGCTCAGACCGACAACGCTCCCAAGCCCGTTACCGCCGATAAAGGCTCGCCCGATATTGCATATGCAGTCGAAAACGGTCTGAAAACCGACGCCATCAAAGCTGCAGAAAAACTTCTGGAAACGGAAGATCCCATGGATATAATCAATAATTGTCTGATTCCCGCGCTTGACAGTGCAGGCTCTAAATTTGAAAAAGGCACGATATTCCTGCCGCAGCTTATTCTTACGGCGGGAGCGGCGCAGGCTTGCTTCGAGATAATTCGCGAAAAGCTTGCCGCAAGCGGAAAATCAGCCGTATCAAAGGGAAAAGTCGTTCTTGCGACGGTCAAGGGAGATATTCACGATATCGGCAAAAATATTGTAAAAGTTCTGCTTGAAAGCTACGGATTTACAGTTATAGATCTTGGCAGAGACATTCCGCCCGAAACTGTGCTGAATGCCGCGATTGAAAATCAGGTGAAGCTTGTCGGATTGTCGGCTCTCATGACCACAACTCTCGGAGCGATGGCTGATACGGTCGCACTTTTGAATGAAAAGTATCCGCAGTGTAAAACGGTCGTAGGCGGCGCGGTTCTCACAGCGGAGTATGCCAAGCAGATAAATGCCGATTTTTATGCAAAAGATGCCAAGCAAACGGTAGATATAGCTTCATCTGTTTACGAATAATATTTTTACTTGTGCGGCATTATGTCAGGGGACGCTGTCCCCCGACACCCCCTGCATAAGGGACCAGTCCCTTATGAATCCCAATATTAAATTACTTATGTATCCACAAGGGATACATAAGTAATTTAAACTGAAAACACAACGGCTGATTTCTATGCAAAGGATATAGAAAGACAAAGACCTTTGGCATAGCGTCATACAAGTAAAATTAATCTTCACAAACAGCTCAAGCTTTACAAGTCTGCGAGGTGATTTTTATGAGTCAGGATAATATGGTGGGCATTGTTTTTATTGCCATTCTCTTTTTTGCATTCGTGCTTCTGATGTCGGGCGGCGGAAATGAAAAATCTCCCGAACCCGATCAGCATAAAAAAGACGAGCTTGCGCGCGAAGTCCTCAAAGGCGGCAACATTGAGGAGATCGCGGAGCGCGAAAAGCTTGACCCTGAAGATATCGGCAAATGGAAAGACGAATATCTGGCTTATATCCTGAATTTAGCCGAGAATTTCGGGAAAACTCAGAATCAGATCGATCTGCTGACGGAGGATATCGAATGGTTCAAGAAGGCTTGCAAAGATCACATCGGCGACGATTGGGAAGAGAAAACTGATTTCGAAAACAGAGCAAGAATAAAATATAAATAATGCACAAAATTTCAAGCAAAAGCTTGTACATTCATACAAACTTTGAAAATATTTCGTCTTTTTGGACTCTGAAAATCACTATAAGGTATCAGCTATAAATATTTGCACGCTGATACCTTATTTTATAGGAAGTGATAATTATGAAAAGATGCAAAATAACTTTATGCTTAATCGTGCTTGCATTATCAATGACTTTCGCCGCTTCATGTTCTTCGGGAACTAAAGATTCAAGTATGCTCATGAATGAAGCGAAATTCAGCGAGGACGGCAAGCCTGTTGTAACTATCGGAACTGTCGGATTTACTGACGAGATGTTCCTAAGCAAAAATAAAACGGCAAGACCGAAAGATATTATCGTCGAAATAGTTAATTATTCTGACGGCGTTGATAAGGACTTGCCCGTTAATGAGCAGGAAAGAATAATACGGCAAAAAATTGACTCTGACTTTATTTCGGGAAACGCTCCCGACATTATGATAGCGGACAGCGAGGAAATTTACAGGCTGAACCGTCTTGGAATTCTCACCGACCTTTATCAGCTGATGGAGCAGTACGACGGCATAAAGAAAGACGATTTCACGGACTGCGCCCTTGAAGGGCTTACGATAGACGGTAAAATGCCCGCTATTCTGGAAAATTACTATATCAGAACCGCCGCCGCAAAAACCGAATTTGTGGGCAAAGAATACGAAAACTGGACTGCCGCAGACGCCATGAGATTCTTCGGAACGACTGCCGAAAATCAGGATTTCTGCGAATATTTCGACGAGAGTTCTCTTGCGGATTATATGCTGAAACTGGAAGGCATAAACTGCGTTGACCTGAAAAATAATTCCTGCAATTTTGGCGGAGCTTTTACGGAACTGCTTGATTTCTGCAAGAAAAATCCCATTCAGGTGAGATCGTTCGAATACGCCGAAGATTTTGACGAATTAAAGCAAAAAGAGCGGCAATGCTACGGATTGAACGACGCTTTTCTCGTCTACGAAATTCCGATAAACAGCTTTTCGTCGGGTCTTGCAAGCGGCACTTTCGGATATCTCAACGAAGCCGATCTGACTTTTGTCGGATATCCCAGTGAAAACGGCTGCGGAGCTTATGTCACGCCTGCCATAAATAACGGTCTGATAGGGATTTGCAGCCAAAGCAGCAACAAAGAAGCCGCGTGGGAACTGCTCAACAAAATGATACAGCACCGCGTCCGCCCAGAAAAATCTGCGCATTCCGATGTAATGGGGATTCCCGTATTTAAATCGGAGTGGGAGTATTATTACGATCTCACCGAAGATCACAACAGCTCAATAAATTCCAAAATATACACATATGACGGAAGCCGCGATACTGCGACATATATCACTCAGGAATATAAGGATATGCTGCGCGATTATATTTTAAGCGTTCCCGTCAACCCGTATACGCCCCGTTCGCTGGAATATATCATCGAGGAAGAGTGCGATCCCGTTATCATCGACAACCGCTCCGCCGAGGAAGCCGCTTCCATCATGCAGAACCGCATTGAAACTTATCTCAGCGAAAAAGATTAAAGAATTGAAATATTAACGCAGATTTTAAATTTTATGCATAACTTCCAAAATTCCGCACAATATTTCTACAGTTTGACAGTTGTCAGATTTCACAAATTATATTGACGTTTTTTAGAAATCGTGTTAAAATAGTAATAGCTATAAAATGATGCACTGAACTTATAGCGAAATATTTTGGGAAGGACTATTAAAATGAAAAAATCAAGAATTACACGCATTTTCAGCGTGGCAGCAGCTGCTGTCTGCATGGTTTCCGGTCTGAAATTCATGCCCCTTTTCGACAGCGCTGACGCAGCCGACGCTATGAATGCATTCGAGATCACACAGGACATGAAGATCGGCTGGAATCTCGGAAACTCATTCGACTCTACAGGAGTGGCGGGTCTTGCCGGAGAAACTGCCTGGGGAAATCCCAAGACCACTCAGGAAATGATCAAGGCTGTCAAGGCTAAGGGCTTCAATACCATCAGAATCCCTACTTCCTGGTATATGCACCTCGACGCCGATAATAAGATCGAACCTGAATGGCTCGACCGCGTTCAGGAAGTTATCGACTGGTGTATCGCTGAGGATATGTATGTCATCCTTAATATGCATCACGAAAACTTCATTAACGTAGACGTTTTCACGGACGATACTCTTAATACCGCGCTCACAAAAGCTACAGCCATCTGGACTCAGCTTTCCGAGAGATTCGCTTCTTATGATCAGCACCTCGTTTTCGAGTGCATGAACGAAGCGCGTCAACTGAATAATCCGAATGTAGAGCAGTGGGGCAACGGCAGCGAGGATAACGGCTACACATGGAATTATGTAAATACTCTTAATGAGAATTTCGTAAATATCGTAAGAAATCAGGGTTCAGAGGAAAACAAGAACCGTCTGATCATGCTCCCCGGCTACTGCGCTTCTTCAAACGTTGCGGCGATACGAGCTGTAGATATCCCGGAGGATTCTGGAAATGTCGCGCTTTCCGTTCACGCTTACCTCCCCTACTTCTTCACCATGGCTACCGACGATAAGGCTAACCATGAATTCCCCGGAAAGAGCGGTTGGGGTGAAGATTACGAAGGCGCACTCAAGCAGTTCTTCGACAGCATGGACACAATTATAGATGAAAAGAATACGCCCATCGTTATCGGCGAATTCAGCGCGTCCAACTTCCATAATGTTGAATCGCGCTCGAATTGGGCAACTTACTACATCACGCAGGCTAAGAAAGTCGGAATTCCCTGCGTACTCTGGGATAATAACGCTTATGATAACGTAAGCGATCCGGGCGAGGCTCACGGTTATCTCGATAGAAGCGACTGTTCATGGTATGAGGAATCCGAACCCGTTGTTGACGCAATGATGAAGGTTCTCGCCGACGATTCGATCGTTTGGGGCGACAGCAGCGCGCCTACGGTAAAACACGATGATATGTCTACGGGCAAGTACATCATAGAGGGATCGCACGATATCGACGCTTCCGTAAAGGACGGAAACTGCACTACGCCTATCGACCTTACATGGAAAGATATCGAAGGCAAGGATATCGCTATCAAATACACGGGAGATACTCCCGTTATCGCTTTCACGGACGCTGCATGGGACGGCTGGAAAGAAATAGTCGCCTATGACGTTGACAAAAACAAGGGCATCGCTTACTTCTCGGCAGATCAGATCAAGGCGACTTGGGGCGAAGACAGTATTGATACTCTTGCGAAATTCTTCGTAAAAACAATGGGCAAGACTACGGTTGAGGGCGTTGCGCTTATCAACGCTTCGGGCGCGGTCGTTACTCCTCCCGAAGACGAAACTAAAAAATATTCTCTTGATCTCACCAAAAAGCCCGCAGATCAGCCCCTTATCCTCAAATTCAAGGGTGAAGCAGGCGCGTCGCTCAACGGCTGCGTAGGCTATATGGGCGAAGACTGGATGCAGATAGAATGGGAAACAACTATCGGCGCAGACGGCACTTCAACTGTTGAGATCAAAGATCTTCCTGCCGACGTTAAAAACGCCGAGGCGCAGATCTGGTGGAGCAGCGATAAAAACGCAGAAATGACCGAATACACATTCGGAAAAGTCGTTGAACCTGATACCAATCCTTCCGAAACTGCCTATGGCGACGCTAACTGCGACGGCAAAGTTGAGATCGCTGACGCTACTCTCATTCTCCAGTTCCTCACTAACAAGGACGAATACTCTCTTACTGAACAGGGCATGAAAAATGCCGATGTTATAGGCGATAACGACGGTGTTACCGCTCAGGACGCTCTCGTTATCCAGCAGATTGACGCAGGAATTTACAAGGTTACCGATCTTCCTTTAAAATCCGCATAAAATACTAAATACGTTTTTAAACGTCTCCCGAAATTTTTCGGGAGATGTTTTTTCATTTTATCAATTTTTTCGGCATACAATAGAATAATAAAACAGATGATACTCAGGAGAAAATTATGAATGAACACTTCACAATAGCTCTGGCAGGCTGCCCGAACGTTGGAAAATCGACGGTATTCAACGCGCTGACGGGCATGAAGCAGCATACGGGCAACTGGGCAGGAAAGACAGTCTCGTGCGCGGAGGGCTGCTTTAAATACGACGATAAGCAATTCACGCTTGCCGATATTCCCGGAATGTACTCCCTTTATGCCAATTCCGCCGAAGAAGCCGCCGCACGGGATTTCATCTGCTCCGAAAATGCGGACGCCGCCATTGTCGTATGCGACGCTTCCTGTTTGGAACGGAATCTTTATCTTGCTCTTCAGATCATGGAGATAATTCCCCGCACGCTTGTATGCGTGAATCTTATTGACGAAGCCGAAAAAAAGGGTATTCATATAAACGGCGAAAAACTTCGGGAATTGCTGGGCGTGCCTGTCGTGCTTACGTCGGCGCGAAGCAAAGCAGGACTTGACGAGCTTTGCCGTGAACTTAATATCATGGTATCGTCAGAATCCCCTCCTGAACCGCTGAAAGTTGAACTTCCCAAAGACATATGCGATGAGGATGAACGCCGCGAAACGCTTATTGACGCTTTATCACGAAAAGCCGCTGAAATTGCCGATGAAACCGTCGTCTGCGATTCAAATGAACCCCATAAACGCGACAGAATTCTCGACCGATTATTCGTCAGCCCGAAGTCGGGAATTCCTATAATGCTGCTGCTGTTTGGTCTGGTCATGTGGATAACTATCGTAGGCGCAAATTATCCATCCGAACTGCTCAGCCGCGGACTTTTCTCACTGGGCGATTTTTTGTCCGAATCGCTGCTTGATATCGGCGCGCCGCAATGGGTGGAAGGAATTCTGATCCAAGGCGTTTACAAAGTTTCGGCTTGGGTCATCTCGGTAATGCTGCCGCCGATGGCGATATTCTTTCCGCTGTTCACGCTTCTGGAAGATTTCGGCTATCTGCCGCGGCTTGCGTTCAATCTGGACAGATGCTTCAAATGCGCCGGAGCCTGCGGAAAACAAGCGATAACCATGGCTATGGGACTTGGCTGCAACGCCTGCGGAGTTACGGGCTGCCGAATTATAGATTCGCCGCGTGAAAGACTGATAGCCATAATCACCAATAATTTTATTCCGTGCAACGGCAGATTTCCCACAATAATTGCCATTATAGCCATGTTTTTCATTACCGTGGGCGGCGCGGCGGGAGGCATGATTTCCGCGGCAATACTTCTTGCTGTCATTCTCGTCGGCGTACTGATAACGCTGCTGACGTCTTTTCTGCTGTCGAAAACCCTGCTTAAAGGTCACGCGGCATCATATACGCTGGAGCTTCCGCCGTATCGCGCGCCGCAGGTTGGAAAAGTACTTATCCGCTCGCTGCTGGACAGAACAATATTCGTACTGGCGCGAGCCTGTACAGCCGCAGTACCATGCGGAATGCTTATCTGGCTGCTCGCAAATATCCACATAAACGGCGTAAGTATCTTATCAATGACGGCTGATTTTCTTGAACCCTTGGGCAATCTCATGGGACTGGACGGCGTTATAATCATGGCTTTTTTACTGGGATTTCCTGCAAACGAAATTGTAATACCGATAATACTTATGACGTATCTTTCCCAGGGCAGTCTCATAGAAATAAGCGACAGAGCTGCGCTGTCGGAGATTCTCACGGCTCACGGCTGGACTCTGAAAACTGCCGTATGCATGGTGATCTTCACGCTTTTTCACTTTCCGTGCGCAACCACCTGCATGACAATACGCAAGGAAACGGGCAGTCTGAAATGGACGGCGGTAAGCTTTCTGCTGCCTACCCTGATCGGCGTTATCCTTTGCATTTCCACAAACCTTATATTCAACATTTTTACTTAATATACAAAAATCTATTTTACTATGCTGCATTATGCAAGAGGACTTTGACTCTCTGTATCTTTTGTATAGGGAATTGTCTTTATCGTCCCTGTTCAAATTACTTATGTACCCTTCGGGTGCATAAGTAATTTAATATTGGGATTCATAAGGGACAATGTCCCTTATGCAGAGGGGGTTCGGGGGAGACAGAGTCTCCCCTGACATAATGCTGCACGAGTAAAAACAGATTTCTGTACATATCAAGGAGTGATAATATGATTGGCATTACCGAAAAGGAAGCCGCCGAAAAACTGAAATCCGACGGCGCAAACGTTCTGGAAGACAAGAAAAAAATGAATCCTGCAAAAATTTTTATAGGGCAGTTCCGTGACGTCATGGTCATGATTCTTTTAGCTGCCACGGTAATATCCGTTCTCCTCGGCGAAGTAAGCGACGCCGTTTCGATAATTCTCATAGTCCTTCTTAACGCTGTTCTGGGCTTTATTCAGGAATACCGCACGGAACACACTCTCGAAGCCCTGCGTTCAATGGCTGCGCCGACGGCAAAATGCTACCGCGACGGCAAATTAAAAGAGATCGAAGCCGCCGGTCTTGTTGTTGACGATATAGTCGAAATAGAAGCGGGCGATCGAGTTCCTGCGGACTGCGTTCTTCTTAACGCTTACGGATTTTTCGCCGACGAATCCATACTTACCGGCGAATCCGAAGCCGCCGCAAAAAAGGTCGGACTTACAAACGATTCCGACAACAGCATAAACAAGCCCAATATTATTTACTGCGGAACTTCAGCTACAAAAGGAAGCTGCCGCGCCAAAGTCATCGCAACGGGAAAGCGTACTCAAATGGGACGTATCTCCGAACTGCTTGCCGATATCGACAAGGAAATGACTCCCCTCCAGAAGCGTTTGGCGGAACTGGGCAAAATAGTCGCGATAATCTGCCTTATCGTATGCGTTGCAGTCTTTGTGGCAGGCGTTTTAAGAGGCGAAGAAGTTTTCTCCATGCTCATGACGGGAATTACCATTGCCATAGCGGCAATTCCGGAAGGACTTCCCGCTACAGTTACGATAGCTCTTGCATTGGCAGTAAATCGAATGCTGAAACAAAAAGCGCTGGTCAATAAGCTGCACAGCGTGGAAACTCTCGGCTGCACGTCAGTCATCTGCTCCGACAAAACAGGCACGATAACCGAAAATAAAATGACGGTTACGGAACTTTCAACTACGGACAACAGCTTTTATTTCAGCGGAATGGGCTATAAAATAAGCGGCGGAATCACGATGGGAAGCGAAAATATTGCCGTGAATCCCAAAAATGAAACTGCGCTTACCGAAACGCTGAAATGCGGAGTTATATGCTCGACTGCAACCATTACCAGCGACGGCTTGACAAGCAGCAGAAGGCGCGGCTCGCTTTCGGGAAAGGGCGAATGGAACGTTACTGGCGACCCGACGGAAGTCGCACTGCTTATCGCCGCGGCAAAGGCTGGAATCACTTCCGAAAAGCTGAATATCAATAAACTGCGCGAATATCCATTCGACAGTGAAACGCGCTTCATGGCAGTTTTCTGTTCTGAACGCTCCGAAAAGCGTATGTATTTCAAGGGCGCTGGAGAGGTTATCCTCCCCCGCTGTTCGCAATATATTGATGAAAAGGGTAGTCTTCGTCCCATAACTCCGACTATACGCAAGCAAATTTCCGAACGCGTTATCGAAATGTCCGACAAGGCTCTGCGAGTTCTTGCGCTTGCATACTGCGTTACCGAAAATTTCGACCCCGATCGCGGCGGTCTGATTTTTCTCGGAATAGCAGGTATGCTCGATCCTCCGCGCGATGAAGCTCGCACCGCCATAAGGAAATGTTCCGCCGCTTCCGTAAAAACCGTAATGATCACGGGAGATCACAAAAATACGGCGGTCGCAATTGCCAAAAAAGCGAGCTTGCTGAAAAACGGAAAAGCAATGACGGGCGCGGAACTGGATAAACTTACAGATCAGCAGCTTGACCGCTGTATCAATAATTACACGGTTTTCGCGCGCGTCGAGCCTGTTCATAAGCTGCGTATCGTCAGGAGTTTCAAACGCCGCGGCGAAATAGTTACCATGACTGGCGACGGCGTAAACGACGCTCCTGCTATCAAAGAAGCCGACGTCGGCGTGGCTATGGGCATCAGCGGCACGGACGTTACCAAGCAAGCAGCCGACGTCGTTCTGCTGGACGACAACCTCGCAACTCTCGTTGGCGCTGTCGAACAGGGACGCTGCGTTTACGCCAATATACGGAAATTCGTGCGCTATCTTCTTTCCTGCAACATCGGAGAAGTTCTCACCATGTTTCTGGGAATCCTCATGGGAATGCCGATAGTGCTGCTTCCTGTGCAGATTTTGCTGGTTAATCTCGTTACGGACGGACTTCCTGCGATCGCTCTCGGACTTGAACCTCCCGAGGACGATATCATGTCGCGGCCTCCGCGCAAATCAACGGAAGGATTTTTCGCAGGCGGATTAATGAGCAAGATCGTAATTCGTGGAATTTTCATCGGACTTTCAACTCTCGCTTCATTCACGGTCATAACTCACATGGGCGGAAGCGTTGCCGCCGCACGGACAGCCGCCTTGATAACTCTCGTAGTTTCGCAGCTTATCCATGTTTTCGAATGCAAATCCGAAAGTCGTTCAATTTTCAGAATAAAGCTTTTCAGCAATGTCAAGCTTATCCTTGCTACAGCGGTTTCGGCAGCAGCCCTTGCTGCGGCTATAAGGATTCCGCAGCTTCGCGAAGTATTTAAAACTGTTCCGCTTACTTCCCAGCAGTTTCTCGCCGCATTCGGTCTAAGCGCAGCCGTTCCGCTTATAAGCGGTATCTTCGGGAATAAGAAATGAATTTTTACTTGTGCGGGATTATGCAGGGGGACTCTGTCCCCCTGCATAATGGCACAGTCCCTTATGAATCCCAATATTAAACTCATACCATACCCATAAATGGGTATGGTATGAGTTTGAGAGGGATGATAGGGATCGATTCTTAGACAGGGAATACAGGAAGATAGTCTTCTTGATAATAAAGCATAATAAAATTCAATTTTATTTCAAAACAATCCCCTTACGTCGTCGAATGTCAGCGTAGGCTGCAAAGCAAGATTGATTCCGAACGCTATCAGTTGGGCGGCGCGCTCGGTAAGGCGGTCGATGTCGCGCGGCGTTACCATCATATTGGGCGTATCGTCATCCACGTCGATATCGGCAAGACTGCGCACTATAGTATGCATATCGACTACGGTCGGAACTCCTACGGCTATGACGGGGATGCCCAAAGTTGCCGCAGAAAGTTCCTTACGCGCGTTTGCAACTCCGCTGCCGGGAGAAATTCCACTGTCGCTTATCTGTATCGTCGTACCAAGACGGCTGATATCGGAACAGGCAAGCGCGTCCACGGCAATTACTGCGGCAGGCTTTATCTCGCGGCATAATGCGCCTATCAGCTCGGCGGTCTCGATCCCCGTCTGCCCGAGAACTCCCCCGGCAAGACTGCTGACAGGACGAAGAGAGGTCAGAAACGCCTCATCATCATCTTCGATCTCGCTTCTTAAATGACGAGTCGCAAGAATTTTTTCCGCAGCCTGCGGACCTATCGCGTCTGGTGTTATATCGCGGTTTCCCAGTCCTGCAACAAAAATTTCACCATCAGGGATAAGCCTCCGTATCTCATCTGACAATTCCAAAGCCATATCTTCGTAAATATCGGAAAATCGGCTTAAACTGCCGCCCTCCAGCGTGATATACTTCCCCTTTCCCTTTCCCATCGATCTTTTGTGATCGTCGCTGTCAATTATGATCTCCGTTATTTCAAAAGCCTTTCCGCGTTTGCTCATATGAACTCCCAAAGGCAGTTTTTCAGCGGTTATATGCTCTACCGCAAGGTCTGATCTGAATTGCATATTCTCCTCCTTTGTATATATTGCTGTATTTCAGCACTAAAAATTTGTTGCATTTTTTTAATTTGCCTATTGCATTTTATGAAAAAAAATGGTATAATTATTATTGTCTCAGTAGGGCGGCTGTGCGTTGCAGTCGTCGGGTACGTTTCGATGTACCTTATTATCTGTAAAATTTCAGGGATTATCCCTGTTTGCACAATCGGGAGGTGTAAAAAATGCCAAATATTAAATCTGCAAAGAAGAGAGTTAAGGTTAACGCAACCAAGGCTGCTGCAAATAAGTCCAGAAGAACAAACCTCAAGACTGTTCTCAAGAAGGCTGACGTTGCCTGCACAACAGGCGCTGCCGATAAGGTTGAAGCAGTAAGACTTGCTATCAAGAAAGTTGATCAGGCTTGCGCAAAGGGTCTTATGCACAAGAATAAGGCTGCAAGAAAGAAGGCTCAGCTTTCTAAGAAGCTCAATGCTGCTCAGTAATTAAAGTTTAAATAGAAATCCCCGAAAGCTTGCGTGTTTCGGGGATTTTTTGTTATGATATCCAAAATAAAAAAGCCAAATGCCTCCCGATTTTACGAGAGGCATTTTTAATCAGACCTGTTCTATTATTCCTTTATAGGCAGATCAGAAGCTTTATAAATTCCCGCATCAACCTGCTGAATAGTAAGCGCGTCAGTACCCGTAACGCCGTCGTTGTTTCCGATTACATCGGCGTTGATAAGTCCCTGTGCAGACAGCGAATACTCGTCCTTGTTTGTGAGAAACTGGAGAATAAGCGTAGCGTCGGCAATCTCAACCTTGCCATCGCAGTTAGCGTCTCCGTAAAGCGTATCGGAAGCCGCAGTTGTTGAACTTTCCGTAGTCTGTTTTTCAGGAGCGGTGGTATTAGACGGCGCTTTAGTAGTTACGGGAGGTTTCGGGTCTGAGCCTTTCGTTCCGCCGTCGATATTGCTGCCCTCGCTTGCAGCGTACTTGTCGTAAAATTCATTAAGAGAAATTCCCGTATTATTTACGCCAAGCGGCTTCTGATGATCGAGACCGATAAACTTGCCGCTCTCCTGAGTCTGCCACAACGATTCCTCGAACATACCGTATTTTACTTCGTCCCATTCATAGAAATCATAGCCGAGAAGACCAGCCGTATCTCCCGAATTCGGATTTAAGCACCAGAAAGTATGATTGATGTGATTTTTGATCATATAATCGCGGAGAAGTTCCATCCACTTCTGATTCTTCGTACCGTCCATGTGACCGCCCCATTCGCCGATAAGCAGCGGCGCGATCTCCTGATCGCCTATAAACGCCCACGTGTCGTACCAGTAATCGTCAAGCAAAGTCTGCTCCGTAAAATCCTTATCGAACCATGTCTGGGCATAAACCGACGGACCGTAGTCATGCGGCGAATAAACTATCTGACTTGTACCGCTTTTGGGCGTGATCGGAAAATCCTTTACGCCGCGGAGATTTCCGCCCCACCATGCTCCGTACCATGGCGATTTATCCGCAGGGGCCTGCCATATATCGGGCGTATCGTACGTATAGCCCTGATCGGTCTTGGGATACTGCTCAACGCCCTCGATGAAGATAAGCGCATGAGGGTTGACCTCAAGAATAGCGTCGGCGCAATTCGTAGCGGCGCGCGCCCAGTTATTCTCGGCGTCGGAATCGTCCCAGCGCGCCATATTTTCAGGACATGTCGTGCCTGAATATTCGCGCTTTCCATGAGGCTCGTTTTTCAGATCGAAACCGAGCATGGTGTCGTCGTTTTTATATTTATCCGCAAGCCAAACAAGGCTGTCCTGCCAGACCTGAGTAGTAACGCCTGCCTTGCCGTACCAAAGCGGATAGTCGTGTCCCGAATTATTAGCGTCCGGGCTGTGGATATCGATAAACGCCTTTATTCCGTACTGTTTGCATTTTGCAAGAATAACGTCGAAAATATCCTCGCTGTTTTTAAGAGTTTTTCCGTCGGCTTCAGCAAGATCCTTGTTGATATTTCCATATGCGCCGGCAGGAGTAACCGTACCGTCCTCGCCGACTTCATCAACAGGCGGCTGATACGAAGCCTGAACGGAACTTACTTCATTCGGAGTGCCTTCCATCCATGAAACGATCAATTCCGTCGAAATAGGAAAGCGTATAACGTTTATACCGCGGTCTGCAACGTTGGATAAAAACTTATCAACATCAGCCGCATAAAGTCCGTGAGGCGCATTTTCCGAACAGTTCATGCCGAACCAGTTAGCGCCCGTAAGCCATACTTCATTGCCATTCATGTCATAAAGGCGACTGCCCTCCGCGTGAAGCCAGTCGTCATTGGTGTCGTCAGCCGCATAAGCCGTATCTGCGGGTTTCTCTTCAACTTCAGGAGCTATCGTTCCCATAGTCGAAACAGCGATAAGAGCAGCGCAGAATGCAGCTACAGATTTAATAGTTTTCTTCATAAACATTTCCCCTCTCATGTGCCGAATTATAATAGACATATTCTAATTATATATTAACAGATTAAAGAAATTTTGTCAATAGATTCAAGGAATATTTCATGCAAATCAAATTCATTGCGCTATAGTAGTGGTTGTTTCCGTAGATTCAGTAGTTTCGGCAGCAGTTGTGGTGAGCGAAGGATTTTCATCGCCGAAAGCAACAGGCTCGTCCTTGTGAACGGTCACTATGAATCCGTCAACGTTATTTCCCGAAATATCGTATCTGTACCCCGACGGAACAGCCACGTTCGTAATCTCGGAAGAGTCATCGGAGGGATAGAAATACACTTCATAATTTGCGCCGCTGCCGTCGGAAAATTCGAGATGCTCGCCCGAATAGGAATAGCTTTCACGGAGGAGGTCAACATATTCTTCGAGGCATAAATTCTTTTCGCTCATGTATCCAGCATGAGGAATTCCTACATAGCGGAAATGCCACGGCTCATAGCGGAACTCCGTAATATCCTCCTTATCCTTTGGATAACGAACTATAAATCCATATTTATAGCTGTTTTCGTTTATCCATGCAAAATCTCCGGTACCCTGATAATCAAGATTTACAGTTTCGCTGAAATCAAACGCATAGCCTGTTTCATGCTCGCTGTATCCGGGTTTCGCAACTATGGGAGCGTCGCCGTCGCCTGACGTAGAAGCCGTAAACTCGTCATAAAGCTGCTTCTGAAAATCATTGGTACGGTACGAACCGTAAATTATAAGCGTATCGTTATTATACAGATCGTAAAAATCGTCTATCATAGTTGCCATAGGCTCGTAAACCGGCCGCAGTATCATATAGGTATTGTCAACAGCTGTGAAGTGGGTACGTTCGGTTTCGGCATTCATTTCCAGAACGCTGACCAGATCTTCGTCACCGTCGCTGAAATATTCATAGTCGTTATTGACAAGAATAAGATCGCCCTTGAATTTATCACGCGTCGGAAATTCCTTCGTAACAAAAATAATTTTATTCGGATCCTGCTCCACTGTTGTATCGGGAATTTCGACGGTATTCGAGGATTCCGTATCGACGTACTGCGATTTCTTAATGCTTTTCGAATTATCGACGCCGCTTTTTATGAGTATTCCTGCCGTTGCCAGAATCACCACGGCAACAGTGAGTTCCGTTATGGTTTTCGCCCTGTTGATGCTTTTTTGTTTACTTATTTTCTTAGGCATTTTCTTCTCCTTACTGCCGATGATACGGCTAATTTTCCTACACATTTTTATTATACCACATATTTCCCCAAAAATATAGACTTTTGGCGTTATATCGTAAGTTATTACAAATATTCTTTAATTTTAGCGGCTGAATATGTTGATTATGCGCATTAGTTTTGAAACATTTTTTAATTCAAAAAACAAAATTGTTAATATGCACATATTAATACGGTGAAATAACAGCAAAATGCATAATATTGCAGAAAAACTATTGCAAAAAAATCTCATAAATGCTATAATATTAATAAGAATTATTTTAAGAACCTGCTTATCTATGAACACAGGTTCTAAGGAGGCAGGCTGTATGATCTGTAATACTTGCGGAACAAATAACGAAGCAGGATTTAAATTTTGCGTGAAATGCGGCAGCAATCTTAACGATCCGTCCGATGTAAATTATGAACAGGTCGATATGGGAGGATACCATACCGAAGAGGAATTTTCCGAGGACAGCGGCGCGTTTACAATGGACAGCGGTACTTTCACCATACGGACTACCGCTCCGCAGACTTCAAATCTGTACACGGCAGACGAGTTAAATCAATCAGAAGAGGAATTCGATTTCAGTATGTACGAGGATTCCGCTCCAACCGCAGCGCCGCAGCAGACGGTAAACCGGCAGCCGATACAGCCTCCTCCGGCAATGAACAGTATGCCCAATATGCCGCAAACAATGCAGGGAATTCCTAATATTCCGCCGCAGACTGCAATGACTTCCGCTCCCCAGCCGATGAATACTATGCAGCCAATGGGAATGAATCCTTATCAGCAGCCCATGATGTACGCTCAACCGCAGATCGTCGGCTATGATCAGAACGGTATGCCCGTTTATGGTCAGCCGCAGCCTATGATGTACGCCCAGCCGCAGATAATCGGCTATGATCAAAGCGGTATGCCTGTTTACGGGCAGCCGCAGCCTATGATGTACGCTCAGCCGCAGATAATCGGCTATGATCAGAACGGTATGCCTGTTTACGGGCAGCCGCAGCCTATGATATACGCTCAGCCGCAGATCGCCGGCTACGATCAAAGCGGTATGCCTGTTTATGGGCAGCCGCCGGCGCCCGATCCACAGCATATGAATTACGGAATTCCGCCGATTCAGCCGCAGCAGAATAACAAACCGCCTGTCGGCGCAATGAATCCGCAAACGGGAATGACTGGAATCCCACAGCCCGGAACGACAGGTTTTCCGCAGCAGCCTGCCGCCGAAAAAAAGCAGGAAACTTCAAAGGAAGATTTCTGGTCGTTTTTTGATAACGGAAAACCGAAAGACCGCCATGCGGAAACCTCTGCAGACGATTTCTTCGGCAAATCAACCCACGCGGGAATGAACGATCTGAACACAGCAGGAATGAACATGAACGCGCTCAGGCATACCGAAAAAAAGAAAACGGACTATATGAACGACACGCCAATTGTGGATTCCTCCAATCTTCAGAAGAACGACGCGGATAAATTCAATAAATTTTTCATGAGGCAGACTGAGACAGTAAACGCCGACGATCTTCAGGCGAATACGCGCAAACAGCGGCAGGATTTTATGGGCGTTACGCGTGAAGTAAACGCCGATATGCTGTCTGCAAATTCGCAGTTCAAGACGCGTTTTTCTATGGAATCCGCGGGAGAAGCCGACGCCGATTCGCTGGAAAATTACGTTCCGGAACATAAAGAAGCGCTTATGGCACAGGCAGACCGCGCGGTCGAGGCTCTTCCAAAGCGCGTGAATCCCTACGAAAGCGAACTCGATAAGATCGAGCTGCCTGAATATATGCAGGCAAGGAAAACTGTTCGCGAGGAAGAAACGGATATACCGTCGATTCCACAGATCGGTGAAAACTAATAACAGAAGCCGAAATTTCGGATTTTGTTATACATAATACCAAAAAACAAGGAGATGAAAAAGATGAAGAAGTTTTTCGCAGATTTCAAGGCATTTATCATGAGAGGAAATATTGTCGATATGGCTGTCGGCGTTATCATCGGAGGCGCGTTCTCAGGTCTGGTAACATCGCTTCTGGAAAATATTATTTCCCCTATCATAGGCTGCTTTAACGTTGGAGGATTTGAGGGTCTTTCTTTCAGGATCTGGAAAGCGAATCTTACATACGGCGCATTTATCAGCGACGTTGTAAATTTTGTCATTATGGCGTTTGTAGTATTTGTTATCATGAAGGGATTCATGATGATGATGAATGCTGTAAAGAAAAAGGAAGAAGCTGCACCGCCTCCTCCGCCTTCAAAGGAAGAGGAACTGCTCACTGAGATCAGAGATCTTCTGAAAGCTCAAAGCGAAGAGAAATAAAAATAAAATGCAATACGACGCAAAAGTCGTATTGCATTTTTCTTTTTCGCTATTCAAAATCAGCAAAAACTCTTGATACGCTCCTTTACAACGTCCGCGACCGCTTCTTCAACTGCCGCATTGCGTTTTTGCTTATTTTTGACGGCGCGCTTGATGTTTTTGAGAATCACGCCTATTATCAGTTCTCCCGCGCCAAAGCATATAAGAAATGAAGCAAACGGCTGGAGCATGGACGCGCCTACGTGAAACGCTAACTCGCCGGTCGCTATGTACGCTGCGGACATTACCGGAGACGCCGCAATACCTATTATAAGCGCAAATATTCCGCTCCAGTATAAAATATTTCCGTAAAATCCCAGAAGATGCCTGCCCTGCTTGTCAACCACAACGGCTATCCAAATGATCATGACGAGAAACAGCGCGGCGAAAATTCCGATCGTTATATATGAAAACGCATAATTTAAATTTTTTGCGCAAAAATAACGATTCAGACTCCATTCATCAATGGAAAGCGCATTCGCCATTTTGGCAAGTCCGTCGCTCCTGCGCATTATATTGTAGTCGGCGGCGGTCATCTCATATTTGAAGATATCCTTAGATAACTCACCGTTTTCAGCATAAAAATCAACAATATCGTTAGCGCTTACAGAAGGGTCGCTGCCTTTGCCGTCAAGAATGAAATCGGCGTATTTTTTTACATTTTCAGCCGCAAATCCCAGAAAATTGCTCTCCTCTATAAAATGGCGAAAATCTTTCTTATCAACGTTATTATGTGAAGCTTCTCCAAAATTCGAAGCGTCGTAGAGCCTATCCGAAAAACTCTCTCCGTCAATATCGGCAGCGATCACCGTCTGCGCGTCCATTTTTTTAATGCTGCGGCTAAGCATATCCCCCGTCGCGCCAAGTTTTACGCCAAGCAGAAGATTTACCGTAAGCAGCGCGATTATTGCAAAAATCGAAATAAATGTCGCACCCGTGATACGCGCTGCGCCGACCGTTATCGGCTCGTTGTCAGCGTTTTTTTCGATTTTCTCATGAATTTTGGGCTGTACCTCGTCAGCTTCTTTCTGCTCATCTTCAATCGGCTGTTCCGCGGAAGACTCCTCAGGTTCGGGGAAGATGTTCCCCTCATCTTCAGCAGCCCCGGCAACAGTTTCCTTTTTCAGCGTAAATCCGAAATTCTTCCCGGATTTTTCGGTATCGTTCGGGAGCAGTTCATCAACAACTTCCAACGGCTCTTCAGACAAATTTTCAGGCTTTTTTTCAAGTTCTACAACAGGGGTATCGCTTCCGGGAGTCACGGAATTTCCGCATTGTGTGCAGAATGCCGAATCGCCGCTAAGTTCCGCACCGCAATTTTTACATAACATATTTATACTTCCTCCGTTCTTAGAGCCTGTTCAGTATCTTTTTATGGACAGATTTTCAAGAAGATTTTTTGCCTGACAAGGTCAAGGACAAAGTTCAGGCGAAAATCTGCCGAAAATAAGCAGTGTCCCAAATCTTTGATTTGGATGACAATGCTATATGCAGAGCTGACGTGCGGAAAAAGATACTGAACAGGCTCTTAATTTACAACTCTAATTATAACCTTATTTTCAATTATTGTCAACCGAAAAAAGTCGAATTCCACGCAAATCAATTTTTACTTGTGCTGCATTATGTCGGGGGAGACTCCGTCTCCCCCGACACCCCCTCTGCAAAAGGGTGACTCCCTACGGGGTAGGGAGATGCCCGCAGGGCAGAGGGGACGGCGCGTTAGCGTTCACCCTTTTGAAACCCAATTTTTATATTTTCCTATCCCTAAAGGGATGGGAAAATATAAGGAGAGACTCCAGTAGTGTAACATCTTTGCAAAGAATGCAGGAAGTCAAAGTCCCCTTGCATGATACCGTACAAATAAAAATTGATTCGCTGAAATTTATTAAAAAAGCTGTCCCAATTGAGACAGCTTTTTATATTAGTCGTTCTTAGCCTTTTTCTTGGCAGATTTATTCTTCCACCATGACCATGTAACAGGTGCAACGAACAGCGAAGAATACGTTCCCGAAACAAGACCGAAAATAAGGGGAACTGCGAAGCTGAGCAGCGAATTGTATCCGCTGACGAATACCACGATAGCAACGATAACCATTGTACCGATCGTAGTGATCGACGTTCTGACAGAACGGCGGAGAGACTGCGAACAGCCCATGTTGATAAGTTCATTCAGATCAGCCTTGGGATAAAGCTGACGATTTTCTCTTATTCTGTCGTAGATTACAATAGTGTTGTTGATAGAATAACCGAGAATCGTAAGAATTACGGCTACAATATTCGCGTTAAACTCAAAGCCGAAAATTATCGAAGCGGCAAGAGCTGCAACCAAATCGTGGCAGAGAGCAAAAATAGAGCAGATACCTGCGGACCAGCCGCCGATCTTGCTGAATCTGACAGCAATATAAATAATGATTAAAACTGCTGCAACCACCATTGCAAGGAAACATTTCAGCAGGAACTCACGACCCGACGAAGGGCTTACGTCATTGGAATCAAACAACTCCAGATTATTGTCGGGGAACATTTCCGTAAGAGCGCTCGTCAGTTCAAACTGTCTGTCAGCGTTGAGACCCTCCTCCGAAGAGAATGAAAGAGTAAGCTGATAGCCGTCGGATTCGAGATCTTCACCCTGTCTTGCCGAAACGTTTACGCCGACTATCTCCTGCGCCTTAGCAGCGGCGGCGTTCATATCAAGATCGCCTGTATAGGAATAAGTCAGCATAGTGCCGCCCTTGAATTCAATTGCAAGGTCAACTCCGCGAACTGCGACGCCCACAACGAGAGCAAGTATGACCGCAATTGCGATAGCAAGGATCATTTTCTTTTTGCCGCAGAAATCATAAATCTTACCTGTAGGCGCAGGCGTAGGAGCGGCAATATTTTTTTTCTTACTCACTTGACATCACCTCCGTAAAGCTTTCTGTTTTGCAGCGCTTTAAACTTGGAGCAAGCCATAACCATGAGCTTTGCGGCAAATACGCCGAAAATGAAGTTGCAGATAACGCCCACAAGAAGCGTGAATCCAAATGAATAAACAACGCCTTCCGTCGTAGCTCCGAACATACGGAAGATAGTGCTGTTGAGAATCTTTGAGAAGAAGCTTGACGGAACGCCAAATGCTCCCATAAGAATGATAGCGATGATAACGTTTGTGATATTACCGTCGAGAATTGCGGAGAACGCGCGCTTATACGCGATCTTGATCGCGGAATCAAGAGATTTGCCCGAACGGAGTTCTTCCTTGATGCGCTCGCCGGTGATAATATTCGCGTCAACGCCCATGCCGACGGAAAGAATAATACCCGCAATTCCGGGAATAGTCAGCGTTGAACCCGGCATGAAGCCAAACCAGCCCGTAACGGCGGCAAGGGTGCCTGCAATCTGTCCTATGAGAGCGATGACCGCAACAACTCCCGGCACTTTGTAAAGCACGATCATATAAACGGCTATAAGAGCAAACGCAATATAAGCCGCAAGCAGAATAGCGTCAAGAGAGCCTTCGCCCATCGTGGGGGAAATTGTCTTAAAGCTTGTCGTCACCATTTTAAAAGGAAGCGCGCCCGAATTGATCTGCTCAGCAAGCGCCTTTGCGGAATCGCTTGTAAAATTACCGGTAATAGTAGCTTCGCCTTTGGTAATAGCTTCATCTACAGTAGGATATGAGATCATGGTGTTGTCCATCCAGATCGAGATAGGCGTACTTGTTCCTGCAAGTTCCGCAGTAGCGTCTGCGAATTTTTCCTTACCATCAGGTTTAAGTTTTAGCAAAACTACCCATTTCAGATTGTCGGGCTGCTGGATATAATCAGCTTTTTCAACATCGTCGCCCGTAAGTACGAGTTCGCCCGTGGGAATAATATTACCATCCTCGTCGGTCTCAGAGTCCGTACCTTTTCTGAAAGTAAGCTCTGCCATTTCACCAAGTTCCTTTACGGCAGCCTCAGCGTCATATTCGCTTTCGCCTGCCTGCCAAGGGAAACGAACGATAATTCTGTCGCTCTTATAATCGCTGTAGATCTCGTTATCGTTGATTCCAAGCGTGCCGAGACGAGTTTTGATCTTTTGAGTTGCAGCGTCAAGCTGCTCGTCGGTAGCGTCATAATCGTCCGCGGGAGCAAAGGTAACGTCAACGCCGCCCCGTATATCTATACCGAGACGAATGTCGTCAACGCCCTTGACAACGGTAGTCGAATTATCACCGAAATAATAATCAAATCCGGTGATAGACGAAACAGTAAACAGCGCAATAAAAGCAGCGACAATGAAGAGAGTGGATTTACGAATCTTTTTCACGTCTTTTGCCTCCTATTTGCGATTTCATTTGTCTGTGTGACAATTACTATTATTTTACAATATATTCTCAGAAATGTCAAGCAAAACGGCAATAAATATTAATAATTTGAAAATTTGCACAATAATTGCTCATGTTTTTTAGTCAATTCACTTAAAACGTTTCTGAGAGATCTTCAAACGATTGATAGCACGGTTAAGCGCCGCCTGCGTTTCATAATACTCCTTGATGCTCTGCTTTTGGCGGAGCATCTCTTCCGCGCGCTGACGAGCTTCTTCCGCGCGCTTTATGTCGATTTCCTCGGGAAGTTCGCAGGAATCCGCAAGAATTACCGCTCTATCGGGCATAACCTCTATAAATCCTTCCGAAATTGCCGCATGACGCCAATTTCCGTCAACCATGTACTTTAACTCACCCGTGGGAAGCGATGTTACAAGCGGCTCATGACCGGGAAGAATTCCCAGAAGTCCGTCAATAGCGGTAATCACCAGATGCTCGCAGTCGCCCTTGAAAAAAACGCGGTTGGCGGCTATGATCTCAAGATAAAATGTTTTAGCCATGATCATGCACCGTTTTCGATTTCTTTAGCTTTGGCAAGAACGTCGTCGATAGTTCCTGCCATAAGGAACGCCGCTTCGGGATATTTATCCATATCTCCGTCAATTATCGCCTTGAATCCTTCTATAGTATCCTTCAACGGAACGTATTTTCCTTTAAGACCGGTAAAATTCTCTGCAACGTTAAAAGGCTGCGACAGGAATTTCTGAATTTTTCTTGCGCGGTAAACTGCCAGTTTATCGTCCTCGTCAAGTTCTTCCATACCAAGAATGCCGATAATATCCTGCAATTCCTTATATTTCTGGAGAAGTTCCTGAGTACGCCGCGCAACCGTGTAATGCTCCTCGCCAACAACGTCGGGTTCGAGGATTCTTGAATTTGACTCAAGAGGATCGACAGCGGGATAAATTCCCTGCTCGACTATCTTTCTTGAAAGTACCGTAGTTGCGTCAAGATGCGCGAAAGTAATCGCGGGCGCAGGGTCGGTAAGGTCGTCCGCAGGTACATAAACAGCCTGAACCGACGTAATTGAGCCGTTTTTCGTGGAAGTGATGCGTTCCTGAAGTTCGCCGACTTCCGTAGCAAGAGTAGGTTGATAACCAACCGCCGACGGCATTCTTCCGAGCAGAGCCGAAACTTCCGAGCCTGCCTGCACGTAACGGAAAATATTGTCGATAAATAGCAGTACATCTTTATGTTCGCAGTCGCGGAAATATTCCGCCATGGTAAGTCCCGTCTGAGCAACGCGCATACGAGAACCGGGCGGCTCGTTCATCTGACCGAAAACCAGAGCCGTTTTATTGATTACGCCGGATTCGCGCATTTCATTCCAGAGATCGTTGCCCTCGCGCGAACGCTCGCCAACGCCCGTAAATATCGAATATCCGCCGTGTTCGGTAGCAATATTTCTGATAAGTTCCTGAATAAGAACCGTTTTTCCGACGCCGGCGCCGCCGAAAAGACCTATCTTTCCGCCCTTCGCGTAAGGCGCGATAAGATCTATAACCTTGATGCCTGTTTCGAGAATTTCAACAACAGGGCTTTGCTCTTGAAATGACGGAGCTTTTCTGTGAATTTCCCACATTTCCTCCGCGCCCGTTTCGCCCATTTTATCAATAGGTTCGCCAAGAACGTTAAACATACGTCCCAGAGTTTTTTCGCCGACGGGAACTTTGATACATGCTCCCGTAGCGATAACCTCCATATTTCTGCTAAGCCCCTC
Organism: uncultured Ruminococcus sp.; assembly: GCA_910576995.1. GTDB lineage: Bacteria > Bacillota > Clostridia > Oscillospirales > Ruminococcaceae > Ruminococcus. The sequence continues at coordinate 76,017 of CAJTLC010000012.1, forward strand.
GCTGGTGGCAAGCATGATGCAGCGCACAGTCTTGTTGCCCATATGCTGTGCAACCTCCATAACGCGGTTTCTGCCGTCGATCTGAACCGTGAGGGCGTCTTTTATCATGGGGAGCTTTCCGTTCGGAAATTCCACATCTATAACAGGTCCGATGACCTGAGTGATTCTTCCTTTTTCCATTTTACGTAAATCTGCCTCCTTGTGAAAATGTATGGCAGCGGCGCGCATTTCACACGTAAATTAATCTTATGCATACGATATTTTTAATGAGACTGTCTCTTTAACTTCCTGCAAAGGCATTTCCCTCTCGAAGCTCGCTCCTCAATTATTCATATCCCTTTAGGGAATATGAATAATTGAAAATTGGGTTTCAAAAGGGTGAAGCACCCTTTTGCAGGGGGGCAAGGGGGACGGCGTCCCCCTTGATAATGCCGCACGTGTAAAAACTGATTTGCGTGTGTAATCCGCGACACTGTCTAATCGTTGATCGACTGCGCGCCGCCGCAGACTTCGGTTATTTCCTGAGTTATAGCCGCCTGACGCGCGCGGTTGTAGAGAAGAGAAAGCTCCCTTATCATATCTTTCGCGCTGTTTGTGGCGGCGTCCATAGCCGTCATGCGGGATTGCTGTTCGCAGCAAAACGCCTCAACCATTGCGCCGTATATAATTCCCTTGGCATAGTTTGGTATAAGATAATCCATAACCTTTTCAGGAGACGGAACGAACGAAGCCTTCGGCAGCTTTTTGACCGTGCCGTCAGCCGCTCTGCCAAGATGTCTGCGCTCGAAAGGCAGAAGTCTTACTGTGCGCGGTTCCTGTAAATTGGAATTCACCATATCGGTATACAGCAGGTAAACTTCGTCAAGCTCTTTATTTTTGAATTTTTCTATAACCAATTCGGCTATCTCGGCTGCTCGGTAAAGCGTAGGATTCTGCGTAGTATAGAGGAATTCTCCGTCAACATACGCCTGTTTTCCCGAATTCATCCGCCGCTGAAAATACATTCGTCCGACCTGTCCCATAACGAATAGATAGCAATTGTCAAGATTCTGATCTTTTAGCTGCTGATCGGCAAATTTCAAAATGTTATGATTATAGCTTCCGCAAAGACCTTTGTCTCCAGTAATTATGATATAGCCCTTTTTTCGCTTATCATCGGGAATCCCCGTGCGCCTGTCAAAATACATCTGCCGCACATGGGGAGTATGTTCCAGAACGCTTCCGATAGTTTCCATAAGCTTATAGAAATACGGCTCGGTGGAATCCAGCGCCTTTCTCGCTTTTTTCAGCTTGGAAGAGGAGATAAGATACATAGCGTTGGTTATTTTAAGGATCTGCTGTATGCTGGCTATCCTTTCGCGAATTTCTCGGATATTGGGCATGATCTCACCCCTTATTCCTCAAATGCCGTGACGATTTTTTCAATTCGTTCTGCAAGATCGTCGGTCAGCACCTTATTTGTTTCCAGTTCTTCTATAATATCCTGACCGTAGCTTCGGATATAACTCATGAGATCGTCCGTATACGTTCTTAATTCTTTTATATCAACATAATTGAAAAGTCCGTGCTGAGCGGCATACAGAAGAATTACCTGTTCATAGTGCGGACGAGGTCTGTAAAGAGGCTGTTTAAGCAGTTCCGTCAGCATTCTTCCATGATTAAGAAGATCGGCGGTAGTCTGATCGAGTTCGGACGAAAACTGAGTGAAGATCTCCATTTCCTTAAATTGTGCAAGGTCGATACGAAGATTTCCCGCGGCTTTTTTCATAGCCTTTGTCTGAGCTGCGCCGCCAACTCGCGAAACGGAAAGTCCGTAGTTTACCGCAGGACGCTGACCCGAATTAAACAATTCGCTTTCGAGGAAGATCTGACCGTCGGTAATTGAGATGACATTGGTTGGAATATAAGCCGAAATATCGCCTGCCAGCGTTTCAATAATCGGAAGCGCGGTGAGTGAACCTCCGCCGTGTTCATCGTCGAGACGGCTGGAACGCTCCAAAAGTCTTGAATGCAGATAAAAAACGTCTCCGGGATAAGCTTCGCGTCCGGGGGGACGATGAAGCAGAAGCGACATTGCACGGTATGCGACGGCGTGCTTCGAGAGATCGTCATAAACGATGAGAACATCCTTACCCTTTGACATGAAATATTCCGCGATCGCCGTACCCGAATAAGGGCATATATACTGGAACGGCGCAGGTTCGCTTGCCGACGCTGAAACGACGACGGAATAATCCATTGCCCCGTACTTTTTCAGCGTATTTACCACCTGTGCGACGGTCGAGGACTTCTGACCTATCGCAACGTAAACGCACACAACGTCCTGCCCCTTTTGATTTATAATAGTATCTACGGCGATAGAGGTTTTACCCGTCTGCCTGTCGCCGATTATAAGCTCACGCTGTCCGCGTCCGATAGGGAACATGGAATCGATAGCCAAAATTCCCGTCTGAAGCGGAACGGATACCGATTTACGCTCGATAACGCCGGGAGCTTCGCGCTCTATCGGGAAGTAATCCTCCGCATGGATAGGATTCAGCCCGTCGATAGGCGAACCGAGAGCGTCGACAACTCTGCCGAGAAGTTCGTCGCTTACGCCGATTCCCGCGCGTTTTCCTGTGCGGATAACGGAAGAACCCTCCGTAAGACCGCGGTCGTCGCCGAGAAGTACCACTCCCACTGATTTTTCTTCGAGATTCTGAACGATACCGCGAATTCCCGTTTCAAATTCCACAAGTTCGCCGTACATAACGCCGCTTAAACCGTGAACTCTTGCGATCCCGTCGCCGAGACGAAGTATAGTACCCGTTTCGGCTGATCCTGATTTTATATCGAAATCTTTGACTTCGGTTTTCAGAATCGAGATAATATCTCCTGAATTCAAGTCTGTACCCGATTTTTCAACGGCTTCGGCAGCTTTATTTTTCAAATCTTCCCTGATATTACGGAGACTTGTACGATAGCTGCGGTCGAATTCCACATCGCCTGCGTTCAATATAAATCCGCCTATGATATCCGGATCGCGGCGATATTCTATATCTACCTCGTCCCTGGTGAATTTTTCCATTATAAATTTACGCAGCTCCGCCTGCTGATTTTCAGTAAGCGGCGTAACATAGCGAACGACAGCCTTTATACCGCCCTGCTTTTCGAGAAGTATATCCTCGTATTCCTCGAAAATTTCGCCCAGTTCCGGAATTATCCCCGACTTTGCGGCAGATACTATCGAACGTTCGAGACTTTTCGGGAAAATCCTCCTGATGACCTCGCGCTTTTCATCAAGAGTTACAAGAGGATTCGCAAGAGTATCCGCAGCGTCGGGACACGCAGAAAACACGCCCTTCGATACCTCGATATCTTCTTTCGGGATATTAAGGCGGACAAGTTCTTTCAGCAATTCTTTAGCCGTATCTTTCATTTGCTGTCAGCCTCCTCCGCCGCAAGAAATTCGTCGACAAGCTTACGGTTTTTCTCGTCGTCCAGATTGGCGCTTACTACCTTGGAAGCGGCTTCGATAGCAAGATCGGCTATCTGCGAATGAGCCTGCTGAATAACGCGTTTACGCTCATTTTCGATGCTTTCTCCCGCCGCGCTGACAATTTTCTCAGCCTCTTCATGAGATCTGCTGAGAATAGCGGCGCGTTCGTTTTCAGCAGCGTCGTGAGCTTCGCGGAGAATCCTGCCCGCCTCTTCCTTAGCTTCTCCGATAGAATCAGTATACTGCTGTTTAAGGGCTTCGGCGTCCTCTTTAGCCTTAGCTGCTTCGTCAATATCTTTCTGAATAGACTGCGTTCTGTCGTCCATGATCTTATTAATAGGTTTAAACAGGAATATCCTGAGCAGCACGAAAAGGATAAGTATATTCAAAACAGCCCAGAAGATACTCCAGAAGTCGAAATTAAGCATTATATTCCTCCATTAATTAATCCGCACAAAGCGCGCCTTATCACTTACCAAGTGAAAGAATTATCAGAAGAGCAACAACGAAACCGTAAATAGCCGTAGCTTCCGCAAGAGCGCATCCGATGATAAGCGTGCTTCTGATATCGCCCTTTGCTTCGGGCTGACGCGCGATAGCTTCCGTAGCTTTAGCGGTAGCTATACCGATACCTATTCCTGCTCCTGCTCCTGTCAAAACAGCGATAGCTGCACCAATTGCTATTAATCCCATAATTAAAAACCTCCATTAAATAATTCCGCTCTGATTATGAACGGCTGTCAATATTATTTTATCATGAAAACTGATTTTCACGATCATTCCATGGCCTCGGACATAAAGAGCGAAGTGAGGAAGACGAATACATACGCCTGTATCAAGCCGTCGAAAATATCGAAGTACAGGCTGAATACCACGGGAAGTCCCACCGGTACGCAGATTTTGATAAGTTCCATTACGACAAACGCGCCGAGAACGTTTCCGAACAGTCGCATACAAAGGGACAGCGGACGCGTGACGAGTTCGAGAATATTAATAGGAATCATTATCGGCATAGGCTTTGCAAAGCCCTTTACCCAGCCTATTCCGCCTTTTTCGATGACGGAAGTCACCTGAATAAGAATTATGGCGATGCCTGCCAAAGCCGCGGTAACGTTGATGTCCTTAGTTGGCGGAACGAATCCGAAAATACCGATAATATTGGAAAAACCGATATAAATTATAAGCGTTTCCAGTATCGGCAGGTATTTTTTGCCGTGCGGACCGAGTATGCCGAGAAAGAAATCGTTCAGCTTCGTTATACCTATCTCCAGCAGACACTGCTTTCCGGTCGGTACTTTTTTCAGCTTATGTGTAAGTATAATGGAAAGCGCCACCAAAGCAGCCATTATCACCCACGTGACAACGCATGAATCGGGAACGGGTATGCCGCCGAAGACCGGTATAGTAAACGCGGTTTTCGACTCAAGCTCTTCCATAAGCTTTTCGGACAGATCACCCATGTTAACACCTTCTTTCTGAATAGATATATCGGCACGACATCGCGGAAAAGCTGATCTTTCCGCCGTCGATATGAGTAGTTTGTCGACATATCTATAATATAACAAAATCGCAAAAAAGTCAAGCGAATCAATATGAAATTATCGACTTATTCTATAAAATCAAGAGCAGTTTTTTGTGAATTTTTAACAATGCATTATTCGCTTTCACTTTCATCAATACTTTCTTCGGCAAGATGCAGCGCCTTGTCTATACGGGCGATCGCGCCTGAATTCAGCTTGTCGGACAGTCGAATCCTGTCCATTTCCTTTTTGGCGGCGGAAAGCTCTTTGGCTATTTTCCGCATGATCTCCTCGTTGCGAAGCTGCTTATCCTCAAGGGCGCATACTCTTTTTATAAGGTCGTTTATGTTGGCGGCGAGAACTTCGTTGGCGGAATTCTGTTTTTCGCCGAATTCGGTCAGTTTTTCGCCCGCCTTGAATGCGCCGATCTTTTCATGGCCGCTGAAAGTAAGCATTTTTTCATTTGTAAGCTTCATATCCACATTTATTCAACTCCTTTTCAGAACTTCTCTCCAGTAATTCAGCGTATCTTCAATCGTTCGCTCCACGGAAATTTCAGCCTTCCAGCCCGTATCGCGGAAAATCTCCGAAACGTCAGGTTCGATTATCGGAATATCAGAAGCGCGCATACGCTTCGGGTCGTTCTTCACTTCGATTCGGGAATGCGACATCGCCAAAGCCGTATTCAGTATATATTGAATACTAACGGCATTTCCCCTGCCAACATTATAGACCTTGCCCGAAACGCCCTTTTCGACAAGCAGACCATATGCCCTTACGATATCGCGGACGTCGGTAAAATCGCGTTTTGCCGAAAGATTTCCAACAAGCATTTCAGGCGGCGCAAGACCGCATTCAACAGCGGCTATCTGACGGCAGAAATCGGAAATAACGAAAGCGATGCTCTGACGAGGTCCGGAATGATTGAACGCCCTTACCATTACTATATCCATATGATATGCGCGAACATATACTTTCGCAGTCATTTCCTGAGCCGCCTTTGTAACTGCGTAAATATTGGCGGGAGCGAGCGGTTCGGATTCCTTGATAGGACAGGCATTCGGGGCGATATAGCCGTATTCCTCGCCCGAACCTATCATGATAAGCCGTGCTTTTTCAGCGAATTCCCGTACCGCCTCAAGTACGTTTATAGCTCCCACAATATTTATCTCCGCCGTTTTTTGCGGAATTTTCCACGAAAGCGCAACGGAACTCTGCGCGGCAAGATGATAAACGACGTCGGGCGAAATTTCGCAAATCAGCCGCCCGATCGCCTCTTTATCCATTATATCGAGATGATGAACGGCGCACTTTTCAGTTATATCTTCATTTTCAAGACAGGTTGCATGAACTTCATGACCGGCGGACAACAATTCGTCCGTAAGATAGCCGCCCACGAAACCGGCTCCGCCTATGATAAGCGCTTTCATGATGTTTCCTCCCCCGCAAGAAGCTTGTACAATCTGCGAATGACCATATCTTCATCAAATCTGCTTTTCACTCGTTCAGCAGCGTTTTTGCCCAGTTTTTCGCGCAATCTCTTATCAGCGGCAAGTCGGTTTATCGCAGCCGCCAACGCCTTTGCATCCGACGGCGGAACTGTCAGACCCGTTTTTCCGTGAACGCTGACATGAGGCACTCCCGACGGAAGCCGCGTATTTATAACGGGTTTGCCATAGATCATGGCTTCAAGCTGCACGATTCCAAAAGCTTCACTGCGCACTACCGACGGCAGCACGAATATATCGCAGTCGGCATACGCCTGCTTCAACTGTTCGTCGGGCAGAAATCCCAGAAAATGCACTTTATTTTCAAGTCCGCGGCGTTTTGCATAATTTTTCAGTTGATCTTCAAGTTCGCCCGTACCGGCAATAAAAAGTTCGCAGTTCTTCACAGACGAAAACGCCTTTAACAGCACGTCCGCGCCCTTATAATAAACGAGTCTGCCCGTGAAAAAAACTTTTACCGAAGAACTGTCGGAAAGCTTTTCCGTCAAAAACGGCGCGCGCTTTACCGAAAGATATTCCGCAGGCTTGATGCCGTAAGGCACTATGCGGCATTTTTCCCTGAATTCAGGCAAATACGCCGAGCCATCTATATGACCTTTGGTTGCGGTAAATATCACATCCGCTCGTTTCAGAAGGAAATTCATAAACGGCTTGTAGAGGAGCATCAGTTTCTCCTGCTTGACGATATCGCTGTGCCACGAAACGGCTACGCGCCCCTTATATCCCGAAAGCAGAAGCGCTGCGTCTGCAAGCGGAAACGGCACGTTGATATGCACCACGTCGGCATTTTTCGCCATTTTCCGAAATCGGGAAATAAACGAAAGCGACAGCGGACACGAAAAATACGTCCCCAAACTGCCCGCGCGGAGAACTTTCACGCCGTTCACCTCATCGCAGATCGTCTTTCCCCTGTCGTCGCGGCAAACCAGCACATCGACCTGCGCGCCCAGTTCGGGAAGTTCCTCCGCATATTGCCGCACAAGGCTCTCGATTCCTCCTATATGAGGGTAATACGCCTTATTTACCTCTAATATCCTTAATTTCTTTTTCATCATTCAATACCGTTGGCTTTGCCGTAATCAATGATATACTGCTGCATATCTATCCCTGCCGCCTCGCCGAGTTTCATAAGATCGCGTGTGCGGTTCATGAAATCCTCGTCCTGCATCGTATCATTATTCATGCGTTCCAAAAATTCGGGAATATACGTTTCCATTTCCATTCTGAAACTGTCCTCGGCTGTAAGGAATCCCTCAAAATCTTTTAATTCACTCATTAAATCAGCTCCCTGTAAACATCGTAAAGAATCTCCGCAGAGCGTTCCCAAGTAAATTTCTGCGCTCTTTCAAGTCCGCGGCGGCTTAAATCGGCGCGAAGTTCGTCATTCGAATAAAGCTTTTCAAGCCCGTCCGCAATGCCCTCCTCGGAATACGCGTCGCAGATGACCGCGCAATCTCCCGTAACTTCAGGCAATGAAGCCGCGTCGGAAGCAAGTACCGGAACTCCACAAGCCATAGCCTCAAGAGGCGGCATTCCAAATCCCTCATAAATGCTCGGAAATACGAACGCCGTCGCGCCGCACATGAGCGGATTCATATCGGCTGCGGGAACGTATTTCGTGAAAATCACCCTTTCGGTCAATCCGAGATCTGTCACACGCTGAAAAATACTGTCGTACAGCCAGCCTTTTCCGCCTGCAAGAATGAGCTTCGGAGCGTCTTTAACTCGGCTGACAAAAATATTGTAAGCGTTGATAAGCCGTTCAAGATTTTTTCGCGGCTCGATAGTGCCGACGTAGAGGAAATAATCGCCCTCTATCCCCAGCGACGCCTTGACTTCGGGAATTCGGCTCAAATCCTCGCAGGGTTTGAATTTTTCCGTATCAACTCCGCACGGAACTACGCGAATCTTTTTTTCGTGAGCGGGAAAATATTTCAGTATCTCCGCCTTTGAAAATTCGGAATCCGTCACAATAATATCCGCTCTCTTCATTGATTTTTTCAAACCCGAATTCAGCATGAATTTAGTACGGCTGCGAACAGTTTCGGGAAAAGCCTTATACACCATATCGTGGACTGTTATGACAGTTCTGCCATGAACCCCGCTCGGCGCGATATAATTGAAAAAGTGTGTTATATCGGCGTCTTTCCCGAAAAACGAGCTGTACGGTATAGGCAGCAGCGTTGAAGATGCGCGGTAGATATATCCAGAAAAATGCGCGATCTTCGGCTTTATATTCTCTGAAAAAGGCTTCAAGCGGTCGAGTTTGATATGATCGTCCTTACGCGAGAAAAAATTATAAGTGTAACTGTTTTCGGGATAAAGGCGCGCCATAGCGGTAGTCTGACCCGCCTCGCACCAGCCTATTCCCGTCATTTTATCGCTTATCAGCGGAACTGCGTCAAATGCTATATTCATATCTATCAGTCCGCCGCGCCGATCTCTCGTTTTACAAGTTCCATATCGTTTTTCACCATGCGCTCTACAAGTCCCGAAAAATCAATCTCGCGCTTCCAGCCGAGCTTTTTCTCCGCTTTTTCGGGATTTCCGAGAAGTATATCAACTTCCGCGGGACGGAAGAACTTCTTATTCACCTTTACAACAGTTTTTCCCGTAGCCTTGTTTATGCCGATTTCGTCAACGCCCTCGCCCTGCCACTGCACTTCTATCCCTGCATGACGGAACGCGGTTTCCGCAAATTCGCGGACAGTGCGCGTTTCGTTGGTCGCGATAACGTAATCGTCAGGCTCGTCCTGCTGAAGCATGAGCCACATTGCTCTCACATAGTCTTTGGAATGTCCCCAGTCGCGCTTGGAATCGAGATTTCCCAGTTCTACGCACTCCTGCAAGCCCAGACTTATACGGACTGCGGCGTCGGTTATCTTTCGCGTAACGAATTCGATTCCGCGGCGTTCGCTTTCATGATTGAAGAGAATTCCCGAACACGCGAACATATTATAGCTTTCGCGGTAATTTTTCGTTATCCAGTGACCGTACAGCTTTGCAACGCCATAGGGACTGCGCGGATAGAAAGGCGTTTTTTCGGTCTGCGGCATTTCCTGAACCATGCCGAACATTTCCGAAGTTGAAGCCTGATAAAATCTTGCTTCGGGCTTGACAATACGGATAGCCTCCAGCATATTCGTAACGCCTATAGCATTTATATCGGCAGTTCCTATGGGCGTATCCCAACTTGCATATACGAACGACTGCGCCGCCAGATTATAGACCTCGTCCGCCTGCGAAATTTGCATCGACGAAATAAGCGAGATCGGATCCGTCATATCAGCATAGATAAGCGTGATCTTATCTTTAAGATGCGCAATATTGCCATAATCAACAGTCGCTTTTCTGCGCCATATTCCATAAACATTATAACCTTTTTCGAGAAGCAGCTCCGCAAGATAAGAGCCGTCCTGCCCTGTAATTCCCGTAATAAGTGCGTTTTTCATAATTGACCGACTCCTTAATTTATATAAGTTCGTTTCTGCCCGACTCTTTCAGACGAGCAATGATTTTTTTGATATCCTGCGCGCTGTTTTTCGAGCATATCAGAAGAGCGTCCTCTGAATCCACGATAACGATATCTTCCACACCGACTGCCGCAATAAGGCGTTTTCCGCCGCATATTGTGGCATGGCGCACGTTTTCCGCAACAACTTCGCCCTCGAAATAATTTTTATTCCCGTCAGTTTTGTTGATGCGCTCCACTGCAAGCCAGCTTCCCACATCGTCCCAGCCGAAGCTGCCGGGGATGGTATAAATATTTTCAGCCTTTTCCATTATGCCGAAATCCACCGATTCGCTGCGGAATGAGGTAAATTCGCGCTCCAGCGTTTCGTCGAATTCATCCGTTCCATAAGCCTCTCCGATCCTGACTGCGCCCTCGTAAATATCGGGCATAAATCTGCGGATATTATTCATTATCGAAGACAGTTTCCAGATAAACATACCGCTGTTCCAGAGATATTTTCCCGAAGCCAGATATTTCTCGGCAGTCGGAAGATCGGGCTTTTCCACGAATTTTTCAACGGCGTAGGCGTCGCCGCAGCTTTTGCCGAAATTGATATATCCGTAGCCGGTTTCGGGATAATTCGGAGTGATGCCGACCGTCACGAGATTTTCACCCTGTTCGGCAGTTTTTACAGCCTTTTTCAAAGTATCGGCGAAAATCGTTTCCAAGCCGATAAGATGATCGGACGGCAGCACCATCATGACCGCGTCGTCGTATTTTCTGCCGATGACCGCAGCCGCAAAAGCGATGCACGGAGCGGTATTCCGCGGCGCAGGTTCGGCAAGTATATTTTCTTTCGGAATTTCGGGAAGCTGCTCCCTCACAAGAGGAATGTAGTCGGAATTAGTCGAAATATAGACGTCTTCAGGTTCAACAAGCGAAGATATCCTGCGAACCGTCTTTTGTATCATTGTTTCGCCGTCGGCAGTAAGCGAAAGGAACTGCTTCGGACGGGAATTTCTGCTGCGCGGCCAGAATCTTTCTCCTCTGCCTCCCGCCATTATAACCGCTGTTATTTTCATCTGTCGTCCTCTTTTCCATGCACTGAATCCGAAATTACGACTTCGCCCGACTCGGCGTTGGTCTTTGGCGGAAACAGCATTGTTTTTACAGTCATGAAAATTATCTGCAAATCCATTCTGAACGAGTAATTTTCAATGTACATTAGATCCATTTTAAGCTTATCATAAGGCGTTGTATCGTAAACTCCAGTGACCTGAGCGTAACCCGTAAGACCTGCTTTAACTTTCAAGCGAAATTCGAATTCAGGCATTTCCTCCTGATAAAGCTTAGTAAGTTCGGGACGTTCCGGACGAGGCCCGACTACCGACATTTCGCCTTTTAAGATGTTGAAAAGCTGCGGGAACTCGTCGAATCGAACTGCGCGCAGAAATTTTCCCACGGGAGTTATTCTCGGATCGTCGTCGGAAGCCAGAACAGGCCCGCTGTTTTTTTCCGCGTCCACGATCATGCTGCGGAATTTATAGACATTGAATTCCCTGCCGTTTATGGTGAGACGCTTCTGCTTATAGAGTACGGGACCGCCGTCGTAGAGTTTAACGGCAACAGCCGAAACGATCATTATCGGCGACAACAGCAGGATCGCGATGATCGAAAAAACAATATCGAAACTGCGCTTCAAAAACCGCTGCTCAAAATCGAGACCGTAGTTGCGGCAGAGCAGCAGCGGAGTATCGAACAGACGAATATCGTCCGCGCCTCTTATAATAATATCTGAAATTTTCGGCGCTATATACGAACGAATGGAATTTTCATAGCAGAATTTCACATAATTATTTCTCTGTTCAGCCGAAATATCACAGATTATCACGCCTTCGTATTTCAATATAAGTTCCTTGATCTTCTCGGGATCTTCGGACGCGCTGATAGATTCGCATATCATATACTTGTCCACCCGGCGGCTCATTTTCATTACAAGAGAAGCCGCCTGATGACTGCCATAGAGGATCATAAGCTTTCGCGGAGGATAGATCAGAAAGTATATCCTTCCCGTAACAAGCGTCCATAGGGCGATGAAGCCGAAATCCGCGAACGTAAGCATTATTATCGGCGAGACCGCCATAAAATCGCGCCCGATAAGGCTGATAAGAAAATACGCGACAAAATCTGCGCAGGCTACCGAAAGAAGCTGAGAATAAAGCATATCCGTCTTTTTCAGATAGCCAAACTTAAATCCGCCGTACGCCTTAAAAAAAAGATACACAAGCAGGCTGTAGATTCCGATAAGCACCCAGTTTCCGCGCCTGTAATACGGCAGAATAATAGTTTCGCTGTAATATTTATACCAGACGAAAGCGAAACCGCCCGTAAGGATACCCATCATCACAAGTGCGAAACACAAGGAGATAATTCGCTTATATCTGTCTCTTTTTATATGTTCCATAGTTCACCTTTTCAGATTCAAAGGATTGTTCAATAACTTGTCCGCATAAAAATTTTATGCCAGTTCCGGTGCAGACAGGTTCTCAAATTAAATTATAACAAATGCGGAAATATATGTCAATAGAATTTGCCGCTCTTTACAAATTTCAATGTCAAAAAACGTCACATTGCACAAAAAAATCTGCCTGCACGAGTTCAATGACACGTGCGGGCAGATCGCCGCTACTTTCTGCGCGTTTTGTTTTTCCTGTCGGTACTTCTTTTAAGATCGCCGATCTTTTCTTCGCTGGACTGTTTAAAGTGGGACATCATATCCTCGAACGTCATTTCGGACTGGGGAACAGTTTTTTTCGGTTCCCAGATATTCGGCTTGCTTCTGCGTTCGCGGTTGGGATTGAACTTTCTCTTTTCGGGTGCGGGAGCGTTTCCGCCGTCCATGGCCTTTTTGATGGAAAGACTGACCTTGCCCGCCTCGTTGACGCCGATGACCTTTACCCTGACCTCCTGCCCTTCGGTAAGATGCTCGCGGATCTCGCTGACAAAGGTATTGGCGATCTCGGAGATATGTACCATTCCGCTTCCGCCGCCGTCAATGTCTATAAAAGCTCCGTACTGCGCGATTCCCTTTACCTTGCCTGTGTAGATTTTTCCGATTTCAAGCTGCATAATGTTTATAAAACTCCTTAAATATAATTTTACTTTTTGCCGTGACGATATCTTCGAAAAGATCAGTCCCTTGATGTATCATAAAAACGTCTTTCGTCCGGATATGCATAACCGCGTTCTTCCAATGCGACTCGCTCCATATAGGCGGAAATGTCGTCACTTTCAAAAGTACGTTTCAGATCCTCGTTTTTGAGGGTATACGAATCGATCTGCGCCTGAATTCGGACAAGCTCCTGCTCCTTGTCGCTGCAATCGCTTTCGGTGGCAAATACAACCACGCCGCAGCCTATTGCGACTGCGACTGCCGCAAGTTTGAAAAGGCCGCTGTTGAACAGACCTTTTTTAGCTTTTGGCTTTTTTATTTTCGGCTTTGCTGATTTTTTTCCCGACTGTCTTTTTTTTGCCAACTTTTTTCACGTTCCTTCTCATTTTGGATTCCATTTTATTATACAACAAAACCGGCGTTCTTTGCAAGAGGATTTTTAACTTTTTATAGGTTTTTACAAAAAATTTGGAACATCCCACAAATTTTGCAGCTGCTTTTCTATATAATAATGCATATAGCGATTTTATCGGAGTCAATATTATGCCGACAAACTTTTTCAGTCCGCACAAAAGTTTTTCGAGGGTTCTCATTACGAACGTTCCGACGGTAAAAAAATACAAAGCCGCGCCGAGAACGTTTCCGATGATATAGTAAACGCGAAGTTCTCCGCGTGCGCAAACATTTGCAAAGGAAGAAAGGAATACGGCATAGCTGCCGAGAAAAACAATATCTTCAATGATCACGAACACGCCCTTATGCGGAACGAGCAGCCGGAATGCGCGAAAAACATCGTAATACGCCCCTATGAACGCTCCGCAAAGGCATGACGCGAAAAAGAGAAACAGTTCCTCCTCAATGGAAAAGAAAGTTTCCGGCACGTTCATCTGAAAAGCCTCCCGAGCGCCGATATAGGTCCTTTTTTATCCTTGTCGCCGTAGACTATCGACCATATATCGCCGGTTATGGTCATATCGCCCGTTTCCACGCTCATGGAATCGATGTGAAGTTCACGCCCCTGAATAGTCAGTTCGCCCATCTGGGTGTAGAGACATATCGCCTTTTCATCAAAGCTGTCAACGTCGGTTATTCCCGAAATACTCATGCTGCCGCGGTTTTCGAGAATTATGTTGTGATCTTTCTTTATAACCTTGTCCTGCATAAAAAATCTCCTTTTTGATCGGCTTCAGAACCTGCGCCCATAGGAAAGAATACAAGCTCCCAGAGCCTTTTTATTAAATTCTATTCGCCGTTTTCAGATATTATGTCTTGTTAAAATCATACAAAAATTATCTAAAAAATTTTCTCCCTTTTTTCATAAAAACTATTGCAAAAAGATTGAACGTATGGTATAATTAAAAAGCTATTTGAATTAAACGGCTTTTTGCCGAGGCATACTATTTACGGAGGTTACAATTATGGGAGTTCTTGAAATTGTCGGAGGAGCCGTTCTCCTTGTCGTTTGCATCGCTATCATCATACTCTGCCTTTCACAGGAGCAGAAATCACAGGACAGCATGACCGCCGCTCTCACGGGCGCAAGCGCGGATTCTTTCTACGGTAAGAACGAAGGCAGAAGCCGTGAAGCTATTCTTGCAAAAATCACAAGAATAGGCGGAATAATCCTTTTCGTGATAACCCTTACAGTGAATATTATTCCGATTTTTACTGATAAGTAATCAAACGCCCCGTGACAGATGTCATGGGGCTGTTTGCTTTTCAGAACCTGTCTTCACAAGCTGCAGCACACGTCTTTTCGGCAAATTTTGCCGATTACTGCGTCGAAAATCCGCACACTGATCTTGTGAAGACAGGTTCTCAACTATAATTTTACAGGAGTATCAAATGTCAAAATCAAAAAAGAAAAATGCCGGCGTAAAATCCGCCGCTGCTTTCGGAGCAGAAAATTATAAAAATAAAATCGTTACATTTTTGCAGACCGGCGACAAAAAACTTATGCCGATAGAGCAGCTCGAAAAAAAATGCCGCACCAAAAAATTCGGCAGAGAAGCCTTTATACAGGCGTTTTCCGAACTGCGCGAAGAGGGCAGAATAATCGTCCGCAAGGGCATGAGAGCGGGTCTTGCCGATCGCTTTTCACTCAAACGCGGCGAAATAAGCCGTCTAAGCCGCACATTTGGATTCGCGCTGACCGAGGACGGCACGGAATATTTTATACCCGGCAAATGTATGCTGGGAGCAATGCCGGGCGATAAAGTCCTTATCGAGGATATTCCCTCCCGAAGCGGCGAACCCGAGGGCGGAGTGGTCGATATTCTCAGTTTCGGCAGCTCCGAAATGACGGGCATCGTCAGATATGCCGACGGCGGTATGTTTTTTGAACCGGATTCAGCTTCAAACAGCCGCCTTATTATCGAAAACGGCGGCGTTAAATTTTCTGATGGCGATAAGGTTCTTGCCGAAATAACCAAACGCGGCAGACGTCATTCGGAGCATAAAGTGCGCATTATTTATGTATTCGGCAGCGGCGACAGCGCGGAAGCCTGCTCCCGTTCAATACTTGCGCTGCACGGCGTGGAATGCGAATTCCCGCCCGAAGTTCTCAAAGAAGCACGAAAAATTTCCGAGGGCGGCGTTCAGGAATACAGCTTCAACAACCGCGAAGACCTGCGCGGGATGAATATTTTCACAATTGACGGCGCGTATTCCAAAGATCTCGACGACGCGGTTTCGGTTGAACGAACCGAAAAAGGCTATCGTCTGGGCGTTCACATCGCCGATGTTTCGCATTATGTAAAGGGCAACAGCGCTCTTGATAAAGAGGCTCTGCGCCGCGGCACGAGTATTTATTACGCCGATAAGGTCATTCCCATGCTGCCGAAAGAACTTTCCAACGGCATCTGTTCCCTCAACCCGAACGAGGACAGGCTTACGCTTTCCGCATTTATCGAACTTGACAGCGACGGAGAAATGCTTAATTACCGTTTCTGCAAAAGCGTTATAAGATCTCGCGTAAAGGGCGTATATTCGGAGATTAATCACATTCTTGACGGTCCTGCCGACGCGGATATAATTGAAAAGTACGCTTGCGTTATCAATGATATATCGCTTATAAACGAACTTGCGGACAAGCTTATTGCCAAGAAAAAAAGCCGTCACGCTCCCGAACTCGAAACGGTAGAAAGCAGCCTTTTGATAGATGAAAACGGCGTTTGCTGTGGAGTAATGCCCATTCAGCGAGGCAAATCCGAAAGGATCATCGAGGAATTCATGCTGACAGCAAATGAAGCCGCCGCCAAACTTGCGCGTGATAAACACGTTCCGTTCGTGTACCGTATTCACGAAGCTCCTCCTGCGGAAAAAACTGAACTTCTCTGCGAAACGCTTGCCAAACTTAATATAGATTACCCGCATTTCAGCGAATTTTCGCCCTCTCATGCCGCAAAAATACTCGACAACGCGCGCGGCACGGAACTTTTCGAGGCTGTAAACACAATGGTTCTGCGCTCCATGTCTAAGGCAAAATATTCCGAAGAACCGCTGGGACATTTCGGATTGGCGCTGGACGATTATGCTCATTTTACGTCGCCTATACGCCGTTATCCCGATCTTGCTATTCACCGCATAATAACGGATATTCTCGCAGGCTACAATGAAACGTGGCTTAACAAGAGATACGGCGGATTCGCGGTAAATGCGGCTTCATCGTCATCGGCAGCCGAAATTCGCGCCGTTTCCGTGGAACGCGAATGCGAAGACTGCTACAAAGCAGAATTCATGAAAAATCACATTGGCGAAAGCTTTTCAGCTAAAATTTCTTCCGTTACTGAATTCGGATTTTATGCAGAACTCCCGAATTCAGTAGAAGGATTAGTCCATATCCGCACACTTCCCGAAGGCGAATACGACTACACCTATCCGACCGCGCTGACAGAAAAATTTAGCGGAACCGCGTATAAATTAGGAGATACTGTTCAGATAATCTGCGCCTCTGTTGACGTAAGCAGCGGAAAAATCGATTTTGTTCTTGACGACGAGGAGTAAACTATGAAAAAAATACTAACTTTGACCGCGATTCTTGCGCTGATGTGCGTCATGACTTCATGCGGCGATAAAAAAGACGATAATTCGCAGAGCGGAAGTTCCGTTTCCGAAGTTTCCACAACTTCCGAAGCTTCGGAAACGACTGCCGAAAATACAGATACAACTCAAACGGAGACTCTTTCCACAAAAGCCGAAACGTCGGGTTCAACCGCAAAATCCGTCAGTACATCGGCGACTTCCTCCGCTCAAAACAACGACTCAAAGCCGTTTTTATCAGCGACAGAGGGCGGAGTCGTTTTCCCATCGCCCGTTGAAGAGACGTCCGACTCGGATCTCATCGCCGGCGCTCAGAAATTGTTTGAACAGGCTTGCGAAATGGAATGGAATTTCACCGTAGGCTCGCCCTATGAAGTCGATCAGAACGTTTCGGTTAAGAATTCCTACGGCTGGGACTGCTATCTGGTGACGTCCGACGGTATACTTTCACTTGAAGAAGTTCGCCTTGATTATCATAAGATTTTCAGCGAGCATTACGAAGATCATCTGGAAGAAGTCTTTACTGAATACGACGGCAGAGTATATTGTCTCTGCGGCGAGAGAGGTTCGGATATTTTTTACATTGATTCCGAAATTACAGCGGTAAATTCACGCTCCGACAACGAAATTTCATTCACAGTCACGGATTCCTACTCCGACGACGATTTCGGCGGCGGAAGCTGCGTGAAAGAACGCGAATTCTCCATTTCAAAGGACAGCGACGGTTCATGGCGCGTAAGCAAATTCACGCTTCCATACTGACCCAATGTAAAATTCGTGTAAAATTTTCCGGGGAAATATTGACGAATCCTATAATAATGATATAATAAAAAGCGGAGATTAAAAAATCTTCGCTATTTTTATGCGGACAAGCTTCCGCGTTCTGAAAAGGAGAACCTGTTATGGGCGATTTTTCTATTTTCAATATTTTCACTATGCTGGGCGGACTTGCCTTTTTCCTCTACGGCATGAACGTTATGTCGACAGGGCTTGAAAAGCTCGCGGGCGGTAAAATGGAGGTCGCGCTCAAAAAAATGACTTCCAATCCTTTTATGGCGCTTATTCTCGGAACAGTGATCACAGTGGCAATTCAATCTTCATCAGCAATGACCGTTATGACTGTAGGTTTTGTAAATTCAGGTATCATGGCTCTTTTTGATACCGTCGCGGTAAGTTTCGGCGCAAATATAGGCACGACTTTTACGGCATGGCTTTTATGTCTTAACGGTATCGACGGCGGCGAGGGAAGCGGTATCGGAAGTTTCTTTATGAAGCTGATCAAACCCGAATCTTTTTCTCCGCTGATCGCCCTTGTCGGCATTATCATGATAATGACCTGCAAAAAGGCAAAGAAAAAGGATATCGGACGTATTCTTGTAGGATTTGCCGTTCTTATGACAGGCATGGATCTGATGAAGACTTCTATCGATCCTCTTGCAAATTCTCCGGAATTCCAGAATATTCTCACAGCCTTTGAAAACCCGATTCTCGGAGTTCTCGTCGGCGCGGTATTTACTGGTATCATACAGAGTTCAGCCGGATCGGTCGCGATTCTTATGGCTTTCTCTGTAGGCGGCACGCTTACATACGAAATGGCGCTGCCTATCATAATGGGACTTAATATAGGCACCTGCATAACAGCTGTTATTTCAAGTATCGGCGTAAACAAAGACGCAAAGCGCGTTGCGGTTATCCATGTGCTTATCAATACAGTCGGAACGCTGATATTGCTTCCCGTTACTCTTCTCCTGCAAAATTTTACGGGATTCGGAGAATTTATGGCGCAGCCTGTCGGATTTATAGGAATCGCTGCAATGCACACTGTTTTCAACGTGCTTGTTACGGCAATACTTATGCCGTTTTCCAAGCAGCTTGTTAAAATTTCACATATTCTTGTACGCGATAAAAAGGGCGAAGCAGAGAAATCCAGCGTATTCAGCGCGCTCGATCCCAGATTCCTTGCCACTCCCGGCGTTGCCGTCGAAGCCTGCCGCGGAGTTGCGGTTGAAATGGCGGTTGAGACTCGCAAGGCTATCAGCGAGGCGCTCGCGCTCCTGACTGCGCCATATAATGAGGAAACTATCAATGGCGTTATTAAATCCGAAGATTTGATCGACAAATATGAAGATAAGATAAACAGCTATCTTATTAAAATTTCCAAAAGCAGTATAACAGGCAAAGACAGCCGCACGGTATCGAAAATGATGCACTGCGTGGGTAATTTCGAGCGAATTTCAGACCATGCTGTTAATCTTATAGAATCCGTTCAGGAAATGCACGAAAAGGGAATCGCCTTTTCTGCGGAATGCATCAACGAAATAGTTGTAATTTCCGACGCCGTCAGCGAAAATATTGATTCAGCATTCAATGCTTATATTGACGACGATCTCGCAATCGCTCATAAGGTCGAACCGCTTGAAGAAGTTGTCGATAATCTCAGCACAGAATTGAAAAATCGCCATATACGCCGTCTGCAAAACGACGAATGCACCGTTGAACTCGGCTATATCTTCCAGGACGTGCTGACGAATCTGGAGCGAATTTCCGATCACTGCTCCAATATCGCGGGCTGTCTTATCGAAACCGATGAAAAAACCAATATTCATGCTTATCTCAGCGATATCAAGAAAAACGACGAAACTTTCCGCGAAGAATACGTTATGTATTCCGAACAGTACTTCGCCCGCCTTGATGATTAAAAATTAATTTTTACTCGTGCTGTATTTTCAGGGGGACGCTGTCCCCCCGAACCCCTCTGCATAAGGGACTGAGTCCCTTATGAATCCCCAAATTAATTAATGTACCGCAAGGGTACATTAATTAATTTGAAGCGGGATGATAAAGACTAATCTTTATGCGGAGGAATCGGGAGGAACGGCGACCCCTGACAATGCGGCGCGGGTAAAATGATTTTTAAAAAAATTCTTGACAAAGCTGAAAATATGTGATATAATGATAATGTTATAAAACTCCGGAATATAGATGTGCGGGCCCTGTGCAACAAGACACCGTGAACCATGTCAGGCGGGAGACCGAGCAGCATTAAGCGGATCGTCTCGTGTGCCGCAGCCAGCCTGCACATCTATGTTCCGGAATTTTTGCGCAATGGCAAGAACGCATAACGATTGGAGGAATGCAGCGTGTATAAGGCTTTATATCGTAAATGGCGTCCGCTGACTTTCGACGACGTTATTTCTCAGCAGCATATCACTGATACGCTGAAAAATCAGCTGAAAAATGAAAAAACTGCCCACGCTTATCTCTTCACCGGTTCTCGCGGAACAGGAAAAACTACCTGCGCCCGAATTCTCGCAAAAGCTGTCAACTGCCCGAACATGACGGACGGCAACCCTTGCTTGCAATGCGACATCTGCCGCGAAGCCGAAGAAGGCTCGCTTACCGATATTATCGAGATCGACGCCGCCTCCAATAACGGCGTTGAGGATATTCGCGATCTCCGCGACGGAGCGGTTTATTCACCCGAACGCTGCCGATATAAGATTTACATTGTGGACGAAGTCCATATGCTGTCGGCTTCAGCGTTCAACGCGCTCCTGAAAATAATGGAAGAACCTCCGCCTTATGTCAAATTCATTCTCGCCACAACCGAGATTCATAAAGTTCCTGCGACTGTAGCTTCGCGCTGTCAGCGGTACGATTTCCGCAGGATAAGACAGCAGGATATCGCCCAAAGACTTCTTTATATAGCGGAAAAAGAACAGCTCTCCCTGACTTCCGACGGCGCGGCTCTGATTGCAAAACTTGCCGACGGCGGTATGCGCGACGCAGTATCGCTCCTTGATCAATGCTCAGTATGCGCCGAAAATATTGACGCCGCTGCTGTTTCTCAGGCGGCAGGAATCGCGGGAAGAGATTTTCTGTATGATATCCTCGACGCCGTTTCAGATTCCGACGCGGCGAAAGCGCTGGCTGTTACGGCTAAACTTTATGATATGTCAAAAGATCTGACGCGGCTTTGCGAAGAACTTATTCTCCAGCTGCGGAACGTCATGCTGATGAAGGCTTCTCCGAAAAATGCCGGGGATATAATAGCGGTAATGCCTGAAGATATGGAGAGACTGCGGAATATAGCCGAAAAAACTGAACTCGATACGATTCTGGACAAGCTGGGTCAACTCCAGATATGCCGCGAACGAATGGGAAGAGTTATGAATAAGCGCGTTGAATTTGAAATGTGCCTTATCAGACTTTGTAGCCATACAGTTGCAGGAAACGGAAATTCAGCCGCCGATAATACCGAATTATACGAAAAGATCGCACTTCTTGAAAAAAGGCTGAATTCAGCGCCGGCAGCAGGAATTCCCGCAGATCGGGGCGATTCTCAGCGTAAAACTTTCACGGCTTCAAGCCCGGCGGAAGCTGATCCGCCTGCGCCAAACGTTAAAGTGGATATCAAAACGGTTCAGGAAAACGAACTCACCCCCTGCGAAAAATGGGACGATATAATAGGAGAATGCTTCAAGATCAATCCTGCGGCGGCGGCGGCTCTTCATGATTCCCACGCTTCTTCCAAAGGAAACGTTATGTGCATTTTTACCGCCGATCCGTTGTTTATATCGCTTTTCAAGGATAAAAAGGACTACGCAATAGCTCTCAGCAAGGCGATATTCAATGTTCTCGGACAAAGATACAGAATAACCGCACGCTGTACAACTTCCGTGGCGGAAACGCGCTCTATGGCGCAGCAAATATTAAAAAACGCAGTTAACAGCGGTATCGAAACGGCTGTTGATAACGGTTTACCCTCGCATATTGTGCGGAATACCGTAAGAACCCGTCAAACAGGTTCTGAATATATATTTAAATTTTAAAGGAGATTTTAATAATGAAAGCAAGAATTCCAAAGGGCGCAGGCGGCGCACAGAATATGAATCAGATGATCAAGCAGGCTCAGAAAATGCAGGATCAGATAACTGATCTTCAGGCGGAGATCGAAGCCCGCGATTTTACCGCTACAGCAGGCGGCGGAGCTGTTGAGGTTACGCTGACAGGCAAGAAAACCATCAAGGCTCTCACTCTTAAGCCCGAAGTTGTTGACCCCGAAGATATCGAGATGCTTCAGGATCTCATTATCAGCGCGGTAAACGAGGCTATCAACACTATCGAAGATACTACAGAAGCCGAGATGAGCAAGATTACAGGCGGCGTTTCGCTTCCGGGATTATTTTAATGGCTGATCATAATGCGCTTCCGCTGATAATATTGGCAGAAAAATTCGCTTCTCTGCCCGGTATAGGCATGAAATCCGCACAAAGACTGGCTTATCACGTCATGTCGATGGATACCGCGGCAGTTGAAGAATTCGCGCAGGCTCTCGTGAATGCCAAGAAAAACGTGCATTGCTGTTCTGTATGCTGCAATCTTACCGAGCGTGAGATATGTCCCATATGCGGCGACGCCGAGCGCGACCACAGCGTGATCTGCGTCGTTGAAACTCCCAAGGACGTTACTGCTTTCGAACGCACGAGGGAATACAGCGGCGTTTATCATGTGCTGCACGGTCTTCTTTCACCTATAGACGGCGTTACGCCCGATAAACTTCATATAAAGGAGTTGTTGGCGCGCATCGCAAAAGGCGGAATCGAAGAAGTGATAATGGCGACCAATCCCACTGTTGAAGGCGACGCTACCGCTCTTTATGTTGCAGGGCTTCTCAAACCGCTTGGAATCAAAGTTTCGCGTCTTGCATTCGGACTTCCGGTAGGCGGTATGCTTGAATATGCCGACGAGGTCACTCTCTTTAAGGCGCTCGAAAACCGCAATTATATATGATTTCGACAAATGCCGCACTTTATTGTGCGGTATTCCTTTATCCGCGCAAATCAGCTTCTTGACATAGTTTTACAGATATGCTATAATGTGAATAAATAATATAATGTGGAGGTCGTATGTTTCAAAAAATATCCGCGCAGATCCAACAAGTCAAAAAATATCAATTCCTGTTTTCAGAACTGGTCAAGCGCGACTTTAAGAAAAAATATAAACGAACTGCTTTAGGTATGCTCTGGAGTTTGCTTTCGCCGCTGCTCCAGCTTGCTGTAATGGCTGTCGTTTTTACGCAATTTTTCGGCAGAAACACCGAGCATTACATCATCTACCTGTTTTCGGGAAATCTCGTTTTCGCTTTTTTTAAGGATTCCACAAACGGCGGTATGCACTCTCTTATGTCGAACGCCAATATAATCAAAAAAATAAACTTGCCCAAATACCTCTTCCTGCTGTCAAAAGAAGTCTCGTCGTGCATCAACTTTGGTTTTACGCTGATAATTTACTTTGCTTTCGTGGCAATAGACGGAATACCGTTTACATTTAAATTTCTGCTGCTGCTTTATCCTATCGCCTGCCTGCTGATTTTCAACATCGGCGTCGGTTTCATACTTTCTGCGCTCTTCGTAATATTTAAAGATATACAATATTTATATGACATATTCACCCAGCTTCTTATGTATCTCTCGGCAATATTCTATACAGTGGATATTTATCCTGAAAAAATTCAGAAAATCTTCTTCCTGAATCCCGTTTATACGTATATCTCATATTTCAGGCAAATAGTTATTGACAACACAATACCGTCCCTTGCCATTCATTTGCTTTGTATCGGTTACGCGCTAGGCGCTCTGGTAATCGGAGCGTTTATTTACAAAAAATATAACTACAAATTCATGTACTATATGTAAGAGGTGCTAAATGAAGAAAATCGAACTGAATGACATATCCGTCTCCTATATTGTGGGCGATTTTTCAAATATCGGGCTGAAAGATGTTATCATTCAAAAACTTAAAGGCACTTATGTCAAGAAAGAATTCACCGCTCTGCAAGGGATTTCATTTTCTCTTGAAGAGGGCGAATTACTGGGAATTATCGGCACTAACGGCGCGGGCAAATCCACCCTGTGCAAGGTGATTTCCGGAATCATGCGCCCTACGGAAGGCACAATGGCTGTACGCGGAAATATAGCTTCCCTGCTGGAACTCGGAACGGGATTCGACGGCGATCTTACCGTCCGCGAAAATACATTTCTGCGCGGCGCAATGCTGGGATATACCCGTGAATTCATGAACGAAACTTATGAGAAGATCATAGAATTTTCGGAGCTGAAAGAATTCGAAGACCGCAAATTTTCGCATCTTTCTTCCGGAATGAAATCGCGCCTTGCATTTTCGATAGCCTGTCTTGTACAGCCCGAAATTCTTATTCTGGACGAAGTTCTTTCTGTCGGAGACGGCGCGTTCCGCAAAAAAAGCGAGAAAAAAATGCTTGAGATAATCGACGGCGGAGCGACTACTCTTCTTGTATCCCATTCGCTCGCTCAGATACGGCGCATGGCTACCAAAGTGCTGTGGCTTGAAAAGGGGAGGCAAATTGATTTTGGAGATACCAAAGAAGTTTGCGATAAATACGATGAGTATCTGAAAAAGAAGTAGGTGACCGAATGAAGAAGTATCAATGCCCATGCTGCGGATATTACACGCTGAACGATCATGGGGAATATTCTGTCTGTCCGGTCTGCTTCTGGGAGGACGATCCCTATCAGCGTCAGAATCCCGATTATGAATGCGGCGCGAATAATATCAGTCTGAATGCGGCTATAGAAAATTACCGAAAAATTGGCGTTTCCGAAGCGCGTTTCAAATACAATGTCAGACCGCCGTATGAAGAAGAAAAAAATCAGTAAAACAAAAAGGCAGCGCTTACAAATTAAGCGCTGCCTTAATTTTATTTTTCATCATCTTTAGAAATGATAGATTCGTAATTTTCCTCTTCCTCTTTTTCTTTAGCCTCTTTCTCGGCTTTTTTAGCTGAACGCGGCGCTCCTTTTTTACTCCGCGCCATCAGAACTACCGCAAATACGGCTGCCGCAAGAAGAATTCCGACGATAATTACAACGAAAGCCATTCCTTTCAGGCTTTTATCAATCGTTTCGTAGTCGATCTTATTAGATTTGGCATACTTTTCACCTGCCGAATCCGAATATACGCTAAGCTGAAAATCCTCATATTCTGTATATTCGCCATTTTCACCGGCTGAAAATCCGAACGCATGATCTCCTATTTCAGCAACGCTTTTGGGGATTCCAACCTGTTTCAGATTGCCGCACGAAGCAAATGCGCCCGCCCCAATAGCCGAAATTGTCTCCGGAAGTATCACGCGGCTAAGCGAAGAGCAGTTGAAAAACGCGCCCTCCCCTATCGTTTCAAGAGTTGTCGGGAAATCCGCAGTTTCCAGAGACGCGCAGTTTTTAAACGCAATATCCGAAATTTCACGCAGTCCCTCCGAAAAATCAATATTTTTCAAACCCATACAATATCCGAACGCACTGTCGCCGATAGTTGTCACAGACGACGGCAGAAAGAGATTTTCAATTTCCACGCAGACCGTAAACGCGCCCGGCTCAATGGTATTAACGGAGTTTTCAATGTAAACGTCTCCCGAAAGCTTAGTTGACGCGCGATAAATATTTGACTTGCTGCTGTTGTAAAGAATGCCGTCTTCAAATACGAAATTCGGCGAATTATCGGCGTCAATATTCTCAATACTGCTGCACGCGGCAAACGCCATAGGCTCTATAGTTGTCAAGGATTTCGGCAGTTCGATCTCGTCAAGCTTTGAGCAGTTGTAGAATGCATAGGAAGAGATCGTTTCCACGGAATCTGGCATATACACGTGTTCGAGATTCTGACAGCCCATGAAAAGACTGTTGGAAAGCGTAGTGAGTCTTGCCGGAAGATTAACAGTTTTCAGCGAAGTACAGCCTGCAAAAGCACGGTTTCCGATAGTTTTTATGCTGGATGGAAGTTCCAGAGAAGATATCATCGTGCATCCTGTAAACGCGCCGTCGGCGATAGCGGTAACTGCATAACCGTTTCGCAGTTCGGGAACAGAACTTACAATAGCCGTTGTTTCGCATGAAACGATAGTATACGAGCCGTCGATAAGTTCATAAGTAAACGTGCCGTCGGTCAATTTTTCATCGTCTTTTTGCAATCCTTCCTCGACCGCGAACGAGGAAACAGCAGCCGCCATCCCCATCGTCATAACCGCGCCGATAACAGCCGAAAAAATCTTTTTCAGATTCATTTTTCGCTCTCCTCCTTCGTGGAATCGTTCTTTCCGGCGGTCTTATTTTTGGTGGCTGATTTTTTCTTTTCTCTGCGCTTTGCGGATATCTTCTTCCCCGTAAATATGCCTGCCGCGCCGAGGACAAGAACAATCAGCGTGCCGACGATAACGTACAAAAAGTTTTTATCAATGTTCTTTTTGCCAATCGAAACGGTATTGCTGACTATTTCAATACCGCAGTCTTTCGCATATTCAAACGCCAAAGTTCCCTCTTCCGCGTAAATTTTGAATCCGTCCATAACGCTGAACGGAGCGGGAAGGTCTTCTGTCATTTCTTCCTGCGAATTTTTCTGAATCTCTGCCGCAAGTTCTTCATCGTAATCGTATCCGAAAGCGTACTCGCCGATAGTTTCAACGTTGTCGAATATACGGATACTTTTCATAGAAGTACAGCCGACAAACGCGCCGTTTCCCACGAAATTAAGATCTTCTGAAAGCTTTACGCTTTTAAGCGCCGAACAAGCTTCAAACGAATAGCTGCCTATCTTCACAACATTGGACAGATCGACTTCTTCAAGATATGTATTATAGCAGAACGACGATTTTTTCAGTTCAGTTACCGTTGCAGGCGGATTGAAAGTCTTATCGCTTTTCTGGTGCGGATAAGCAATAAGGACAGTTTTATACTTATTATAAAGAACTCCGTTTTCCGATGAAAATTCGCCGTTTCCGCCCTCGCTGACGTTTATCTCTTTAAGCTCGGCGCAGTAAATGAAAGGCTCGTCCCCTGTAATCTCCTTGCAGTTTGCCGAAATGGTCAGGCTTTGCAGCTTATCGGAAAACGCACTTTCGCCTATAATTTCCACTGTATCAGGAAGAATTATCTTACTTGCTTCGACTGAAACAAAAGCGTTCCTGTATATTGATGTGATCTTGTATCCGTCAATCTCTTCCGGAACTTCTATAGTATCATCCATCGATACGCAGGCAAGAAGCATAGCTTCATCACCCTGTATCGAATATTCATAATCGCCAGAAACTATCGGATTCATCGCCTGATATTCTTTCTCCGCCTCAAAAGCTTCCGTCGTCATAAATTCGAAATTATTCTGATAATCATACTCGTCGTCTTTATCGGTAGCATATTTCTGGGCTGCCGAACCTGAATCGCCGATAATCAAAAAATCTTCTATTGCTTTTTCGTCGGCGTCATATCCGAATGCGTTGTAACCTATACTGATAACAGACGACGGAATCTGAATTTCTTTAAGAGCCGTTCCCATAAAAGCGCTCTGCATTACCTCCACAAGATAGGGCGGAAGAGTTACTCCTTCAAGGCTTTCGCAGTCAAGAAACGCGCCCAAGCCGATAGACGTCGTGCTGTCCGAGAAGATGACCTCGCTGAGTGCCGCGCAGTTTACAAACGTCATAGCGTCAACATATTCGACAGAAGTATTACTCATATCTATCGATTTAAGCGAAGCATTGAAGCTGAAAGCATGGCGATTGATTACCGAAAGCGAATCGGGCAGTGTGATCTCAGTCAATTCGGTCTCTGAGATCGCCGCAATTCCTATCTCCTCAACGCCGTCGGGAACACGGAAAGAATTCCCCTCCTTTTTATTGGGGTAAAGCAACAGCTTCTTCATATCCTTGCTGTACAAAATACCGTCAACAGCACAGTAATTTTCATTGTCCTTATCAACGGCGATCTCCTTTATGCTCATGCATGGCGCAAAAGGATTTTCAGCCGAAATGTACTCTATGCCGGCAGGAATGATAATTTTTTCGGGATGAACGTTCATAAAAGCTTCCGCTTCTATCTCTGTAACTTTTGCGTCGTCAAACTCTTCAGGTATAACTATTTCAGCTTCTCCCGAATCGCAGTCTGTCAGGTGCGCGTTTCCGTCGCTGTCAACTGTGTATTTAAAATCGCCCGCAACTTTCTCTTCGGCTTCCTCATCGCTGTCCGAAACTTCAGACACGGCGGATTCTTCAGCCGTGCTTTCATTTTCCGCAAAGCTGCTTAACGCAGGAGCGGCGGCAGCCATACAAATCAACAAGCTTGCTGCCAATGCAGCCGCTTTTTTGTAATATTTCATGTTTCTTTCCTCACTTTGTATATATAATGCTTCCCCAAATAAAATTACATATCCATTATAGCATAATCACGAATCAATTGCAACGTATTTCACATATTTTTCATGGAAATCAATTTTACTTGTGCGGCATAATGCACACAAGTAAAAATCTCTCATCCTGTAACTTCTTTATTAAAAAATCGCAGCGTATCCATTTTCAGGGCGTGATGCTCGGGTCTATTCAGTTCGGGATCGCCGGCGAGGAGTTCTTCGGCGCAGCGGCGCGCTTTATCGGAAAGCTTCATAACATCGGAGGCGTCTGCGGCTTTAAGGGGCGGCAGACCGTGCTGAGCGCTGCCGAAGAAATCGCCCGGTCCGCGCATTTTCAAATCTTCTTCCGCTATCTTAAATCCATCGGTAGTGGAGGACATTATTTTCATGCGGCGAATGCAGTCCTCCGTGAGATGATCTGTTATCAGAATGCAGGAGCTTTCAAACTTGCCGCGTCCGACTCTTCCGCGAAGCTGGTGAAGCTGGGAAAGTCCGAATCTTTCGGCATTTTCAATTATCATTACGGCGGCGTTCGGAACGTCCACGCCGACTTCGACAACAGTGGTGCAGATAAGAGCCTGAATCTCGCCGCGGCTGAATTTTCCCATAACATCCTCTTTTTCGGCGCTTTTCATTTTGCCGTGAAGCAGAGCGGTGGAATAGCCTTTCAGCGTAGTTTTTGCGGCATTTTCGGCATAAGATGTTACGGCGAAAAGATCGCTTTCGCTGTCCTCGATCATCGGGCAAACGATATAAGCCTGACGCCCTTCGTCGAGATGTTTCCGCAGAAATCCGAAAGCGCCCTCGCGTTTTTTTCCCGTAACGGCGTAGGTTTTCACGGGACTTCTGCCTTTCGGAAGCTGTCTGATGCTTGAAACGTCGAGATCGCCGAAAAGATTGAGCGCAAGGGTACGGGGAATAGGGGTAGCGGACATAATAAGCTTATGCGGCGATTCGCTTTTTTCGGCAAGAGCGGCACGCTGGGCAACGCCGAAACGATGCTGTTCGTCGGTGATAACGAGAGCAAGCGAGCGATATTTTACGTCTTTCTGAATTATGGCGTGAGTTCCGACGATAACATTTATTTCTCCCGATTCGAGACGAGTTCTGATATCAGCGCGCTGTTTTGGAGTTACCGAACCCGTCAGCAGGCAGATTTTTATACCAAGGGGTTCGAGAAACTGCACAAAAGTTTTAAAATGTTGTGCGGCGAGAATTTCGGTAGGCGCCATGACAGCCGCCTGAAAACCGTTTTTTACAGCAAAACAGCATGCCGCCGCTGCAACGGCAGTTTTTCCGCTTCCGACGTCGCCCTGCAAAAGGCGGTTCATGGGAAAATTTCGGCACATATCGGCAAAAATTTCATTGACGGCGGCAGATTGACCATCAGTCAGCTCAAAGGGAAGAGCGCTGAAAAAATCGCTCATATCGGTATTTTTATCCATAGCAAACGGAGTTTTTTTGCGGCGTCGAAGTTTCAGCATAAGCATTCCCAGCTGCAATTTCAGAAGTTCTTCAAAAGCGATCCGTTCGCGTGCAGTTTCGGCTGCGGAATTGCTTTCGGGGAAGTGGATATTTTCCAATGACCAGACAAGAGAAGGCAAATTATACTTGTCGAGGATATGCTGCGGAAGAGTTTCGAAAGGAGAATCATGCAGAAGCTTGAGAGCCTTCCGCATATCAGCGCGCACGGCGTTTGCGGAAAGCCCTTGGGTGAGGCGGTATATCGGCTGTATCAGGACTTTTTCGCTCGCTTTTATATAAACGGGGGAAGAAATTTCGCGGCGAATGAAATTTCCAGTTATTTTGCCATACATATAATAAGTTTCGCCATCCCTGAGAGCATGATATGTGTAAACGTTATTATATATAGAGATAATTATAGTATCTATACCGTCTGTAGCGGAGGCGTTGCATATCACCAGACCTCCCCTGACGCGCTGCGGAGGATTTTTGTGAAGAACAGTCAGTTTCAGAACGCTGCTGCTGTTAAGCTCCGCCTGCATTATTGGAACATAGGCGCGGAAATCCAGATAATCGCGCGGAATGTGATAAAGAAGTTCATACGGTGAAAAAATGCCGAGTTTTCGGTATTTTTCGCCCTTAGCCTTTCCAACGCCCTTAAGATATTCAATATCGGAAAAAATATCTGCCAAAGTACTATTTTCCTCGTATAATAAATTTAAGGGTAATTTAAAGAGAACCCATATGAAACCTCTT
>CAJTLC010000013.1 GCA_910576995.1 uncultured Ruminococcus sp.
AAAACACAAGGTACGATTCCCTTGATGCTCCGCCTGTCGGTCCCAATATTAAACCTCTACAGTTTGATCTTGCCACCATTAATGACGGAATTGTGATTGCAATTGATACTTTCAGAACGGATCAAGTCAAGAAAGCTGAGAGAGGCTATGACCTTTTCATTAATGATGCAAGCGGAGCAACTGAAAACAGCAACGGTATACATCACATCTTGGTCCTCATATCCAACTTCGCTGACTTATATTTTCCGAAGTCTGCTTGCTGTGTCCTTGAATTCGGAGAGGTATCTGCCAAATACTCACCGGAGGCTTTCAAAACTGCCCTCAAGCAGTTGGACGAAAATTTGATTATCAGAATTGAACGTGGCTGCAACAACGGAGATCTTATTAAAATATTCACAGACCATGTTGCCGAAATTTGGAATAACATTCCCGATACGATACCTCGTTCAAAAGTAAACATATTTATCATGCTCATGACTGCGCTGAGGCTATATCATACAATGTTTAGTCCATTATTCTGCAAAAACATGGAGAATTTCATCGAAGGCTGGCTCTACTCTCAGGAGCAGGACAGACAGCCGTTAAATGATATGATCTGCTCAGAGTATGGCAGTATTTTGAATCAGAAGATTGCTGACGGCTACTTCCGTCTGATTCTTAAAGATGAGGTCACTCTCTTTGACAAAGGCAGCCACACAATTGTTGTAGACCAAGCTAAACGCCGGATATACATTGAAACAGCAGACAGCTTTTCGATCGTAAAGAACGAAATGCAATCCATAAATGATGCAGACAGCCTGACAGCCGCACTTTACAGCTGCGAGTATCTTCCGCATAATCCCAAAGGTGAGAAAAGTATCCGAATTGCAGCAATGACTTCTAACGGTATTCCGTATCCGCTGTATGTACACGCAGTAAGTTATACACTTCTTACTCCTGAGAACAGACAACGCTTTGATCTGATAGACAAGGAAGCAAACCTCTTCAAATACAATGAATTGCCGACTGAAAATTTTCTGCCGTTGGTTAAGACTATTGACGGCAGATATGCAGGAAAAATGCTTCTATACGAAGCTGAAGAAAGCAATATCTACTTTGGTACAGGCAGAACCGGCAGCGGAAAATCATGGGCAATAGCTCAAATTCTCTGTATGCTTTTCATGCTGAAACATAATGTCGTTGTTTTTGATGTCAGCGGCACTTACACAAGGGAAAAACTTTTGAGAATGCTTCCCACAGATGTTGTAAATCGTTTGTTTGAGTTTATCGCCATTGGAGAGGGAAGAGGCTCGATACCTATTGATCTCGGCTCTCTTAGCGGCTGTAAAAGTTTACCTGACAAGAAAAACGCTATTTTCAGCGTTGTTCACGCAGCTATTGGAAAATTGGACAAAAATCAGACAAGCGCTATAAAAAGTTTCTTGTCCGATTATCTTAGGACTAAAAGTGATTCGGTTGATCTTGAAGCAATGTGCAGATCAGCCAAACTAAAGAATCCGTTTATCGCTAAAATTATGCAGCGTTTTAATTCAGTCGTGCAGGATATTACGAATATAAGTTTTGAAACTCAGAACTGGAGCGACCTGTTCGATAGGAATAAGATCATCGTACTTGATCTTGGACTTGAAGTTGGTGAAAGTTCGCATCAGCTGTTGGATATGCTGGTTGGTTCTTTATTCAACCGGCAAATGACGCACGATTCTAAGTTTCTGTCTATCGTCATAGATGAGCTGATAGATCAAGATTTCTCGAAAGGTTCTCCCCTGAGCACTATTGTAAAGCAGGGACGAAAATTTCACACTGCATTGCTTGGAGCTACCCAAGACTATTTCAATCAAGGAAGCTCATCCCTTGATACAATGAAGCAGGCTAATATTCAAAGTTTCTGCCGTCCGGGAAAATCCGAAGACCATGTAGCTCAGAAACTCGGTTACAACAATGCTATTGACGCAGGCTTTCAAAAATTCAAATCAGGTGATACAATTATCGAATTTGATGCTTATAACAAAGAGACCGGTTCAAACGAAGCGATAACTCTTAGCGGACGCGTTGTTGATTTTGTTGATACGCCTCTTTATGAGAAGTTCAAGAATGAGTATGGCATAGAATAAGCTCAAATAAATAGTTCACTTTGGCGAACTTACTACTACATATTTATTATAGTATTTTTAGTAGAACAAGTCAAGCAACTTGTTCGGAAATGGAGAAAATTTATGATTACCGTAGAAAACGCATTCAAGGATTATCCTGATATTGTGTCATTTGACCAGATGAGAGAGATGCTGCATATCGGGAAAAATAAAGGTTATACGCTGCTTGAACAGAAAAAAATACGCTCTATTCGCATCGGAAACCGTCACAAAATCCCCAAGGTAAACATCATAGAGTTTCTGAATCAGGACTCTTATAACAATAACTGACAATATTACAATGCTGCCTGTTAATATTTATAGCAGGCGGCTTTTAGGAGGAATGTATGAATGATTAACTATAGCTTGCAGATCAATAACCGCAAGTGGTGCGTTAGTTTCTATATTGCCAAAAACGACGGTAAACGCAAGCAGAAACAGCTTTCCACAGGGATAACAGCCCTTGACAACAAGGGAAATAAGATCAATAAACGCAAAGCAGAGGAAAAAGCTAAGGAGATAATTGCTCGCTTCGACGGCATAGTTGACAGCGAATTCAGCAGTTGGACTCTGGACAAATGTACCGAATACTGCCTTGAACTGAGAAAATCAAAACTGTCGCCCACTACATACGGCGACTATCAGAACGCCCTGAAATGTCATATAAAGCCTTATTTTCAGAATAGAAAGTCCATTCGAGATCTTAAAGCTAAAGATATTGAAGCGTTTTGCAGTTTTCTGATAAGCGAAGGAAAGAGTCCCAAGACAGTTCATAAAATGCTTAGCCTTATCGGACCGGCATTTCGATATGCAGAGAAAAACGACTTCATACTGAAGAATCCAATGAATGTTGTAGACAAGCCTTCTAAAGTGCGTATTGAGACAAAATATTATAACGCAGAGCAATTGAACGCTCTCGCAAAGGCTGCTAAAGGTTCATATATCGAAACGCCGATCATACTCGCTATGGTGCTTGGACTCAGGCGTTCCGAGATAATCGGTATCACATGGGATAATGTGGACTTTGAAAACAGGTTGATACATATCAGACAGAGCGTTGTTACCGGAGATTCAAGCATACTCCCAAAAGGAACTTATAAGGTTATCGGCGAAGCAGGCGGCAGACGAACCCGTGAGATAATACTAAAGACCATGTTGAAAACAGACAGCAGTGTTCGCAGCTTTACTATGAACGACGATCTGTATAACTATTTGAAATCGCTCAAAACAAAACAGGATGTAATGCCATGTGAAACAAAGGCTTACATGGACTTTGTTTGTGTCAACGATGTTGGTATGCTTATAGCTCCTGATACAGTAACAGCGCAGTTCAGGAAGCTTCTTGATAAAAACGGCTTGCCCCATATTAAGTTTCACGCACTAAGACATTCGTGTATCAGCCTTCTCGCCAACAATACAGCGTTTTCAATGAAGCAGATACAGGACTACGCCGGACACGGAGATTTCCTTACAACGTTTAATGTATACAGTCATGCTGATGATTCTGCTAAAAAGACTGAAATGGACTACATAACAAGCTGCTTCACAGAATTATTCAACAGCAACGATGATGAATAAACACAGATCAGGCGCTTTCAATGTTGCAAAGCGCCTGCTTGCTTAAACTCAAATTTGTTGACGCTTGCGGTTGCAGGTGATATAATGTTATATGAAAACGCAAAAATGATATGATTTTGCGTTTTTAAGTATTAAAACACTATAACTAAACGCAAATGTACACCGTTTTTGCGTTTTCATTACTGATAAATTCACCGTCCCCGAATCCGGGGACGTTATTCGTATATTCATGATAAATGTTTATGTTTTTTATTTCAGCCTCTAAAAAATCTCATATTAGAAAAAATCTTAGAAAACAATAGAAAAAGCATTTCCGAAATTTCGGAAATGCCTGTAAATCTGGGGTGGGAGATGGGATTCGAACCCACGATCTTCGGGACCACAATCCGACGCTTTAACCAGCTAAGCTACACCCACCGTCAATGGCGCGCCTTGCTGGATTCGAACCAGCGGCTTACTGCTTAGAAGGCAGTTACTCTATCCAGCTGAGTTAAAGGCGCATAGATGAATTAAGCAGCATACGCTGCTCATCTTGGAGCGGGTGATGGGAATCGAACCCACGTAACCAGCTTGGAAGGCTGGAATTCTACCATTGAACTACACCCGCAATTCTGTGTTTCAACATGAACTATTATATCACAAGAAAGGCGGATTGTCAAGACTTTTTTATAAAAAAGTCGATATGCACAAAAACAGATTGGTTTACAGAATGTAATTGGCAATTTTAACTTAGAAGTATAAAATAATAAGAAAAATTTAAGGAATTCCCACTTACATTATTAAGATAAATATACTATAATGTATAAAGCATCAGGGAAAAGCACAAGACGATAAAACAATTAGCACAAAAATTTTTTAGGCTATTGACATTTCAAAAGATTTATGATATTATATTCATGTACCAATTGTACTATTTGTTTTAATACAATTAGTTCGATAGTATGCATTAATGTTAACCGAAGTTAACAAATTTCTGAAAGGGATTATTTACTGTTATAAATTTCAGAAAACATGAGAATCTACAGTTCATTAAATTTGCAATGCTAAAAAACACGTAAAATTGCAAATTTTTTGCAAAATCCATTGACATTTTGATCGTAATGTTATATCATATTTAACGAAAAAAGACGTAATGATTAAGTTAAAAAATAAAAATTTATTTTCGCTTCGTCTTTTTTGCGTTTTAAAAACACTTATATATAGAAGCTTACATAAACACACTTCTGTAAGCGGCAAATTCAAAGGGAAGTGACGCGATGAACAAAAAACGAAAACAATGCGGAAGGCAGGGTGAAAGGTTATTCAGCAACCTATGTGTGATACCGAGCCTGATAGGAGTACTGATATTCTTTCTGATACCTTTCGGGATCGTAATCTACTACTCAATGATCAGCAACCCTGTCACTCCTCAATTCGTGGGACTCGACAATTATGTGAATTTATTCAAAACAGTCGCATTTAAGCGGGCGGCGACAAACACCGCAATGTTTTCTCTGATTTCAGTTCCGCTTGCAATAATACTTTCGCTGTGGCTGGCAACGCTTTTGGAAAGAAACATTCCCGGCAAAAGCATATTCAGAACTTTTTTCCTTAGTCCGCTGATGGTTCCCATAGCTTCGGTAGTTCTTGTATGGCAGGTACTATTCCACAATCACGGAACTATAAACCAGATCATCGAGGCGTTCGGCGGTCAGGGGATAGACTGGATGAAGTCCCAGTATGGGCAGATCATAATTATCATGATGTTTCTGTGGAAGAATCTGGGATACAACATGATCCTATTTATGTCTGCTCTTGCAGGAATCCCACGCGACATTATAGAAGTTGCCGAACTTGAAGGCGCAAGCAAGTTTTACCAGTTCATACATATTAAATTAAGATATCTTTCACCGACAATTCTTTTTGTGCTGATACTTTCGCTGATAAACTCATTTAAGATATTCCGCGAAGTATATCTTCTTACCGGAGATTATCCATACGATAAAATGTATATGCTCCAGCACTTTATGAATAATACGTTCAACAGTCTCGACTATCAGAAACTTTCGTCGGCGGCGATAGTTTTCTCGCTTGTAATGATCGTTATTATTGCAGTTCTCCTTATTGTCGAAAATCATTTCGGAAAGGACGTGGAATGATGACGTGCCGCAGAAAAAAAATGATAGTTAATATCTGCATAATGATATTCGCAGGAGCAGCCGCGCTCATGTTTCTGATGCCGACCGTGCTGACTATTGCAAATTCGTTTATGACGTCTTCCGAAATTTCCGCAAACTACGGAGCAATGCTCAGCAATATGACCGAAGACAACAAGGTTTTCATTTCGGAAAATGTAAATCTTAAATTTCTTCCGGATTCGGTAACTTTTTCGCAGTATAAAAGCGTTTTGCTGAAAAGTCCCGACTATCTGCTGAAATTCTGGAATTCGGTTATTCTGACAGTTCCGATCACGCTGTTTCAGGTACTGCTCGCAATCCTTACTTCGTACGGATTTTCACGATATCCGAATAAATTTAAAAGCATAATATTTTTTGCATATATTATTCTTATGATAATGCCCTATCAGGTAACTTTAGTACCGAATTTCCTCGTAGCCGACAAATTCGGCATATTGAATACGCGCTGGTCGATAATCCTGCCGGGTATATTCTCCCCGTTCAGCGTTTTCCTGCTGACGAAAGTAATGCGGCGAATACCGGTTTCCTATATTGAAGCCGCAAAGCTCGACGGCGCAAGCGAATTGCAGATTCTCTCAAAAATATATGTTCCGCTTTGCAAGGGCGCGATAGTTTCAATAACCATGCTTGTTTTCATCGACTACTGGAACATGGTAGAACAGCCCCTCGTACTTCTGAAAGACGCGGATATGCATCCTCTTTCCGTATTTCTGTCGCAGATAAATACGGGCGATATAGGGCTTGCATTCGCAGTCGGCGTAGTATATATGATACCAACTATACTCATGTTCCTCTACGGCGAAGATCATCTTATCGAGGGTATTATGTTCTCGGGCGGTATCAAGGGATAATTTCTCACAGAAAGGATAAATAAATATGGCTGAAATAAATGAAATAAAAGATCCGAAGGAGATCAAGGGCGATAAAGAGGATTATGATCCTACCAAAAAACGAGAGATAATAAAAACCATACTTATTATATTTTTGGCGGTACTGCTCGTTCTCACGTTCTTTTCGAATACGATAATGAACAAATCGCTTTCTGAAATTTCTACCCAGCGCGTGACAAGCGGCAAGCTTACCGAGCGTATCCGCGGAAGCGGACTGGTGGAATCGAACCAGAGTTACGGAGTTACCGTGGACGGAAACAAAGTAGTCGATACGGTAATGGTAAAATCGGGTCAGGAAGTAAAAAAAGGCGACGTACTGCTCACGGTCGGTACCGGCGAAAGCGAAGATCTCACCGCTGCCGAAGATAACCTCGCAACAATGGAACTGGAATATCAGAAGGCAATGCTTACTCCGCCCGCTGATTATACTTCCGAAAATCAGGCGATAAAAAGCGCGCGTGAAGATCTTGCGGCAGCGATTGCAAAACGTGACAATGTTGCTGCAAATCAGGGAAATATTCAGGCTGCTAAAGATACGCATAAATATAATCAGGCGCAGCTTAATAATTACACCAAGCTTCAGACCAAGCTTTCCGCTATCATAACGGCTATAGATACCGACGAATATGCAGGCGCGCCGGTTGAATATACGGGCGATCTCATTATGCTGAAAGCCGCATATACGGACGCGGAATCGGCTTATAACGCCGCCTGTTCCTTTCTCGATTCCTTAAAGGAAGCCGACGAACCCGACGCTGCCGCTATTGAAGCCGCACAATCCGACTGCGACGCAAAATCGGCAGTAATGGCTTCCGCTAAAGAAGCTTATGATTCGACAAAATTCTCTCTCCGCAGTGAATATGCATATCAGCTTATCGACGCTGAAGCCAATGTTGACTGGTATACCGCGCAGGTAGACGATTATGAAAAAGGCGGCGGCAGCGAATCTATGACGCTTGATGAACTTAACGAGGACGTGAGATCAAAACAGCGCGCTCTTGAAGAACTTATCGCCGCTCTCAACAAGACGAAGAAGGAAAACGATAATCAGGCAAAGATAGATCATCTTGATCTTGAGTCAAAGAAAAAAGAAGTTGAGAAGGCGAAAAAGAAGGTTGACAAACTCCGCAAGGAAAATGAAACTACCGAGATCAAATCCAAATACAGCGGAATAGTCAGTTCCATAAACGTCAAAGCGGGCGATACCACAGTTCCCGATACCGAATTGATGAATATAGACATCGCCGAAGAGGGATACACGGTACAGATAACCGTAGACGGCGAGAAATCCAAAAAAGTTAAAAAGGGGACTGCCGCCGAGATCGTCAACAACTGGTCGGGCGATCTTCAGGCAGTTCTTACAGATATAAAGAACGATACTACGGCAGGTTCGAAAAATCGTATACTTGTATTCACGGTCACAGGCGAAGTTGATTCCGGAACATATCTCGATCTTTCTATACCGTGCGGCAACGGAAATTATGACTGCATAGTTCCGAAAAGCGCAGTACATGAAGATTCGGACGGCAAATTCGTGCTGACAGTCGTTTCCAAAAGTTCTCCGCTGGGCAACCGTTACTATGCGGAAAGAGTTCCCGTGGAAGTTGTGGTTTCCGACGAGCAGTCCAGCGCGGTATCCGGTAATCTGAATATGAACGAATATGTTATAACGGCGGCAAGCAAGCCTGTCAAACATAAAGATCAGGTGCGCATGAAGGACGAATAAGGCGGTGCGCTGAATGAATTTCAAGAAAATTTTCTACGCCGCAGCCGCTGCCGCTAATGCCGTTTCAATTACGGCAGGCATTATACTGACGGCTATGGGCAGTTCTCTTGCAGAATCGCAGGAGTATAACTACGCTGCCGAAAAATGGGATCCCAGCGGCGGATATTCCCAGATAAGCTGCTTCCTCTCCGATTCGTCGGGGTTGAATACAGATAACATTACAAGTTTGACATCAAGTTTAACGACAGCATTGCAGGACATCTCGGTTTCACAGAATGATAAAGGACAGAAGCTGATTCCGCAGGCGTACAGCGCGTCAGCGGGACAAATGACAGTTAAAAGCGACAAAACTACAGGCAGAAGCGAGGCGGAGCTGACGGCGGTCGGGGGAGATTTCTTCTTCTTCCGCGACTTCACCCTGCTGGACGGCTCCTATTTCTCGGACAGTGACATCATGCAGGACGGCGCAGTAATTGACAGAAGGCTGTCGTGGGCATTATACGGCTCGGACAAAACGGCAGGAATGAGCATTTATATCAACGACACAAAATTCTACATTGCAGGAGTTATCGACGATCCGCAGGATAAGCTTGAAAAGCGGACTGCGGGCGATACTCCCCGCGCTTACATCTCCTATGACGCGACATCTCTTCTCTCCCTCAGCGACAAAAATAATGACAAAATGACAAGCGGCGATCCTGATTTTTCAGAACCCGAAGCGGAGGGAATGAAAAAAATCAGCTGTTTTGAATGCCTTATGCCCAATCCGGTAAAAAATTTCGGGTATAATAAGGTAAAGGAAGCGTTCGAAAGTTCCTATCCGAAAATGTACCGCATAGTAAACAACAGTTCGCGTTTCGAACCGTCGGTGCGGGCAAAGGCGTTCAAAAAGCTTTCAAATTATGCAGTATCCGACAGTTCGGCGGTCTATCCCTACTGGGAAAACGCCTCCCGGATAGCAGAATTCAAGCTTTCAAACATTTATTTTTACAGACGTCTGACATATGTAATTCCCGTTTTAACGGGACTATGGCTGCTCGTCATCTTATATAAGGCAATCGGAAGACTGCGGAAAAAAGCGGCTTCCAAGGCTTTGGCTGCGGTAAATGACGCCGTGTATTATCACGGTTTGAAGAAAAAGGAAAAATCAGAAGACAAATCCAATAACGAAAAAGAGGGTTAAATTTATGAAAAAAAGTTTTGCAATAATTATGGCAGGAGCAATGACTCTTTCAATGATCGCTGCCACGACTTCGTGCGCAGGTACGAAAAAGGGCGGCGGCAGCGAGCCTCAGACAGCCGATAAGGTCATGAACAACGCATACAAGGCTGTTGAGATGGGAGAAGAAATTCCATGCAAATACGTGGATAAGATCTTTCCTCTCGGCGATTCTGAAAATATCCTGATCTCCGGCAGCGATGAGAACGGTTCGGCGCTTTATATTGCCGACTACGAATTCCTGACATTCACTCCCGTCGATCTGGAACTCCCGAAAGAAGAAAATATAACTTCCAGTTTCAATGCCTCCGTAAGCTTCGACGGTACTATCTATGCGCTGGCGACGGTAACAGACTACGGCGATATAGAGATGCCCGACTGGGAAGATGAAAATTTCGATTCCGAAAATTATGACTGGGACGCTTATTACGAAGCGGGCAAAGCTTCATACTACATCTATACTCTTTCAAGCGACGGCAGCGTAATTTCCAAAAATGAAATCAAAGGCATTGATAAATATCAGGGCGAAGACAACATGGGCTTCTATCTCGGCGATTTCTTCGTACTTGGAGATCAGGTCGTATCGATACTTAGTTCAGATCGCGAGACGTATGTTCCGATAAATACCGACGGAACACTCGGCGACGAACTTGACTTTGGCGAAAATAATTATTTCTACACGCGTGGAAACGATAAAGACGGCAATCTTTACTTCTCCACATGGGAGAACGATAATACTGTTCTCAGAAGAATCGACGCCGAGACGCTTACTATCGACGGCAAGAACGATATTGATCTTGACAGTGCGTCTCTCAACAAAATCAACAATGTGAATGCCATTGTAAAGGGCAGCGGCGATTATAAATTATATATTTCATGTTCTAAGGAACTCTACGGCATCAAAGAAGATAATTCCATGGAAGAGATCATCAACTGGGTAGATTCCGATCTCAGCGGCGATACGATAAGCGGTATTATTCCTCTTAGCGACGGCGATTTCATCGTTTATGAAAATGACTGGAATACTGATTCGAATAATTTGTATCGTCTGACAAAGCGCGATGTTTCGGAACTTTCAAATACCACTGTCATCAATGTGGCAGCCGAGTATGCAGGATCGGATTTCATGAGCCGCGTCAAGGAATTCAACAAGACTTCTGACAAATACCGTATCCGCATTGACGATTACAGCGCATATTATGAATGGGACGAAGAAAACGAAAAGGCAAAAAATACTCCTGCCAAGCAGATGCTGTCGGATATTGCGGCAGGAAAATGCCCCGATATGATCATTTGCAGCGGAAGCAGTGAGATCGTAAGAAATCTCGGAAAGAAGGGCGCGCTTGCTGATCTGTACGGATTTATGGGCAAAAACGGAACAGTCGCCAAAGACGAGATATGCGAGAATATTCTCAGGGGCGGCGAATACGACGGCAAGCTCCTCTCCCTTTCACCGTCGTATTATGTCGGTACTTACGCGGTAAAGAAGAAGTTTTTTGACGGTACTACATGGACTATGGACGAAATGATCGAAGCGTTTGAAAAACTTTCCGATGACGCGTGGGCAATTCAGTACTCGTCGTCAAAATCGGATGTTTTCTCCTCGCTTCTTTCAAGCGGCGACTATATTGATTTTGCTAAAGGCACCTGCTCTTTTGATTCTCCCGAATTTATAAAGCTGCTGGAATTCTGCAACAATGACAATTTCAAGGAGATAGACTGGGAAAAAGGCGATGAAGAAGAAAATCAAAAATACTGGAACGATCAGGATTCGGCGTGCCGAAATGACAAGGCTCTTATGAGCAATATGACTATTTTCGATGTAAGAGACTATAAACGACAGCAGGCTGGCAATTTCAACGACGAGATATCGCTCGTGGGCGCTCCGAACAACAGCGGCAAAAACGCTGATATATATGCTGATCAAACTTTCTGCATCATGAATAATTCCGCAAATCAGGACGCCTGCTGGGACTTTATCGCAAGTTACTTTACAAAGGAATATCAGGAAGGACGCAATGTCTATAATCTCCCCGCGCGTAAGGATTCGTTTGAGAAGAAACTTGACGAGGCAATGGAAGATCCATATTATCTTGATGAAAACGACAAGAAAGTCACTTACGAGGACACGACATGGGTCGATGAAAAGGAGATCAAGATCGGCAATCTTACACAGGAAGAACGCGATTTCCTTGAAGAATATATTCTCGGCGCTGATATGAAAAACTTTGATTACTCCAGCGACGCTTATTCGATAATCTTAGAAGAAGCGCAGGCATACTTCGAGGGCGAACGTTCCGCCGAAGAAACTGCCAAGCTTATCCAGAACAGAGTATCTATTCTCATAAGCGAACAGGCTTGATTATCTGTTATGACATCTTCATATACCTGTCTCCAAACAGGTATAATAATATACTCCACCTCCTTATAAAAAGAACAGGATCTCCATTTCGGAGATCCTGTTCTTTTTATTGCTCCACCAACTAAACCTTTCCAAAAGATGCAGTCAAAAATCAAATTTATCAAGGATGACGACGAAAGCATACTGACGTATGGTGAGGAGGAAAACGCAGAGAAATTTGATTTTTGACAAATATTGACGGCAAGGTTTAGCTGGTGGAGCGATATAACCTGTCCATATAATTTCTATGTGGACAGGTTCTTATTTTCGAGCCGATCTGATCTGAATAACGGTTATAATTATTGCAAGCGCGGCGGGAATTGCCGCAGGAAGCACTCTCGTAATGTACATATCGCTTGCGGGCGTCATGGTAATATTATCATGCCAGCCCGCGCTGTCAGCATGATCGCAGAGTTTGTACAGCATTATCAGACATACCGACAATCCTCCTGCTGAAAGAATCAGTGATATGAAATTGAGAATGCGCCTGCGGAAAAGACAGAGTATTGCGCCCATGGTCATTGCAATTCCCGATATGATAAACGCCGCGCCCATAGCTGAAATTTTTGCTCCGTAACTGTCGCTGTTATAGATCAGTCCCGCGCCTGCGAAGCATACCATCGTTAGTGAATAAGCAGCCGTAAGCTGAGCCATAATAATTTTTAGAATTATCATAAAATTATTAAATTTTTTTGATTTTCCCATAATTTTAACTCCATAAAAATTTATCCTCTAATATTGTGTGCATTATTTCGTATAATAATCATTGGCTTACCTTATACGGTAAGCGAAAGAAGTATGCAAATCAATTTTACTATGCTGTATTATCAAGAAGACTTTTCCTGATAATACAGCACAAGTAAAAAATTGATTAGCGTGCGAAAGGAGAAAAAATGCAGTTTAAGAAGAAAATTACAAAGGCTGCGGCTTTGATAATGTCGGCAGCTCTTGTTGCTTTATTCGGTACGGCTGAATATTACTCCGTACGTCTTCCGAAAGCGATAACTACGGAATCTGCGGATTCGGTCAGCTTCGGTTCGTTTCCCGAACTTACCGTTAAATATCCTTCCGCAGACTGCGCCGCCGTATCGCTTTTCGGTACGATACCGGTAAAAAATGTGGATATAAGCCAAGCGGAAGCGCCCGTACTCATTGCAGGCGGCAATCCATTCGGGATCAAACTGCTTATGGAGGGCGTAATGGTTACGGCGCTCGGTCCGGTAGATTCTCCTGACGGTTCAGCCTGCCCTGCCGAATGCGCAGGCATACAGCTGGGCGATATTATCAGCACGGCAGACAGTATACCTGTTACTTCGAACAGTGATTTGCAGCGAATAATCAGCGAAAGCGGCGGCGATACCGTTACCCTTGCCATAAAGCGAGGCGATACGGAGATAACAGCCGAGCTTCAGCCAGCTTATTCTCAGCGGTCAAGTTCTTGGCGCGGTGGAATGTGGGTTCGCGACAGCATTGCGGGCATAGGTACTATGACCTTTATAGACGCTGATACGGGCGAGTTTGCAGGTCTCGGACATCCCATATGCGATTCCGATACCCATGAACTTATCCCCATTCACAGCGGTGAAGCCGTCTCTGTTGTGATTACGGAAGCACGGCGCGGCGAATCGGGAATTCCCGGAGAACTTCACGGAAGATTCACCAGACAGCCTATATATGGCACGCTGACGGAGAACTGCGAGAGCGGAGTGTACGGAAAGCTGACAGATTTTGCTCTTCAGCAGCTATGCGGCGGCGGAGAATCATATAAAATGGGTTATCGTCAGGAAATAACCGAAGGCGAGGCTTATATTCTTTCAACGGTCGCGGGTAAAGAGCCTAAGAAATATTCAGCAGTGATAGAGGAGATCGACTATAACAGCCGTGAAACCTCAAAAAATATGGTGATACGCATTACCGACGAGGAACTTATCACAGAAGCGGGCGGTATAGTGCAGGGCATGAGCGGCAGCCCTATAATCCAGAACGATAAGATCATAGGCGCGGTGACTCACGTATTTGTAGCAGATCCGACGCGGGGCTATGCGATATTCGCCGAAAATATGTATGAAAATATAAACAAATAAACAAAATCGGGCGTTACATCGGTAACGCCCTTTCTATGTCTCCGCGATATGTGCATCGGGATAAAAAATTCTGTTATAGCCAAAATCAGGCTCTTATCTGTTTTCCTCGCTGAAACCGCTGTCAACCAGTTCGATAAGCGCGTCTACAGCCGC
The DNA here is from genome assembly GCA_910576995.1 of uncultured Ruminococcus sp. Classification (GTDB taxonomy): domain Bacteria; phylum Bacillota; class Clostridia; order Oscillospirales; family Ruminococcaceae; genus Ruminococcus. Next base: position 14,358 of record CAJTLC010000013.1, read on the forward strand.
TCTTTCGTCAGCTCCGTCAGCGATGATCTTAACGTTTGTTCCGCCAACGATACCGAGTGAAAGAATACCGAGAAGGCTCTTAGCGTTTACTCTGCGCTCTTCCTTTTCAATCCAAATGGACGATTTAAATTCGTTAGCCTTCTGAATGAAGAATGTTGCAGGTCTTGCGTGAAGACCAACCTGATTCTTAACCATTACCTCTCTTACAAACATAATCAACTCTCCTATTCTCTGATTATATGCTTGCTGCTATACCGCAAGCATAACGCAAATTTTTCAATTGCTGTAATATATTATACATTCATTTTTTTTCTTAGTCAACGGATTTTTGCGTTAAAATCATAATATTTACGTATTTTCTACATTTATATTAAATGACTGCGGCTTTTTAAACAATTGCTTGTGAATATTCACAACAAAAAAAGTTGATATTTATTTGTTAAAGTTACATAATAATCAACGCTTTATTATGGTGAATATAGCTAAACGGAAAAAGCATTTCCAACTATACTCTCCGTTTATGGCTATTTACTATATACTGTATATTATATATATATAGCCTGTCCGTTTTATTCGTCTTTTTTTCTGCGCTTTTTCTTGACGACGGGAGGGTGTTCGGCAATATATTTTTCGTACATTTCGGGACGACGTTTCTTAGTAATAATCAGGCTCTGCTCATGCCGCCATTCCTCGATATTTTTATGATGCCCCGTCAGCAGAACGGGCGGAACGCTTTCGCCCTCCCAGATCTCGGGACGGGTATAATGCGGATATTCCAGCAGTCCGTCGTAAAAACTCTCTTCGGTAAAGCAGCTGTCGTCCGACAGAACTCCGGGGCAGAGTCTCGCGATGGAATCCGTCAGCACTAAGGCGGGGAGTTCGCCGCCCGTGAGAACATAATCGCCGATAGATATTTCTTCGTCGATTATCTTATCAAGCACTCGCTGATCGACTCCCTCGTAATGACCGCAGATGATGAGGATATTGTCCATTTTCGACAATTCTGCCGCGCGCTGTTCCGTGAGAGTTTTACCTTTTGGCGACATATATATTGTATGCGGCTTAGCGCCCATATCCTCGCAGACCGCCTTATAGCAGTTGTAGATAGGCTCGCACTGCATAACCATTCCCATGCCGCCGCCGTATGGAGTATCGTCCACGCGGCGATGCTTATCCTGCGTATATTCGCGTATCTGGCGGCAGGAAACGTCGATTTTTCCTGCTTTTCTCGCTCTGCCCACGATGCTTTCGCCCAGTACGGCTTCGCACATTTCGGGGAAAAGAGTTGCTATTTCTATTTTCATATCAATCGAAAAGCCCCTCCAGCGGACGAATTAGCATTATATTGCCGTCAACATTGGTGGATATAACAACGTCTGGTATGGCAGGCACGAGATACTCCCTTTCCGCACCCTTAACGACATATACATCATTCGCTCCGTTTTGCAGAACATCGGTGATTTTTCCGTATTCGAAATTGGTGTCCGCGTCCTTGACTTCCATGCCGATAAGGTCTTGTATAAAGTATGTGTCCTCGTCAAGTTCGAGATCGTCGCGATGCATAAACAGGACTTTATTGCGCAGCTTTTCAGCCTGTTCAACCGTATCGACTCCCTCGATTTTTGCGATCACCATATTTTTAGCCGTGCGGCTTTTTTCAATATAGATCTCGTCCATATTTTTTTCGATAAATAATCGCTCAAATTCGCAAAGCAATTCGGGCGTATCGGTATACGGCATGATCTTTACCTCTCCCTTAACGCCGTGAGTTGTAACGATCTTGCCTGCTTCAAGATATTCCTTTTTCATGTTATTCCTCCGCGATCTCCGCCGATCTTGCAATTTCCAAAGCCGTCACTTTATCTGTCGATTTAACGATAACGGAATTTGATTTATTCAGATTATCTTTGTCATAAAGCTCGACAAGATATGAATATTTGTTTTTGTTTTTATCACTCGGAACGCCGTATAAGTTGAAAAATCCAACCGCATTTTCCGTTTCAAACGAAAAAACTTCACCGCATACGTCCGAGTCGGAAAGATGTTTGCCAGCCGTCATTGCGCCGTAGAGCGTATCTTTGCTATCGGCAACTGATATCATAAACATAGGCGATTCGCCATGCTTGACGATGCCGAAATCTTTCGGCGTAATATTATATATGAAGTCATAAAATTCATACATATTTTTCGGATATTCATATCCTGCGCTTTTCATTGCCTTTTCGATATCAGATCTGTCAAAATAAGTTGATTCGCCTTCAAACAGTTCCGTGAATTCCATTTCGTACGGCTCGACAAACATGACCGCCGTATCGGGATTTTCGTCAGCGTCCGCAAATAATCTTTTCTTTACTTCGCGGTCGCCGTCTTTATAAAGCTGATGAATTTCATCGGGAACTTTCAGCGTCATTCCCTCGCATTCGATAGTTTTCCAATTTTCAGGAGTTTTCACCTCATCATACGGAAATTCGCTCAAAGTGCAGTTGCTATGCTTATACTTCTTGTCAACGTATATTTTAGCCGCAAGCTGCGTTCCGAAAACCTCAGCCAAAAGTACAAGGACAGCCAGAGAGCCGACGATAATTCCCGATATTTTTAATACTTTTTTCATTTAGTTCTTCATTTCAAAGTTCTCGCCGAGAATATCTTTGTTCGCCTCCAGAATAGGATCAATGAAGTCTGCAAGATACTCGTCGACCTGCTCTTCGCTTCTTCCGGTATAATTTTCGGGCTTGAGAACGGCGTCGAGTTCCTCCTTTGTGACCATAAACAGCGGGTCGTTAACAATAAGCTCGCAAAGGTTATTATCTCTGCCGTACTGTTTTACTTCCATAGCGGCAGTCATGGAATATTCGCGGATTCTTTCGTGAAGTTCCTGACGGCTCGCGCCTTTCTTTGCGGCGTCCATCATGATATTTTCCGTAGCCATAAAGGGGAGTTCAGCCATTACGCGGCGGCGGATAATCTCGGGATAAACTACCATGCCGTCCGTAACGTTCATCATGATATTGAGGATAGCGTCAACTCCGAGGAACGCTTCCGCAACCGAAATACGCTTGTTTGCGGAGTCGTCGAGGGTGCGCTCGAACCACTGCGTACCTGCCGTAAATGCGGGGTTGAGGCTGTCTATCATCACATATCTTGCAAGCGAAGTAATTCTCTCACATCGCATGGGATTGCGCTTGTAAGCCATTGCGGATGAACCGATCTGGCTCTTTTCGCGCGGCTCTTCCATTTCCTTGAACGACTGGAGAATTCTCATATCGTTTGAGAATTTGCTGCATGACTGCGCGATGCCGCTGAGAACGGAAAGCACCTGAGAATCTATTTTTCTCGAATATGTCTGACCTGAAACGGGAACTACGCTGTCGAAGCCCATTTCCTCCGCGATCATTTTTTCGAGTTCCTTTATCTTAGCCGTATCGCCCTCGAAAAGCTCCATGAACGAAGCCTGCGTACCTGTCGTACCCTTTGAGCCGAGCAGCTTTAATGAATCTATTCTATGCTCCAGATCTTCGAAATCCATGAGAAGTTCGTTGAGCCAGAGAGTTGCGCGCTTGCCGACCGTTGTAAGCTGAGCCGGCTGGAGATGCGTATAAGCAAGGCAAGGCATCGCTTTGTATTCATTTGCGAATTTCGCAAGATTATTCATAACGTTGATAAGCTTGCGGCGAACTACATGAAGAGCGTCGCGCATGATGATGATATCGGTATTGTCGCCAACATAGCAGGAAGTTGCGCCAAGATGGATAATTCCCTCAGCGTCGGGACAAACCTGACCATAAGTATAAACGTGCGCCATTACGTCATGACGAACCTGCTTTTCACGCTCGGCTGCAACGTCGTAGTCGATATCGCTGATATGCTCCTCAAGCTGCTTCACCTGCGCTTCGGTAACAGGCAGACCAAGCTTCATTTCGGCACGTGCAAGCGCCACCCAGAGTTTTCTCCATGTTGTGAATTTTTTATCCGCTGAAAAAATGTACTGCATTTCTTCGCTCGCATATCTCGTGCAGAACGGCGACTCGTAACTGTTAATATTTCCACTCATAATTTTTACTCCTTTGGCGCATCGCGCATATTTTTTCATTATAATTATAGCATTTATTACAGTTGTTGTCAATAAACAGATTTACTTTAAAACCTCTGAAATTACTCATTGACTGAATTTAAATGATAAACTTGTTGAGAATTTTGGCGAAATTGTAATGTTTTTGCCGTTGAATTTTGTTTAATTATACAAACTTAAATTTTTAAGCAGGGAATTTTGGCATATTTCGGGCATTAATATATATAGGGAATGTTTAGGGAAATATTTAGAACTTCTCTTCATAAGATATAGCGCACGTCAGTTCTGCAAATTTTGTCATTAATGAATCACGGACAAAGTTATGCTCTAAAATCCGCGCACTAAGCATATGAATATAGGTTCTTATAAGTCAAAAGGAGAAAAAATTATGAAATTCAAAAAACTTTCTGCACTGCTTGCCTGCGCTATGGTCTTTATGATTCCTGCTCAGAGCAATGCGATCGCCGCTGATGAAACTGTTCCGGTTACTGTAATCGCTGATGAAACTGAAAGCGTTGCAAGGGCAGCAGGTCTGATCTCAACATACACGCTTTCCTGTTCGGCAGGAACGAAAAAATTGTATATTACCGGTGCAACAAGAGGAACTGGCAAAATGGCAAAGATCGGCTTCAAGTTCATTAAGATCGACAGAAGCTCGGACAAGGTGAACTGGACTTACGAAACCACGGCTGGCGATAAGATCTCCAACGACACGGACTACAAGTCGCTGTCAAAGTATGGCGTTGACGTTCAGGGCGGTTATTATTACCGCGTTACCCTTTATCACTACGCAAAAGAGGACAAATTATTATTCCCTGAAGAGCAGTCGGTATTTAATACATCAAATATAGTTTGGGTTCCTGCAAAATAATAATATTAATTAAAAAACGTCTCCGATTATGGAGGCGTTTTTTGTTTAAAAATTTATTACTATACAGGTGATATTATCTTCGCCGCCGTTATTCAAAGCGTTCTGCACAAGCACGCCCGCCATATTTTCAGGATTTCTTCCCAGAATTTCTGCAATAAGTTCATCGCTGCACATATCTGTAAGCCCATCGCTGCATATCAGAACTTTTCCGCCGCGAGCGTTGAATTCGGAATAAGCAAGAGACTTTAGCCCTATCCTGCGAACATCAGAGCCAAGATAAGAAGTAAGACCATGTGCGTCAGGACTGTTTTTGGCTTCTTCGGGCGTATAGATACCGGCTTTCAGCTTGCGCATTGCAATAGTCTGATCTTCCGTAATTTGACTTAATTTGCCGTTTTTATAAAAATAGATCCTGCTGTCGCCGATATTGAACGCTCTCACTTTTTCACCGTCGATGCAGACCATAGCAAGAGTACTGCCGCTTTTTCCGACGTGTTTTTCTTCAGCCATATCGCAGATGCGGTTGTTTATCTCGGACGCGCATAAATTTATGATATCATGAAGCTTATCAGGAGAAACTCTGCGGAGATCGGGGATAAATTCAGAAAATGACGTTACCGCTATTTCTGACGCGATATCGCCGTAAGCCTCGCCGCCCATTCCGTCGCAAACAGCTAAAATCCGCCGTTTATTATTGTTAAGTTCAAAAATATCGCAGCACTTTTCGGCAAAACGTATACCGCGATCGTCCAGCAGGCAGTTATCTTCATTTTTACTGCGTATTTTACCCGCATCTGAAACGGCAGAAACTTTGATGCAGTCGATTTTTTTTACTGAATCTGTCATATTTCCTCCATGTTATAAAAATGCAATAATACATATCATTGATATCAAAACTATAAACAGCAAACAAAGCAGCAGCACTATTATAGCTGTCCTGCGTTTAGCGTCGGGATTTGCCGGAATTGCGCTTTTCTTTGTATCAGGAGGATAAAAAGCCGCGGAATTCCGCATTCTATTGTTATTATTTGCCTTATTTTGAATTCTGCCGCCGCGTCCTGAAATTTTGTCATTTGGTTTGCTGATAATTTGGTTTGCAGCAGTTTTTTGCTGATTTTTTGTTTTTTCTTTGGCAAAATTATTAATATTCTGCCGATTGCTCCAGATCTCGTAATTTTCAATATCCACAAGCATTTCGTTCATGGTATGGTAGCGTTCTCTTGTATCATAAGCGCAGGCTTTCAGAATTATACGCGAAAATCCGGGAGAAGCGTGTACGGGCTTGACCAGACGTTCCCCGCGCATTCGCCTGTCGAAAGCTTCTTCCTGCGTCATATGCTTTTCCAGCGGAAAGCAGAGATCGTTCATAAGCTGATAAAGGCATATGCCGAAGGAATAAATATCAGCCTGTCTTGTATAACCGCTTGCAGCGCCTGCTTTTGCGCGGTAAATTTCGGGGGCAAGATAGCCGAAAGTGCCTGCAAAAGTATTTGCCCTGTCGGATTGTTTGGCGACGTTGAAATCGCCTAACTTATAAGTTCCGTCGTCGGAAATAAAGAAATTATCAAGTTTTATATCGCGGTGGATAACCTTTATATCGTGAGCGGCTTTGATTCCGCGCCCTATTTGTTTTGCGAGTTCGAGGATATGTTTTTCCGAAAAATCCATTTTGCCTGAACGAATAACGTCGGAAAGGCAGGTAAGCAGCTCCATGCGTATCAAAAAATAATAGCCTTCAAATTTGCCGTCTATGTAAAATTCTTTCAGATCCTCCTCTTCGTATGCAACTATATTCGGGCAGCCTTTCAGGTTATACATTATCGAAGATTCGGCGTCTATATATTTTTTGCGTTCTTCGATAAACGAGCGTTTTCTTTTTTCATCGGTAAATAATGTATTCGAAGCTGTGATAGGTTCTATTTTCAGCGCGGAAACGTCCGTGCGGTTCATTCGTTTTGCTTCAACACGATATACGGCGCTGAACGCTCCGCCGCCGATTCGTTCTTTTATATACCAGTTTCCCCATAGAGGCTGTTCTATCTGCTTTTCAATTATAGAAATCAGTTCATTAACTGCCATAAATACTCTCCTTTAGCGACAATCGCCAAAATATACTCCTATAATACTAATTATATACAATTTTTATAAAAAAGTCAATATGTATGATAACATTTCACTATAACAATAAAAGTCTGTACCAATCAGGAATAATTGATACAGACTTATGAGAATTGGAGGCATTAACACACTTTCAGTTTCGACTTAACCTATCGTACTCTCTCTTAAATCAAAAACAGGAGACCCCTTGTTTATCTCTTTGTCATATTCGTTGCCGAGACGCTGCATAAAATATATCTCGTCTTTCAGATCGTCGGGAACCCAGAATGCAAGCTGAACTTCGGCGGATTCTCCGGGAGCTAAAAGAACCGCATTTTTGCTGCCTTTCTTTTCAGGAGCGGTATCCATGGAGAAGAAATCCATTGAACCCGCAATACCCGAAACGGAATCAATATATCGCTGCCCATTGTAATTCACAAGCGCATAATTGACAGGCTTGCCGTCCTGGATCGCAAACATTGTGGGGTCGATACCTATCTCGTTTTCTTCATCACGGGTATTGGTAAACGTCGCTTTCATTTTCAGAATGTGCATAGGGATACTTTCCTCGGAAAGTATTTTGTTATCAGAATCAACTCCGTTGCCAAATTCTATCACGCGGCGGATATTCTCAACAATATTGCCGTTTTCGTCCATATAGGGGCTGTAATCCACATAATTTCCGCAGGCGTCGGTATTTATACCGTCGAAGTTATCTATGAATTCCGCGGAATTGAGCGTAAACGAAAATCCGCCGAAATACTCTTCATTGTCATAATATACAGTGTCGCCGACGTTGACAATATTCATATTTATAGCATCCTGTATATTTTCCTCATAATTGGATGACGAACTGTTATCAGGGTCAAGGAACGGAATATAGTCTCCGTACATTTTTTCCTCGGTCGGAATAAGTTCCATGTTGTCTATCAACGTTCGCAGATCGTCATCGCTGATATCGTCGCTTATGGTAATTTCAACGAGATAAGAGGTTTCCCCGAACGTCACGAAAATATTTCTGCTGAAACCGGGCTGACCGCTGTTGTCGTGACGTATCGTCATATCATAAATATTTTGCGTGCTGTAATTTATCATCGCCGTTTTATCTCCGCTTTCGTAGGTTTCGCAATTTTCCGAAAACGGCAGATCGATGCTTATATCCGTACCTTTCGGAAGGTCGTAGAACTGAACGCTGATCTTGCCGTTCGTCTCCGTGTTAATATAGGGAGGATTGACGATAGCATCGTAATCGGCGGCGGATTCGATTATGACGTCCTCTTTGACATATCCTTCGGGAAGCCAGTTAAAGCGATAATACATAAACTTTTTTTCGCCTTCATCGGCTGTCGGCTCGGAAATCGGTTCGGGAGTGCTTATGCTGACGGTGTTTTGATAATCAGCGGTCTTGGAAATATTAGCCGAGACGCGGTTGTAAGCGTAAACGGAAGTCGGTATCAAGGCTATTGCAGCCGCGGAAGCGATAACGGCGGCGACGATCTTCGTTCTTTTTCTGTCAGTATTTTTTGTCATTATAATACCCCTTTGCATTTGATCTTTCCGCAGTTCATAATGCGCGGAAAAATCATGTTTGTCATCGGAGGAAAATGATTCCTCAACAATTTTATTCCATTCCTGATTATTGGGAAAGCCTTTTTTCATGAAAAATCTCCTCCTTTAAGCAATTTTTTTCTTGCTCTTTCGTATCTTTTGCGTACGTTTGATTCTGTCATTTTCAGAGAATCGGCAACTTCGCGCCATGTCATTTCCTCCGAACATCTTAAAAGAATTATCTGCCTGTCTGTTTTTCCGAGAGAATCCAGCATTCTCTCCGTTTTATCGCTCAAATTTATGTCGTCGTAATTGTCCGAAGTATCGGGAATTTTATCTAATTCTTCTTCCGCGTTCATAAAATAGCTGCTGAAGCGAATTTTCCGCCTGTAAATGTCGATAGCGGTATTTTTAAGTGCTTTAATAATATAGCTCTTGGTTTTCGGAGAATCCGGCTCGCCTATTTTACCTATCTTGGGAATTATCCGCATAAAAGCATCGGAAACAGCGTCCTCTGCCGCCGCTGAATCTTTCAGGACTGCAAACGCGATTCTGTACATAGGCTGCTCGTAGATCTCAAAAAGCCTTTTCAATTTTGCCGATTCTTCTTTTGTCATCTTATCACCTCTGTTTGAGACGTCTCATATATTATAACGTTTTTCGCACCGCAATTTGTGACAAAATAAAAAAATACCATACTCAAATTAAATTGAGTACGGTAGTAAATCTTATGACAAATCAGCTTTCATTCTCGATCTGAATACAAGTGACGAAATAAATATTATTGCGGCAGCACATACCGTTACGATGATCATAGGCATAATAAAATTATCGATTCCGAAATCAAGCGAGATTGCCGATCTTGCGGTTTTTGTGCAGTAATAAAAGGGGAGACAGCGGCAGATTTTCAGAATAACGCCTCTTGTGCCTTCTGCGTCGAACCAAATTCCGCCTAAAAACGAACCAAGGGAAATGATTATCGAACACATTCCCGGAGCGGCTTTTTCGTTGAATAGAGTGCCGAAAAGCAGCCCGAATCCGATAAACATGAGAGAAGAGGGGATAACCGCAGCGATAGAAAGAAGAAGTCCGACAGGGGACACATCGGCTGCTGTAATCCACGAAATAATGAAAGAAACTATATAAGCGGCAATACTTTGCACTATAGAAATGATTGCCATAGGCAAAATATACCCGCATATAAAATCCGAAGATTTCATTGGCGACGCGTACAATCGCACAAGAAATGCGCCGCTGCGGTCTTTGGCAACTGTCATGGCGGTGAAGAGCATCGTAAAAGTCTGTCCGAAAATCGCGATTCCGCCTGCTAAATTATCAATTCTGAAAATCGTCATACCCGCTTCTTTCGGAATGCTTTCATTGACGATGGTCATGACGATGAGCATTATGATGGGGAAGCCGAGGCAAAAAATATAACTTAACGGATCGCGCGCAATTTCCTTGATATTACGCGAAGAAAAGGCTTTGATCTTATGCATTTCGTGCGCTCCTTTCGGCGATCTCAACGAAGGCGTTTTCAAGTCCGGACTTGCCCGCGATTTTTTCGATCTCCGCAAGCGAGCCAATAGCGGCGATTTTTCCGTCGATCATGATTGCGATCTTATCCGAAAGCCGCTCCGCTTCTTCCATATTGTGGGTCGTAAGAATTACGGTTATCCTGCCTTTGAGGGATTCGATAGCTTTCCACAATTCGCGGCGCGCCAGCACGTCGAGTCCAAGAGTAGGTTCGTCCAGAAAGAGAATTTTTGGCTCGCTTATCAGCGCCATTGCAATGGAAAGTTTGCGTTTCCAGCCGCCCGAAAGAGTTTTTGCGCGCGAATTTTCCACATCATTCATGTTGAATATGCCAATCATTTCAGCCGTGCGGGATTTTATCTTATTCCTGTCGAATCCGTATATAGCGGCGGTAAATTCAAGATTTTCGCGAACGGTAAGATTTTCCGCAACCGAAGTATCCTGCGGAGAAATTCCAATAAGCGGTTTTACGGAATCGCTTTCGGAAACGCAGTTTTTGCCGTTTATCATTGCCGAGCCGCCCGTCGGAGCTGAAAGGCAGGAAAGCATATGGATAGTGGTGGTTTTGCCTGCGCCGTTTACGCCAAGAAGCGCGAAAAGCTCGCCCTTCTCAACCGAAAACGAAATACCGTCAACAGCGGTTTTCTCTTTAAATTTTTTTGTCAGATTTTTAACTTCAACTGCTTTCATAATTATTTTTCCTCACTGTTTTTCGGGGAAATATTTCCCGGAATACCGCCAAGATTCACAAGTGCGATTCCTTTTTCTTCATCTCCGAGAATAAGAATATTATCGCCCTCTTTCAGTCCGAAAACGCTGCGGCAATTTGCAGGAAGCGTGATTTGTCCCTTGCCGTTGAGTTTCACGCAGCCGAAAATATGCTTGCCGTCGCCAGTCTGTTCCTCTTCTCCGACGCTTCGAACGAGAAGATCGACAGTTGTGCCGTAAATATCGGAAAGCTGAATGCAGCTTTCAATATCGGGCAGCGTTTCGCCTTTTTCCCATTTTGCAACCGCCTGACGTGAAACCCCCAGTTTTTCGGCTATTTCCTCTTGAGTAAATCCGCTCTGCTTGCGGAACATCTTCAATCTGCTGAATTGTACTGCCATGTTTTTTCTCCTTGAAATTTTCTTGATTATTATTATATCATAAGAAAAATGTTACGTCAACCAATCAAAAATAACATCAATGTTAAAATTAGTTGCATTTTACGAATTTGCAATTCTCACGCAACAAAAAAGGAATCCGCAGCATTTTGCGGATTCCCATAACTCACAAATTCTTATTTTGCATTCTTGATGATATTGGCGAATTTGAGCGCCAGATCAATGCTTCCGTCAACCTTGAGTTTGCCGAAAGTAAACGCGGCGACGGCGTCAAGCTTGCCGTTTATAAGCTTGATAAAGTTGTCCTGCTTCATGGAGATAGTGCAGTCGGTATCGTTGTAGCGATAGGGCATTATCTCGGCGCTTCCGTTCTTGATGGAGATGTAGAAAATTCCGGGTTCGCGTTTCTGATCGTCGTTGTCGATATCGGGTGCGGAAACGTCGGTCATGCGGAAGTTTATCGCAAGATCTTCCGTATTTGCGGAAGTCATTCCTGACGCCATTTTGCGGAGCATTTCTAAAAGTTCGCTGAATTTCATAATTTTTACCTCATTTATTTATATTGATGTTTTTTCTTCAAGGAATTTCACGAGATCGTCAATTGCAACGCGCTCCTGCTGCATTGTATCACGGTCGCGTACAGTTACGCAGTTGTCCTTTTCGATAGTATCGAAATCAACAGTAATGCAGAACGGCGTACCGATCTCATCCTCGCGGCGGTATCTCTTGCCGATAGAGCCCGATTCGTCAAAATCGCACATGAATTTCTTGGAGAGCATATCGTAAATCTCCTCCGCCTTGGGAGTAAGCTTCTTAACGAGGGGCAGCACTGCACATTTAAACGGCGCAAGAGCAGGGTGGAAATGCATAACCGTTCGGATTTCCTTCTTCTCGTTGCCGTTCTTGTCTGTGGAAACAAGTTCTTCCTCGTCGTAAGCTTCCGTGACAATGGAGAGGAAAAGTCTCTCAACGCCGAGAGAAGGCTCGATAACGTAGGGTATATACTTCTCGTTAGTTTCAGGATCGAAATATTCGAGGGACTTTCCGCTGGTGTTGATGTGCTGAGTAAGATCGTAGTCGGTACGGTCGGCAACGCCCCAGAGTTCGCCCCAGCCGAACGGGAAAAGATACTCAAAATCAGTGGTAGCCTTTGAATAGAAGCAGAGTTCCTCGGGATCGTGGTCGCGGAGTCTGATATTTTCTTCTTTCAGACCGAGAGTAAGCAGGAAATCCTTACAGAATCCGCGCCAATAGCTGAACCATTCAAGATCCGTACCGGGCTTGCAGAAAAATTCGAGTTCCATCTGCTCGAATTCGCGAACACGGAAAATGAAGTTTCCGGGAGTGATCTCATTTCTGAACGATTTTCCAACCTGCGCAACGCCGAAAGGCACTTTTTTACGGGTAGTACGCTGGATATTTGCGAAATTTACAAAGATACCCTGAGCGGTTTCGGGACGGAGATAAAGTTCGGATTTACTGTTTTCTGTAACGCCCTGAAAAGTCTTGAACATCAGGTTGAACTGGCGAATATCGGTAAAATTGCGCTTTCCGCAGTTGGGGCAAACAATATTTTTCTCGTTGATATACGCCGTCATCTGCTCATTTGACCAGCCTGCAACATTTGTGCCGTCGAAATCCTCGATAAGATTATCGGCGCGGTGACGGGTTTTACATTCCTTACAGTCCATAAGAGGGTCGGAAAATCCGCCGATATGACCGGAAGCAACCCAAGTCTGGGGATTCATGAGGATAGCGGAATCAAGACCGACATTATACTTGTTTTCCTGCACGAATTTTTTCAGCCAAGCCTTTTTGATATTATTTTTCAGCTCAACGCCGAGAGGACCGTAATCCCAAGTATTTGCGAGACCGCCGTAAATCTCCGAACCGGGATAAACGAAGCCTTTGGATTTACACAGATCGACGATTTTATCCATGATCTTATCTGAATTTTTAAGCATTTTTTACTACCTCTTTCAATTTTATCATGATATTTAATTATATCGCAAATCGCGCGATTTGTCAATAGCCGTAATAAGGATTGTTTACCGGTTCGCCCTTAGGACCGACATATGTAAGATTTTTATCAAATCCCATGGCGATAGTCAGGAAAGGCGAGAAGAAAATCATCAGAACGTTCCAGACGGTCGGCTTTCCGAAAGATTTTCCCAGCATAAAGTGAGTATATCCACTTAGACCTGCAACGCCAAGGCTCATTACAATGGTAGCCAGATAGAAGAAGAGCATAAATATCATGAATGACGTGTTGTCGGAATCGAGAAAAGCCATAGCGATCTGCATTCCCACGCTAAGCACGAGATAACCCGCTGACAACCCGATCAGAAGCCAGCCGACGAGATTGCTTCCCGTGGCGATCTGGGCGAGTTTAAATGTATTATAATACGGAATGATAGCTTTCCAGCCCGGTTCTCCTGCTTTTTCAAAGAGTTTCCAGTGCGCTATAAGGGTTACGATCCCGAATGCAAGAGCAATCAGAAAAACAATGCCATAAATGACCAGCACAATTAAGAGAGCTATGGTAAACGAATCCGCTGAAGATGAATAAGTACCCATTTATAAACCTCATTTCAAATTATAATTTATTAAATTATATCACAAATCGTGCGATTTGTCAATAGCCAACCAATTCGATAATTGTAGCGTTCAATAAAAACCATTGTTAAATTTTGGCAAAAATAACTATTGACATACAGTTCTATATGTGGTATAATGTGTATATAAATAAAGAAAGGGTGGTTCTGCATGAAGAAATTAATTTCAGCCATAGCTGAATTTGCGGCGGTTTGTGTTGCAGCTACGTCGTTAGTCGCAAATGCAGCTTATATTGATCCCAGCGGAAACGACGGAGTAACTGCAAATGACTCTTTGTACATTCAGAAATTTCTTGCCGGCTTATTCCCCTCGTACAATTTGAATTCCATGGATGTTGACATGAACGGCGTTGTTAGCCAAATGGATTCGGATAAAATTCTTAGCTATTTAACGAATAAGGATAAGCCGCTTCTCGCCGACGCTCCTGCTAATTACGACACTACAACGCTCAAGAATATGGAGGAACGCGTCTATCGTAAGCATAGCTACAGCAGTTCCAGTTCAACTTCGTACACTACTTATACGGTAAAAAGACCGCCTTCCAGTAATATGATGTCGTTTGATTCCGATTGTATGCCTATGGGCATTATCGGAGATAACACCATGATCAGAGATTATGATACTGCTGTTGTAAGTTTGCGCAATTATGGTACTGGATTTATCGTGGGTGAACACATTATTGCGACTGCTGCGCATTGTGTTTCTAATTATAATACTGGAACTTTCAGAGATAATATTATTGATATTATTGATGAGAATAATATTATTATTGACAGCTTTCATGCAGAATCGGTACACGTCCCAACCAATTATTTCACAACTAATAGTGCTACTAGAATGAAACATGATTATGCTTTGCTGTATGTTCCGTCAATTGATTTAAGTGAATATGGAATGTTTTTTTTCGGGGTTGCTAAGAATGATTATCTTAGCAATACCAGTAATCAGGTGATTGTTGCTGGATTTCCCAGTCAGTATCCGAATGGATATGATAATTCTGTGTATGGTTTGAGATTTAAAGCTATCGGCAATGTTCAAAATAATTTCACAGATTTTCGTTTTAGTTATAATACCGATACGGCTGGCGGCGACAGCGGCGGTCCTGTTTATGTAGAAGAAGGATTTGTAGGCAGTGATAATTTATGGCATGAGTATAAGACTGTTGTAGGTATTCATACACATAATGGAAATTCTGGTGTTAGAGTAACTCCCGAATTACTCACATTCTACAATCGCAATCAATATCTTAATTAATCAATAGGAGGCTTTATTATGAAAAAGTTGATTTCAACACTAATGGCTCTCTCTCTTACCCTTACCGCCATGGCTGCCCTTTCTTCAAACGCTGCTATCTTTATTTATGATTCGGATTCAGACGAATATCAGGATGTTTTAGATGGTTACAGCCCTATTAATACGGATATTGCGAAAAGTTACTTTAAAAACTTCGGGGAAAATGACAGGTTTTACAGCAATGAAGATGGCACGCGTATGATTTCCACAAATCAGCTTAGTTCAATCGTTGTTTATAATCTTGCAGACGGAGTTTCTATAGATGACGTTCAAAGTGTAGTCAGGAATTATTGTTATGATAACGAAACTGATTTGAAATACACTACTGGACAAAGATTTTTGAGCGGTTTAGGTGGAGAGGACTACGAACATGAAATATACGCATACGGTCAAGGAATGCTTGGCGACCCGGAATACAGCGTTCGAATTAACGACGCTAAAAACATCTGTAAGATTCTCAAAGAGAAGAATCTGATATCTGGCTTTAAATACGTTAACCGAAACCAAATACATTATTTGGATGCCTGGTACATGGACTATCCGTTGACTTCTTACATTTTGACGCCTTCTGAGACTGAGAGATTTTCTGCTTTAGAAAATTATGTTAAAGAAAACGCGCTTGATTATGAAGTAAAAATTACAGAAGAAGAATACGGCAATCGACTTATTCAGTTTATTCCGCCAAATGAAAACGCTTCAGTCGAAGAGGTTATGGAGTTTGCAGCAAAGATCAATGAGGATTATGGCGAGAATATTTGCTATGGCACATTTTTAAGCCCTGAGTCTTTAAATGTTTCGGATTCAAGCATAGACATCTACAACTCCGTTCCCGGCGACGCAAACTGCGACGGTTATACAACTATAGCCGACGCAACTCTTATATTGCAGTCTCTTACAAATGCCGACGAATACGGCTTATCTGCGCAGGCCAGATATAACGCGGACGTAAGCGGAAACCTTGACGGCGTAACTGCTCTTGACGCTCTTGAAATACAGAAGCTTGACGCAGGCGTTATCGATAATTTAGAATAAAAAATTTCAGCCCCCTGAATTTCAGGGGGCATTTTGTATTTATAATTTATTTATTTCCGTACCCTGACGAGTTTCCTTGACTTCATAGCCAAGAGCCGCGATTTTATCGCGAAGCTCGTCAGCAAGAGCAAAATTCTTCTCCTTGCGCGCCGCTTTGCGCTGTTCAGCCAATTCCAGAACCTCATCCGGGATAGCTTCAACAGGCGCTTCAATGATTTTCTTTGCATTCTCAATAAGATCAAGACCGAGCACCTTATCGAATTCCTCCAGAAGAGCCAGCTTTGTAAAATTATTTGCTTTGGATTTCAGCACGTCGTAGATCGCCGTGATCGCCAACGCTGTGTTAAGATCGTTTCCGAGAGCGTCGTTGAATTCCGCCATAAGTCTGTCGTATTCGTCCTTATCGAGCGGCTCGTAAGAATCTGAAATAAGGGGCTTGATTTTTGCAATAAGCTTGTTGTAAGTAGTCTTTGAGTTCTCCATATTTTCCCATGAGAAAACAAGCGATTTTCTGTAATGGGACTGAAGGCAGAAGAATCTGTAAATAACAGGGATATAGCCCTTTTCCTCCAGAAGCGATACTGTCAGGAATTCGCCGCTGGACTTGCTCATTTTGCCGCTGTTCGTGTTGAGATGCAGCACATGAAACCAGTAATTGCACCATTTATGACCGAGATAAGCTTCGCTCTGGGCGATCTCGTTCGTATGATGCGGAAAAGCGTTGTCGATTCCGCCGCAGTGGATATCGAGATATTCGCCGAGATTTTTCATGCTGATGCATGAGCATTCGATGTGCCAGCCGGGATAGCCTACGCCCCACGGAGAATCCCATTTAAGTTCCTGATCGTCAAATTTTGATTTCGTGAACCATAATACGAAGTCGGCTTTATTGCGCTTATTGTCGTCCTCTTCAACGCCCTCGCGGACTCCTACGGCAAGATCTTCTTCCTTGAAATCGTTGAATACATAATATTTATCGAGTTTTGAAGTATCGAAGTAAATATTTCCTCCTGCTTCATAAGCATAGCCTTTTTCCATAAGAACTTTGATAACGCGTATGAATTCGTCAATATATGTCGTTGCGGGAACTACGACGTCGGGAGTTTTTATGTTAAGCTTTTTGCAGTCGTTGAAGAATGCGTCAGTGTAGAATTTTGCGATCTCCATAACTGTTTTATGCTCGCGCTTTGCGCCTTTCAACATCTTATCGTCGCCCGTATCTCCGTCGCTTGTAAGATGACCGACGTCGGTGATATTCATGACACGCTTAACGTCAAGTCCTGTAAAGCGCAGATATTTTTCGAGAATATCCTCCATAATATAGCTGCGCAGATTGCCTATATGAGCGTAATGATACACGGTCGGACCGCAGGTGTACATACTCGCCTTACCTGCCTCGCGCGGAATGAATTCTTCTTTTTTACGCGTCAGAGAATTATATAGCTGCATATAAAATATCCTTTCATTATACATTTTTGCCTTGCGATCTCAAACTTGCAATTTCCTTTTTCAGACTGTCCACCTGCGCCTGAAGATGACATAATTCCAGAGAAACAGGGTCGGGAATATGCACCTGATCTATATCGGAAGTAACTTTATGAACTCGTTTGCCGTTCATTTTTACGATATGCGCAGGAACTCCCACAGCGGTGCAGTTATCGGGGATAGCGTTGAGAACCACGGCATTCGCGGCGATCTTGACGTTATTGCCTACCTTGAACGGTCCGAGAACTTTCGCTCCCGCTCCCACGAGAACGTTATTGCCGAGAGTTGGGTGGCGCTTGCCTTTATCCTTACCAGTACCGCCCAGCGTAACGCCCTGATACAGCAGGCAATTGTCGCCTATTACAGCCGTTTCGCCGATAACCACGCCCATTCCGTGATCTATAAAAAGTCTCTTGCCGATAGTTGCGCCGGGGTGTATCTCGATGCCCGTCTGCTTTCTTGCCCATTGCGAAATAATACGCGCCGCAGTATATTTTTTACGCTTGTAGAACCAGTGCGCCATACGATAACAACGGATAGCTTTCAGAGTGGGATAAGTCAGAAGTATCTCTACCGCATTTCTTGCGGCGGGGTCGCTTTCCCTTATCAGGGCTATATCTCTTTTGGCAGTTTTAATAAAATCAAACAATAGCGTTTCCTCCGTTCATTATCCGAATACGATCAGTTAAATTTTAGCGCGTTTGTGTTTTCAAGGGCTTTCAGCAGTGTAAAGCGCGCTTCATCACGGCATTCGGGCTTTGCCATATAATACATATATGTTTCTATAATATTCAGATGGCTTGACGTACGTCCTTCAATTTTGAACTGCTCAAAACCCATAGGCACGTATTTTTCCCATATATCGTCGGGAGAAATATGGGTGCGCAGATTTCTTATCTCGAATATGCCGCGCTGGGAATATGGACAGTCGCGGAAATGTTCAGGATCATATTTCGAATGATCGAACGGCAGATTCGGATATTTTTTGATATGCTCGTTATAGGCGATCTGCTGTTCGCCGATAGAGCGATAATGGGCGGCACGGCGCGGACAATTCGGTTCGCAGCAGGCGTTGACCAGAAGTTCGCAGTCGGCTTTTCGTGGTAGTTTTTCAAGAACTTCAAAATTATTATTAAAATCATAGTCCACAACAACTATGCTGTAATCCTTTTCAAGTTCATCCTTTAATTTTTCGGGATCGGTTATCCTCTTGCAGGTAGAACTTGTAAGCTTATATTTCGGAAAATTATTTCTGATATAATTTTCAAGCAGCGGCGACATAACGATAGCTTCGTTGAGACCGTTGTCGGCAAGCGTCAGTATCATATTGCAGAAAGGGTCGCTCAGGTGCTTTTTTTCCAGCGCAGGATTTGTAAAAGTGAAGCGCAGAGGGATACCGCGGTCGTTAAACGCCTTGATGACCTGTTTGATGAACGGACGGTCGCAAACTCCGCCCTGCGTTCTGCCGCCGTTCCACATTGCAGGCGGAAACACGCCGTAAAACGACGCTATCTCAACGCCCTCCCGGAAAAATTCGGGGCGGTTTTTCAGCATTTCTGCGAACATAAGATTTAATTTGAAACGCCCGGCGAAATCGGGCAAATGAAAACGTACTCTCATAAAAGCTCCTTTAGATAAATCCGCGAATCAAACCGCTGCGTCGCCGCGTTCGTCGGAGATGAAATAGCCTGCGGATTCAACTTCCTTTTTCAGATTTTCAAGACCTTCCGCGGCTTCCGAACCGGAGGAAAGCTTGTTGTTGTAAAGTTCGTATTTATCGCGCATATCTTTCGGAGAAATATTGGGCATTATTACGTTGCAGCCCGTTTGCAGACCTTTTATCCTGCCGTTTTCCGAAATCGTCGCGAGAGCCGTTGTAGCAGGCAGGAGAACTTTCGGAAACATCAGCCGAATGATTCCCAGCAGCCGCAGAGTAAGCTCCGCCGTACCGCCCTTTTCGTTGGCAAACGGAGTGCCGTGATGCGGAATGAAAGGACCTATGCCTATCATTTGCGGACGGAGTTCCTGCAAAAATCTCAGATCGGCGATAATATTTTCGACTGTCTGAAAAGGCGCGCCGACCATAAAACCTGCGCCGACCTGATAACCAAGCTCTCTTAAATTATACAGGCATTTCACGCGGTTGTCAAGAGTCATTTCCGCAGGGTGCAGCTTTTTGTACAATTGGCAGTCGGCGGACTCGTGGCGCAGGAGATAACGATCCGCGCCCGCATCGCGAAGTTTTTTATAGCTTTTATAGGTACGTTCGCCGAGAGAAAGGGTCACGGCGCAATCGGGATAGCGATTCTTGATCTCGACAATGATATCACACATAAGATCGTCGGTATAATAAGCATCCTCGCCGCCCTGCATAACGAATGTGCGAAATCCCAGTTTATAGCCGATATCAGCCGCTTCGAGAATCTGTTCCGCGCTCATTCTGCATCGCTGCGCATTTTTATTGCCGCGCCTGATTCCGCAGTAGAGACAGTCGTTTTTACAATATGATGAGATCTCGATAAGACCGCGAAGGAAAACTTTTTTCCCGTAATGCTGATTGCGGACTTTATCGGCATATAAAGCGAGCTTCTCCGATACGCCGTCGTCCTCGGAAGTGATAAGCGATTTTAGTTCCGCGTCGGAAAGATCGCCTGTGTTATATAATTTTTCTATCATAAGTTCAGCCGCCGTATTTTAGCATTTCGTCTATGCATTTTCTTGCGGAAGCGATAAGTTCGCCGTCCATGATTATCTCGAAGGCTTCTCCGTTGGGATCGCCCGAAATTCCAAGCAGGGAAGAGTACACGTCGGGCAGAGTGGTAAGCTTCATATTATGACATACGAGATCTTTGCTTAGCGGGTAGAATTTCTTATCGGGGCATTCGTACTGCAAATGCTCGGCGATGGAATTTTCCGTGCCGATTATAAATTCCTTAGCGTCGGAATTTTTTGCAAAATTCATAATTCCGCTTGTAGAGCCTGCATAATCGGCAAGAGCGGTAACTTCGGGTCGGCATTCGGGATGAACGAGAAGAAGCGCGTTCGGGTGTTCAGCTTTGGCTTTTTCAGCAGCTTTTGGGGAGATAGCCGCATGAGTTGGGCAGCCCCCCTGAAGAAGCTTGATATCCTTTTCGGGAATTTGCTTTTTGACCCAGCCGCCGAGATTGCAGTCGGGAATAAAGAGGATTTTTTCAGCAGGCAGAGCCTTTACGATCTTCAGCGCGCTCGACGATGTAACGCAAACGTCGCATACGGTTTTCAAAGCGGCGGTGGTATTTATATAAGCGACAACGGTGCGATCGGGTTCGGCAGATTTAAGCTGCGCGATCATTTCCTTGTCCATCTGTTCCGCCATGGGACAGCCTGCGCCCTTGTTTGCAAGATAAACGTGCTTTTCAGGTGAAAGCATCTTAGCGGTCTCCGCCATAAAATGCACGCCGCAGAAAAGAATATTGTCGGCGCTGATATTTGCGGCGTCCACGCTTAATTTATAGCTGTCACCCGTAAAATCGGCAATCTCGATAATCTCCCTTGCCTGATAGCTGTGAGTGAGAATTGCTGTGTTTGTTTCTTTTTTTAATTTCAGGATCATCTCCTGCATTTCGCGAACAGTCATAAAAACCTCCATTTCTGCGGCTTGCATCGAAAATTAATTTATGTCTTACAGCATGATCAAGGGGGACGCCGTCCCCCTTGAAATCCCCCTGCTTAAGGGACTCAGTCCCTTAAGAATCCCAATATTAATTAGTATTTGTACCCACATGGGGTACAAATACTAATTCAAATGAGCTTTAAGGACGGCATCCTTATTCAGGAATTCAAGAAGTCGGCACTCCTTAATAATGACATAAGCAAAATTGATTTTCGTACAGCAGTGCAGTTTAATTATAAATTTGATTCGGCAATTACCTCAACTTCAACAAGAACATTCTTGGGCAGCGTTTTTACGGCTACGCAGCTTCTTGCGGGAAGTTCTGTAAAATATTTGCCGTATATTTCGTTGAAAGCGGCGAAATCGTTCATATCCGCCAAAAAGCAGGTGGTCTTGACTGCCTTTTCAAATGAAGAACCTGCCGTTCTGAGGACTGCGCCGAGGTTCTTCATTACCTGCTCGGTCTGCTCCTCGATAGTTGCTGCATCGACAGTATTTGTCAATGGATTTATAGCTATCTGACCGCTTGTGTAGACCATTCCATTTGAAACTACAGCCTGCGAATAAGGCCCTACTGCGGCAGGGGCTTTTTCAGTGTGAATTTTTATCATATTAGATTCCTCCCATTAATCATTTGTGATCTTGAATCCGTTTGATTTCAATGCGTTTTTGATCTGTTCGATATGCTCGTAATTTCTCGTTTCAAGCACGATTCTCAGATAGCAGCCGTTGACCGCAGAACCCTCGTTTGCGCGCTCATGATGAATGGAAATAACGTTTCCGCCGAGATCGGCAATTATCTTTGAAACGTCCATAAGCTGACCGGGCTTATCAATCAGCTCGATATTGAGAGTGCTGTTTCTTCCCGTCATAAGCAGACCGCGCTTTATGACGCGGGAAAGTATTGTAACGTCAATATTTCCTCCGGAAAGCAGACAAACAACTTTTTTTCCCTTTACAGGAACTTTGTTGAACATTGCAGCCGCTACGGGAACTGCTCCCGCGCCCTCCGTAACAAGCTTCTGCTGTTCCATAAGAGCGAGTATAGCCGCCGAAATTTCGTCGTCGGTAACGGTCACGATATCGTCAACATATTCCGAAATAAGCTTAAAAGTATTCTCGCCCGGCTCTTTTACAGCGATACCGTCGGCGATAGTCGAAACGCTTTCGAGGGTTTCAATCTGATTATCGCGAATGGAATTGAACATACTCGGCGCGCCTGCCGCCTGAACTCCGTAAACCTTGATATTAGGATTCAGGCTTTTGATAGCGAAAGCGACTCCCGAAATAAGTCCGCCTCCGCCGATAGGAACGATAACGGCGTCCATATCGGGAATCTGCTCGATAAGTTCCAGACCGATAGTTCCCTGACCTGCTATAACATTTTCATCATCAAACGGGTGGATGAAAGTATAGCCGTACTCGTCGCGCTGACGGAGAGCCTCGGCATAAGCGTCGTCGTAAACGCCCTTTACCAAGCAGACCTCCGCGCCGTAGCTTTTTGTGGCTTCAACCTTGGAAATAGGCGCGCCGTCGGGGAGGCAGATAACGGATTTTATACCGTTGCGCGCGGCGGCAAGAGCAACTCCCTGCGCGTGATTTCCTGCCGAGCAGGCGATAACGCCCTTAGCCTTTTCCTCGTCGGAAAGGCATGACATCTTATAATAAGCTCCGCGAACTTTGAATGAGCCTGTTATCTGAAGATTCTCAGTTTTAAGCCAAATATTCGATTCAGTGTTGATCTTGGGCGCATGAATAACGTCGGTTTCGCGTATAACCTGTTTCAGGATATATTTTGCATGATAAATTTTATCAAGTGAAATCATTTTTACATCTCCATAACCAATTGGTTTATAAATTGTTTCGCAGTGCGCGGAGAGCGTCCGTTTCCTGACGATATCGCGAATTGCTCCGCTTTCAGCGATAATTCCTCAAACGGCATATCTATACCGTGCGATTTTGCGAGTTCAGCCACGATAGCCGTATAATCCTTTTTATCCGGACGGCTGAAGCTTACGCGCAGACCGAATCTTGCCGAAAGGGACAGCAGTTCCTGCATTGTATCGTTGCGGTGAACGTCGTCGCCCTCGCGGTCGGAAAAGCTTTCCTTAACGAGATGACGGCGGTTGCTGGTAGCGTAAATGGCTATATTGCGCGCTCTTGCGGATACCGAGCCTTCCAGAGCCGCTTTAAGCGCGCCGAAGCAGTTTTCGCCCTCGGAGAAAGTGAGATCGTCGATATAAATGATGAATTTCAGCGGATTTTCGCTTAAACGGTCGATAAGTACGGGAATATCGCGGAGCTGCTCTTTGGTTATCTCGATAAGCCGCAGTCCCATGTGCGCGTACTCGTTTACGACCGCTTTTACCGTCGAGGATTTGCCCGTGCCAGCGTCGCCGTAAAGCAAAGCGTTCTGAGCGTGTTTTCCCTCGG
The DNA here is from genome assembly GCA_910576995.1 of uncultured Ruminococcus sp. Lineage (GTDB taxonomy): Bacteria > Bacillota > Clostridia > Oscillospirales > Ruminococcaceae > Ruminococcus. The sequence goes on from CAJTLC010000013.1 coordinate 38,096, forward strand.
CGAGAGCGCGCGTATTCGCCATGACAGCCTGACGCTGCCTTTCATAGCCGAAAAGCTCCGAAAGCCGCTGTGGATCGGGATATCTGACGGGTACGGGTTCGCCGTTGCGCAGAATAAACATGGTGTGCTTAGCGAAGTGACCGTAGCCGTACTTGTCAATATTGTCGATGCGATTTTTGTATTCGGCAACGAGATCGACGGGGGAGCATTTCCACTCCGGAAGCGGAATACAGCGATAATAGCCGAATTGCAGCTCTTCGGGAGTAAGCTGCGCGATTTTCTGCAATACGTCGAGTTCGTTTTGAACCGCCATTTCGACGCATTCCTCGAAATCTTTTCCCTTAGCCTTTCCGATTATGTAAAAGTTTTCATCTTCACATACTGCACGTAAAATATATTTGCTGAGATCAGAACCGTGCTTGTACAATTCCGAAACAAATGCGGCGTAGCTGCTGACATTAAAGCTGCCGTGTTCGCCCTGTTCGGCAATAAGTTTCGAAAGGGCGGATATCACGGGATCTTTCAGAAGTCCGCGAAAAATCGCAAGGGAAGAGAGTCCGCAGTAAAGATCGTCAAGCTTTTCACGAATGTTGCTCATTTTATAACGCCTCTAATATCTTTTCTGTAATTTCGGTGCAGGTAAGCGGTTCAACTTCCGAATTTCCCACAAGATCGGCAGTTCTCCAACCCGCGTTAAGCACGTCGTCAACGGCTTTTTCGATAGCGTTGGCTTCGGCTGAAAGTCCGAACGAGAATCGCAGCATCATCGCCGCCGAAAGAATAGTCGCGATAGGATTCGCCTTATTCTGACCCGCGATATCAGGTGCAGAACCGTGTATGGGTTCGTACATTCCGCGCGTAGCTGCGCCCATTGAAGCGGACGCGAGCATACCTATCGAGCCTGTTATCTGCGAAGCTTCGTCGGAAAGAATGTCGCCGAACATATTCGAAGTAACGATAACGTCGAACTGACGCGGATTGCGTACAAGCTGCATAGCCGCATTGTCAACGAACATATCGCTGTATTCGACTTCGGGGTATTCCTCGGCAAGCTTATGCATCGTCTTTCTCCAGAGACGCGAGGATTCCAGAACATTCGCCTTATCTATACTGCAAAGCTTCTTGCTGCGCTTCATTGCGGAATCGAATGCAACACGACCGATACGCTCGATCTCGGTAACGCTGTACGCTTCCGTATCGTAAGCTTCCTCGCCATATTTTCCATGTCTGTAGCCGCGGTCGCCGAAGTATATGCCGCCCGTAAGTTCGCGGACGATCATGAGGTCGAATCCGTCGCCGACGATCTCATCTTTGAGCGGAGAAGCGTTTCTGAGCGCAGGATAAAGCTTTGCAGGACGCAAATTCGTATAAAGACCGAGCGCCTCGCGTATACCGAGAAGAGCCTTTTCGGGGCGATTATCGCCGGGCTGATCGTCCCACTTAGGACCTCCCACTGCTCCGAGCAGAACGCTGTCGCTTGCAAGGCAGCCGTCAACCGTTTCCTGCGGCAGGGGCTTGCCCGTTGCGTCGATCGCGCAGCCGCCTATCAGATAAGGTGTAAAATTGAATTTATGACCGAATTTATCAGCGGTTTTTTCGAGTACGGCAACGGCGCTGTCCACGATTTCAGGACCTATTCCGTCGCCTTTAAGAAGTGCAATGTTGAATTCCATTTCTATATTCTCCTTTATAAATATTCCTCAATATCGCAACCGATATAAGCAAGACTGCCGTTTTTGATGACAAATCCGACAACCTCGCCCCAGTCGCCTTCGCCCTCAATCACATAGGATATTCCATCATCTTCGGGAACGTCAACAGCCATTGCAGTAAACCAGCAGTATTCGAAAATTTCCCTGACGTTTTCGAGTTCGGGAAGTTCAAAATCTTCGTCCGCCAAATGACAGCTTTCGATAAGTCCATGACATATTTCGTCGATAACATCATCGGGAAGCGAATTGAAATGCTCGACGCACTTTTCAGCATAGTCGATCATCTCGCCGTTTCTGATACATATCGAAAGTTCGTTTCCGTCTTCATTTTGAAAAATATTGCTTGTAAAAGTACCCTCCAATATTTCCTCATCGGGCGCGATATTTTCAAGATTTTTAATTAATCCGCTCATATACATTCTCCAATTATTTTATAACGCCGTCGGCGATAGACTTGATAAGACCGCCGTTTTCAATGATTTTCTGTACGAATTCGGGGAACGGCTCTGTTTTGAATTCCGCGCCAGTCGTGAGATTTCTTATAATGCCGTTATCCAGATCGGCTTCAACCTTATCGCCCTCGGAAATTCCGTCGACAGCTTCGGGGCATTCAACGATAGCAAGACCGATATTTATGGAATTTCTATAGAAAATTCTCGCGAAACTCTTTGCGATGACAAGCGAAATTCCGCTTGCCTTGATAGCGATGGGAGCGTGTTCGCGCGAAGAGCCGCAGCCGAAATTCTGACCTGCCGTAATAATATCGCCTGTCTGAACGCGGCTCACGAAAGTTTTGTCGAGATCTTCCATGCAGTGAGCGGCGAGTTCCTTGTGGTCGCTGGTGTTAAGATAACGCGCAGGGATTATAACGTCGGTATCAACATTGTCGCCGTATTTGATTACATTTCCCGTATATTTCATTTTCCCATGACCTCCCAAGGACTTGTTATTTTGCCTGTAACCGCACTTGCAGCCGCAACCGCAGGGCTTGCGAGATAAATTTCGGATTCGACGTGACCCATTCTGCCGACGAAATTGCGGTTAGTAGTAGCTACAGCGCGCTCGCCAGCCGCAAGAATTCCCATATATCCGCCGAGACAAGGTCCGCAGGTAGGAGTTGAAACTACTGCGCCGCTTTCTATGAATATTTTCAGAAGTCCCTGCTCCATAGCGTCGAGGTAAATTTTTTGAGTAGCAGGAATCACGATAACGCGAACTCCCTTAGCGCATTTTCTGCCTTTCATTATTTCGGCAGCTTCCTGCAAATCTTCCAGTCTGCCGTTTGTGCATGAACCGATAACAACCTGATCTATCTTTATATCTCCGAATTCCCCGAAAGTTTTAGCATTTTCGGGAAGATGCGGGAACGATACCGTAGGCTCAATCTCGGAAAGATTTATCTCAATTACTTCGTCATAAACAGCGTCGTCGTCAGCCTTGTAGATAACGGGTTCTGCGCCGTTATGAGCCTTTATATAGTCGAGCGTGATCTGATCGACCTCGAAAATACCGTTCTTCGCGCCTGCCTCGATAGCCATATTGGAGATGCAGAGGCGATCAGCCATGGAAAGCGAAGCAAGACCCTCGCCCGTGAATTCCATAGAGCGGTAAAGCGCGCCGTCAACGCCTATTTTTCCGATTATGTGCAGGATAACGTCCTTGCCCGAAACATATTTGCGCAGGCTGCCCGTCAGGTTGAATTTGATAGCCGACGGAACTTTGAACCAAGCTTTTCCTATAGCCATTCCGCAAGCCATATCCGTCGAGCCTACGCCCGTCGAGAACGCTCCCAGCGCGCCGTAGGTACAGGTGTGAGAATCCGCGCCGATAACGCAGTATCCTGCGGAAACCAGACCTTTTTCGGGCAGCAGGGCGTGTTCGATGCCCATTTCGCCTACGTCGTAAAAATGGGTAACATCGTTTTCGCCGCAGAAATCGCGGCACATTTTGCACTGCTCGGCAGCCTTTATATCCTTGTTGGGAGCGAAGTGATCCATTACCATTGTCACTTTTTCCTTATCAAATACTCCTGATTTATTTAATTTGGAAAATTCCTTAATAGCGACCGGCGACGTAATATCATTTCCGAGTACGAGATCAAGCTTGGCGAGGATAAGCTGTCCTGCCTGAACCGTTTCAAGTCCCGCATGAGCCGCAAGAATTTTCTGCGTCATTGTCATACCCATGTTTATCATTCCTTTCGGATTTAATTTCGATTATTTTATATGCACAATAAAAAGTAATATTCCGACAATAACGATAAGTATTCCGGAGATTCTGCCAAATATGACAGCACTTTTCACACTGGAAAACTTCCGTTCGCTTTTAATATTAAATGTACGATTTATTTCTTCTGTACGCTCATACGAGCTTTTAGGGGTCAGCAGCATAAAAAGACCAAATGCGATGCATATTAAACTCTTGATCATATTCAGCCTTTTATTTGTTGATTATCGCTCCCTTATCGGCAGAAGAAACCATAGCCGCATAACGCTTGAGATAGCCCGTAATATTCTCCTTTTTCTTGATAGGCATTGTCTTTCTGCGTTCTGCGAGTTCTTCGTCGGAAACTTCGAGAGTGATGCTGTAGTTCGGGATATCGATAGAAATAATATCGCCGTCCTTAACATAAGCGATAGTACCGCCGTTAACGGCTTCAGGGGAAACATGACCGATAGCCGCGCCGCGGGTTGCGCCCGAAAATCTGCCGTCGGTGATAAGCGCAACGGTCGAGCCGAGACCTGCTCCCTGAATCGCAGAAGTGGGGGAGAGCATCTCTCTCATTCCCGGACCGCCTGCGGGACCCTCATAGCGAATAACAACAACGTCGCCAGCCTTGATTCCGCCCTCGTAGATGACCTTGATAGCTTCCTCTTCGCTGTCGAATACGCGCGCAGGACCTTTATGAACGAGCATTTCCGGAGCGACCGCGCTTCTCTTGACAACGCATCTGTCGGGAGCAAGATTTCCGCGCAGAACTGCAATTCCGCCCGTTTCGCTGTAGGGATTATCAATGGGGCGGATAGTTTCGGGATCTTTATTTATGCAGCCCGAAATATTCTCGCCGACAGTCTTTCCCGTAACAGTCATGCAGTCGGTATTGATAAGATTTTTCTTGGAAAGCTCGTTGAGGACTGCATATACGCCGCCTGCCTCGTTGAGATCTTCCATATAAGTATGACCTGCGGGAGCGAGATGACAGAGATTCGGAGTTTTCGCGCTTATCTCGTTTGCGATATCGAGGTTGATATTTACTCCGCACTCGTTTGCGATAGCGGGGAGATGAAGCATACTGTTGGTCGAGCAGCCGAGAGCCATATCCGCTGTGAGAGCGTTAATAAACGCCTTTTCCGTCATGATATCGAGCGGACGGATATTCTGTCTGTAAAGCTCCATGACCTGCATACCGGCCATTTTTGCAAGCTTTATCCTTTCCGAATAAACGGCAGGGATAGTGCCGTTGCCCTTGAGTCCCATGCCAAGAACTTCCGTGAGGCAGTTCATGGAATTCGCAGTGTACATTCCCGAACATGAACCGCAAGTCGGGCAGGCGTTGTTTTCGTATTCCTCGACGTCCTCGATCGACATCTTGCCTGCCGTATAAGCTCCGACAGCTTCGAACATGGACGAAAGAGACGTTTTCTTGCCCTTGACATGACCTGCAAGCATAGGGCCTCCGCTTACGAAAATAGTCGGAACGTTGATTCTTGCCGCCGCCATAAGAAGTCCCGGAACGTTCTTATCGCAGTTGGGTATCATGACGAGAGCGTCGAAATGATGCGCAAGAGCCATACATTCTGTAGAATCCGCAATAAGATCGCGCGTTACGAGGGAATATTTCATTCCCTGATGTCCCATGGCGATACCGTCGCATACAGCGATAGCAGGGAATACAACAGGCGTACCGCCGTTCATGGCAACGCCGAGCTTTACGGCTTCAACTATCTTATCTATATTCATATGCCCCGGTACTATCTCGTTATACGACGAAACAATGCCGACGAGAGGGCGTTTCATTTCCTCTTTAGTGTGTCCGAGCGCATTGAAAAGGGAACGCTGCGACGCCTTTTCAACACCCTCGCAAAAATAATTTCCGCTCATTTTAATTCACCTTTTTTATCTCTTTATATCTATATTATTGTAAAGGCAATACCGCACAAAGCAAATCTGACGGCGTTGCGCGTCATCTTGTATAAAATTCCCTTGACATATGTCATACTAATCTTTGAGCGGTGCTGCCTAAAAACGCTGCTAACCCGAAAAATCGGGAAAGCAGCGAGTACATTCCGATTATTCAATCGGAGAATATTTAATTATAAAGTAATCAGTTGTTGATAAACTTGTCCTCTTCGTTGTTCCAGCTATAAAGCTTTCTGATCTCTTCGCCGACCTTCTCGGAGGGATGCTCGGAAGCAAGCTTTCTCATAGCCTTGAAGTGAACCTGCGAACCTGCGCTTGACATATCGAGGAGGAATTCCTTAGCGAACGAACCGTCCTGAATATCGGAGAGTATCTTCTTCATAGCCTTTTTGGTATCTTCAGTGATGATCTTAGGACCTGTTACATAGTCGCCGTATTCGGCAGTATTTGAAATAGAATATCTCATGCCTGCAAAACCGCTCTGGTAAATAAGATCAACGATAAGCTTCATTTCGTGAATGCACTCGAAATAAGCGTTTCTGGGGTCGTATCCAGCCTCAACGAGAGTTTCGAATCCCGCCTGCATAAGAGCGCATACGCCGCCGCAAAGTACAGCCTGCTCGCCGAAGAGATCGGTTTCTGTCTCGGTTCTGAAAGTAGTTTCGAGAACGCCTGCACGCGCACCGCCGATAGCAAGACCGTAAGCGAGAGCCATCTCCTGAGCCTTGCCTGTAGCGTCCTGATGAACCGCAACGAGACAGGGAACGCCCTTGCCTGCCTGATATTCGGAACGAACAGTGTGTCCGGGACCCTTGGGAGCGATCATTGTAACGTCAACGTCGGCAGGAGGAACGATGCAGCCGAAGTGGATATTGAAACCGTGAGCAAACATAAGCATATTGCCGGCTTCGAGATTAGGCTCGATATCGTTCTTGTAAAGCGCAGCCTGCTTTTCGTCGTTGATAAGAATCATGATGATGTCAGCCTGCTTTGCAGCCTCGGCAGCTGTGAAAACTTCGAAGCCCTGCTTTACAGCCTTATCCCATGACTTTGAGCCTTCGTAAAGACCGATGATAACTCTGCCGTTGTCGCCGAGGGATTCCTTAGCGTTAAGAGCGTGAGCGTGACCCTGCGAGCCGTAGCCGATAACGGCAATTGTCTTTCCGTAGAGAAGTGAAAGATCGCAATCCTGTTCGTAAAAAACTTTAGCTGTATTTTCCATGATGAAAAATCTCCTTTTAAAAAATTAATTTATGTAATTGCTGAAAAGCAATTATAATCTGTTATTTTGCGGTTTTAAGGCAGTTGTCGCCGCGTTCTATGGCAACCATGCCCGTGCGGCACATCTCCATGATGCCGTATGGTTTCATAAGCTCGATGAAAGCGTCGATCTTCGAAGTTTCGCCCGTCAATTCGCAGATAAGAGCCGTAGGGGAATAATCGACGATCTTCGAGCGGAATATTTCAACCGCCGTCATGATATCCTGACGAGTTTCAGGCGTGTTTCTTATTTTAATGAGAAGCAGTTCCCGAATAACGGTTTCGTGGCGGTCGAGGACTTCAACCTCCTTGACGTCGTGAAGCTTCTGAAGCTGGCGGACGATACGCTCCTTTATATCTGAATCGCCGTGAAAGACAACGGTGATTCGTGAAAATCCGCTCGATTCCGTCTCGCCCACCGTAAGGCAGTCGATATTGAATCCGCGCCGCGTGAACATTCCCGAAACGCGCGACAAAACGCCGCTTATGTTGGAAACTATAACTCCGATAACATACTGATTATTTTCCATGCCGTTCACCTCACTTTATCTCTGTAATAATGTCCTCGATAGAGCCTCCCGGAGGAAGCATGGGGAGAACGAATTCGTTGCAGTCTATAACGCAGTCAAGAATGAACGTGCCTTTGTATGCAAACGCCTGCTCGGCGGCATCTTCAAGTTCCTGCGCAGTCGAAACTCTCACGCCCTTTGCTCCGAACGCTTCCGCAAGCTTGACGAAATCCGTCTTGCGCGCAAGAGTAGTATTCGAATAATGCTTATCGAAAAACAACGTCTGCCACTGACGAACCATTCCGAGAACGCCGTTGTTCATTATAACGATGACAAGCGGCGTGTTCTGCGAAACAGCCGTAGCGAGTTCGTTGAGATTCATTCCGAAGCTGCCGTCGCCTGTGAAGAGGATGCTGCGTCTGCCCTGAGCTGCGGAAGCTCCGATAGCCGCGCCCATGCCGTAACCCATAGTTCCAAGACCGCCGCTTGTGAGGAAAGTTCTCGGATTCCTGAACGGATAACGCTGAGCCGTCCACATCTGATGCTGTCCTACGTCGGTCACGATAATGTCATGTTCGTCGGCTTTTTGGCTGATAATATCTATTATTGTGTAAGGCACAAGGCGTTCTGATGCGGGGATTCCCGTCATGGGGCATGGAGAAGTGCAGTTTCCGCATTTTTTCTCAAAAACTGCGGCAGCCGCGCTTTCGAGACGTCTCTGCTCTTCTGCGCGAAGTTCCTCGATACGCTTGTCCCATTCGGGGCGTTCAACCTTGGAAACCATAGGTATAAGGCGGAAAAGAGCGTCTCTTATATCGCCCGAAACCGCAAGATCGGAAGAAATATTCTTATCCAGTTCCGCGGAATCTATATCTATGTGGATTATTTTGAAATTCTTGCTGAAACGCTTTTTGTCGCCCGTCGCTCTGTCGGAGAATCTCGCTCCGAGAGCGATGACAAGATCGGCTTCGTCCTGAGCGACCGATGATGCATAATGACCGTGCATACCGTTCATGCCGAGGAATCGCGGATGATCGGAGGGAACTGCCGAAAGTCCCATAAGCGAGCATCCCATAGGCGCGTCGATTTTTTCGGCAAGGGCGAGCAGCTCATTGGCGGCTTTTCCCGAAATAATTCCGCCGCCGAAATAAATATAGGGACGTTTTGCCTCCCTGATCATTTCCGCCGCCTGTTTAAGAGCAAGATCGGAAGCGAAATTGAGGGGATAGGGGCGAACGGGTTCTTTTTTCGGCTCGAATTCGCAAGTGCCTGTCTGGATATCCTTAGGAATATCTACCAGAACAGGTCCGGGTCTGCCCGATTTTGCGATCTTGAACGCGGTACGGAGAGTATCCGCAAGTTCGCGTATATCCTGAACGATGAAATTATGTTTCGTAACGGGCATTGTGATTCCTACGATATCTACTTCCTGAAAGCTGTCCCTGCCGATAAGACTTGTGGGAACGTTGCCTGTTATAGCCACCATGGGTACGGAATCGAGATAAGCCGTAGCGATACCCGTTACAAGATTGGTTGCACCGGGACCAGAAGTTGCAATACATACTCCGACTTTTCCCGTCGCTCTTGCATAACCGTCGGCGGCGTGGGAAGCGCCCTGCTCGTGAGCGGTAAGGATGTGATTTATACGGCTGCTGTTGAGGTACAGCTCGTCGAAAATGTTGATAGCCTGACCGCCGGGATAACCGAAAACAGTATCGCAGCCCTGTTCTATCAAAGTTTCAACAATAATTTTGGCTCCTGATATTTTCATATGATATTTTCCTTTACAATTAAAATAAGCTCCCGACATTCTGCCGAGAGCCAAGCTTCATTGCTGTCACGTTAAAGAGACCGTTTCAAGCATGAACACCATTCGGGCAGAATGAAAAACGACGGCAGCCGCTAATGACTGCGCCGACGATAATGACGATACAGGAAATTATAACATTGACTGCTCTCATTACGATCCGCTCCTTATATGATGCCGATAAATGATTTTATCTGCCTGCTAATAAGTATATTATAACACTTTGATTTAGTAAAATCAATAAGGAGCGGAACATTTTATTTCGTTTTGTTAATTCTGCATATATTTAACAACATTACGAATTAACTTTCTCACTATTGAGCATAACATTAACTGCCGAAGCAAGGGCTTTCATTGAAGAAACGATGATATCGTTGTCAATTCCAGTACCCCAGTAGCTTTGTCCGTCGGAAATGATCTCGATATACGAAACAGCCTTTGAAGCCGAGCCGATCTCCAGCGCGTGTTCCGTATAGGTGTTGATGCTGAAATCAAGACCCGTATAAGATTTTATAGCATTGCAAACTGCGTCAAGACGACCGTTTCCGCTGTTTGAAGCCATTGCTCGCTTGCCGTTGAATTCAAGAGTTACAGAAGCTTCGATACCGTCGCACTGAACATAGTGGGCTTCGAGGATGTTAAGCGGCGACGCGATGTCCACATAATTGCTCTTGAAAATTTCATAAACTTCGTCGGGAAGAAGTTCCTTATGCTTGTGATCGGATACGCTCTTGACCTTATATCCGACAACTTCGCGCATTTTTTTAGGCAGATCGTAACCGAATCTGGTTTCGAGAATATAGCCGATTCCGCCCTTGCCGGACTGACTGTTTATCCTGATAACATCGGCGGAATATTCACGTCCGAGATCTTCGGGATCAATAGGCAGATAGGGAACTGTCCAATGCTCCGTATGTCCCTCTTCGCGCCATTTCATACCCTTTGCAATAGCGTCCTGATGAGAGCCGCTGAACGCCGCGAAAACGAGTTTTCCCGTATATGGAGAACGCTCGTAAACGCTCATTCTCGTAACTCTCGTGTACAATTCGGTTATTGCAGGAATATCGCTGAGATCGAGTTCCGGATCGACGCCCTGAGAATACATATTCATCGCAAGAGTGATGATATCTACATTTCCCGTGCGTTCGCCGTTTCCGAAGAGAGTTCCCTCAACTCTGTCCGCACCTGCCAGCAATCCCATTTCCGTATCGGCAACAGCGCAGCCGCGGTCGTTGTGAGGATGAAGCGAAATTATAACGTTTTCGCGATATTTTATATTGTCGCACATATATTCTATCTGGTTGGCATAAACGTGAGGCATCGAAAGCTGAACAGTTACAGGGAGATTCAGAATGACCTTATCATCGGGAGTTGGCTGCCATATATCAAGAACGGCGTTGCTTATCTCCAGCGCAAATTCGGGTTCTGTTCCGGTAAAGCTTTCGGGGGAATATTCAAAGCGGAAATTGCCCTCGTACTTTTCGCGGTATTCCTTGCAGAGTTTCGCGCCTGTTACGGCGATATCAATGATCTCTTCCTTGGATTTGCGGAAAACCTGTTCGCGCTGGGCAAGGCTGGTCGAGTTATAAAGATGAACGATAGCGTTTTTGCAGCCTTTCAAAGCCTCGAATGTTTTCTGGATTATATGTTCGCGGGACTGCGTGAGAACCTGTATGGTAACGTCGTCTGGGATCATATCCTGCTCGATAAGAGTGCGGCAGAATTCGTATTCCGTTTCGGAAGCGGCAGGAAATCCGATCTCTATCTCCTTGAACCCGATATCCACAAGCAGCTTGAAAAATTCCAGTTTTTCGCTGAGACTCATGGGAATGATAAGAGCCTGATTTCCGTCGCGGAGATCGACGCTGCACCATACGGGAGCTTTGTCGATATAGGATTTTTTCGTCCATTTCATCTCGGTTTTCGGGGCTTCAAAAAATTGTCTTGTATATTTTTCTGCGTTTTTCATCTTTATCACCTTTCCTCAAACAAGTTTTATGCAGACAAAAAAATCTCTCCCACGCCCTATGGCATGGAAGAGACGAAATTTTATATTCCGTGGTACCACTCTTCTTGGCGCATGAAAATGCACCCGCTCATCTGCATCATCTAACGCATATCTCTGTAACGGGAGAATCCGTTCAAATTTACTTAACGGCATATAATACGCCGCCGTTCAACCGACTGCTCGGGGAGGAGCTATAACCTGCTTCCGTTTATCGGCTTTCACCGCCGCCGACTCTCTGAAAACTCAACAGGCTTTATTTCCCTTCATCGCATTTACAAATTTATTATACTTCATTGATTTTGAAATGTCAATAGTTTTTTGAAAGATTTAAGTTTTAATCAAACCCGTTCAGGAATCAGCGGGCGTCATGAGTTTGTCTATGTTGATCTCAAGTTCGCCGTTATAAATTCCAACTGGTATAGGCGTATCAAAAGTGTAGATATTCGGGAAATCGTTTTGCTCGAAGAAGTAAACCATAACCCTTTTATACAGCGTATCGACTATCCAGTATTCACGAACTCCGCTTTCTGAATACAGCGCGAGTTTGCGTATAAAGTCGTCGGAACGATTGGTTGAAGTTATCTCAACAACAAGATCGGGCGCGCCGTTATACTTTTGATCGTCGAATTTATCGGGGTCGCAGGCGATAAAAATATCGGGCTGAACGACCGTATCGAAGCTTAGCTGCACGTCTGTCGGGGCAGAAAATACCTCGCATCTGCCTTTTTTTCTTTTAATGAATTCTCTAAGTTTCCAAGATAGTTCGCCTGATATTCTTTGATGAACGATATTCGGCGCAGCAAGAGCGATGATCTCGCCCTTAATAAGTTCGTATCTCTCGGAGTTGCTTTCGGGTATCAGCGCGAAAAATTCGTCGGCTGTGTATTTTTTCCCTTTTGGAATCGGCATAATTATTCCTCCGTTCAAATATGAATCCTGTTGCCCTCTTTATCGTGAAAAACATTGCAGATAACAAGTATGATATCGATGATCCAGCCGACTCCGCAAAGACCGCCGGTGAACATCCAGATAAGACCGCTTACAACTTTTCCGGCGTAAAATCTGTGTATTCCGAGTTCGCCGAGAAAAATTACAAGAATCAGCGTTACAAGCCATGAGCGTGAAGATTTCATATTAAAACCGCCTTTCGAGCTTCGTTTATTTATATAAATTATATCATGATTTTGAAAATTATTCAATATTATACGACACATATTTATAAGAACTATTTTGAATATCGGTAATAAAATTATTGACAAGAAAATATGGAATGTGATAAAATAAAACTGCGGAGAAAAATTCCGCGATGACAGCTCAGGATTGAGCAGATAGGAGATTTTTTTATGACATATGAAATTATCGGGCAGACAGTTCCCGCGGTCGAAGTTATGCTCGACTGCGGAGAATCCATGTACACGCAGCGCGGCGGAATGGTATGGCAGACCAACGGAATAAAAATGAATACCAATGCGAGAGGCGGAATAGGACGCAGCCTCGGCAGAATTTTTACCGGCGAATCCATTTTTATGGCGAATTATACTTCCGAAGTTAACGGAGCGAAAATTGCGTTCGGTTCGACCGTTCCCGGATGCGTAGTTCCCGTTGATATTTCGCGCGGAGAAATGATAGTGCAGAAAGGCTCGTTTCTTTGCGCGCAGCAGAGCGTAGACCTTAAAGCAACGTTTACGAAAAAATTCACATCTGGACTTTTTGGCGGCGAAGGATTCATTCTCCAGAGACTTTTCGGCAAGGGAATTGCTTTTCTCGAAGTTGACGGCGATAAGGTGGAGCGTTTTCTTGCTCCGGGCGAGGTTCTTAAGGTTGATACAGGAAACGTTGTTGCATTCGAGACGTCGGTATCGTATGATGTTGAGACAGTCAAGGGACTTGGTAATATCTTTTTCGGCGGCGAGGGACTTTTCCTTACTAAGCTGACAGGTCCGGGAAGAATTATTTTACAGACGCAGAATTTCAATGATTTTGCAGGAAGAATAGTTTCGAGAGTTCCCAGAGGATAATATGGCAAGGATATATCCGTTATTCAGTTCCAGCAGGGGGAATTCCACATATATCGGCAATGAAACGGCAGGATTCCTGATAGACTGCGGAGTTAGCTACAGACGGCTGACGGCGGCTCTGACGCTCAATCGTATACCGATATCTGCGGTAAAAGCCGTATTTATCACTCATGAACACAGCGATCATGTAAGCGGACTGAAAATGCTGACGAAGAATACTTCCGCAGCGGTTTACGGAAACAAGCGTACGCTTCAGCGGTTGTGCGACGGGGATAAGATAGCGCCTCATTCTGTGCTTATCGACATGAACGGCAGAAAGGTCGCCTGCGTCGATTATGAGATCAGCAGTTTTAATACTCCCCATGACGCTATCAATAGCTGCGGCTATAAAATACGAACCCCCGAAGGTTTTGACATAGCCGTATGCACTGATCTCGGTCATATTACCGACGAGGTGAGGGAGAATCTGCTTGGCTGCAAAATGGTTCTTCTGGAATCGAATTACGATGAAAATATGCTGCGGCACGGACCTTATCCCTTGTATCTGAAACAGCGTATTCTTTCCCCTATAGGACATTTATCCAACGACGACTGCGGAGAATTTGCCGCTGAACTTGTTGAAAACGGGGCGACGCATATTCTTCTCGGTCATTTAAGTCAGGAGAATAACCGACCTGATACGGCGGATAAAACTGTTCAGCAGCATCTCGGAAAATTTGCTCGCGGCAAAGATTACATAATGGGCGTTGCTCCGGTGGAAACTGCCGGGGGAGCGGTATTGCTTTAAACTGATATGAAAAAATCTCCTCGATTTCGGGGAGATTTATCATTATTTTCGCTTTTGCTTTTGGGCGTTATTTAAGGGGCGTTATCTCCTTGAATCATGCCGCAAGGCATAAATGGCTACTTATGATACTTCCCGCCCTCTGCAATCTGGAAACTGCGGTAAATCTGCTCCAGAAGCATAACTCTTGCGAGCTGATGAGGGAAAGTCATTTTCGACATGGACAGTTTAAGACTGCCCATTTTTTTTATTTCGGGGTCGAGACCGTAGGAGCTGCCGATTATAAACGATATCGTGCTGCTGCCGTTAATTCCCGCTGAAACTATGAAATCCGAAAGTTCCGTGCTGGAGAGCTGCTTTCCCTCGATGCATAGGGGAATTACAGTTCCGACGGCATATTTTTTTATCTGCACGGCTTCCTTTTTCAAAGCGGCGGCGATCTCATTTGCGGACGGCGAATCGCTAAGACGGCATTCTTCCAGTTCTCGTATTTCCGTTTTGCCGTATCTGCCGAGCCTTTTTACGTATTCCGCGCAGGCGTTTCGGAGATAATCTTCTTTGAGTTTTCCTACAACGATGAGATTTATATTCAAGATTTATTCCCCTTTGGACTTTTTATATTTGGACCGCTGACCGAAATTAAGATTTGCAGTCAGAATAAGATCTGAGCGGAAAAGTTTGAGTGCGCATATCATGCATATCACAAATACAACAGCCTGATATGCAAGACCGCCGAAGAAAATTCCCATATGACCGAAAGAAATATTTGATATTGCCGAGAAAGTATGCGTGAATGGAATTGCGTAGATCACAATTCTAATAAGCATGGGCAGTTTGTTTATATCGGCGAACATGGATATCATATATGGTATCATTGCCATAAACATAAGAGGCATTACAAAAGTTTGCGCCTGTTTCGTATCGTTTACCATTGCGCCCAGCATAAGCGAAAGAGACAGACAAATTATTATTGTGAGGAAAAGCTGGATGCCTATCAGAACATAATCGCCTGCGCCAAGTGCGAGTCCGAGTTTTTCAAGCGCCGCGTCGACAGGCATGAATTCGGCAGCCGGAAGAGAGCCGAAATCCTCCGTTATCTGACCTGCTGCATTTTTCATCATTGCCGACATACCGACCATATAGCAGGCGGCGTTGATCATTGCCACGATAGCGGCGGCAAGCATTTTTGCGCCGAGTACAGCCGTTCTCGATACAGGTGCGGAGAGGAGAGTTTCAAGAGTTTTATCAATTTTTTCATTTGCGATCGAGTTCATAAGCATTTGCGACGTCATAATTATTAGAACAAAAATAATTATCGGAAGTATCATGCTTTTCATCATGATGTTGCTCATAACCTGATTGCTGCCTATTTCCGCGGATTTTTCGCCGATAACAGTATGTTCCGAAAGCGTTACCGGGTTATTCATGAGTGCGTACTGTTCGGGTGAGACGCCCAATTCGGAAGCTATAGCCGACGAAATGCAGGAATTTATCAGACCTGTCGCGCCGCTTGTATCGTTGGTGATATTCGAAAGCATGGCGGAAGATTCCATTGAAGAAATGCTGATAAGCTGCGGAGTTTCGTGGTTTTTCACGGTTTCCGTAAAGCCTTCGGGAATGATTATCAGCGATTCCGCGCTGACTTCTTTAAGTATCGCCGAATAGTCGTCGCCGCTTGTGGAATATTCTGTAAGCTTGACGCCGCTGCTGCGCAGCTGATCTTTGAGCGCGGAGGTAAATTCCGTATTGTCGCGGTCGCTTATTGAAACTGTGTATTCGTTCTGAACTGCCTTTTCCATCGTGTCGGACATTACGTTTCCAAGCACCAGAAACAGAACCATTACAACAATAATGCTTGCGACGGTCTGTATGGTGAGAAGTTCGGAAAGTTCCTTTTTCAGCAGATTAAAGAATTTCATTATCGTTCACCACCCTTTCAAAAACTTCTTCCAGATTTGCGGCGTTATAACGCTTTTTCAATTCGTCCGTAGTGCCGCTGACGAGAAGATGACCTTTCGCGATTATTCCCACGCGGTCGGAAACGAATTCGATTTCAAGCATATTGTGGGAGGAAAGCAGGAACGACATTCCCTCTTCGGCGGCGAGCGTTTTTATCATTTTGCGGATCTCAATAGCGTTGAGAACGTCAAGACCGCTGGTAGGCTCGTCGAGGATCGCAAGCGCAGGCTTATTCATAACGGCGCGCGACAGGAGCAGTTTACGAATCATACCGCGGCTGTAGCTGCCGATCTTATCGTTAAGACGGTCGCCCAGACCGCATATTTTTTCCGCGCGCTCTACATATCCGTTGACAGCGTCAATATCAGTTGAAAACAAACCCGCCATAAAGCGCAGATATTTTTTGCCGGTCATATTTTTATACGCGCCCGCTTCGTCGGGAAGATACGTAATACAGCCGCGAACCTTATCGGGCTCTTTAATGACGCTGTAGCCGTTGACTGTGGCGTCGCCGTCCGTAGGGGTGATAAGCGTCGATATCATGCGTATAGTCGTGGTTTTTCCTGCGCCGTTAGGTCCGATCAGCGCGAAAATTTCGCCCTTTCCTATTTCGAAAGAAACTTTGTCCGCCGCAAGAACTTTTTTGTACTGCTTGGAAAGTTCTTTGACTTCAAGAATTTTTTCCATACATAAAATACCTCTTTTCCGTAATGCAATTTAGCATTTTAGAACCTGTCTTCACAAGGTTTGTGTGCGGATTTTCGAGCATAATTTTGTCGAGTGCAAGGAGAAAAAGCGAAAGCATACTGTCGTATGGTGAGCTTTTTCAACGCAGCAATCGGCAAAATTTGCCGAAAAGACGTGCGCTATATCTTGTGAAGACAGGTTCTTATAATTATATCATACATTCTGAAAAAAGTAAATAGATTTTTCAAAACATATTAACGTTAAACCGTTATAAATTATATCACATATGAAACAAAAAGTCAACGGTTTACCGACAATTTATCTCTATAAAAAATGATATTATTATTTATGAAGTTTATACAGAATGCAGATGAAAATTTTAATAAACGAAAGAGGGCATTTTTATGAGTATTTCAGAGGCGGTTTCGGAAAGAATACTGGAACTTTGCAGGATGAACGGGATAACAGTTAATAAGCTGTCAACGATATCGGGAGTAACGCAGTCGACGGTTAATGATATAGTTAACCGCAGAGCGAAAAATATCGGCATTGTGACTATTAAAAAGCTATGCGACGGCTTGAATATTTCCATAACCGATTTTTTTGAGACCGATACATTCAGGCAGCTTGAACAGGAACTTTATTAGAAATACTGACGTTTTATTCTTGACAATAAGCGATAAATTTGGTATAATTGTTAAGAAATCACTGGTGAACAGCGGAAAGGCGGAAGTTGCTTGAACATGAAAAAAATAATGCGCGGAATATGTTCGGGAGTCATGGCGAATCTTATCCTTATGACGGCAATATCTTCTCCGCTCGATTCAATTGCGGAGGAAACTGTCGGGAACGCTGAACTTTACAATGCGGACTCTGATGATGAGTATTACCGCTTTGACCCGATAGATAGCGATATCCCGACGTTCAGCGAATATTATGATAAATACAAAGACGAATTTCGCCCTGAAGCCGAGATAGGATTTGGAACGAAAGACATGATCAGTACGGAAAAAGGCGTGTTCTCTACGGGCAGTTACGGTGCGGGCGGCGATATACGCGACAACGTACTTATATGGGAAAGCGGAGAAGGCGAAGTTTTGTATGAGATAAACGTCGAAGAACCGGGGATATACTGCCTTGGGGTGAACTATTTTCCACTGGAATCCAACAGCGCCCATATCGAGCTTTCCATGACTATAGACGGCGAAATTCCCTATGATACCGCGTCGAGGATAACCCTTAACCGCGTCTGGGTGAATGAAACGGATATTTACGAAGATTCGCGCGGTAATCAGGTTCGCCCTGCCCAGATACAGAAAGGTATGTGGCAAAGCTGCACAGTCGGCGACGTGGACGGTCTTTTCGGCGAGCCGCTTTTCTTTTATCTCGAAAAGGGCAGCCACGAGATCGGATTTTCATCGGAGCGAGCGCAGTTTGCGATAGAGAGCCTGCGATTTTTCAATCCGGAAAAACTGCCGGATTACAGCGAATATCGCGCGTCTTTCGGCGATTGCGGGAATGCTTCATCCCTTATCCGTCTGGAGGGCGAAAATGCGGATTATAAATCGGATTTTACATTGTGTCCGAATTCCGACCGCTCAAGCTATCTGACGTCCCCGTCCGACCCTGTTAAAGTCGTATACAATACGATCGGCGGGGATAACTGGAAAAAAGCTCTTCAATCCGTCACTTGGATTATCCCGAAAGAGAATATCGGAAACGGCGGTTTGTACAGTATCGGGATAAAGGCGCGGCAGGATCAGATGCGCGGATTTTATTCTAACAGGCGCGTTTATATCGACGGCGAAGTGCCGTGCCGCGAACTTGATCAGGTGAAATTCGGCTATGATACTGATTGGAACGTAGTTTCCCCGAAAACGGAAAGTGGAGAAACTATATTCGTATATCTTGACGGCGGCAGAGATCATACTATAACTCTTGAATGCGTTCCGGGGGAAATTGGCGAATCCATGCGGAAGCTTGACAGAGCAGTAACAAAATTGAACGGCTATTACAGGCAGATACTCATGATTACAGGACCGTCGCCTGATAAATATACCGATTATTACGTACATGAAAAAGTTCCCGGATTAGTGGACGGGCTGTCGGAAATTTCGCGGCAGCTTAAAGAGATTCAGGGCGCAATAGAATCGCTTTCGGGTTCGTCTGGTTCGGAGGCTGCCTCTCTTGAAAATATGGCTGTAATTCTTGATAAATGCACGGCGAAGCCTTTGAAGATACCGAATTATCTTAAAGCGATGAAAGACAATATCGCGTCGCTGTCGGCGTGGATGCGCGATTACCGCGACCAGCCCCTTGAAATCGACTACATCGAACTCGCTCCCGAAGGAGTTGAATTTTCTGACTGCGGAGAGAATTTTTTCAGATCCGCCGAATTCGGGATAAAATCATTTTTCGGTTCATTTTTCGAGGACTACACGACGCTTTCCGACGTAAACGGCGAGGACGCTATTGAAGTATGGGTGCCGCTGGGAAGAGATCAGGCGCAGGTCATAAACGAAATGGTGGAGAACGAATTCACGCCGGAATACGATATACCGATCTCCGTACATCTCGTTTCGGGAGGCATAATGGAAGCTGCCCTTGCCGGCGAAGAACCCGATGCTGCGCTGTTTCTGGGAGAGGAATTTCCTGTAAATCTTGCGGCGCGCGGTCTGCTGACGGATATTTCGCAGGAGGCTGATTTTTCCGAAGTCAGGCGGAGATTTCAGAGAAACGCCATGACTCCGTACGAATATAACGGCGGAGTTTACGGTCTGCCGATAAGTCAGACGTTCCCTATGATGTTCTACAGAACCGATATTCTTGCGGAACTCGGCTATACTTCGCCGCCCGAAACATGGACGGAACTTATAGATATGCTGCCTGCTTTGCAGAGGAATTATATGTCGGTCGGACTGGTATTGCCGCCGCAGGATATTTCTCCCGCAACGGAAGCGGGTCATACGTACGCGATGCTGCTTTTGCAGAAAGGCGGAAGTTACTACAACGGCGATCTTACGGAATCTGCGCTGGATTCGGCAGAAGCCGTGCAGTCTTTTGAAGAGTGGACGGATTTTTATACAAAATACGGTTTCGTTCAGACATACGACGCGTTCAGCCGTTTCAGAACGGGCGAATATCCTATCGTGATAGCGGAGTATACGTTTTACAATCAGCTGACGGCGGCTTCTCCCGAAATAAAGGGGGCGTGGGAATTCTGTCAGGTTCCCGGTACTGTCCGCGAAGACGGAACGGTCTCTCATGCGGCGAATTCAACGGGCATGGGAGCAGTAATTTTTAAAAAAGCCGCAAATAAGGAAAATGCATGGAAATTCATAAAATGGTTTACCGAAGCCGATTCTCAGGCGCATTACGGAACGCAGACAGAGGGGTTGATGGGAACTATGGGAAGATTCGACACCGCGAACGTTGAAGCCCTGTCGCGGCTGTCTTGGTCGGAGAATGAATTGAAGCGGCTTTACGATCAGCAGGAGGAGTTGTCGGAAATTCCCGTTTTGCCGTCCTCGTATGCGGTAACGAGAAATATTATGAACGCGTTCAGAGAGACGGTCAACAATATGGAAAATCCGCGCGATACTCTTATATGGTATAACCGCGATATAAATGAAGAAATCGCAAGAAAACGGGAAGATCTTGAAGGGGAGTAACGGCATGGCGCGTTCGGAGACGTACAAAAATGAGAAAAAAAGCAGCATCAAAGAATTATGGCGCGATATAAAGCGTAATAAAGCTTGTTATGGTATGCTTGCGCCGTTTATGATATTTTTCATCATCTTTACCGTGATACCCGTCGTTATGTCGCTGCCCATGGGATTTACGGATTTCAACATGGCTCAGACTCCGAAATTCGTGGGATTGTCCAACTATATAAATCTTTTCCTCTCGGATAAGATATTCATGCGTTCGATCCGAGTAACGCTCGTATTTACTATTTTTACAGGACCTGTCAGTTATGTTGTCTGCTTTATGCTGGCCTGGCTGATAAATGAAATGCCGAAAAAACTGAAGACGATTTTCACGCTGATATTTTACGTGCCGTCAATGGCGAATATTTATACCGTATGGCAGCTTATTTTCAGCGGCGATATGAACGGATATCTTAATTCTTTTCTTATAAATCTGGGAATTATAAACGCTCCTGTTCAGTGGCTTACAGACGGAAATTACGTACTTGGCGCATCCATAGCGGTTCAGCTCTGGATATCTCTCGGGGCAGGTTTTCTTGCACTTCGTGCGGGATTTCAGAATATTGACCGCACATTATATGAAGCGGGCGCGATCGAGGGCATACGAAATCGCTGGCAGGAACTTATTTACATAGTGATACCCTCTATGAAACCGCAGATGATGTTTGCAGCCGTTATGCAGATAGTAAGTTCTTTTACGGCTGGAACGGTTGCGCAGAATCTTGTTGGATTCCCCAGTACGGATTATCGGGCGCACACGATTATGACTCATGCTTACGATTACGGCTGGGTGCGCTATGAAATGGGCTATGCTGCGGCGATATGCATGGTTCTTTTCGCTGTTATGTTTTTGTGCAGCAAGCTGATAGGCAGAGTGTTGAATAAATAAGGTCTGTATCAGAACTTGTTATAGGAACAAGCTCTGAAATCCCTTGCGCGCGTCAGTCCTGCATTTTGGGACGGATTATATTGCTCTAAGGAGGCGTAAAGTTGGCTAAGATAAATACGGCGAAGCTGAAAGCTTCCAACAGATCGGCGGGCAGGAAAAAAGGCGGAACTATAGCCGTATTTTTCTTTCTCCTGATAACGGGAATATTCATGGTAATGCCCATATATCTCACAATCGTCATGTCGGTAAAACCTGTTGAGGAACTTTTTGTATTCCCTCCGAAACTTTACGCCATAAGACCTACTCTCGATAATTTCCGTGATATGTTCGATTCTCTCAACAGCAGCCGCGTACCTTTTTCGAGATATGTTTTTAACAGCCTGTACGTAACTCTCACTGTAACGGCGCTTCAATGCATATTTTCTGCAATGGCTGCTTTTGTACTGGCGAAATGCAGATTTCCGGGCAGCAAGGCTGTAAACTGGATAATAGTTACCGCGCTGTTATATCAAAGCAACGTAATATATATAATGCAGTATATCGTTATGTCAAGGCTTGGTATTATTGATAAGCCGCTTGCGCTTATACTGCCGTCGATAGCGTCGCCCATGGGAGTATTTCTCATGCGCCAATCTATAAGTCAGATACCGGATTCCATGATAGAAGCCGCAAAAGTTGACGGAGCGGGCTTGATGAGGATATGTTGGCAGATAGTTATGCCGAATCAGAAGCCTGCGCTTATGACGCTTGTCATATTTGCATTTCAGGCGGCTTGGAATCTTCAGGCAGGTTCGCTTATATTTCAGGAGCAGTACAAAACGCTTCCAACGGTAGTCGCTCAGGCTGCGGCGTCTGGAATCGCGAAAGCGGGCGTGGCAATGGCTGCGGCGGTATTTATGCTTGTGCCTCCTGTAGTCGTGTTCATGCTTGCTCAGCGGAAAGTCATCGAAACTATGGCGTATTCGGGAATAAAGGAATGACGTATGTGAGATTAAAAAAAATAGCGGCGGCGTGTATTTCTTTGGCGTGCATGATCAGCGGAATGATCTCTTTAACTGCGTCCGCCGAACCTTATGAAAATTATAATTACGACCGCTGGAACGACCCCATACCGTCGCAGGCTGGTTATACTGCGGAGAGAAGCGTTTCGGGAAGCGATCTCGGAGCGGGTGAAATGGATTCTCCTTCCGATATCTTTTATGGGGCGGATGGCTTGTTTTACATTGCAGATTCGGGAAATAACAGGATAATTGCAGCAGATGAAAACTTTACGGAAGCGGTAAGGATATACGACCGCTTTATAATGCCCGACGGCTCGGAAACTTTTCTGAAAAATCCCACGGGGATCTTTATTTCGGCTGCTGATAATAATATGTATATCGCGGACAGTGAGAATTCACGGGTGCTTGTAAGCGATAACGCCGGCAATGTGATAAAGGAAATAACGAAGCCTGAATCGGAGATTTTCAATCAGAAGCGTACTTTTACGCCGCTTCGCGTGATAGTTGATAAAGCCGGAAACGTTTACGCCGTTCTAAACAATATAACCACCGGGGTTGCTATGTTCAAGCCCGACGGCGAATTTACGGGATTTTACGGAGCAAACAGAGTTCAGCCGACTTCGGAGATAATTTCCGATCATCTGACCGGTCTGTTCATGTCCGAGGAAAAACGGGCAAGGCGCGTCAGGAATGTTCCGTCCGGCGTTACGAATTTCGATATTGACGGCGATTTTATATTCACCTGCACTTCTTCTGCAACACAGACGACGGATACGGTAAAAAAATTAAATGCAGCGGGAAATAATATTTTCGCAAATATGGAGCTGAATTTCGGAGACTATACGCCTGTTTACGATACAACTCGAAATAAACTGCTTGCTCCGTCAATAGTTGATATCGACATTGCGGAGGATGGCAATATAAATTGTCTTGATTTTACGACGGGCAGGATATTTCAGTATGACGAGGACTGCAATCTGCTTTTTATTACGGGAACTATCGCGAAGCAGACAGGCGGATTCGATCATGCGGCGGCTATCGAATCGCACGGAGATAAGCTTTTTGTTGCGGATTCAATGAAAAATACCGTGACAATATTCGCGGAAACTGAATTCGGGGCGGTCGTTCATAAGGCTTCCGCGCTTCACAACGGCGGCTATTACGACGAGGCTCTTGAACCTTGGCGAGAAGTGCTGCGGCTCGACGGAAATTACAGGCGCGCTCATCTCGGAGTTGCACTGGCATTGCTGCGGCAGGGCGATTATAAGGGCGCGATGAAATACGCAAAGCTTGCCAATGCAGGCGGAGTTTATGATAAGGCGTTCGAGGGATATCGAATGGAACTTATACGGGAGAATTTCGGAACTATCGTTTTTTCGGCTATGATAATTGCGGCAGCGGCGTCAATTATCCGCAGGAAAATTAAAATGCGCAGAAATTCGCGGAATAAGGGGGAAACGTCATGATAACGGAACTTAAGCCGATTGAATGGCTGAAACACGCGGTAACGCATCCTTTCGAGGGATTTGAGGATATGCGCTGGAAGAAAGCCGGTTCGCTTAAAATAGCGTTTTCCATTGTGTTTTTGCTCTTTATATCGCAAATTGCCGAAGAAAGGCTGTATGGATTTCAGTTTTACATTCCGTATGATAAAATATTTAATATTGTGCCGTTCATCATGAAAAGCTTTGTTATTTTCGCGGCATGGACTATCGGAAACCGTGCTGTATGCACGTTTCTTGACGGCGAGGGAACATTGCGGAATATCTGCATTTACAGCGCGTACGCCCTTGTTCCCTATGTTGCGCAGAGTTTCATTAATACGCTGCTTTCTCATTTTCTCATTCGCGACGAATACGTATTTATGGAATCTATACGTATAATAGGCGTTTGCTGGACGCTGCTGCTGCTGTTTTCGGCAGTAAAATCGGTTCATCAATATTCGTTCGCGAGAACGATATCAGCCGTCGTATTTACAGTTGCTGCAATGTTTATAATGCTGTTTCTTCTTGTGCTTTTCATGTCGCTGATACAGCAGATATATCTTTTCATTTCGACCGTATATATGGAAATTACTTATCGCTTGCGCTCGTAGGAGGTAATATTTTTGATTAACAAATTGAAATATATCGCCGTCTGCATTGCCGCAGCAGCATTCCTGTCGGCTTCGGGAAATTATAATATCAGAGATTCCGGGGGCGAGCGGATTTTTATTGCATCTGCGGAAACCGAAGATGAAAATGCTGATGAATCATCTGCCGTAAAAGCGAAACTCCGCGAGACAGAAGAAAAAGTTGGAGCGGAATATGAGGATATCACGGAATTTTTGCAGAAAGCCGGCTCGTGCGGCGAGTTTGATATATATTATAAAGATAAAAAGATAGACGACGCAATCTGGGAGAAAAACGGCGGAAAGCCTGCAAAAAAATCGGAATATACCGAAGAGCAGCAGGCGCTTGCCGATAAAATTTCGGATATAAAGAAGCTTGGCGATTTTGTTGCCGTCGATCCCGTCAGGAAAATTCCCGCAGCCGAGTTCACGGACAATTCCAAGTATGGCGGCAGCAAAATTTATGTCAGCGAAAATAAGCGCTATTTGTTGTATATCAATGATAACAGCAATACTCCCGAATATATGCGTTCGCTTATATCTTCAATTGACGACCCATATCTTTATCGTTCGGACGACGGAGAAACTCTTGAACTGATGAACGGAGACCGAAGTGAGATCATTGCCGAATATGTCAGAAGCGTTCCACGTGAAAGCTGCGAAGAGGGATTTCAGGTCTATCGTACAGCCGACAATAAAGGTTTTGCATGGCTTTCGGAGGATGGGAGTCAGGTTATCGGGACGTTTCGGGAATGTGCTGAAAACGATTCCTACATCATGCTTTCGGACGACAGATCCGGCAATATCGGCATAAAAAACAAGTCTACGGGCTATATATGGTGGTCGTCGCCGCCGGGAGCGTCCCGTGATGAATCGGCAGCTCCGCTTCTCATAAGCGAGTTGAGATCGTCGAATACATTGCGATACGGAATACCCGAAGAAAGCTCCAACAACAGCGTTCTCCGTTCCGCCGCCGACGCTTCGGTAACGGTCAGCGATATCGATAATGGCATACGCGTAAATTATCAATACGATTCGGCAGGCTTTGAATATCCCATCGAATATACGCTGGAAGAAGACCACCTTAAAGCTTCGCTGAAAATTTCGGATATCAAGGAGAATAATTCCGCAAACATTGCCACGGAAATAACTCTTTTGGGCAGTTTCGGGGCGGCTTCTGCGGAGGAGGACGGCTATTTCGTTATTCCCGACGGCTGCGGCGCGCTGGTTCGCTTTAATAACGGCAGGACTATGGACAACAACGCCTACTCCCGAAAGATTTACGGAGACGATATAACGGCAGTCCCGACGATTCGCGGAGCGGCTGCGGAACAGATCTGCCTGCCTGTTTATGGAATTGTCAAGAATGATAACGCCATGCTTGTGGTGGCTTCAAAGGGGGATTCAAACGCCGATCTTTCCGTGAAAGTTTCGCGTCAGTCCAACAGCGGCTATAATCTCTGCAATTTCACTTTTCGGCTGCGCGGAACTGATACTTTTTATATGTCGGGCAGCAGTACGGAAAGATTCACGGTTTTTGAAGACGGCGATATAGATTCCGACGATATCGAGCTGAAATATTATCCTATAACGGCTGAAAATGCCGATTATTCCGATGTTGCGGAATGCTACAGAAATTATCTGATAAATGAAAAGGGCGTTTCGCCAAAAACGGAACAGGGCAAATCTTCGCTGTACATTGATATATATGGCGGAGTTCAGAAGAAAAAGCCCGTTCTGGGAATTCCCGTAACAATGAAAACTGCCGTTACCGCTTATGAGGAGGCTGTACGGATTCTCACGGAACTGCGCAATAACGGCGGTGAAAATATGATAGTTTCATATCATAACTGGACTGACGACGGCATTGAGCGCAGGATAGATACGGCGGCTGAACCGTCGGGGATTCTTGGCGGCAGGCGTGAATTTTTAAAGCTGAAAGAATTTATTGACGAAAACGGCTGCGAACTTTATCCCGTTTCCGACAACAGGGATTTTTATTCTGGAAACGGCTATAATTCGCTGAACAGCGGCTGCGTGAGAATTTCGGGTACGTATGCGCGGATAGTCAGCTACGACAGAGCGTACGGAATCCCCGACGGTTTCAAAGATAATATGTCGCTGCTGTCGCCGAGTCTTTTCAGCGAAGTTTTCACTGAAGCTGCCGACAATTTTGCAGACTCAGGGCTGGACGGAATGGCGGTCGGCGAACTTGCGAAATCTCTCTACGGGGATTATGGAAAGAAAAAAATTTCGCGTTCCGACGCCATGAAAGCGGCTGAGGAATGCATGAAATATATTGATGAAAAGCTGGAAAGAGGAATTATCGCCGACTGCGCGAACGCTTACGCGATACCGTATGCGGATCATATCGTAAATATTCCGCTGACTTCGAGCAGATTCGATATTTTCAATGAGGACGTGCCTTTTTATCAGATGGTCGTTCACGGTCTTGTGCCGTATTCGTCAACTGCCGTGAATGCCGCCGCAAATCAGACCGATGCGCTGCTTATGTCGGCGGTTTTTGGCAGTCAGCTTCGGTACGATATGATTTATGCCGAAACTGATACGCTGAAAGATACGGATTACGACGTTTATTATTACGCAAATTATGCGGAACAGGCGGCTGAAATCGGCATGAAATATAAGCTGCTGAAGCCGGTATACGACGATATTTCCGATAGTTTTATGATCGGCTGCGAAGTTGAAAACGGCGGCAGGCTGATCACGGCAGCCTATTCCAACGGTACGGTGTTAAGCGCCGATCTCGACAATAAAACGCTTAATTATAATGGCAGACTGATCGAACTTGAAGGGGGCTGCTGATGACGGAAAATAAAAAACCACGCAGAAAAAAATTATCATACGCTTCGAGAAAAAGCCTGTACGGCTATGGTTTTATCGGTTTATGGCTGCTGGGAACGCTTATATTTTTTCTTATTCCTCTTGTGAAATCGCTATGGTATTCATTCAATGAAGTTTCAATAGATACGGGCAGAATGATAACCGAATGGGTCGGCTTCGATAAATACAAGGCCGTTCTGACCGCCGATCCGTATTATACGGAATATCTTCGCGATACGCTGATCGAGACGGCTTGGAAAACTCCGATGATACTTATTTTTTCCCTGTTTATAGCGGTAATTCTCAATCAGAAATTCCGCGGAAGGGTTATCGCGCGCGCCGTATTTTTTCTGCCGGTTATAATCGCGACAGGACCTGTTTACAAAATAATCAGCGGCGATATGAATACCACGGGAAATGCAGGCGGCGGAATGCAGTTTTCAACTATGTTTTCTACCGATCTTGTGGGAGAATTGCTGCAATTTCTGGGCGTATACGGAATAAGCGACCGCATGAGCGATATGATATCGGCGATAGCGGATAATGTTTTTGGCATAGTCTGGTCAAGCGGAATACAGATTCTGCTTTTTCTCGGCGCACTGCAAAATATTCCGCCCTCCGCCAAAGAAGCCGCTCAGCTTGAAGGAGCGACGGCTTGGGAATATTTCTGGAAGATAACGTTTCCGTATGTAAGCCCCTTTATTCTTGCGAATTTTATTTTCACCGTTATAGATTCGTTCACAAATCCGACCAATAAGGTAATGGGAAGATTACTTGCCATGGGAAACGACTGGAAATTCGGAGAAAGGGCGGCTATGGCCTGGATATATTTCGGAACTATTCTTGCGGCTATAGGGATTATTTCGTTTGCGGCGAGCAGATTTATTTATTATGAAAGCGATTGAGGAGGCGTTTTTTTGATGACCGGAGTTGGAAACAGCGGTGAAAAGCATAGAAAAAGGGAAGCGAAACGCCTTCGCATGGTGAAGATGAACGCCAGAGAACGCGCTTGTCTGCGCCGTAAAAAAGCTGCCGACGCAGGATGGCGGATATTCAGGGCGGTCATTCTTTTCGGGCTGGGATTCGTAATAATGTATCCCCTTATTTACATGGTAAGCTGCGCATTCCGCGACCGCTCCGATATGACCGACCCCACCGTAATGTGGATAACGCGCCATTATACGCTCGACGTTATCAGGGAAACGATGCGGGCGATGGATTTCGGGAATACGATGAAGAACACGCTGATTCTTAATGTAGGCTGCTCTTTTGTTCAGGTTTTGTCATGTTCAGTCACGGGATACGGATTTGCGCGCTTTCAATTCAAGGGGAGGAAATTCATTTTTGTCGTGGTGATAATGATGATTCTCGTTCCGCCGCAGATTATCTCTATGCCGCTTTATTGGCAGTTCCGCCATTTCGGCGTCGGGAAATTTTCTGTAAATCTCATTGACAATATGCTGACCATGTATCTGCCTGCTCTCACGGGAAACGGCGTAAGATCTGGGCTTATGATACTTATCTTCCGACAGTTTTTCAAGGGGATGCCCCGCGAACTGGAGGACGCCGCCTATATTGACGGCTGCGGACCTCTTCGGACGTTTATTCAGGTAATGATCCCAAATGCGGCTTCTGCTTTTTTAACGGTATTTCTCTTTTCGGTTGTGCTTTACTGGAATGATTATTATGTAAGTTCAACTTTTTTCACCAAAACGAAAACAGTTTCTCTTATGCTGCAAAATCTTGATACGGAATTAAAAATGAGGCTGTTTAATTTCGCGTCGGTGGAAATTCCTCCCCGCGAGCAGATCGTCTGGAAAGAAGCAGGCTGCCTGCTTTCTATCGCGCCCGTGCTGTTGATGTATATCTGCCTGCAAAAATATTTTACCGAAGGTATAGAGAGATCGGGGATCGTCGGGTGACTATATCAGCGATTGCGAAAAAGAAAGGCTTCTCATTTTGAGAAGCCTTTCCATATTAGAGAGATATTTCGTTGAGAATCTGAAAAATCGCCGTTATACTTGACTCTATTGCAAAATGTCCAAAGAATGCTGAACAGAAATTTCGTATGTCAAAGCGGAGGAGGAAAGCGTGCTGACGCACGGTGACGACGACAACGCAGACAGACGAAATTTATGTCAGCATTACTGGATAGGTTGCAATAGAGGCAAGTATATACGGAGACTCTTCAGGTACTCAACGTACCTTTTTTGCAAATGCAGTTATTTTGCGAATTTTTTATTATATTCAAGATAGGATTTAACAATGATCTCGGCGCAGAGCTCGTCGCCCAGTTCGCTGCTGTTGAGACAGAGGGAATAAATATCCTTATCCTGCCAGCTTTTTCCAGTATTTACGTTAAAAAAAGTTTCGCGGCGCTTATCGGCTTTTTTCATGACGCTTTCAGCCTTATTGGGCGAGATTCCGTAATCGTCCACGCAGCGTTTTATTCTTGCCTCCTGCGGCGCATAAATATACACGCTGAAACAGCCCCTGTCCTCCAGAACGTAGCTTCCGCAGCGTCCTACCAGCACGAAACTGTTTTCTTTTTCGGCAAGTTCGCTTATAATTCGGCTTTCCATAATGAAAACCTTATCCGACAGCGGAAGATTATCCTCCATTGCTCTTGTGGGATTTGCCGAAATAAGCAGAGAGTACAAAAAGCTTGTCGGAACGCTTTCCTCGGCAGATTCGAGATGCTCGGCGGGAATTCCGCATTTTTCGGCGGTAAGATCCAGAATTTTGCGGTTATAATAGCTGACGCCAAGCTTTTCGGCGGCAAGCTTTCCGATAATGCTTCCTCCGCTTCCGTACTGGCGTTCGATTGTGATAATAGGTTTCTTCATTGGAATTACCTCCGTTCTATAACTTTATCTACATACTATTATACCATAATTTTAGGAAAATTCAATAGATGTTGCAGTGAAAATATAAGATTCTGCTTTTTCAACAACTTTATGTTGAAAACTTTGTGCATATTGACATAAATCAGCGTTTCATATTAAATATAATGATATTCAAAAATTCGTATATCATTTGTCATTAATTTATCATTCCTCCCTTGACAGTTTGACAAAAAAAGTATATAATAGTATTTGAGGAACGATTGAATTTTTTGGATTAACTTCTTAAAATTCCAATTGTTTTCTTATTGATGAGATTATATTTTTAGGAGGTATAATACAATGTCACTTACAACAAATGCAAATGTAAATGCCTGGGTTGAAGAGATGATCGCTCTTTGTAAGCCTGAAAAGGTCGTTTGGATCGACGGTTCCGAAGAGCAGCTCAACCAGCTCAGAGAAGAGGTTACTTCGCTTCCCGACGGCGACCCTAACAAGATGTACTGGCTTAATCAGGAGAAGCTGCCCGGCTGTCTCTATCACAGAACTGCCGTAAACGACGTTGCCCGCGTTGAGGACAGAACTTTCATCTGCACAAAGACCAAAGAGGACGCAGGCCCGACAAATAACTGGTGCGATCCTCAGGAAATGTATGCAAAGCTCCGCCCCATGTACGACGGCGTTATGAAGGGTCAGACAATGTACATCATTCCCTATTCCATGGGTCCTGTTGCTTCACCTATTTCCAAGGTAGGCGTTGAGATCACAGACTCTATCTACGTTGTGCTTAACATGAACATCATGACAAGAATGGGCAAGGCTGCTTTTGATAAGCTGGGCGATTCCAACGACTTCGTTCGCGGTCTCCATTCCAAAGCTGACGTTGATCCCGAAAACAGATACATCGTTCAGTTCCCCGAGGACAACACTATCTGGTCTATCAACTCTGCTTACGGCGGAAACGTTATCCTTTCCAAGAAGTGCTTCGCTCTCCGTATTGCTTCATTCCAGGGTAAGAACGAAGGCTGGATGGCTGAACATATGCTTATTCTCGGCGTTCAGAAGCCCGACGGCGATACAAAGTATGTATGCGCTGCATTCCCCTCTGCCTGCGGTAAGACTAATCTTGCTATGCTTATTCCTCCGGAGGGATACCTCAAGGACGGCTACAAGGTATTCACAGTAGGCGACGATATCGCATGGCTCAAGCCCGGCAAGGACGGCAGACTTTATGCTATCAACCCTGAAAACGGCTTCTTCGGCGTTGCTCCCGGAACTAATGCTAAGTCCAACTACAACGCTCTTGCTTCTACAATGAAGAACGCTATCTTCACAAACGTTGCTCTCAACAATGCCGAGAACACTGTTTGGTGGGAAGGTCTTGACAAGAATCCTCCTGAGGACGCTACGGAGTGGACAGGAATCAAGACCAACGGCAAGGAGTGGACTTCACAGGTTGGCGCAGACGGTAAGAACAAGAAGCTTGCTCATCCGAACTCACGTTTCACAGCTCCCGCTGTAAACTGCCCCTGCATTTCACCTGAATTCGATAATCCTGAGGGCGTTCCGATCTCCGCTATCGTATTCGGCGGACGCCGCGCTTCCACAACTCCTCTCGTATATCAGTCGTTCGACTGGACTCATGGTACTTATGTAGGTTCGGCTGTTTCATCTGAAACAACTGCTGCGGCAGCCGGCGCAGTAGGCGTACTCCGTCACGATCCTATGGCTATGAAGCCTTTCATCGGCTACAATGTAGGCGACTACTGGGCTCACTGGCTTGAAATGGGCGAAAAGCTCGGCGATAAAGCTCCTAAGATCTTCAACGTAAACTGGTTCAAGCAGGACGAGAACGGCAACTTCATCTGGCCCGGATTCGGCGATAATATGCGTGTTCTCGACTGGATCGTCAAGAGATGCGAAGGCGCGGTTGAGGCTGACGAAACAGCTATCGGCTATCTGCCTAAGAAGGGCGACATCAATGTTGCAGGCATCGAGGATGAAGTAACTCCTGAAATTATGGATAAGCTTCTCAACGTTGATACAGATCTCTGGAAGGCTGAAATTGCTGAAATGAGAAGATATTACAACGACGATATAGCTGCTAAGGGCGGCAAGATTCCCGCTGCTCTCTACGAAGAACTTGACAAGATCGAGGCTCGTCTCAACAAGTAATTTTTAGGTATATGCCTGATAAAATCATACTCCCCGAATAATATGTTCGGGGAGTATTTTTATTGCATAAAGTTTATTATATCGATATGTTTCTTTCGAGCCATATTGACCGTCTGAGCCGTTCCGCTGTGAAAATTATTCGTGTTCCAGTAGCAGAAGCAAATGTCGGCGCATTCAACAAGACGGGCGTTGCGAATTTTCATGCAGCCGTTGTAATAATGATTTGAAGTGTATTCTACACTGTCGGCTTGCGCAAGAATTTTGTAGAAAATCTCCTTGTTTTTCGCACTCCATTTTAAAGTCTGCTCTTGATTGGAGCATGGGAGAATGAGATGCAGACGGATATGCGGATAAATATTGCGCAGCTTGATAACAGTTAGCGCAGCCAGAGTGTCCCAGCCCATCGCGCCGCCCGCATAAAAATCTGTGAGACCATGATATTTTATATGATGGTCAAGCGTATTATAAAGATATTCTGCGAGACTTTTTATATCTCCCGAAAGGTGTCTGTGACCTGTAAATGATGCTGATTTCATAATTTTTTAACCTGCCTTATTAGATTTAAAGCAGTTTTTATAAACTGCCAGTTAATATAAATTATATATTGAAAGATTAATATTGTCAAGTAAATATGATAGAATAATTTATAAAGGTGGGTGGAATCGCATGAAAGATGAGTATTTTGAAAAATATCGCCGAATAGGTTTGAAAATAAGTTATTACAGAAGATTAAGAAATCTTACGCAAGAACAATTAGCAGAAAAAATCGACAAGAGTACGGCATTTATCGGTGCGATAGAAGCTCCTAATATGGCAAGAGCTTTGTCGCTCGATACTTTGCTTGATATCGCCAAGGTTCTTGATGTTCCGTCTTATAAATTTCTAATGGATGATTGATAAAATATCATAATGTTTAAATAAAACCTCTCCGTTGTTTGCGGAGAGGTTTTTACTATAGCGCGGTTATTTGGATTTTATCCTATCTTCGGCAGATCAGCAATAGACTTCTGAAGTTCTTCGTCGGTAGGGATATAGTCGCTCATTTTGCCGTCGTTGTATGCGGCGTAAGCGTACATATCGAAATAACCCGTACCCGTAAGACCGAAGAGAATCGTCTTTTCCTCGCCTGTTTCCCTGCATTTAAGGGCCTCGTCGACAGCCGCTTTGATAGCGTGGCTGCTTTCAGGAGCCGGGAGGATACCCTCGACTCTTGCAAATTTCTGAGCCGCTTCAAATACCGCTGTCTGCTCGACTGAAACGGCTTCCATAAGACCCTGATCGTAAAGTTCGGAAAGAATGGAACTCATTCCGTGATATCTCAGACCGCCGGCATGATTTGCAGAAGGCATAAATCCGCTGCCGAGAGTGTACATTTTCTGGAGAGGGCAAACTTTACCCGTATCGCAGAAATCATAAGCGTAAACGCCGCGTGTAAGGCTGGGGCATGAAGCAGGTTCAACCGCAATTATCCTGTAATCTGCTTCGCCGCGGAGTTTTTCGCCCATAAACGGAGCGATAAGTCCGCCGAGATTCGAACCGCCGCCTGCGCAGCCTATAATAGTATCGGGCTTGATGCCGTATTTATCCATAGCGATCTTGGTTTCGAGACCGATAACGGTCTGATGCAGCAGAACCTGCGAAAGAACGCTGCCGAGGACGTAGCGATAGCCCTCGGAACTTGTAGCGGCTTCAACGGCTTCGGAGATAGCGCAGCCGAGGCTTCCGTTGGTATCAGGGAATTCCGCAAGAATCTTTTTGCCGACTTCCGTAGTCATGGACGGAGACGGAGTAACGCTTGCGCCGTATGTGCGCATAACTTCGCGGCGGAAAGGCTTCTGCTCGTAGGATACCTTGACCATGTATACCCGGCAGTCCAGATCGAAGTACGAGCAGGCCATTGAAAGAGCCGTACCCCATTGACCTGCGCCCGTTTCGGTCGTTACGCCTTTAAGACCCTGCTTTTTTGCATAGTAAGCCTGCGCGATCGCGGAATTGAGTTTGTGGCTTCCGCTGGTGTTGTTTCCCTCGAATTTGTAGTATATTTTTGCAGGAGTATCCAGCGCTTTTTCAAGGCAGTAGGCGCGTACAAGGGGAGACGGACGGTACATTTTATAGAAATCGAGAATTTCACCGGGAATGTCGATATAAGGCGTAGTTTCGTCGAGTTCCTGCTTTACAAGTTCGCCGCAGAATACCGCGCCCAGTTCGTCGGCAGTTACCGGTCTGCCTGTTGCGGGATTAAGCAGGGGAGCAGGCTTTTTCTTCATATCTGCGCGGACGTTGTACCACTGCTTTGGCATTTCGTCCTCCGAAAGATAGATTTTGTAAGGTATATTCTCGTTAAACATTATAATTACTCCTTATTTTAATTTTTTGGATCAATAATATTATAGCATAGATGTTCTCGTATGTCAATGGCATATTTAGAACAAGTTCTGAGACCTGTATTATACTTGACTCTATTGCAAACTATCCATTCATGCTGACATAAATTTCGTCTGTCTGTGTTGTCGTCGTCACCGTACGTCAGCACGCTTTCCTCCTCCTCCTTGACATACGAAATTTCTGTACAGCATTTTCTGGACGTTTTGCAATAGAGTCAAGTATACATGGCGATGTAGGGTTGTGTAGGGTTGAAGGGTATTTTCTGTTCTATCATATAAAAAAATGAGAAATAAAAAATATATAGTACCTGAAAAACCATGCATACCCTACATAACCCTACATCATTTTTCAGACAAGTCCTAATTTTTGCTCCTATTTTTTGTAAACTATTGATTTTTCACATTCATATGTGCTATAATAAGAAGTATCATGCTGTGATTATATTATCAGGAGGTTTTTTTTAATGAGATATATCGGAGAAACCTGCGCTTTATGCGGACTTGCGTTTACCGAAAGCGACGATGTGGTAGTATGTCCCGAATGCGGCTCGCCCCATCATCGGAGCTGCTACAGCGCGAATAAATGCTGCGCAAAGGCGGAACTTCATGCGGAAGGCTATAAATGGCAGCGGAACACTATAAACGAAAAGATCAGCGACGCAGACGTTGAACTGTATATCGAATGTCCGCGCTGCGGCTCTCGGAATTCTGCTGAGATTGAAAGATGTATAAGATGCGGCGCGGAACTTTCGGAGAAAGAGAATGTTTCCGAAGGTGAAAATCAGACTACGGGAAATCCTTTCATAGATCAGATCATGAAGCTTGATCCAAACGAAAATATGGGCGGAATACGCCTGAAAGAAGCGGTCGGATTCGTGAGATCGAATATATTGTACTATATACCTCTGTTCCGTCAGATGTTCGCTGCGGGCAGGAAAATCTCGTTCAATATTATCTGCTTTATATTTCCGCCGATCTATTTTGCAAACAGGCGGATGTGGTCATGGGCGCTAATTACAGCCGTACTTTCCGTGCTGCTGTCAATGCCTCTGACGATAAGCTATTTTGTTGGAGCAGGTCTTGAAAGCGGCGGCATATCGCTGTTTTCACAAAGCGTGACCGACGCGGTGCTTGCAAACAGGCAGACTCTGTCAACTCTTGTGGATATCTGCAATTTCGCCGATCTCGGAATGCGCATAGCGATGTGCCTGTTCGGAAATTATATTTACTATAAATTCATGATAAAGTCAGTCAAGCGGATAAAAGCTGTCGCAGGCGACGACGCGCCCGCTTATCTTGTTCGCGCCGGCGGAGTCAGACCGCTGAATTCGCTGCTTATAATAATTTTGATGTTTGCTATGACGATGATATCTATTTTAGCCGCTCAGTATCTGTTGGAAGCGCTTTTGTAATAAGGAGAGAAAAATGGACGAATTTATAAACACGGATGAGCGCAATGCCGAGTCTGCCGCGCTTAATCATGAGATATACGAGCTGACAAAACGGCTGAACGAAAAAGAAGCGGAGTGCGCCGCCCTTATGACCGCCGATCCAGCCGATCCTTTCAGCAATCCCACGGAATATAAAGGTTTCGGCGGCGATTACAGAAAAATACAGCCGCGTCTCGGAACAAGGGGATATAAACTTCCGCTTGAACCCGATCACGCCGAAAAAAAGGCTGTCCGGCGTTATTATTCGATCGGCGGATGGTGCATGATCTTCCAGTTTTTAATGTCGTTCGGCGCGTCGGTAGTGCTTATGAACGTCATTATGGCGGTTCTTCAGACGCTTTATCCTGACGCAGGATTTGAAGCGTTATATGACTATATGCGCGGTTCTTCAATACTTGTATCGCTGAATATGGTGGTGTATCTCGTATGCAACGTGCTGAATTCGTTTATAGGTATGAAATGGGCGGGAGTGAAAGTTTCGTCGCTGATACATACCAGGAATTTCAGCGTTGGAAAGGCTGTGCAGTATTGCCTTGCCGCTCTCTTCATATGGGTGATATCGATATATGCCGCCACCGGAATAAACGATGTTTTCAGCAAATACGGGATAGATACGATGGTAGATCAGACGGGACTCGGAGAATCTGCTCTGGGATTCGTCGCCACTATAATTTACACCTGCGTGATTGCTCCTGTCACCGAGGAATTACTGTTCCGCGGAATGCTCCTGCGAGTTCTTTCAAAGGCTAATCAGCGTTTTGCGATAATAGCGACCGCAGTTTTCTTCGGGCTTGCACACGGCAATATACCGCAGTTTCTGCTGGCATTCCTGCTGGGCGTCTTTCTTGCGCATATCACCATGAAGCATGATTCGATAATTCCAAGCATTATCGTTCATATTTTTATCAATTCATTTTCGACCGTATTTTCATCGCTTGCGGACGCAAACAACGTTGTTCTTATCATGGCGACTTTGGGGTTGTTTGCCGCGGCGATACTGGGAATGATAATGCTTCTGGTATTTCATGGAGAAAACAAGCTGCCTGCGGCTACTCCTGAGCAGAGCAGGCGCGGAATTGCCATTGCTTCCGGTTCAGTGCCGTTTATTATTGCTCTCGTAATAGATATCGGGTATATGATATACGTTTTGACGGCCAATTAAGAGTATGAAAAAGCTGCCGCGCTGATTTTACAGTGCGGCAGCTATAATTTTTGTCAGTTTTTTCAAACAAGTCCTAATCATTGATCAGGATTTTCATCGGATTGATATTACATTCAATTCTGATCAAGAATATCTTTTTGCGCATTTACTGCATTCTTGCCGAGAGCCGGGGAATTCTTCAAAGTCTGCTGAAGCTTGTCCTTAGTCTGTCTGATATCTTCGAGCGATCTCTTGTGTGAATTTTCGGCGTCGTTGAGCATTTTTGCAACAGAAAGCGCTGCGGATTTCTGTAGCTGAGCGGCGGAATCCTGCGCCTTGCGGAGAATATCGATAGCTTTTTGTTTTGCTTCGGCAATTATTGCCTCGCGTGAAACGATCTGAGCGGCTCGTTCTTCGGCTTTTCTGATAACGCCTTCGGCATTTATTTTGGCTTCGTTGAGAATGCGCTGACAATCAAATTCGATCTTCTTGGCTTCTTTAAGTTCGTGAGGCATATTAAGCCGAATATCGTTAATAAGTTCGCGCATACGTTCGCCGTCGATTATCTTTTTATGCGACACAAAGGGAACAGACGCCGATTTATCAAGCAGTTCGTCCATTTCGTCAAGAATTTCATCAATATTCATAATTTAACCTCTTTCTTTTGTCATACTCGCCGTTGTTTCCTGTTCGGAATGCTGAAATAAATATAGATGAGTATACGGAAAATTTTTATTTTATAAGTCTCCGCTGTATATCATCGAGTATCGTTTCGGGAACAAAATGGCTTATATCGCCGCCAAAATACGCGATCTGCTTGACCACGCTGGAACTGAGATACATATTTTCGGCGGTGGTGGTAAGAAATACCGTTTCCGCGCCTGAATAGAGTTTTTTATTTGCAAGAGCCATCTGAAATTCGTATTCAAAATCGCTTACCGCACGAAGTCCTTTTACAATGGCGATCGCGCCGACATTTTTTACGTAATCGGCAAGAAGCCCGTCCAGTATATCTATCACTACATTATCAAGACCGCGCGTTACGGATTCGATCATTATCATGCGCTCCGTCGCCGTAAAGCTGGGCTGCGATTTTCCTGCATTTCGGGAGATAAGTACGATAACCTTGTCAAAAAGTCTGGAAGCCCTTGTTATGATATCGAGATGACCGAGCGTAACAGGGTCGAAGCTTCCGGGACATACGGCTATTCTTCTCAACTTTATCTCCTCCTTTATCAAATTTGTTTCAATAACATATATTATAACCGATATTTTACCGTTTGTCAAGCTAAAATTGCACTGCCTAATCACCATTTTTATTTTAAATCCATATAATGAAGCGTGAAGCAATATCATCACAATTTGAAAATGCAGCTGCGCTATGCAGAATGGAGAACATTATGAAAAATAAAATAAAGATACTTATTGCAGGCGGCGATATGAGGCAGATTTTTTGCGCTGAA
This sequence comes from uncultured Ruminococcus sp., assembly GCA_910576995.1. GTDB lineage: Bacteria > Bacillota > Clostridia > Oscillospirales > Ruminococcaceae > Ruminococcus. Next base: position 76,991 of record CAJTLC010000013.1, read on the forward strand.
AAACTTTCCCGAAAATATGATATATGCGTCGTAGGATTTGATGACGAATATATCACGGACAGATTATCTCCGTATAAAAATAATAGCGGCTCTGAAAAATTCGACTGCGTAATATTGCCGGTAATGCCTTTCGATGAAGTCGGAAATATAAATTCTCCCTGTTTTTCCGGGAAATTAACGACTGCAAAAATATATTCCATGCTGAAAAAAAACGCTGTCGTATTCGTTGGAAACGACGATAAGCGAATATGGGAAAAATTCCCCGAAACGGCAGTCGTCAATTATATGAGCCGCGAGGAACTTTGTCTGAAAAACGCCATCCCTACTGCTGAAGGAGCGGTTATGACGGCGATACGCGAACTGCCTGTAACGCTGAACGGCTCGTCGATCCTGATAGTCGGAGCGGGCAGAATAGGTACGGCGCTGACCATGATCTTGAAAGGCTTCGGAGCAGATGTAACTCTGGCTGTGCGAAACGGCAGAGGCGTAGCAAAGTCACGGATTCTGGGCGTAAAATCAGTACTTACAAAGGAAATGGGCAGCGATTATGCTCTTGTTTTCAACACCGTCCCCGAATTGATCTTCGATCGCGAAAGACTTTTCGGATTCGATAAAAATACGCTGTTTATCGACCTTGCTTCGCGTCCCGGCGGAATTGATTTTGACGGCGCGGCGGAACTGGGGCGAAAGGTTATATGGGCGCAGGGACTTCCGGGAAAAACCGCTCCAGTAACGGCAGGAGAATTCGTTGCCGAAACTGTAAGCGGCATACTTGATGAAAGGAGCGAAAGCTGTGAGTGAAAGCTTGAAAGGAATAAAAGTCGGATTCGCGATGACAGGCTCGTTCTGCACGTTTGAACGTTGTTTCAGACAGGCAGAGAAGCTTCGCGAAATGGGCGCGGAGATCATACCCGTGATGTCAGAGAATGCAGCGAAGTTTTCAACACGTTTCGGCACGTATGTTGAAAACTTGGAGAAGATGAAAACAATATCCGGAAGAGACGTGATAACGAGTATTTCCGACGCAGAACCTATCGGACCTCGTTCTATGACTGATATAATGGTCGTCGCGCCGTGTACTTCGAATACCGCCGCAAAGCTGGCTAACGGTATTACGGATACAGCCGTAACAATGGCGGTAAAATCTCATCTCCGCAGCGGAAAGCCCGTAGTGCTTGCGATAGCCTCCAACGATTCGCTGCTCGGTTCGGCGAAAAATATAGGCGAATTGTTCAACCGCAAGAATTATTATTTCGTGCCGATGCTTCAGGATGATATAAAATTAAAGCCAGCGTCGCTTGTTGCAGAATTTGAAATGATACCGCAGGCTGTCAAAGCGGCATTTGAGGGAATCCAACTAAGACCGATCATCTACAGTTCGGAAAAATTTGCGGAATAGCTTGTGCAGTGATTACTAATAATATTTTCAAAATCAAAATGTTTTGTGCATAATTCTGAAAATTTTGGAAATTTTAAAATAGTACTTGATTTATTGGAAAAAGGTGGTAAAATAATATTAGCACTCAAAGAGATAGAGTGCTAATAAAACGGTTAATTTTAAGAATCTGATCTCAGATTTGAGAACAGATTCAAAAACAGGAGGTATATATCATGACTATCAAACCCTTACAGGACAGAGTTGTCTGCAAAATGACTGAAGCTGAAGAGACTACAAAAAGCGGCATTATCCTTTCGGGCAGCGCTAAGGAGAAGCCTGAAGTCGCTGAGGTCGTTGAGGTAGGCCCCGGAACTTCCGATGTTAAAATGGAGGTAAAGAAAGGCGATAAGATCCTCATTTCCAAATATTCAGGCACTAATGTTAAGCTCGAAGGCACGGAATATATCATCGTTCGCATGGAAGATATTCTCGCAGTCGTAGACTGATGTGAACAAAAAATTATAAAAGGAGATATTTACTATGGCAAAGGATATTAAATACGGCGAAGACGCAAGAAAATCACTTCAGGCAGGTATTGACAAGCTTGCCGATACTGTAAGGATCACAATGGGTCCGAAGGGCAGAAATGTCGTTCTTGACAAGAAATTCGGCGCTCCGCTTATCACTAACGACGGCGTTACGATCGCTAAGGATATCGAGCTTGAAGACGCTTTTGAGAATATGGGCGCGCAGCTTGTTAAGGAAGTTGCCACAAAGACAAACGACGCAGCAGGCGACGGTACTACCACAGCTACTCTTCTTGCTCAGACGATCGTTCGCGAGGGTATGAAGAATATCGCGGCAGGCGCAAATCCTATGGTTCTTAAAAAGGGTATCGCCAAGGCTGTAGATACTGCGGTAAAGGCTATCGTTGACAATTCCAAGGCTGTTGAGGGTACGGAGGATATCGCAAGAGTAGGCACTGTTTCTTCTGCCGATGAAAACGTCGGAAAGCTTATTGCAGAGGCTATGGAAAAGGTTACTGCTGACGGCGTTATCACCATTGAAGAGAGCAAGACTGCTGAAACTTACAGCGAAGTAGTTGAGGGTATGCAGTTTGACCGCGGATATATTTCACCTTACATGGTTACTGATACCGATAAGATGGAAGCCGTTTACGACGACGCATTCGTGCTTATTACAGATAAGAAGATCTCTTCCATTCAGGAAATTCTTCCCCTTCTCGAGCAGATCGTAAAGATGGGCAAGAAGCTTGTTATCATTGCAGAGGACGTAGAGGGCGAGGCTCTTACTACTATCATCCTTAACAACCTCCGCGGAACGTTCAAGGTTGCGGCTGTAAAGGCTCCCGGATTCGGCGACAGACGCAAGGAGATGCTCAAGGATATCGCTGTTCTTACAGGCGGCGAAGTTATCACGAGCGATCTCGGTCTTGAACTCAGCGAGACTACTATCGACCAGCTTGGTATGGCTAAGCAGATCGTTATCCTGAAAGAGAATACTATCATCGTTGACGGTGCAGGAGATAAGGACGCTATCAAGTCGAGAGTTGCTCAGATACGTGCTTCTATCGAGACTACGACTTCCGATTTTGACCGCGAAAAGCTTCAGGAAAGACTTGCCAAGCTTGCAGGCGGCGTAGCCGTTATCAAGGTAGGAGCTGCAACTGAAATCGAAATGAAGGAAAAGAAGCTTCGCATTGAGGACGCTCTCGCAGCTACAAAGGCTGCTGTTGAAGAGGGAATCGTTGCAGGCGGCGGTACTGCGTATATTAACGCTATTCCCGTTGTTGAAAAGATGATACCAAGTCTTGACGGCGATGAAAAGACAGGTGCAAAGATTATTCTTAAGGCTCTTGAAGCGCCCGTTCGTCAGATCGCTGAAAACGCAGGTCTTGAGGGCAGCGTTATCGTTGATAAGATTCGCCGTTCACGCAAGGTTGGCTACGGCTTCGACGCTTACAACGAAGTTTATACAGACATGATCCCAGCAGGTATCGTTGATCCTACTAAGGTTACGAGAAGCGCGCTCCAGAATGCGGCTTCCGTTGCGGCTATGGTTCTTACTACAGAGAGCCTTGTTGCTGATCTTCCCGAGGAAAATCCCGCTCCTGCAATGCCCGCAGGCGGAATGGGCGGTATGTATTAATATAATCGCTAAGAACTTGTGTTCATAGGAGAAGCTGCACGTCTTTTCGGCAAATTTTGCCGCTGACTGCGTCAAAAATTCTTGCAATACGACAGTATTCCTGCGAATTTTTTCCTTATCACCGACAAAATTATGCTCGAAAATCTGCACATCTTCCCTATGAACACAAGTTCTAAAAAAGTCTCCCGTATCTGTTTTAGATGTGGGAGGCTTTTTTTATCATTCTTCACTTTTTAGAGATTGCCTATAGAGAGAATGATAGCGGAGAACGAGAACGACAAAAAATTCCCGTATCTTTAAGTGATACGGGAGTTTTTTATTAAAACAGGTCTGTTATTCTTTGATCGGAAGATCGGAAACCTTGTAGATTCCTGCGTCAACCTGCTGGATAGTGAGAGCGTCCTGAGCGGTAACGCCGTCGCCGTTGCCTATAACGTCGGCATTTTTCATGCCCTGTTCAGTTAGATTATATTCGTCCTTATTCGTGAGGAACTGGAGAATCAGCGTAGCGTCAGCAATTTCAACCTTGCCGTCGCAGTTTGCGTCGCCGTAAACTGTCTCGCCTGACGTTGTGCTTGCTGGAGGAGTTGTGGGCTTAGTAGTTGGAGGAACAGCTCCTGTAAGTTTACCGCAAACGATTCCTGCACCGACAGTTGACATATATACCGTGCCAAATTCGTTCATATCGCCAACGAGGAAGTTTCCGTTGCCCGTACCGCCGTAGAGATGATCAGTATTGATGCATACCCATGTTTTACAGCCGTCAGTGGAACGGTAGATTCCTTCGGGATCGCTTTCTGTAGGTTTGCCGTACATGAACACGGTATTAACGCCGCCCTTCTTTTCGGGAGCGCCGTAACCAAGTGTCTTGCAATAGAATACATCGGTTTGTTCGGCTTTTTTACCCTCTTCGGTAATAATATAGAGACCGTTCCAGCCTGCCGCCATAGCGATAGTATCTTTTGTGATATATGCAGGGTCGCCTGTATGGTCGCACATATCATACTTGCATATCGGGTTATCCTCCCATGTTTTGCCGCCGTCGCGGCTTACGTACATGGAGTAGTGGCATTCGTCGAAAGTAGGCTCTTTTTTACTTGTATCAGAAGCCCAGTACTCGTTATACGTTACTGCCGACGCATATACAAGAAGCGGATCGACAGGGTCAACGAGGAAATGAGTTACTTTCTTGCTGTTTACGGAAAGAGCGTTTTCCCAAGTCTGACCAAAGTCGTCTGAATATGAAACGGAAGCGCTTTCCTTACCGCTCTTGATAAAGCGATACTTGCCCTCGTCAAGCTTTACAATGGCTGCCTTACCGCCTGATGACGGTTTCATGCCTTTCCATGTTTTGCCGCCGTCGAGAGTGTAATATCCAGAAGCCTGATTATTTGCGTCGCCCTCTGCAATGCGTATCATTACGTCAGGATCTTGCGGACAGTACGCGATCGCGGAAGTTGAACCCATATTCGGATTGTACTGTTCAGGAATTTCATTGATGTCAATATGAATGAAGCCGTCGTAGTCGCCGATTGCGGAATAATTCTGACCGCCCGGAACGCTTACGAAGTCAAGGCATACGCATTCTTCAACACCGTCGGGCTGGAAGTAGAACTGAACGCCTTTTTCATCCCATACGTTATCGCAGGCGAAAACGCCGTTGCCCGAAGTCATAACGATCCTGTCGGAATTGCGCGGATCAATGAGAATGCCGCTTCCCCAGTGACAGGCTTTACCGTAGATCCAGTCGTAGCCGTTAGTGCTGATCGGCTCGGATATGAAGTTCTTATAGGGATCGCCGTCGCCATAGATGGTTTCGCCCTGACCGGGGGTAATATCCTGCCATGTTTCGCCGCCGTCGGTTGAACGGTAAAAATGATCGCCCCACGCAATGCTCGTATCAGTCCATTCTTTTTCGTACCACTGATCAGACCACATACCGCAGGTTCTTGCCACCATTTTATTAGGATCGTTCTTGTCGACATCAATCATGCCGATCGCGTTTTTGAGTTCGTCAAAACAAGTTACTTCTCCTGTCTTGGTGTTGTATTTGTACGCGCCGCCTGCCGAACCAGAGAAAGCGAGACCTGCAATGTATGTGAAGAACAAGTTCCCCTGTCCGTCGTTGGTTATAGAGCAGGGATAATTTGCCGTCGGAAGATCTTCTGTAAGAGCTGTAAACTTATCGTCCTTTACATCTGCGACATGGATATTAGCCTGACCTGTAACGGAAGTACCTACATAAACCTTGCCGCCTTCGATAAGAATGCATCCGATACCGTTCTGCTGGTTGTATTCCTTTGAAGGCTCTGTGCCTCTTACCAGATTATTTGTCCACATGGGATATTTGATTTCGCCAGTAAAAAGACCGAGTTCGTCATAGCCCATAACAGGCTGCCATGTTTCGCCTGCGTCCGTGGATTTGATAAGAGCGGATTTGCCTGCGGTAACGTCGCCGCCTGCATAAAGCACGTTCGGATTATCGGGGTCGATAGCTATAGGCTCGATGCATTCGCGTCCGTCGCCGTTTCCGTGAACCTGAATATGTTCAGTAACGTCAACGGAAGTAAATGTTTTGCCGCCGTCGGTAGTTTTGTAGATAGCCGTTCTTGCGTCCGAGAAATAAGCGCAGCCGCAAAGGAAATAAACAGTGTCGTCGTCTGTCGGATCAATAGCGATTCCCTTGACGCTGAGCATACCCTTGTCGGCGTCGTTGATAAACGCCATCAGCTGTTCCCATTCGCTTGTTTCGTAGTTCCATTTGTACGCACCGCCTACGTCCGTACGAAGATACATTTCCTTCTGACCTGTCACGATGCCCGAAACAAAGCCCGCACCGCCGATCTTCACAGCGTCCCAGGTCATGGCGTCTGAAACGTCTGCCGCTGCGGATGCGTCTTGAAATTCAGCAGCGTTTGGTGCTATGCAAACGACGCTGAGGCAAAGGGCAAACAATCCGGCAGCTGTCTTTTTGATTAGATTCATTTGCTTTTCCTCCTAAAGATTTAATTTATTTATATATATTTAATATAAATTAAATAATATACATTTATCTTCTAAGGCTATTTTACCATTAATTTCGTTTGTTGTCAAGGGATTTTTCGGGATACGCTATTTATTTTTATATATTAATCTTGACAATACTGTATAATTTTGATATAATGTTACTAATGATAAATAATTACATTATTAGGCAAATGTTTTTATTTACGGAAATAAGGAGGAAAATGAAATGAAACGCAGAAAATTCAAGGCGGCGGCAGTAATATTGTGCGCTGCCGTGGCAGTGGGCGCTGTCCCTCTTGCACCGACCGCGGAACTTGCTTCGGGAGCGGGGATAATCATGGGCGACGTAAATATGGACGGAGTCGTAGATACTTTCGATCTCGTAACACTGCGGCAGCTTGCCGTTTCTACCGATACTTCGTATACGGACGCGAAAATTGCGGGCGACGTAAACGGCAGCGGCTCGATAGACGGAGACGATCTTGTCCTGCTGTCCGATTATCTTCTCGGCAAAAAGGTTACATTTACGCAGTACGTGCCGCCTGTAGTTCCGACTGTTGAAAGATATTACGCGGCAGACGCGGTATTGTACGACAGTTTTACCGAAACTGTCAACGCAGGCTTTGAGGGCGAATCTTATGTTAATTTCAACAATGCAATAGGCAGCTTTGTCGAGTGGACTATCGAAGTTCCGGAGGACGGAAATTATGAACTCGATTTCCGCTACGCCAACGGTACGGACGTCAACAGACCTGTAAAGCTTATTGTCAACGGAGACCGCGAATACGCTCAGTATGTTGATTTCAACGGCACGGGCGCATGGACGGAATGGCAGGATCAGACAACTGTCATTCCCATGAAGAAGGGCGAAAATACCATAAAAGCTTACGCTACGACGCAGAACGGCGGTCCGAATATCGACTTTATCGAACTTTCTCCAACAAATACGGAAGCTCCTCACGAGCGAGCCGTTCAGGGCAAGCGCGTTGAGTATCTTAACCGCGGCGTAGTTTCGGCTCATGCTAAAACCGGAAATCTTGTAAGCTGGAGACTGCTTGCCACGGATAATGAGCAGACTACTTTCAAACTCTGGAAAAACGGCAAGGATATGCTGGGAGAATTTACAACGGACGATCCCACCAATTTCTTTGACGAGGGCGGAACTGCCGCAGACTGGTACACGATAGATACTTATGTGGGAGACGAATGCACGGAATTTGCGCAGGCTTCATTTAATTTCCCAAATACCAACGGCGGTCAGAGCGGAGCTTATTTTGATATCAAACTCAAAAAGCCTGCCGATCTTACCATGCCCGACGGTTCGACCTGTTCGTATACTCCCAACGACTGCTCGGTCGGAGACGTTGATGGCGACGGACAGTATGAATTATTTGTAAAATGGTATCCCTCCAACGCTCAGGACAATTCCAAGGACGGCTATACGGGAAATATTTACATTGACTGCTATAAGCTTGACGGAACTCAGCTTTGGCGCGTCGATCTTGGCAGAAACGTACGCGCGGGTGCGCATTATAATCAGTTTACGGTCAGCGATTTCGACGGCGACGGAAAGGCGGAACTTATCTGCAAAACTGCCGACGGAACAGTCGACGGTACGGGAAATGTTATCGGCGACGGCTCTAAGGATTACCGTTCAGCAGCGGGAAGAATTTTAAGCGGTCCTGAATTCCTCACCCTCTTCGACGGCGCAACAGGAAAGGCTCTTGATACGATAGATTATAAACCCGGCAGAGGATCCGTAGAGGCATGGGGCGATAAATACGGAAACAGAGTAGACAGATTCACCGCCTGCGTCGCATATCTCGACGGCGTGAATCCCTACGCCTGCTTCGGACGCGGATATTACACGCGTTCGGCAGTTACGGCTTACGGCGTTCAGAATGGCAAGCTTAAAGAATACTGGGCGTTCGATACGGGACATGATTCTTCCGTTGCAGGCTACAACGACGGAAATCATCACATAATGAGCGCGGATGTTGACGGCGACGGCAGACAGGAAGTTGTAGTTGGCTCGGCAGTCATAGACGACAACGGCAAGCTGCTTTACACAAGCAAACTCGGTCATGGCGACGCTATCCATATCGGCGATTTCGATCCGAAAAATCCGGGCGTTGAAATTTTCCAGTGCCATGAAGACGGCGTTAAGGGCGTAAGCGGCTTCGGAACTTCCCTGCGCGACGGCAAAACAGGAAAAATGCTGTTCAGAGAAGAGGCAACGGACGATACAGGAAGATGTCTTGCCGATAACCTCGTCGCAGGAAACGGCGGCGCTGAAATGGTCGGCTCTCACAATGGAGTCGTTTATTCCGCGACGGGCGAGCATCAGAAGGTACTTAACTGGTCGGAGATCACCAAATGGGGACAGAATTCCGTCGTCTACTGGACGGATACGGCGGAACGAGCCGTACTTGACCGAACAATGGCTGATCAGTATGGCAAGGGGCGAGTATTTACGGGCGACGGCGTAAGCTATAACAACGATACAAAGTCAAACGCCTGCCTTACTGCCGATATTCTCGGCGACTGGCGGGAGGAAATGCTTTTCCGTGCGGGAGACGATACAATACGCGTATTCACGACAACATATACAAGCCCTTACAATATTTACTGCCTCATGCATAATCCGCAGTACAGGGTGCAGGTTGCGGCGCAGAATAACGGCTACAATCAGCCTCCGCATACTGATTTTTACCTTGATTCCGTCGAATATGTAAGACCCGAAGAGCAGGACGTCTGGTTTGTTAAGTGATAAGATATTGAACAGGCTATAGGATTTATACAGAAACACCGCACATGACCGTGCGGTGTTTCTGCTGTTGGAGAGATATTTTAATGAGACTTGATTGCTTATTTTATGCAATAACCGGGAGGCTTTTGCATTCGCCGAGTATGTACTGGGCAAGAACTTTTGCGTCGGCTTCCGTAATTAAACCGTCGCGGAAACAGTCAGCCGTTTCAAGCTGTTCGGAGGACATTACATTCTCTGTATTGTTGTCGAAAAGATAATTTGTGATGGCAATGTAATCGTAAGCGTCAACATATCCGTCGCCCGTGATATCGCCTTTTGTAATTTCAGCGGTCTCTTCTTCGCCTGCAATGTACTGATCTGCGAACTCCACGTTCGTTCTGATAACTGTTACCTGCCAGTAATAGCCGTATACGCTGTCTTCTTCGTAAACTGCGCCTACGCCGATGTGAGTGATATCGGCTGCCATGAGGGTTTCCCAGTGGCTTTCGGAATTTTTCCAGCAATTCATAGTTTCTTCAGCCGTGCAGGTGCCTGCCGCCAATATTTCAGCCGCATATTCGTAGGGGATAATTTCTTCGTCGATAACGCTTTCAATGCCGCCTGTCATGTTTCTGCCTCTTGTCATTGTTTCGTAGATGCTTTCTTCCGCTCTTATCTGAGCAGCCTCGTTCACTTCAGGAACAACATATACGGGAGCGAGACCTTCGGCTTCTCTTGCTTCATTTATCATAACCGCGAGATTTTCGGTCATGACTGTCATTTCTTCTTCGTCTGCGCCGCTGACATTCATTGCAGTCATTGCCGCCATCATTATTATTGCTGCTATAATGCTTATTGCTTTATTCATCATATTTTTCATCATAATCGATCCCTCTTTATCTTATGCTCATCTGAGCGTTTCGTTCTTTTCTATGATTAGATTATACCATGGATGATCTGCAATTTACACCCTAATTTTTAGCTTTTTCACCTCAATTTTTCGTTTCATGGTTCAAAGTTCTGCTTTCAACAAGCAGACGGCTTACGGCTGTAAGCCTGATTCAGTCGGAGATTGTGTCTCCGTTGAAGACCTCTGCGAAGCAGAAGCGCCGACCGAACCGACAGGGGAGACGGGGACATCGTATGCGGTTATATGGGTTAGAACAAATGATCGGAAATAATTAAAAATAAAAAATATATTTTAACCCCTTGACAATCTGGAACTAACGTTCTATAATATAATTACAGAAGAAACATATATTCTAAATTAATATTGCTCCCCCAATTAACTCTTGAAGATTTTATGCGCAGGGCGGCTGCCGAAAGACAAGGAAGAAAGCCGCAGGAATATGCGAATATTTCAAGGATTTCTGACGAAGTATTTCGGCAGACGGGCAAGCAGAAAATTCAAGAGTTAATTGGGGGAGCAATATAACCATAATGACTGACGAGGAGGAAAAAATATTGCCAAGACGTGAAACTTATTCCGATACTTTTACCGGTGAAGCAGATTCCCACATAAGAGAGATCCTATACGGCAGAGACGAAGGGAGTCAGTTGAAAAAATTACTGTTAAATGTTATAAAAAATGAACTTACTGAGAGACAAAAAGAAATAATTATGCTATACTATTTTAAGGAGATGGATATAGTGACAATAGCAAAGCTGAAAAATATATCGCCGCAGGCAGTTTCCGCTCTTATGGCAAGGGCAAGAATGAGAATATTTCGAATCATGAAATATTATGTGAGGGGAAGTTTATGAATACGCCTATTTATAATTTTATAAAAAAGTACGACAAAGATAATATTCTTCGCTGTCATATGCCGGGACATAAGGGAAGATGCAACGTCAGGGAAGCGGAAATGTTCTGCCGATTCGATATTACGGAGATAAGCGGCGCGGACAGTCTTTTTGAAGCAGAGGGAATAATTGCGGAAAGCGAAAAAAATATGGCTTCTCTTTATAATACCGCCGCAACTATCTATTCGGCAGGCGGTTCTACACTTTGCATTCAGGGGATGCTCGGCGCAATGCGCGACTACGGCAGACGGATAATCGCTGTCAGAAACGTTCACCGCGCATTCCTGAACAGCGCCGCTCTTCTCGGATTGAAAGTTGAATGGGTATTGCCAAATTATAAAAACGGAATACTTTCGGGAGAAATTCCACTTGAAATTATAGAGAAAAAATTAAAAAGAGGCCGAAAAGCCTGCGTTTATGTAACTTCTCCCGACTATACCGGAAGAATGGCTGATATAGCTTCGTTATCAGAAATTTGCCATAAATACGGCGCGCTGCTTATTGTAGATAACGCCCATGGCGCGCATTTGCATTTCCTGCCGAAAAGTCTGCATCCGATAGCGCTCGGAGCGGATATGTGCTGCGATTCGGCACATAAAATGCTGCCGGCGCTTACGGGAGCGGCAATGCTGCATATGGCTGATCGGCGGTTTGCAGATTCGCTAAGGCGTAATATGAGTTTATTTGGTTCTACCAGCCCGTCATACCTGATAATGCTGTCTCTCGATCTTTGTCTGGATTATCTCGATAAGGAAATTCGCCGCGATATTGCGGAAAATCTTAGAAATGCCGAGGATTTTTGTAGGCAGTTTGAAAACAGGCTGGAATTTATTGACGGCGACCCGTTTCATATTACGATAAATGCCGCAGAATCGGGATTTAACGGAAATGAACTTGCAAATATGCTTCGCGAAAAAGGCGTGGAATGCGAATATTCCGACGACGGTACAATAATTCTTCTTATGTCGCCGATGAATCGCGCGGGAGATTATTCGCGTCTGGCGGCGGCTCTGGAATTTGCCGTTTCAAGGGCGTCCCGACGGGAAAGAGAACCGCAGGCTGTACTGAAAAATATTCCCCGAAAGGCGATGGATATACGTGAAGCTGTTTTTTCGCCCTGCGAGGAGATCGCAGTTGAATTAGCCGAAGGCAGGATATGCGCCGCAGTGAAAGTACCGTGTCCGCCTGCCGTACCGATAGCTGTCAGCGGAGAGATCATCGACGGAGACTGCATTGAAATTTTCAAAAGCTATGGAATAAAAACTGTTTTAGTATGTAAATGAGGTTTGTTATGAAAAAAATATATGGCAACGAGTACTTGCTCGGCACATTGAGCAGCATGATAGAAAGCGGCAGAACCGCGCATTCAATCATATTTTACGGTGAAAAAGGCAGCGGCAGAAAGCTTATGGCGCAAAGTTATACGGCGCGGCTTCTCTGCGAATCTCCCGTTCACGGCGAACCGTGCGGAATTTGCCGTTCATGTAAAAATGTAAATTCTGGTTCTCATCCGGACGTTATTTATGTTCCAAAAGAGGGTAAGCTGGAGAGTTATTCCGTAAAAACTGCCCGCGCCGTTATAAACGACGCATTTGTCAAACCCAATAATAATAAAGGAATAAAGGTTTATATCTTCGCCGACTGCCGCGATATGAGCGTAATTACGCAGAATACGCTGCTTAAACTTATTGAAGAGCCTCCTGAATACGCTTATTTTATATTTACTGCGGAATCAAAATATGAATTTTTGCCGACAATAATTTCGCGTTGTATTTGTCTGGGAGTTTCGCCTTGCTCCGAATCCGACGCAGTTCGCGCGCTTACCGAAAGCGGATTCGGAAAAGAGGAGATCGCCGCCGCAGTTTCATGTTTTCACGGTAATATAGGCAGATGTACGGATTATATAGTCGACGAGGAACTTCGCGCGCATGTGGATTTGACAAAACGCGTCGCAGATAGTATAATAAAGAGAGACGAGTATTCTCTTAATGCTTCGTTTTATTCTATAGGAAGCAATCGAACGAATATACGTGAAATTTTATCCATGATGGACAGGCTTGTCCGTGACGCCGCAGTGCTTTCGCAGGACAGCGAAGCGAAAACCGTTGGCTGCTGCCGAGAAGCTGCTGTAAAGCTTGCGGAAATAATTACGGCGTATCAGGCTGTAAACGTCCATAACGTCATTGAAAAGGCGCGCGTCGCTGTAGACGCTAACATCAGCGCGCCCCTCGTGCTTGCGGCGTTGTGCGCGGAAATTATGAATATTACGAGTTGAATCTAAAGGTATATTCACTTGTGCGGTGTTATGCAAGGGGGACGCTGTCCCCCCTGCACCCCTCTGCATAAGGGACTCAGTCCCTTATGAATCCCAATATTTTGACAGGGACGATAAGTACCGCTCTTTATACAAGGGTTCAGGTGGATAGCACCCTTATATAACGCAGCATAGTAAATATAACTATGGCTCGACTGATAATTCTAAACGGGAGTATTATATGAAAGAAATTGTAGGTATAAGATTTAAAAAAGTCGGAAAAATATATTATTTTTCCCCGAACGGACTGAAACTTGAAATAGGCGATCACGCTATTGTAGAGACTGTTCGCGGCGTTGAATGCGGCGAAGTTGTTATTGCTAACCGCGAAATTGATGATAATGCAATATCTTCACCGCTGAAATCCATAATCAGGCGCGCTGATGAAAACGATATGAAAGTCGTTGAAAAAAATAAAGTGCGCGAAAGGGAAGCTTTCAAGATATGCGAGGAAAAAATTGCGCTGCGTAAGCTGAAAATGAATCTGATCGATGTAGAATGCACGTTCGACAATAATAAGCTGCTGTTTTATTTTACAGCGGAAAACCGCATAGATTTCCGCGAACTGGTCAAAGATCTCGCAGCCGTGTTCCGCACAAGAATTGAACTTCGGCAGATAGGCGTTCGTGATGAAGCGAAAATTCTCGGCGGTCTCGGAATATGCGGCAGAGAATTCTGCTGTAAGGCTCATATGGGAGATTTCAACCCCGTGTCTATTAAAATGGCGAAAGAGCAGGGGCTTTCCCTTAATCCCACGAAAATTTCGGGTACTTGCGGCAGATTGATGTGCTGTCTGAAAAACGAGCAGCCCGCTTACGAATCGCTTTTGAAGATAACCCCAAAGGTCGGCGCGCTTGTTGTAACTCCCGACGGCGATAAGGGAAAAGTAGTTGACGCTAATCTGATAACCGGCAAGCTTCGCGTTAAAACCGAAAAATCCGAAGTCCCGGCAACATTCGACCGCAGCGAGTTAAAGCTGCTCAAAGATGTGGAGATAAAGCTGAACAGGGACGAGATGCGCGCGCTGAAAAATCTTGAGGATAAATAATGCAGAAGATAAATTACGGCAGAATGCTTGATGAAAAGTTGGCTGAACTTGAAAAAAATGGCGAAAAACCGTCGCTTCTGCTTCATGCCTGCTGTGCGCCGTGCAGCAGTCATACGCTTCTGTTTCTTTACGGGCGATTTGATATTACAGTATATTTCTGCAACCCGAACATTGCGCCCGAATCCGAATATGAATATCGGAAAAACGAGCTGAAACGGCTTATTGCGGAATTGCAGCTTGACGTGAAGATGATCGACGAAGATTACGATCCGTCGCCGTTTTACAAACTTGCGGCAGGTCTGGAAAATATTCCCGAAAGGGGAGAGCGGTGCATGAGATGCATAGAATATCGGCTGCGAAAAACAGGGATTCTTGCGGCTGAATCGGGATTTGATTATTTTACGACTACTTTGACTATCAGTCCGCACAAAGATCATGAGTTTATTAATTCATGCGGCGGAAAACTGGCTGAAGAACTGGGTGTGAAGTATCTCTTTTCGGATTTCAAAAAGCACGACGGCTATAAGCATTCTATTGAACTTTCGCGCACATATAATCTTTATCGTCAAAATTACTGCGGATGTATATATAGCAAGAGAGTGAGTGAGAGTGAAAATGGCTAAAGAATTGAAAACGAACGCCATGAGATTTCTTGACAAAAATAAGATCGCCTATACGATTCAGACGTATCAGTGCGATGAATTCATCGACGGCATTCATACTGCCGAGCAGCTTGGGCAGCCTTTGGAGGAGACGTTCAAAACGCTGGTCGCTCACGGAAAATCGGGGGAATATTACTGCTTTCTGATTCCCGTGGCAATGGAGCTCGATTTGAAAAAGGCGGCGAAAAGCGTTGGTGAAAAATCCGTGGAACTTATCCATGTAAAAGATATAACTAAAATTACGGGTTACGTTCGCGGCGGATGTACGCCGATAGGCATGAAGAAGCAGTTCAGAACAGTTATTCACCAAACGGCTGTGCAACTGGATTTATTCTACATAAGCGGCGGCAGGATAGGAACGCAGATCAGGCTTTCTCCGACTGCTCTTGCCGATGCGATCAGGGCAAAATTTGAGGATATTATACAATAAAAAACAGGCTTCCCGAATTTATGGGAAGCCTGTTTTTAATCTATATTATCTTTTGCTCACTTGATTTCCAGACGTTTTGCAACGGGTTCCTGCGGAGCTTTTTTCGGAAGTTCGATAGTGAGAATTCCGTTTTTGTATTCTGCGGAAATCTCATCGGCGTTCACATCGGAAATTCCGAAGCTGCGCTTGTAAGTTCCGCAAGTGCGTTCGCGGCGTATATATTTGCCGTCGTCGCTCTTGTTTTCGCATTCAGATTTTTTCTCCGCGGAAATAACGAGGTAATCGCCATTTATATCAAGCTTGATATCCTCTTTTTCGAATCCGGGAAGCTCGGATTCCATAACGTATTTATCGCCTGCGTCCCTGATATCGGTTCTGCAAGTGTTGACGGGCATACTGCCGCTGAAGAAGTCCTTGTCGAAATCGTCAAGAACGTTGAAAAGATTGAAAGCGCTGCGTGTGAAAGGCGTCATACCGTACATCATAATAAATTCCTCCTGAAATAACTCTCTTAAATTAGTCCTGAATCAGCGGAATATCGCATGATTCCATTTTAGTGTATGTGATTTTCCGAATTATATTCATTCTCCATCGGAATCATCCCTTTCCTTTTGATGATTATATAATAATCCTGTTTTATGTTTGGATTATCAACGTTTTGTGAAAGAATAATGAAAATTAGCACTCTCTTACATCGAGTGCTAACAGTCGACAAGAGGGAGTGCTAATTATTAAAAGAAATGCTGAAAATATATAAAAATTATATTGACAAACAAAACTTTTTGATGTATACTTATATTTAATATCTTACAGGCTCTAAGACGAAAGACCAGCTATAAAAAGTCAATACCCAAAATGAAAAAAATCAAGAAAAATTT
>CAJTLC010000014.1 GCA_910576995.1 uncultured Ruminococcus sp.
TTGCTGTCATAACAGTATTGTCGTCGACCTTGACTTCCGAATAAAGCTTTATCCAATGGGATATCGCACTGGTTGATATACCATACTCCTTTGACAGCTCCGTTTGCGTCTTTCCGTTCTGATGTAACGCCACGATGTTCTTTTTGAAGCTTTCATCATATTTCGGCTGCTTATTTGTCATTTGTTTTTCCTCCTTGCGGTTTCTTCTTTGTGTTTACTCTTATTATTCTACTTTTTCTTTTTTGTCTACTTTTTTGGGGGAAGACCAGTAACGCATGACTTCCATTATGTTATCAAGAAGAATGGTCTGAAACTGCTTAGAGGATGAAATAGAAAATTTGAAAAAGAGCGATTTGGGTAGAAAATTTGGTAGAAATTTCTGGTAGAAGTCAATTATATAATTTTGAAATGGTTTCAGAAAGTCCCATAAAATCAAAGAAAAAAGCACATCAAATGAAAAACTTCATATAATGTGCTGGACATTTCTTCGATTTTATGATATAATTATGTTACGATTTTTGGAGGTATCCGTCATAAGAAAGATAACTACGGCATAAAAGGTAACAAAATCATTTGCGAATACATCGTTTTTCTGCCGCTGATTTTCGTAATGCTTTTTATCTGGGTAATGTTCATACCGATTTGATTACAATTGTCATTCTTTAAATTACATTTTTCATCTATGAATTTCCAAAGAATTTGGTATAATTATGTTGCAATTATATAAAACAATTTGGAGGATTTCATCATGAAAAAGATAACTACAGCCATTTTTGCCTCTGCGATCTACACTATTATTGGATTCTTGGTATCATTATCGTGCATGGTTGACAAAGCGTCTATCAGCGGCAAAAGCTACAGCTACGAATTCGATATTATCGATCAAATTGCAGACGGTATCGTGGATTTCTTCTATAGCATTATTATGTTTACTGTCGGAGTACCTTCGCTGATTTGCGGTTTGATTGCAGGTATTCTCGCCTGCATAAGCCTGCACATCTATAATAAAAATTGGACGGAAACGACCGCCTGTAAAGTTCTTTCGCTTACATCGCTATCTATTCTCGCTGCCATTACTTCGGCATACGCAGCAGGCATCGGCGGAATATTTCTGTTATCTTTATTATAAAGGAGATTTTATGTTTACATTAATTAAAACCGAAAATAAAGCACGCAGGGGTCAGGTTGAAACAGTTCATGGCACATTCCAGACGCCCTGCTTCATGAACGTCGGAACCGTCGCCGCTATCAAGGGAGGAATCTCTTCCGTCGATCTCAAAGGATTAAAAACGCAGGTTGAGCTTTGCAATACATATCATCTGCATCTGCGCCCCGGCGATAAAATCGTCAAGGAAATGGGCGGTCTGCATAAATTCATGAACTGGGATAAGCCTATACTTACGGACAGCGGCGGATTTCAGGTGTTTTCCCTCGCGAAACTACGCAAGATCAAGGAAGAAGGCGTTTACTTCGCTTCTCATATCGACGGTCATCGCATTTTCATGGGTCCCGAGGAAAGTATGCAGATACAATCCAATCTCGGATCAACTATCGCTATGGCGTTCGATGAATGCGTAGAAAACCCGGCAACTCACGAATATGCCGAAAAATCCATAGAGCGTACTTTCCGCTGGCTTTGCAGATGCAAAGACGAAATGAATCGCCTTAACAGTCTTCCTGATACTATCAATAAAAATCAGATGCTTTTCGGCATAAATCAGGGTTCAACTTACGATGATCTACGTATCAGACATATGGAGCAAATTGCTGAACTTGATCTCGACGGCTACGCTATCGGCGGTCTGGCTGTTGGAGAATCCACGGAAGAAATGTATCGAATAATCGACGTTGTAGAACCATATATGCCCGTTGATAAGCCGCGATATCTTATGGGAGTCGGTACTCCGTCAAATATAATCGAGGCAGTGGCAAGGGGCGTCGATATGTTCGACTGCGTTATGCCGAGCAGAAATGCCCGCCATGCTACCGTATTTACGTGGAGCGGCATCATGCATCTGGGCAATAAATGCTACGAGACCGACCCACGACCCGTTGACGAGCATTGCGACTGCCCTACCTGCCGAAATTTCAGCCGCGCTTACATCCGTCATCTTTTTAAGGCGAACGAACAGCTTGCAGGTCGTCTTGCGGTTCAGCATAATCTTTATTTTTACAATACTCTTGCAGAAAAAATCCGCGAAGCGATCGACGAAGACAAGTTTGAACAATTCCGCCGGCAATATTCAACTCTTCTCGCAACAAGAATATGAGGTGATATCATGGTAACAGCAATATTTGATCTTGACGGAACTATCGCCGATACAATAAAAGATCTTGCAGACGCCGTAAATTATGGTCTCGGACAGCTTGACTGCCCCGAACATTCAGTTGAAAGCTATAAAAAAATGGTCGGAAACGGCGCTCAGAAGCTTTGCGTCCGCGCTCTTCCCGACGACAGAAAAAATGATTCCGATAAGCTTTACGAATTATTCAAAGAATACTACGACAGCCATTATCTCGATTCCACCACTCTTTATGCAGGAATAAAAGAAGTTATTGAGCTGCTTTCAGAAAATGGAGTAAAACTCGCAGTCGCTACCAATAAACCGCAGGATACGGCGCGAAAACTAATATCACATCTTCTTCCCGATATTGAATTTGTTAAAGTTCTCGGCGGCTGCAAAGATCGTCCAAAAAAGCCGGATACTGCAATTATCAGAGAAATTCTCAGCGCAATTCCAAATGAAGATAATGCCGTCTACATGATAGGCGACAGCAATGTAGATATTAAAACAGCAAAGAATTCCGAGCTTATTTCGATCGGCTGTTTATGGGGATTCCGCAGCCGCGAAGAACTTGAATCCGAGGGCGCTGATTATATTGCTGAAAAAGCGTCCGATATTGTGGATATAATTTTAGGGTGAGCCATATGATATATTTGAAGTGCGATGAACTGGTTCGCAATATTCATGATCAAACCGAGCGCGCCGCTGCCGTTATCGGACATATCGATGCGCTGAATTTTAATCCGAATACCGTTATTATCCCCTTTCTTGGCAACATTTTTGATTCTGCAATGATCGTTACCGCTCTTGAGATAAACTCTGACCCGCAGGCAGACTGCCACAGAAATGCTTTCGCGATCGTCATGGCGTCTTCGGATATAAATTCGGAGATCAAAAGATTTATCAAAGTGATCACGGAACTGCGCAAAAAATATTCCGAATATCCCAAAGAATCAGCTTTTGATCCCGATGATTGCCTTGATTTTTTGAATGCCTACGACTGCTTTATGTTTAATTTTATAAAAACAAGCAGAACTGTCATTGAAATGAATAGGAACGGCAGCATTGATCTTCGATTTTCAAGCTTTCGGAATATGATGGAAAAAATTTTGAAAAAGAATATCAAAACCCGGAATGATCAGACGAAAAGCAATGACTTCAACGCTGAACTCGTCAGACTGCTGGTTGAAAATAATCGGCTGTTAAATGAGAATAACCGACTGCTGGAAAAAATACTTGAAAAAATAGACCTGTTCTAATATAGGAGGAATACCATGAGTAAAAAGAAAAAGCAAGATGAACTTGAACTCTACACCCAGGAACAGCAGGAATTGCTTGATAATCACATAGAGAAATATTTTGGCGAAATAAATAATTTTTATCAGGAAACAAATCCTGAAGATGTACGCATTGACATATACGTCATACCGCCTACTATAGAAAAAAGATTTTACACTCTTGTTACAGCGGGAATGGGCGCGCATAAAATGAATGTTCCCAAAATTTACGCTGATGAAAAACTGGAACGCTCGGAACTTGTGCTTTGTCTTCCTCCAAATTGGAATTTTGAAGACGAAAACTGCGGATGGCCGCTTCATTTGCTTAAAATGATAGCAAAACTCCCGATTGAAAAAGAATCTTGGCTTTCATGGGGACATTCGATAGATTACGGCGATCCCGTTTCCGACGAAACCCAATTCTGCGCTGTAATGCTGATAGATTCCATGTTTAGTATCGAATCTACAGTCTGCAAATTATCCGATGATGACGAGGTTAATTTTTATCAGATAGTACCGCTTTACAGAAGCGAGATCGATTTCAAGATCAAAAACGGCGCGAATAATTTGATAAGGGAATTCAGCAAAAATTCTCTTATGATAGCCGATCCCGACCGCAGTCCTGTTATTGATGAAAATTTTGCCAATATAATTGATTCTTACGAGAATCACGCACAAAAAGTCGATGACAAGGAACTTGATACGCTTGATATCAATGCGGCAAATCATATCGCGGCATTTCTGAAATGGTGCATCACGCATAAAATGATCAACGAAGAATTCAAAAATTATTTCTCTGAAGAGATCGCCGACATAAAATCCGGTAAATTTGATATACGGCGCTTTCTTATCAACAATCTTGGCGGCGAACTGACAAAAGATATACTCACAGACGAGGGTGTGAAATTCGCCGAATTTTATTATGATTTCTACAGCGGCGACGATGTTGACTGCTATCCCGGCGACGTTGATAAAATGGCTTTGAAATATTTTGGCAGGGAAAGGTATGAGTCGGATGAATTTCACGATGAAGCTTACCTTTTCGTTCCTTTTGACGATAATTATATTAAAAACATGTACAAATATATCAACAAGGCTTATAAAAAATTCAGATCCTAAGTGGTGCAAAATTCTGAAAATGGGTATTGACAATGTTTTTTTTTTGTTGTATAATATAAAATATCTATAACTGTATTTTTATGCTTTCAATCAGGACTGAAACAGCATCTTCCGCGGTTATAATTATTTCACGTAAAGGCGGTAAACAGACAAATGGGTTTATTTAAAAATATTTTCGGTGCAAACGCTTATTCAAACAGAGAATTAAAGCGCATTGAACCTATCAAAAATAAGGTTCTTGAGCTTGAAGAAGAATATCAGAATCTTTCGGACGCCGATCTTAAAGCTAAGACCGGAGAATTCAAGGACAGGCTTGAATCCGGCGAAACTTTAGACGATATCCTTCCCGAAGCTCTTGCAACCGTCCGCGAGGGTGCATGGCGCGTTCTTGAGAAAAAACCGTATCCCGTTCAGATAATCGGCGCTATCGTGCTTCATCAGGGACGTATAGCTGAAATGAAAACGGGTGAAGGTAAAACTCTCGTCGCCTGCGTTGCGTCTTATCTTAACGCGCTTTCCGGCAAGGGCGTTCATGTCGTTACCGTAAACGATTACCTCGCTAAAACTCAGGCGGAAGAAATGGGTAAAGTACTCCGCTGGCTCGGTCTTACCGTAGGCTGTATTCTTCACGGACTCAACAACGAGCAGCGCCGCGAAGCCTATAACTGCGACGTTACTTATGCTACAAACAACGAACTGGGATTCGACTATCTTCGCGATAACATGGTAACTCACAAGGAAGAACGAGTTCAGCGCGAGCCGAATTTCGCAATTGTCGACGAGGTTGACTCGATACTTATAGATGAGGCGCGTACCCCTCTTATCATTTCCGGTAAAGGTGATAAATCTACCGATCTTTATGCTATTGCCGACCGTTTTGCAAAAATGCTCACGCCAACTACAGTTGTTGAAGTCGACAGCAAGGAAGATCAGGATGATATAAACGAAAATGCCGACTATATCATCGACGAAAAGGCCAAAACGGCTACTATAACCCAGCGAGGAGTTAAAAAAGCCGAAGCCGCTTTCCGTATTGAAAACCTTATGGATCCTGAAAATATGACTCTTCTTCATCATATCAATCAGGCTATCAAGGCTAACGGCATTATGAAAAACGAGATTGATTACGTTGTTCAGGACGGCGAGATAATTATCGTTGACGAATTCACCGGACGCCTCATGCAGGGACGCCGATTCAACGACGGTCTTCATCAGGCTATCGAAGCTAAAGAAGGCGTTAAGATCAAGAGCGAATCAAAAACTCTTGCTACCATCACTTTCCAGAATTTCTTCCGACTCTATAATAAACTCTCCGGTATGACAGGTACGGCAATGACGGAAGAGGACGAATTCAAGGAAATCTACAAACTCGACGTTATCGCAATACCTACAAATAAACCGGTTATCCGTATCGATCACAACGATCAGGTATACACTTCCGAAAAAGGAAAATATGCCGCTATAATCGAGAAGATCATCGAATGCCATGAAAAAGGACAGCCTATCCTTGTCGGTACGGTTTCAATTGAAAAATCCGAACTTCTTTCAGCGATGCTAAAAAGAAAGGGCGTAAAGCACGAAGTTTTGAATGCTAAACACCATGCGAAAGAAGCCGAAATAGTCGCTCAGGCAGGTAAATACGGCGCAGTTACGATCGCTACGAATATGGCTGGACGAGGAACGGATATCATGCTTGGCGGTAATGCGGAATTCCTCGCCCGCGCAGAATTGAGAAAGCGCGAGATCCCGGAAGAAATAATTTCCGAAGCTATCGGATTTGCTGATACTCAGAATGAAGAGATTCTGAATGCAAGAAAACTTTATCAGGAACTCTACAATAAATTCAACATTGAAGTAAAGGAAAAGGCTGTAAAAGTACGTGAAGTAGGAGGTCTTTTCATTCTCGGTACGGAACGTCATGAATCGAGACGTATCGATAACCAGCTTCGCGGACGTTCCGGACGTCAGGGCGACGAGGGCGAAAGCTGCTTCTTCCTCTCGGTCGAAGACGATCTTATGCGTATTTTCGCGGGAGATCGCCTCGAAAATATGATGAAGATGCTTAAAGTCGACGAAGATATGCCTATAGAAAGCAAATCACTTTCGCGTATCATAGAATCCTCCCAGAAAAAAGTAGAGGGCAGAAACTTCAGCATAAGAAAGAATGTTCTTAATTATGACGACGTTATGAATACTCAGCGTGAGATAATTTATAAGCAGCGTTCTCAGGTGCTTGACGGCGAAGATCTCCATAAGGATATTCTCAAAATGATGGAGGAACTCATCGCTTCTACTGTTAATACTTATCTTGCCGATGAGGACGAGCGTGAAAATTGGAATATGATAGGTCTTAAAGAATATTTCCATGGTTGGCTTACCGACGATTCTGATCTCGACTACGATGAGGAAGAATTAAAAACTGTTCCGCGTGAGGAAATCATCAACGCTCTCAATACAAAATGCGGCGAAATCTATCAGGCTAAAGAAGATGAATACGGCAGCGATATCATTCGCGAACTGGAGCGCGTAATTCTTCTGAAAACCGTTGATACAAAATGGATGGCGCATATTGACGATATGGAAGAATTGAAAAAAGGTATCGGACTTCGTTCTTACGGTCAGAAAAATCCTGTTATCGAGTATCGTTACGAAGGATTTGAAATGTTCGACGCAATGGTTGAATCTATCCGCGAAGATACAGTACGCGCGCTGCTCACTGTCAGACTCCGTTCCAACAAGGCTCCGGAAAGAGAACAGGTCGCTAAACCGGATGCTCCAAATGCAGGCGCAGGCGATGGCAGTTTCGATCAGCAGGCAGTTTCAAATAAAATTGGCGACAACGATCCTTGTCCATGCGGCAGCGGCAAAAAATATAAAAAATGCTGCAAACTCAAAAATAAAGCTTAAAAATAAACGGCAAAATAGGCGGCTGAACTCGGTCGCCTGTTTGTTCATTCTTTGACATAACTTCGAGGTGTAAATATGAAAAAATCAGCGCTCATCACTCTCCTATTCGTCGCCTGTCTTGCTGGCTGCGGACGTGTAGATTCTGTAGATACAGACGTTAAACCATTCGAGATTGAAAAAAACGGCACCACTACCGCCGACGCCGCTCAGACTACCATGCCAAACGGTGCGATCGCTCAGCTTGGAACAGCTACTACCGCAGATCCTTCTGTAACTACAACGGGTACTGTAAAAGTTAATCTGGTAAAGCGTTCTTCAATTCCGGGCGGAAATGTTACAACCCCTGCCAGAAATACCGTCAAAACGCCTGCCCGCGTAACGGTATCTCCTCCTGCTACACGCCCTGCAACTCCTACTCAGCCGCCTACCAAAACTACGGCTGCCCCACAAACTACAGCTCCTCCTGTTACTACTCAGGCTCCGCCGGCAAAATTGCCCGATCCTGTTGTGCGTGAAAATTATCAAAGCACAATTACAGCGAGCGGTGTTGAAATCAAACGCGACGGCAAGGTGCTGCAAACTATCAATATTGATACATCTAAAATTTTGGCTGCATTTGCTGACGGAAAAGAACATTCTACGTCAAATATTTCTATGAACGATTTTGACTTTGACGGTCATTATGATATTTTCATTCCGCAGGACGTTGACGACTATAATACCATAGGCATTTTCATGCGGTATAACCCCGAAACAGACAGTTTTGAACAGTGGCAGGGTATGTCGGATATCATTAAAAATTATGCATGGACTAACGATGCGGACGGAACTGTTTCCACATCTTCCAGGAAAAATGCGTTTGAATATTCTAATATGACTTATGAATGGAGCGGCGGAAATCTCACTCTTGTTCATGCGGAAAGACAGTATCGCCTTGACGATGCATCCGGAAATGCAAATTACTACATTGACTATTTCACATTCAGCAACGGCGCAGATACTCTTGTGAAGCGTGAAAAAGTTGATTTTGACGGTGAAGGTAATGTTACAGGCAGTACCGAAATCCCCATTGAGTGGACTATGAGGTGGTAAAATGTCTGGTTACAGCGCTTTTGCTACCTATTATGACAGTTTGACCGCAAATATCGATTATAAAAAACGCGCCGAATATTTTCATGAGATAATAAAAAGATTTAAATCAACCGCAGACAATATTCTTCTCGATCTTGCCTGCGGAACGGGAAGTATCTCCGAAGCTATGGCTGCTCTTGGTTACGATGTCATCGGCGTCGATAATTCTGATGAAATGCTGAATATTGCCCTTGATAAAAAATTTGACAGCGGCTCTGATATTCAGTATCTTCGACAGGATATGCGAAAACTTAATATGTATGGCTCGATCGACGTTACGCTCTGCGCTTTGGATAGTATAAATCATCTGACAAGTCTCGACGATGTCAGAAAGGTTTTCCGTAATATTGCGCTGTTTTCTGAGCCTGACGGACTCTTTGTATTTGATGTTAACACTATTTATAAGCATAAAAATATTCTTGCCGGCAATACTTTTACTTATGAGACTGATCAGGTTTACTGCATATGGGAGAATACTTTTATTCCCGAAACAAATGAAGTTGAAATGCATCTTGAATTTTTTGAACTGGAGGAAAACGGACTCTATAGCCGCAGTTCCGATAATTTTACAGAAAAAGCATACAGTGAATCCGATATCGAAGCGCTTCTTGCCGAAACAGGTTTCGAGCTTCTCGGAAAATACGGCGATGATACTTTTTTACCTCCTTCCTGCGATTCTCAGCGCATTGTTTATGCTGCGCGCTGCAAACATAGCGGGCAGAAAAAATAATAACCTGTGTTCGTAGATAAGCAGTTTCTGAAAGGATGAATAATTATATGGCAAATTTGTACAGGGCTATTTCCGCCGACGGTTCAGCTTTTGTGGCTGTTCTTGACGCAAAGGATATCGTCTCTGATACCGAAAAAATTCACAAAACTTCCGCTGTGATCACGGCGGCATTAGGACGTTTGACGATCGCCGCTTCGCTTATGGGATATATGCTCAAAGGCGACGACGACAGTATCACTCTCCGCATCGACGCCGACGGTCCGAGCGGTCAGCTTGTCGCTGTTGCCGACAGCCGCGGAAACGTTAAAAGCTGCGTCAATAATCCTGTAGTTGAATTGCCGCTGAATTCTTTAGGAAAACTTGACGTTTCAGGCGCTGTCGGTAAAAACGGCACTCTTTCTGTTGTAAAGGATATGGGACTTCGCGAACCGTATGTGGGCGTTATTCCTCTGGTTTCAGGTGAAATTGCGGAGGATATAGCAAGTTATTACGCAACCAGCGAACAGATTCCCACGGTTTGTGCGCTCGGAGTTCTCGTCGATACCGATCTTTCCGTTAAATCGGCAGGCGGCTTTTTAGTACAGCTTCTTCCTTTTGCCGATGAAAAATGCATTGATCAGATTGAGAAAAACGTTGCGGCAATGCGTCCTGTTTCAACTCTGCTGAGCGAGGGCGTTTCGCCGCAAGAAATTGCGAATATGCTTTTGGATGGTCTCGAACCGAACGAACTCGATACCGCTTCGCCTACTTATAAGTGCGATTGCAACAGACAGCGCACCGAAAAAGTTCTTATCAGCGTCGGTAAAGATGAGTTAAATTCAATCGCTGCCGAGGGAAAAAATACAGAGGTATGCTGTCATTTCTGCGGTAAAAAATATTTATTTACACCTGATGAGATCATCGCTCTTGCAAACAGTGCATCATCGGAGGAAGAATGAAAAAACATTTACTTATTCTTCCAATTCTCGCAGTTTGCTTCATGCTGAGCAGCTGCGGTAAAAATAAAAATCCCGAAGATTATGTGACCGCTGAAAATTTTATTGTCCACACTTCAACGACCCTCCCCGATTCCGCGAAAACATTTCTTTATACAAACACACAATCGCCCGAAAAAAAGAATCTGACATACGCTCTCGACGGTACAAATATCGCGCTTCTGATTAACGACGAACCCGTTAAATCTATTGAAAATTACTACATTCCCGATACGTCCGCTATTGTTGTGGCGGATTTTAATGCCGACGGCTATGACGATATTTTCATTCCTTTCAGCGATCCTACATATTATGGCACGTATTATTGTTATAATTATGCAAAAAATGACTTTTACGAGGATAATCAGCTGAACGATATCGGAAAGATTATGTCAGTTTCTGATAATGGAACACTGCTTTTGGATCAAAGCGACAATTCGACTGAACGTACTATTGAATACCAATGGTTCGGAAACGATCTGAAAGCGATTCAAAAGACGGAAATTTATAAAGATGAGAACAAAATTTCACATAAAGATGTGTATAAATACGACGAAAACGGCATAGAATATCTTTTCGAAAGCACGTGATGAGGTGATAAAATGTATGAAAATAAAACCGAAGAACTACCCGTAAAAGCGGTGCTTGCCTGCGTTGACGTCGGCGAATTCGACGCTGAAACTTCAATAGCAGAATTGGCTGAACTCGCTAAAACCGCTAACGCCGAGGTGGTCGGTGAGGTCATACAAAAAAAATCTTCCTACGATCCTGCTACTTGCATGGGCGCAGGACGACTTGAAGAATTAAAAGATCAACTTGAAATTCTTGAAGCTGAACTCGTGATATTTGATCATGAACTTACCGGAATTCAGGTGAGAAATATTGAAAATATTCTTGATGTGCGTGTAATCGACCGTACTACACTTATTCTTGATATTTTCGCCCAGCGCGCCAGAACTAAAGAAGGCAAATTGCAGGTTGAACTTGCTCAACAAAAATACAGACTGCCGCGCCTGACGGGAATGGGTACTTCTTTGTCCAGACTAGGCGGCGGAATCGGTACTCGCGGTCCGGGTGAAACCAAACTCGAAACAGATAAGCGACATATTCGCCGTCGCATCGAATATCTTGAAGATTCGCTCAAAGAACTTGAAAAGCATCGTAATTTCACGCGTTCTCGCCGAAAAAAAGATGGCATTCTCTGCGCCGCCATTGTCGGATATACGAATGTTGGCAAATCAACGCTCATGAATGCGCTGACAGATGCGGGCGTTCTTGCGGAAAATAAGCTGTTTGCAACTCTTGATATTACGTCGCGTTCGATCGAACTCCCCGACGGCAGAAGCGTGATGCTTATCGATACGGTCGGCTTGATTCGGAGACTTCCGCATAATCTGGTTGAGGCTTTCAAATCTACTCTTGAAGAGGCTGCCGTTTCGGATATAATTTTAAATGTTCAGGATCTCTCCTCCCCCGAACGTGAGGAACAGGCGGAAGTTACGGAAAAATTGCTGTCGGAACTTGGCTGCGACGGAATTCCCATAATCAACGTCATGAATAAAGCTGACTCGGCTTTAAATCTCGATACCGTTTTCGAGGACGACAAAAACGTTATCATTTCCGCTCGTCATCACGATGGATTCGACAAACTTTTGCAGTGCATTATGAAAAATCTCCCCCAAACTGCCAAGCGAATGCAGCTGCTGATTCCCTACGATAAAACGGCTTTTATCAATTCGATTCGCAGCGAGGGCAAGATTTTTTCCGAAGAATACACGGAATGTGGCACGCTTATCGACGCGCTTGTTGATATTAAACTTGTTAAAGAAGCGACTCAATACAAAACGGCTGATACGGAATGAATTTTCCGCATCAGCCGTTTAATTTTATAATTAAAGAAGCGTAATACCGTGCTTAGTACATTCACCGATCATTTCGTCGCTCCAAATAGACGACTGAACTTCGCCGATATGCGCTTTATTGAGAAGAAGCATACAAAGTCTCGATTGACCGATTCCCCCGCCGATAGTCAGCGGCAGCGTATCGTTGGCAATCATTTTGTGGTAGTCATACTGCATTCTGTCCTCCGCATTGCATTCCGCAAGCTGAGATTTCAGCGATTCCGCGTCAACTCTAATTCCCATAGACGACACTTCAAGCGAATCGTCAAGCACGCTGTCCCAGATGAGAATATCGCCGTTCAGCGACCAGTCATCATAATCTGGCGCTCTTCCGTCATGCTTTTCGCCGTTCGCAAGTTTTCCGCCGATCTGCATGAGAAATACGGTTTTATGCTCCATTGTGATGAGGCGCTCGCGCTCGTGGGACGTCTTATCGGGATACATATCAGCAAGTTCCTGAGTTGTGATAAAATAGGGTTCTGTGCAGATGTTTCCCGAAATATCGGGATATCTGAGTCCAACCTTACGCTTAGTATAGGCAATTGCCTTGACAACCGATCTTACTGTATCTTTCAAAAAATCAATTGTACGCTGCTCACGCGTGATGACTTTCTCCCAATCCCACTGATCGACAAAAATCGAATGAGTATTATCCGTATCGTCGTCGCGGCGAATAGCGTTCATATCCGTGTAAATTCCCTCGCCCGGCTTGTATCCGTAGCGATATAACGCCAGTCTCTTCCATTTTGCCAGAGATTGAACGACTTCTCCTTCGCCGTCGATCTCCTTTATTGTGAAATTCACCTTGCGCTCGATTCCGTTAAGATCGTCGTTGATTCCGCTGCCGCTTTTAACGATGAGCGGTGCAGATACGCGATCAAGCGTGAGTGCGAATGACAAAGCCTGCTGAAAAACATCTTTGATGTATTTTATAGCGTGCTGAGTTTCTCTTAAAGTGAGAGCCGATTTATAGCCCTCCGGGATGTATAACGAACGTGCCATATCTATTCCTCCCTTATCTGATCGAGCCTACTGTGCGCGGGTAAAGTATTACGTCTCTGATATTTGCCATTCCTGTAGTATACATTATCAAACGCTCGAATCCCAGACCGAATCCTCCATGAGGTACAGAGCCGAATTTTCTCAAATCAAGATAATCTGCATAAAGCTCCAGATTCATATTGCGCTCTTCCATTGCGGCAATCAGCTTGTTATAATCGGCTTCACGCTCGCTTCCGCCGATAATTTCGCCGACTCCGGGAACGAGAAGATCAACTGCGGCAACGGTTTTTCCATCGGGATTCTGCTTCATGTAGAACGACTTGATCTCCTTCGGATAATCGGTAACAAAGACGGCTTTCTTGAACACTTTCTCTGAAATATAACGCTCATGCTCGGTTTGGAGATCGCAGCCCCATTCTACAGGATAAACGAAATCTTCGCCGGATTCCTGTAAAAGCTTGATAGCGTCGGTATAGGTGATTCTGCCGAAATCGTGCGAAATAAGGTCTTCAAGTCTTGCTTTGAGTCCCTTTTCAAAATGCGCGTCGAAAAATGCAATCTCATTTGGGCAGAGTTCAAGAAGTTGACCGATAACGTACTTCATCATTTCCTCAGCGATCTCGATAACGTCGTCAAGCTCGGCAAATGCTACCTCCGGCTCGATATGCCAGAATTCAGCAAGATGCTTTGGGGTATTGCTGTTTTCAGCGCGGAAACTCGGACCAAAAGTATAAATTTTGCCCATAGCCGTTGCAGCCATTTCGCCCTCAAGCTGTCCCGAAACTGAAAGACCTGCGCGCTTTCCGAAAAAGTCGTTCGCGTAGTATTCTTCTTCCGACTTAAACTCCGTAGAATAGCCGTTTACAGTTACCTGAAACATCTCGCCCGCGCCCTCGCAGTCGCTTCCCGTGATAAGCGGAGTATTGATATATACATAATTATTGTTCTGGAAAAATCTGTGAAGAGCCGCCGCAAGTACTGAACGAACGCGCCAAACAGCATTAAAAGTATTCGTTCTGCTTCTCAGGTGAGGCATACTGCGCAGGAATTCAAGAGTATGGCCCTTTTTCTGAAGCGGATAATCCGTGGGACAATCGCCGAGAACGGTGATTCCGTCGGGAGCGGTATTGATCTCAACAGTATTATTTCTGCCCTCAACAACAGTTCCAACGACTTTCAGGGACATTCCAACTCTGGGTTCTTTAAAATCGCCCTCACCCTTTTCGATAACGACCTGCACGTTTTTCAGCGATGTACCGTCGTTCAGCTCAACGAAGGCAACGCTTTTGGAATTTCGCGAAGTACGAACCCAACCGCAAACCGTAACTTCCTTGCCAACAAATTCTTTCGAGGTAATAATTTCTTTAACGTCAATGTGCTTCATAATAAATCTTCCTTTCATAGATGAATGTACAGGACGAGTATATGCATAAAAAACACAAAAAAACTCCCGACCTGCAAAACAGGACGAGAGTCAAAACCCGTGGTACCACCTGAAATTACCGCTTATGGCACATATCCAATGCAAAAGCGATCACTCTTGTCCGCTGTAACGGGCGGATAACGTCGCACCTACTAAATAAAAAATCTATCATCTTCATTTTTCGGATTGCTGCTCGGAAGTGTTATTCGCAAAGGCTCTGTTATGCGGCTTTCACCTGCCCGCACTCTCTGACAACGAAATCCCATGCTACTTCTCTTCGTCTTAGCATTTATTAAAATAATCATATCACATTTTTTTTAATTTGTCAATACCTATTTTTGAATTTTTTGCAAGAAACAAAAAGATCCCGAATTCAACTAAACGGGATCTTTTCTATTCACTTTTATTCAATCCATAAGCGCATTCAATATAATCGAATGCAACGCTAAATTACCTGTTGGACTCACCCTTTCAATTCAAAGAATAGTAATAATACAAAATATTTTCATCGTATCACATACTTTCAAATCAAAATAAGCATATTTAAAACTTAATTTTCCATTGGTCTTACCTCATAAAATTATTTACCGCATCCAATAACGGTTTAGTGATCATAAGGCAAATTATTTTCTCATCGGACTCAACCTTTACAATTTATTTTAGACATTTATCTAAAGACTCATCGTCGAAATTTCAGATAATCCTGTATCTAAATTGAGCTTAGATAGAAGCCGATAGTCGTCAGCAATACGGCAACGTCATAATCAAATTATACTTTCTTCCTTTTCAATCAACGGAACAAGTCTGTCGCGACCTATATTCCCATTTTTAAAATTTGATTAATCAGTCAGCCCGCCGGCTTCCTGCTGTGATTCTGTTGTAGACTCCATTGGACTCACGCGCCTTTCCGCTATAAATAATTTACATTGAGAAAAATCTCAAACCAAGTAAATTCAGCTGGAGTAAATTTTCTTTTACTCCCTTTCCTTGATTATATATTACCACATCTTCAAGCAAATGTCAATAGTTATTTTAATCTTTCTTGATATTTTTAGTGTATTTTGTATCAATTAACAAAACAAGCCAAAATCAATTGTGCATTTTGACAAAATAAAATTAAATTTACAAAAAGACTTGCAATTTTCCAATTAATGATGTATAATTAAATGGATAACTTTTTAAGGAGTGGTCTTATGCCTTATTGCGAACGCTGCGGAAAGCAGTTGGAAGACGGTCAGATATGTAGCTGCACCGCTAATCAAAACCCTAATTTAAATCAAGAAAATATTCAGCCGCCGCCTCCACTGTACAATCAAGCTGTATATGCGAACGGATACAACAATATGAATGACCCAAATGCGCCAAAGAAAAAAAGTAAGGTTTGGCCTATTATCCTTATTATAGCGATTCCATTACTTCTTATTGCACTTGTTGTCGTTGGAATTTTAGCGGCGATCTTCGTCCCTGCCATGATTGGATATACAAACAAATCCAAGCTTGCTGCGCAGAATTCATACAGTTCAAGCATTAGCAAAGCCATAAACACGGCTATGACTGAACTGGATGATGAGGGTTATGACGTTTACGGTAATTATTTTATTTGTTCAAATGAAGACAATAGTTTCTGCTTCGACAGTGACAGCGAAGATCTGGATTACAGCGATCTGAATGATCGTATAAATGAATATTTTTCCGACAGTGAAACCGGCAGCTGGTTCGCCGTTTATGAATACGGAACTGTAACATACGTCGCAAGCGCGGAGTCATGGGAAAGCGAAATTGTTGGCACATATCCGTCAACTTCATCGCTCGACTCGCCAAAAGGTTATGGAAAAATATATTATGACGACGAATCTTTGGGCGATATTTATGAAGATACGCTCGAAACTATTATTAATTCATATTAATTGCAAAGAAAAAGCAGTCCATGCGGGCTGCTTTTTTGGTTATTCCATATCAAACGAATCAAGATCGATGCTTTCCAAAAGCTCTTTAAGGGAAGCGAGTTCGTCAACTGTAAGAGTTACGCCCTTTCCCATTCTCGAATGGTCTGGAGACCACTCGCGAATATCATACTTAGGATCTTTCTCATTCCAGCTGACCATGTTCAATTCCTTCGTCCAGCCCTTGGCATTCTCGGAAAGAACCCCGATCTTTTCAGTAATTTCGTATTTCAGCTCTGCCATAATAACTCTCCTTTCAATACGGGCAAGCCCTTATTTGCACTCGGCTTTATTATTGTATCACAAATTTCTCAATTTGTCCACCCTTTTTATGCCGAAGAATAAAATTATTATTTGACAAATCGCCGTAAATGTGGTATAATCAATTCATCAGACAAACCACATTAAGGATGTGAGACGATTTGAAGTTAAAAAAATATTTCCCGACAATTAAAATGCGCTTCTACTTTTTGAAATTTGCATTCAGATTGACTGCATTCGGCATCATGATATGGCTTTACATAAAAGATAAACATAAATTTTATGAATACACTACCACAAATATTTCTGATGGAATAAACTTTATGCATCTAATGTGGGCGGTTTTTATGATATTAATGCTTCTGCATCTTATTCCGCCAAAATTCATTTCAATGGGCGGCGGCAAAAAACGTGCCGTCAATTTCAAAATGATTCCGAATTATTCCGAAGCCGAACTCTACAAATTCATCCATAATGAAAACGTTAAGGCGTGGAGATCAATGCTGGCATGGCTGGCGGGAAATGCGGTTATCGGCGCGCTTTATTTTCTGAAGCTGATCGGAAATCCCGAATTACTGCTGATTACAGGATTTTATTTTATAAGCGACTATGTATGCATCCTGATTTTTTGTCCATTCCAGATTTTCGGACAAAAAGATCGCTGCTGCGTGAATTGCCGAATCTACGACTGGGGACATTTTTTCATGTTCACCCCAATGCTTTTCATTCGTACTTTTTACAGCTGGTCGCTGTTTTTCATGGGGGCGGCGGTAATCATTCATTGGGAATATATGTGGACGAAATACCCTGAACGCTTTTGGTTCGGCTCAAATCAAACGCTTAGCTGTGCCAACTGCAAAGATAAGACCTGCGCAATCAAAAAAGATGTAACTAAACAATTCAAGAATTTATTAAAAAATAAGAAGCAGATTTCCTGATTTTTTCGTTAAATCTGCTTCTTTATTTTATTCACGCCACATCTTTCTATAGGCAAAACAGGTAACATTTTCAGATTTTTTGAATTGCCGCGCAAAATAACTCTGATCGTTGAATCCACACAAATGGGCAATTTCTTCAACTGATTTTTCAGAAAAACGCAGCAATTTCTTTCCGTAATTAATACGGCAAGTGATAATATGCTGAAAAATCGTCTTACCATATATTTTTTTATATTCACGTGTAAGATAAAATTTGCTTATGTAAAAATCAGAGGCGATCTGCTCCAAAGAAAGATCCTGACAGAAATTCTCCTCGATATAAGAATTGACCGTCGCAAGTTTTTGTTTAAGCGCAGAATCGGTAGTCGCTTCAGATTGATCAACAGACAGCGAAAGCGTCAGAGCCTTTACGATCAAACCCGATGTCAGAAGTTCAGTATTAGGATTATTTTGCTCATTGACATTGATGATCTCAAGTATAGATGCAACTATTTTATCAAAGGAAGATGGAGAAAAAACATTTTTGAATTGTGATACAAAATATTCATAATACTGGCGTGAAGTCGCACCGTTAAAATGTACCCATAGAAGTTCCCAAGGATCGCTGTCAGAACTAATATAATTATGTGGAATTCGGCAGTCAATGAAAAAACAATCTCCTGATTTCAGGTAAAAAGTCTCATTACCGAACGTCAATTCACCGCTTCCGGACGCTACCGCCACTAACAGAAATGAATCCAGATTCTTGCGATGCGTCGCTTTAAAATCTTCTTTTTTAATTATCCCCGCTTCCTGAATATAGAAAAAAGCATTTTTGGCAGCGATCGTAGGCGTACTAATTATCCGCTTAGACTGCGTATTTTTGAATCCGCTATTACAGTTTTCCATTTTTTCAAATCTCCAAAACCATCTTTTTCATTGTACATTATATCATAGGATTCATGATTTGTCAATATATTTTGAATAATATTGCTTCATTTAATCATCAAAACTGTCACACAAATCAACGCCGCTGACAATAATGAGCAAACAAGAAATTTCCCGATTTTAAGCGATAATCTTTTCCTCCTGACGCTAAGTCCGGAATCAGCTAAAAATCGGTCAATTTCACGGCATGAAACCTCGCCCGGAAGCATTTTGACTCCCGGTCTGAGATAAAAAACAGCACGTTCAAAGTAAATACTGTCGGTATTGTTGACCTCGATTATCTGTTTGTTGACGCCTTTTATCATTTCAATTCCTCCATTATTTACAGATCGTTTTCATAATTAAATATTGACCGCGCGTATAAATTTATACATAATTATAAAAATCATTTCAAATTTCTTATGTAATGGAAGAGATACTGTTGAGCAATACCCGCATTTTTCTGTGCAAATTCGGGAAATCCTGCCGGATAATACTCCGCAAGAACACGCTTTATCCATACATCGACAGGAAAAGCTTCCGTGCGGTGCATTCCAAAAAGCAGCACGCATTCCGCAACTTTCGGTCCGACTCCTTTTATCTCTTTCAGCGATTTTCGAGCGTCGTCAATAGGCGCTACGGCAATCTTGGCAAGGTCGATTTTTCCTGAATTTACACAATATGCAGCATCGCATATATATTTTGCACGAAATCCGCTGCGCAGGTAAGACAGACTATCGGGAGTTTCATCGGCAAGATCGGCAGCAGTTGGAAATTTTCCGCCGTAATGCTCGCACAATCTGCCGATTATGCCTTTAATTCGCGGAATATTATTATTTTGGGAAATTATAAAACTAATCAGACATTCCCAGCTGTCCTGACGCAAAA
The DNA here is from genome assembly GCA_910576995.1 of uncultured Ruminococcus sp. GTDB lineage: Bacteria > Bacillota > Clostridia > Oscillospirales > Ruminococcaceae > Ruminococcus. Next base: position 19,686 of record CAJTLC010000014.1, read on the forward strand.
GTCGGATTCCGCCCGCAAATTCACACGCTTTCGAGAGCGTTTCATCAGCCGAAAATTCATTTTTCATGGCGGAATAATCAGTTTCAAAATCAAAATAATTAACCCATTTGCCAATGAAATCTTCCTCAGAAACGTCGTGAAAGACAAACTCCCCGCTTTCATTCTGCGAAATCGTGAGCGCGTCATTTAAAAAATGACCTGTATACGCGCTTTTCCCGATACCATCAATTTTCTGCCAACGAAAAGCTTGACCGCAATCCAACGTTTCATCCAGATCAAAATCATCTTCACTTACTATTATGTCGTTATTTTTAACACAATATTCCAAAATTTTCACTCCTTTTTCAGAAAAAACACTTGATTTTTCTATTTAATTATACTAAAATAATAATAAGAATTCAAGCTATTTTTTGCGAATTTTATTTATTTTTATTTAATTATTTATATATTAGTAATCAAGCTTTACAAGATAAAAAATACTTTGTGTATAAAATCGAAAGGAGATAACATGAACGATATAGACTTCTACATTGAGGGGATTCAGCAGCTGCCTGCAATTGTTGAGAAAAACCCGAAAAATCAGGAAAAACTGGCGGAAGCTTTTATGGAATTCATGCAGCTTTGCCATTTGTACGAATCCGCGATCGAGGTTGTAAAAACTTATCTTGGAATTCTCGACAGCGAATTTAATATGAAATTTCAGCGAAATCCAATACATAATATAGAGAGCCGCCTGAAATCAGCTGAATCTATAATGAATAAGCTTCAAAAGAAGGGGCTTGCGATAACTCCCGATAATGCTCGAAAAAATCTGCTCGACATCGCCGGGATACGCGTCACCTGTTCTTTTATAAGCGACATATATGTTCTCGCAGAAATGCTGACGCATCGAGACGATTTTGTTGTAATTAAACAAAAAGATTACATAAAGCACCCTAAGCCAAGCGGTTACCGAAGCTATCACCTTATTATAAATGTCCCCGTTTACCTTGCAGCGCAGAAAAAATATGCGCCCGTAGAAATTCAAATACGCACTCTTGCCATGGATTTCTGGGCAAGTATCGAACATCAGCTTAAATATAAACCCTCAACGGCAATAACTCCCGAAATTTCCGAAGAATTGCGGATCTGCGCCGAACAGATCGCCGAGACTGATATGCAGATGCAGAAGATCTATTCAGAGATAAACAATCTGGGATAGAAACGCATAATTTCTCCTTTTTCGCCAAAAATCCGCCTTAAATTACATAAGAGACCTGTTCACTTTGATATTGAAGCGTGGTATAATTATTTCACGCAGAAATAGAAAGGAGCATTCGAAATGTTCGGAATGGTGAGGAAGATAAAACGTATTGTTCGTGACAGAACTGTGTATATGGAGGTGTACGGCGATAACAAAATATCATATAGGGTAACAGCAGGAAGAATGACTGAAAACGGCAGCGACGTGATTACTTATGGAATTGAAGCAGAAGATCTCAATACGGGTGAAAAGGCTTCTATTCCTGATTTTTCACGTGATATTGAAGATGCAGTTGATTTCGCCGAAATGCTTATATCGGCAAGAACCCACCCTTCAAAACTCTATAGTTGCGCTCTCAATTATTTGCGTATGTCGATTTGAATGCGCTATAATGTGTTGACGCTACCGATAAACATATCCATAATTGTGAACAATTTGCTAAAATTTTACTGAAAGTATAGACAAACTTATAGATATATGATATAATAATAGTGGTATATAAATAAGCAATTTTTTATTATGGCATCCTCTAAAAATCTGTTTGGTTAAGCAGATGACGTGCAAAGCCATCAGGCAGTCTTTGCGCGGTACTGCCTTAAAAGAGTTTTTTAGAGCCTGCCTTATGTTTGGTGGGATTTTATGAAAAAAATATCTATATTCACTGCGTTTATACTTATTCTAGTCGAGAATCTATGCTTACCGGATTTTTCAGCAGCTGCGGAAGAAGATACTCCGCAAACCACGATTATAAGCAGTAACTTCGACGACGGAAACGTCGGAAAATGGACTGCTTTCAGCGGCGGAACGCTTTCGCTCGATAATTCCGTCGCCCATTCTGGCGATACCAGTCTGAAAATTTCCAATCGGACTAAGACTTATCAAGGTCCGTCATTGTATTGCGATTCCTTTTTCAGTCCAAAAGAAACATATGCTTTTGACGGATGGGTTTATTACAGCGGCGATTCCGAAGTCACAATATCATGGACTATGCGATATAACGACGCTTCCGGTGAATCTTCCTATGAAACCATTCAGAGTCAGGAAATCAGCGGCGGCGAATGGACTGAATTAAAAAATACCATGACGGTGCCGGAAAATGCCGTTTCTTGTCTTGCTTATTTTGAATGCAGCGACGCCTCCGCGGAATTTTACATTGATGATGTTACTATCAGCGGAAATTCCGGCTCTCAGCAGAATAAAGTTGAAACTGGACGCGTCGAGACGTATCTATGCGATTTTGAAGAAAACAGCGGATCATGGATGCCGCGCGGCGACGTTCGTATCGCACATACGGACGAATATAGTCAATCCGGAAAATATTCGATATTCACAAATAACAGAACCGCGACATGGAATGGACCTATGCTGAGTATTTCCGACAAAATCATTAAAGGAAAATGTTTTTATTATTCGGCGTACGTCATGTATAATGGGGCAGAATTTGAGGATTCTCACGTTTTTCATCTTGAACTCCAGTATACGCTTAATGGTAACGACTGCTATGAACTGGTTTCAGCAGAAAAAGTTAAAAAGAAAAACTGGACAAAACTGGGTGGATATTTCACTATTCCCGAAGAAGCCGAAAATATCTATCTTTACGTTCAGACAGATAATCTTGCTGACGGTGAACAGCTTACAAACAACGATCTTATGCCGTTTTATGTGGATTCTGTAATGATTGCGGACGGCGATAAAATGAAAAGAAGCATGAGATTGAAAATTACGATCAGCGGAATAATTATGGCTGTTTTATTCTCAATAATATTATTCCTCGTGATCAAAGCTTCAAAACACCTAAAGAAAAAGCGCGACGCTCTCCGACTTGCTTCGATTGACTCCATGACAAAGGTCGGAAACCGTAATTCATATGAACGTAAAACGGCAGAATTTACAGAATCTCCATCACTTTGCAAAGGATATTATTTTGGACTTTGCGACGTTAATTTCCTAAAATACATAAATGACAATTACGGTCATGATAAGGGCGATGAGGCTATTGTCAGATGCGCAAAAGCTCTGTCGCGTGCGCTCGGAAAAAATGCTGAAGTTTATCGTACCGGCGGTGATGAATTTGTTTTCTTCTCAAAAAAACCCGTTGCGGACGCTGTAAAGCAGGCAATTGCCGAAGAATCAAATATCAATAAAGGCTATCCGTTTTCGGCAGCCTGCGGGTTCGGTGAATACGACGGTAAAAACGCTCCCGATTTTAAGGCGATAATAGATAAATGCGACAGCGAAATGTACAAAAATAAAGAGGAAATCAAGCGGCAAAACAAGGAATATTCACGAAAGTGATCTTACAATGATTACTGTCACCTTCGCGTCATTTGCGAGGGTGACTTTTTTATTGATTATATACAAAAAAATGCTCTTCTATTTGAACATACTGCATATAGAAATATATACTAAAAAATGTTATACTATTAAATAAGCTGTAAAAATATAACTGCATTCGTGCAGCGATCTTTATAGCATACAGATTAATTTTTACTTGTGCTGCGTTATGCAGGTGGGACGATGATATATACTAATCTTTTATACAAGAAAAAAAGAGGAACTGTGTTCACTGCATAAAACAGCATAATAAAATTGATTTGAGTGGATCTTTTAGGAAGTGAATTGAAAATGAAAAAAATTCAAACTATATCTATAATATTCTTATCAATATTTATTTTAAATATATTGGGTATAACCGTCTCGGCGGAAAGTGAAGAACTTTCCCTTATATCACGCTCTGATTTTGAATCGGCAGCTTTTGAAAACTGGTCTACGCTTGGCGGTCAATCTGTTATCAATATAAATTCCGAAAAAGCTGCCTCCGGCAACTATTCCGTCTCCGTGACCGAGCGCAATCAATCTTGGAGCGGACCTTGTCTGAATATTACAGATATCGTCAATCCAAACAGCAATATTACTGTAAACGCGTTTGCAAGCGGCGACGCGGAAATAATGATGTCAATGAAATATGTGGATTCAAACGGCACGGAAAATTACAAGACTTTCGCGCAGGAGATTTGCAGAAGCGATGAATGGACAAAAATCGAAGGCGAATTTCATGTTTCTAAAGATATCGTGGAGCTGATATTGTATTTTCAGACGCCTGAGGGACTTGAGGATTTTTCTATTGACGATGTAAAAATTTTCAGCGATGTCTCCGATATAGTTTCCGAAAGAAGCAATGATAACGGCGAATATTTCTTCGATTTCGAAAACGGAACAGAAGGGTGGATCCCAAATGGTGAAATGACGCTGCTCAATACAAGTAAATTCAGCTATACCGGAACTCATTCGCTTCAGGCTACTGACAGAACCCTTTTCTGGAATTCTCCAAGCGTTAGAATAAATTCTAAAAACGGCATATGCTATAATTATTCGGCGTATGTTATGTTCAACAGCAGTGACTCCAGCGATACGCGCAAATTCGCCCTTAAATTAAAATATGTCTACAATGGCAGCGATGTTTATTCCGAGATCACCAGCAAAAATTTGCATCAAGGCTCCTGGTCGAAATTAAGCGGCGAATTTACTCTTCCCGACGGCGCGTCAGACGTTCATTTATCTGTCCAGACAAATCTTATGTCCGAAAACGGAAATGTGGATTCTCCGGACGATCTGATTTCATTTTATGTGGATAACGTCAGCGTTAAAGATTGCAGCTTGTATAACAAGCAAAGAAAAATCACAACTATGATTATTTTTATTGTATCCGCGATTATTATCGCTGCATCCGCATTTATCATTCATATAATTATCAAGCGTTCGCGCGCTTCCAGAGCGATTATACGCTCGGCAAATTTCGACGCAATGACCGGCGCTTACAACCGAAACGCTTATGAAGAAGAGATTCGGCAGCTTGAGAAAAATACCGAAAAATGCCAAAATATTTTTGTTACGACCTGCGATGTAAACTCGCTTAAGAATATTAATGATAACTACGGGCATGAAAACGGAGATAAGGCTATCAAACGCTGCGCCTCTCTTCTGCTGAAAACAATCGGCAAGCGCGGCAGAGTTTATCGCACGGGCGGAGATGAATTTATATGCATCACAAATGAAGATCTGACTGATGAATTATTGACCGAAATGACCATAGAAAGCGGAAAATATAAAGGCTATCCGTTTTCGGCGGCATTCGGAACTGCTTCCTATGATAAAGAGGCAGACGGAAAAACACCAAATATCAAGACGATCATCGCAAGAAGCGACAAAGAAATGTATAAAAACAAAAAATCAAGAGATAATACTGATCTCTGATCAGTTCCACAAAAAGAAATAAGGAGAAAATATGAAAATGATCCACCTTTCCGATCTTCATATCGGCAAGCGTTTATGCGATTGCTCTCTGATAGAAGATCAGGAATTTATTCTGAACAGCATTATCGAAATAATTAAAAACGAATCACCCGACGCGGTCATAATCGCCGGAGACGTCTATGATAAGCCAGTTCCGACTGCCGAAGCTATACGTCTGCTCGATAATTTTATCGTATCTCTTTCCCAAATGAAACTCCATACTTTTATAATCAGCGGAAATCATGATTCGCCCGAAAGATTGTCATTTGGCAGCAGAATCATGTCCGCAGGCGGAATACATATTTCTTCTGTTTATAACGGAGAAACCCATCCTATAACTCTATATGACGATCATGGCGAAGTTAATTTCTATCTGCTTCCATTTATTAAACCTCCGCTGGTACGAAGATTTTTTGATACGGAAATTACGGATTACAATTCCGCTGTCCATGCCGCTGTTGATAAGATGAATGTTGATATTTCCAAGCGAAATGTTATTGTAACGCATCAGTTTGTCACAGGTTCGATCTGCGATTCAGAAGAAATTTCCGTGGGCGGTACGGAAAATGTTGACAGTGAAATTTTCGATATGTTCGATTATATTGCCCTCGGTCATATTCATCGTCCGCAAAATATAAGCGGCAAAAGGATTCGTTATTGCGGAACTCCTTTGAAGTATTCTATTTCCGAAATCGGGCAGAATAAATCCGTCACCGTCGTTGAACTGCAAGAAAAAGGCGAATTATCAGTAAAAACGATTCCTCTTGAACCTATGCGCGAATTGTGGGAATATAAAATGACATTTGCAGAACTTACAGATAAAAATTTTTACGATACCATCAATACCAATGATTATGTAGTCGCGACACTCACGGATGAAATCGATATTCCGGACGCTGTCAAAACTCTTCAGAAAATTTTCCCTAATCTTGTGAAAATGCGCTATGATAACAGCCGCACAAATAATATTTCTGTCATCCACGCGGAAAATTCCAATGAAAAACTTCCTCCTGAAGTTTTATTCGAAAAATTTTATGAAAAACAGAATAATCATTCAATGACAAACGAGCAAAAAGAATTTATAAATAAGATTGTGCAGGAAATATGGGGGGAGATTTTGCCATGAGACCGTTGAAATTAGTGATGAGCGCTTTCGGTTCTTATGCCGGATATACAGAGATAAACTTCGATAAACTGGGAAAAAACGGGCTGTATCTTATCAGCGGCGATACGGGTGCAGGCAAAACAACTATTTTTGACGCCATTACGTACGCTCTTTACGGCACGCCAAGCGGCGACAACCGCAAAGGCGATATGATGCGTTCAAAATTCGCTGACCCGTCTATGCTTACAGAAGTCAAACTTACTTTCGAATTTAAGAGCGAGATATATGAGATACATAGAAATCCCACATATATGCGAAAATCCCAGCGCGGCGACGGATTGACCGAGCAGAAAGCAGGTGCGACTCTGTTTTTTCCTGATAAAAGCTGTATAAGCAATATTAAGGATGTTTCCGACGCAATAAATAAGCTGCTGAACATCAATCGCACAGAATTTACACAGATTGCGATGATCGCACAGGGAGATTTTTTGAAACTTCTTCTCGCCGAATCCTCGGAACGTCAAAAAATATTCGGCAATCTCTTTAAAACCAACTACTACAACAAATTGCAGGAGCGCGTCAGGAATGAAGCGCTTGAACTGAAAAATAAAAGAGATGCCGCAAATGCCGATATTATGCGGTATTTAGATGGGTTATGCTATGATGAAAATTCGATTTCAGCCGAAAAAGCGGCGAAAGCTTCAAGCGGCGAACTCCCCATTGCCGAGTCCCTTGAAATTATCAGCCGGATAATCGCCGACGATAAGGAAATTATGGTCGATCTTGAAAATAAGCTTTCCAAAATTGAAGAAAAATTCGGCAGCGTTAATGAAAATCTCGGAAAATACCGTGAATATTTAAAGCTTTCAAAAGAATTGAAGATAAGTGAAGAAAAATTTTCAGAAAATTCAAAATTGGCTGAGAAACTTCACGCTGAACTTGAAAACTGCCAGGCAAAAATTCCTCAAACGGAGGCTATGGATAAGGAGATTTCCACTCTCGAGGCTGAATTTTCCGACTACGAAATTCTTGAAAATCAAACGGCTGAATGCGAACGTATCAGGCGCAATTTCGAAAAGCTGAATGACCAGCTTAAAATCTCCGAAAAAAATGCGGCTCTTGCTTCCGAACATCTTTTATCCGCCAACACCGAATTGAGATCGCTCGAAAATACGGGAGAAATTTTCAGTCGTCTTTCCGCTGAAAAAAAATTAGCCGACGATCTGAAAATCAAATGCCATGAACTTAATGCGATATTTAGCGAATATTGCAGGCTTTCTGAAATAATCGAAGCGGACGGGAAGAAGATTGCGGACGCGGAGAAACAGCACAGTGAATTACGCGAAAATTCGGAAAAAATCAGCGGTATTATTTCCAAACTTTCAAATAAAAGGGGCGAATTCGACTTCGTTGTTTCCGAACGTGAAAAAATTTCGCATAATATTTCGCTGATCACTGATAAAATCAATGCTCTGGACGCTCTTTCGCGCGAAATTTCAGAGCATTCCAAGCTGCAAAAACAATATGAGACTGCTTCAAACGAGTACAGAAAGGCGCGTGATAAAGCTGAAAATGCTGCGAAAAAATACAATGCCGCCAACAGGGATTTCCTTGACGGGCAGGCTGGAATACTTGCAGAAAAACTTAAGGAAAATCTGCCGTGTCCCGTCTGCGGTTCGCTACATCACCCCTCCCCTGCCAAGCGTTCCGAAAACGCTCCCACAGAAGCGAAAATCAAATCTCTGAAAAATGAATATGAAAAAGCCAATTCCATCGCCGCTGATACAAGTGTTGCAGCAGGCGAATTATACGGCAGACTGAAAGCTTTCGAAAAGCATGTCTCCGAAAATGCCGCTAAATTTGAAATAAATTGCGGCTTTTCGGATATACCGAAGTTTATAGCAAATATTTCTGTCAAATTAAACAGTTCGCTCGATGAACTAAAAAAAGCCCTTATAAATGCCGAAGAACTTCTTGTGCAGCGCGATAAAAACGAAGAAAAAATCAGCGAACTCAACAAGAAGCTTACTGAAAACGCCCTCAAATCCGACAAACTGCTGAATTTAATTCGGCTTTCGGAACAAAATAAACAGATGAATTTCGGAAAATCCCGGCAGCTTGGCGAAGATTTGCTGTCACGTACGAAATGCTCTTCATTTGACTTGGCTGCCGAAAAAATCTTGGCCGATCTGCAAACAGCTGAAAATACAGCCAATGTTTTAAATAAAAAGATTTTAGCTGAAGAAGTTCGAATTAACAGAAAAAAAGAATTATCTGCAAATCTTCCGGCGCTCGAAGAAAAATCCAGATCTTCAGCAGAGATTTTCGCAAATCTGCGCGCCGATATTGCTGCGGAAAAAAGCCGAATTTCCGAAATTTCTTCGCAAATTGAAAATCTGTCCGCCAAACTCCGTTTTTCGCAGCGTTCTGAAGCTGAAATGCATATCTCAAAATTAAATAAAATGAAAAACAAACTCAAATCCGATCTGAAAACTGCGGAAGAAAATTATCGCTCAATTCAGAACGATAACATTGAACTGCTGGGTAGAATAAATAATTTGAAGGATCAAATCCCGGCAAATATCGAATCCCTGTTTAAATCGGCAAATGAACAGCATGGCAAGCTTTCTGCCATGCGCGCTGAAATTCTTGAAAAACAGAAGATCATTCATTCAAGGATCGTCTCGAATTCGAATACAATTGATAAAATCAAAAAAATTAACAGCAATAAATATGATCTCGACAAGCGTTACGAACTGGTGCGCGATCTTTCCGATACGGCAACCGGTCAGATAAACGGAAAGGAAAAGATCACTCTTGAAACTTATGTTCAAATGAGCATTTTTGACCGTATTATTCAGCGCGCAAACGCTCGTCTCATAATGATGACCGACGGTCAGTATGAACTCATTCGCCGGCTTACTTCCGATGATAAGCGGCTGAAAAGCGGTCTTGAACTTAATGTTTTTGATCATCACTGCAACTGCGAGCGCAGCGTTAAAACGCTTTCGGGCGGCGAAGCGTTTATGGCTTCTCTTGCTCTCGCACTCGGTCTTTCTGAGGAGATCCAATGCACATCGGGCGGCGTAAGGCTGGATACGATGTTTATCGACGAGGGCTTCGGAACTCTCGACGACGAAACTCTCAATCAGGCTATGAATGCCATTTCAAATCTCGCTGAAGGGAACAGACTCGTTGGAATTATTTCTCATGTATCTGAATTGAAAAATCGCATAGACCGTCAAATTGTCGTGCGAAAAAACAAAAATGGCATAAGTTATGCGGAAATAATAGTATAAAAATTTATTGCAAGCGATCAAAAGAAATTTTGGTCGCTTTTCATGCAAATCGGGTTTACTTTTGATGTGTTATAGGGGTTGACAATCGAATTAAAACATGATAAAATTAATTTAATAGGCAGAAATAAAGATATATCCGTCCAAAAAGGAGAGAACAAAAGAAATGAATGAAAAAAATGAAACTAAATCGGATGAGAAGAATGCCGATATTATCTGCGGCAGAAATCCCGTTATCGAAGCCCTGAAATCAGGCGCTAATCTCGATACTATATATATTGACGGAAACGGCGGCAGTCTTTCCATAATACGCCGCCTCGCCAAAGACAATGGAATTGTTGTAAAAGACGCACGCGATGAAAAACTAAGCAAACTTTCAGGCGGCGCTTCACATCAGGGCGTTGTTGCGGTAGGCGCTTGCGGCGAATATGTCGCCCTCGAAGATATTCTTGCAATTTCGGCGAAAAAGGGCACAAAACCTTTCATAATCATATGTGATGAAATAGAAGATCCCCATAATCTCGGCGCAATTATCCGAACCGCTGAAACTTCCGGTGCAGACGGCGTGATCATTCCCAAAAGACGCAGCGCAGGTCTCAATGCAACAGTTTTCAAAACCTCCGCCGGCGCGGCAAGCTACGTTCCAGTTGCAAGAGTTTCAAATCTCGCTTCCGCTATTGATACTCTGAAAGATAACGGCGTATGGATATATGGAACTGAAGCTTCAGGATGCGATTATACCAAAACCGACTTCACCGGAAGCTGCGGACTTGTTATCGGTTCGGAAGGATTTGGCATAAGCAGACTCATTCAGAAAAAATGCGATTTTATGGTAAAACTGCCTATGCTCGGCAAAATAAATTCCCTTAACGCTTCTGTAGCCGCAGGCATCTTTATGTATGAGGTGCTTCGTCAGAGGTCAGCCGAATAGGATGCACACAAATCAGATTTTTACTTGTGCTTGATTATGTCAGGGGATGCCGCACGAATATGCCGTACCCTCTGTTCTGCGGACATCTCCTTACCACGTAGGGAGTCACCCGCTCCTCTGCAAAAGGGGGATTCTTCCTTTTAAAACCCAATTTCCATATCTTCCTATCACTGAAGGGATAGGAAAATATAGAGCCGACTTCAAGAAAGACATTTTTACTGGGAATATAGGAGGGGACAAAATCCACTTATATAACATAGCATAGTAAAACTGATTGCATGAATAGGAAGGAGTCAATTATGTCAGACAATAAATTATCACTGGAAGATATTCTTAACGAATATTCTCCTAATCCCAACGATACTTCTTCAACTCATGTCGGACGAGTTGACGCACAGAAAATTATAAACTCCACACTCCCCGATCCAGTTAAAAATCAGCCTAAAACACGGACTGCTGTTTCGCATGAGCGGAATGAACTTTTCGACAGCAACAAAAAACATACGCCTGCAAATGAAGTCAAGCCTGCCGAACTTTCCAGAAAACAGGCTGCGTTTGCAGGTTCTGACGGTCTCAGCAATGTGAAATCTACCCACGCCGCCGATGAAACCGACGACTACGGCGACCTTTCTGACAGTACGCCCAAAATACGCCGTATGTCCGATTCCACAAGAGCAAGAGAAGCCGACAGAAAAAATCGTAAGAAAAAACGGCGTTTCAAAAAATCAAAGGAAATCGAAAATCGCACGTATTCCAAAGAAACTCCCGACGGGGAATATATGTATACTCCTCCGAAGATCAAAAAGAAGAAGCGTACCAGAAGCGAAATTCTCGACGAGATAGAGGGTGGCGGAAGAAAATATGTGACGGATATTGTCCCCTCTCCAGAAGCATTGGAAGCTACAAAACCTGTTCAGCCTGCCCCGCGAGCAGAGAAAACAAGTATTAATCTAAGCACGAAGGACGCGGTCTCTCCTGATTCCCTCGACGTTCATGTTTCCCGTGACGCCGAAGAATTCACAATGTCAAAAGCTAAGGACAAGCGTACAAAACGAATCGTGGATTTTAACTACTACGGCGACGTTCAGGACGTGGGCAGAGATATATACGAACTCAAAAATATTCTTTCAACCCGCGTTACAGTCCTTGTGCTGACGGCATTTCTCAGCGTGTATATCACCATTTGCAGCCGATTCGATCTGCCGATAATCGGTATGCTTCATATCAGCCGCATACATACTTTTTTGATAACTCACCTGCTGCTCGGTCTGCTTGCAATTTTTTATTCAATGCCCGTTATTACCAAGGGCCTGAAAAATCTTGTGAAGCTGAAAGCGGACGGAGATTCCATGACCGCTATAACCGCGCTGACCTGCATTATATCGCTTCTCACGGCATTTCTGAAAACTGATATGGCGCGTCAGGAGATCATCCATGTTTATATGCCTATAGGAATACTCGCCCTGCTGTTCAATGCCGTCGGGAAACTGCTTATCCTGAAACGTGCAAAACGTAATTTCAACTTCATTTCCCGAAGTTTCGACCGTCATGCAGTTGTTTACGTTCGCGACGAGGAATGTGCTGAACGCCTTACAAGAGGAACTCTCGGCGATTTTCCCATAACCGCCGCCATGCGTCCAACCGATTTTCTTACGGATTTTCTGCGGTATTCCTATTCCGCGGATATAACCGACCACTTCTGTAAAAAAGCTGCTCCTGCCTGCCTGATAATTTCAATTATAACTTCGGTTTGCCTGACAATTTTCAGAACAGGAACTCTTTTATCGGTTGAATCAATAACGTTCGGATTTTCAATTTTTAGTATGCTTATTTGCGCCTGCTCCTGCATTTCTTTACCATTTACCGCTAATATCCCGCTGGAGAAAATTTCCAAGCAGACTATCGCGCACAAAGGTATTCTTCTTGGTTATCAGAGCGTTGACGATCTGTACGACGCAAATTCAATACTTGCCGACGCGGATATACTTTTCCCGGAGGGTTCGGTTAAACTTGGCGGCATAAAAGTTTTTTCAAATACAAAGCTTGACGAAGCTCTTCTTGACGCCGCAAGTCTTACAGTTCATGCCGGCAGTGTGATGCGAAGATTATTTACCGACGTCATCCACGGGAAAGAATCCCTCCTCTATCCTATAGATAATTTTTCATATGAAGAAAATATGGGCATATGCGGATGGATAAACAACCGCAGAATCCTTTTCGGAAGCCGCGAACTTATGACAAGCCATAATATCGAGGGTATTCCGACTTTATCTCAGGAAACTGAATACGCCGATGGTCACGAACCGCTGTATCTCTCCATTTCGGGAAATTTAGCCGCAATGTTCGTGGTCGATATAAACGGCGACAGAAACGTAAAAAAATGGGCGGAACGCCTTGCGAAAAAGAAGATATGCATGATAGTAAAATCTATGGACGCTTTCATTACAGAAGAAAAAATTGCGTCGGTATATGGTATATCAAAAGATTTTATTAAAATAATCCCCAAAAAACTCCACGAAGATTTCGATGCCGAAACAAGCAAAGTCGTAAGAATGAGCGCGTCTATGGCTTGTACGGGCAGATTCAGTTCCATGGCTCAGCTCATACTCGGCATTAAAATAATCCATTCTTCGGCTGTCATAGGACTTATTATACAGACGGTTTCTATACTTCTCGGCTTCGGTCTGTCGATGATGCTGATACTTTCAAAGGCATTCGAATTCGACTACATTTATATGTCGGCAACAGCTATGATAATTTATAATCTGATATGCACGGCAGTAACCTGTATTTCGGTAAACGCGAAGAAATTGTGATTCATCAAGACAAAAGGAGATATCATGGACAGAAATAAAGGCAAAAAAGATAATGACAACCGCAATACACAGACAATATACATTCCCCCCGAAGCAAGGGAATATCACGGCGGACAGCCTGAACATGGGCAGTATCCGCCTCTAAAGCCCAGACAGCCGCGGATTTCGCCGCAAAATAACGTACCGTACCAAACCGGACAACCCCGGAATCAGCCAGGACAGCCATATCAGCAGCCATATAATAACAGGCAATACCCTCCTCCGGGAGAACCTTATTACGATCAGCAGTATTATTATGACGATCAATATAATGGCAGGCAATATTACGGCGACCCGCGAGGGGAAAGACCTCGCCGCCGGAGATATTACGACGCTCCTCCCCCGAGACGGCGTCCCGATCAGCCAAAGCGCAAAAAGAAAAAGAAGAAGCACAGCGGCATAATTACTAAAATTCTCACAAGACTGATAACCATTCTGCTGGTGCTGTTTCTTATCCTTTTTGGCATATATTCATGCAGTGCGCTGAGCCTGATAAAGAAAATGAATCACGTCGAAACCGGAAGCCGTTCAAGAAACGGAAGCGCGCTTTCAGACAGCAGTGTAACAAACGTTCTGCTTATCGGCACAGACGGAAGAACTGCCGATGAAATGGGAAGATCAGACACCATGATGCTTCTTTCCATGAACAGCTCCTCCGATACTATCACACTGACTTCGTTCATGCGCGACTGCTATGTAGATATCCCGAATTACGGCTGGGACAAGCTTAACGCTTCTTATTCCTACGGAGGCGCTGATCTGGTAATGGATACTATCGAGAATAATTTCGGGATTCGTATAGATAATTATGTTTCTGTAAATTTCGTATCGTTCGCCAATATCGTTGACGCCGTAGGAGGTATCGACGTAGATATTTCCGACGCGGAGGCGCAGGAAATAAACACTATTCTTCAGGCGGAAGTCAACGAGATAATGGGCGACGGCGTGCTGGACGATCTTCTGAGCGGCGGCGGAAGCGAAATTCATCTCAATGGCAAACAGGCTCTTTCGTATGCGCGTATCAGATATATCGGGAACGCGGATTTTGAGCGTACCGAAAGACAGCGGCGCGTTATCGAGCTGGTCATGGACAAAGTCAAGGGCTTTTCTCCGTCGGCGATGATGAATATTTCAACAAGCGTTCTCCCTTCGGTTGACACCAATATGAGTACCGCCCAGCTTTATCTGCTATCTCTGCGCGCTCCACTGATGCTCGGCGATGATCGTCAGCAGATTCAGATTCCGTGTGAGGGAACTTACTACGGCGATACTATAAATGGAAGTTCAGTTCTTGTTGTTGATTTTGAATCGAATTATAGCATCATAAAAAGCAATATTTATGACGAATAATAGTATAACTATACCTGAAACTCGGTCATTGTTATAAAAAAATCAGCTATAAACAGCGGATTTTTGCATTTGTGATTTGACAAGCAGAATACAAAAAAGTGTGAAAAAGCGGATAAAGGCGGTAAATTACGTAAAACTTGCGTGAAACCTCAGTATATAGCCTAATTATTAATGTGAAATTTTGTGAAAGCGTGAAGTAAATAAAATTAACGTGTCAAAAATAAATGCGCCGAAATGAGGAATTTTCCGCAATTTCCGCGCATTTATAATTTTTCTTAAAATGCTGTTTAATTACTGTTAAATAGTCTTTGTAAAATGCCTATATATAGCGGTTTACTCATTTAAACGCTAATCATGAAATTTTAAACAGCTACGATCTTTTGTTGCCCCCAAAAAGAGTAAAATGGGGATGCCAACCTACCAACTAAATTGACTTAGGATACCAACCAGTTGGTATCCTCGCTTTTATACGATTTGTATATTATTACTTGTGCTTGTTCCTGTCGATGAAGTCGGAAAACTGCTCAAAACTGATATGGTACAATAAAACTTGGCACAAACTAAGGAGGGGAAGTACAATAAAGTAAAAAGGAGAGAGTCAAAAATGGGAACAGGAAGACAGTACGATGAAAAATTCAAATAGGAGGCAATAAAGCTTGCAAAGGAAATAGAAGCGAAGAAAGCAGCGGAAGAGCTTGGTATACCGAAGAATACACTTGGAGGCTGGGTAAGCAAGGCAAGAAAAGGAGAAATAGATACAGGAAATGGGAGTAGAAAACCGGAAGAATCGCTTAATATAGCAGAACAATTACAGGAATCCAGAAAAAGAATATTTAAACTTCCTCCTCGAACGGAACATACTCCGCGTCAACGATTTTTGCCGATATCTCGTCCATATACAATGCGGCTGACTTAACGATCGAGTGCTGCTGATCAGTCGCGGCGGTATCGGCGCTCATCGTAAAATTCATGCCGCCGCAAATATTAAAAACAAAATCCATTCCGCTCACTCCTCATATTCCGTCAGCAACCTGATGCACCAAAAGCTTGCCTGCGAGTTTTCTGTAGCTTAATCCCGCGCTGTCGATCAGTCTGAAATGCAGCGTATATACTCCCTCGCCAAGCGATTTTGTATCTTCGCTTGTGAGCATCATCCGATTTCCGAGCTGCCGGCAAAATTTATTTTAAGCGGCGGCGATCAGATGCTTGGCGTTCAATGTTGTATCGGCGTTGAAATTTCGACGAATGCAGGCAGCGGATATATCGCTTCATTTTACGACGGCGACAACGGACGTTCGGTCGATCTTTCGGCTTATCCGACGGCGAAATACTGGTATGCGTATTTGAGGATCTATGAAGGCGTGAACGTCGACGGGATAACGATCTATCCCATGATTCGCCCGTCGGATATATCGAATGCGGATTTCGAATCGTACAAGCCGTCGATAGCGGATTACATATCGATAGGATTTAAAGAGTATAGCAGGCGAAAATGTGAAATGTCAATAGGCGTATGGGAGTGTATTGATATGGAGTTATTTATACCATAAGATAACAAATGAAAACCACAAATTATAGTTTATCAGCTACATTATAGAAATAACCCATGAAGAAAATTTCTTCATGGGTTATATTTCTTATCAGAACTATGCTTTCGCTTTGCCCTCAGTAAAATTGTGTTCGAAAATTACGTAGATAACAAAATCTTTGATTTTGCTCATCTGCGTATGCTTTAGTACGCGCACAAATCCTACGAGAACAAGTTCTAAGGTTATAATAAATTGTTAAAGGAAGAGTTGTTTTTATTTAAATCAGATTTTTGTCGGGAGTGATTTTATTTCTCCTGCGTCAAGCATCTGGAGTGCAAGCGCATCCTGTGCCGTTACGCCGTCTCCGACATTGCAGCAGTCTGCGTTGACCATGCCCTGAGCTTTAAGCTTATATTCGTCCTTATTGGTCAGATATTGGAGTATCAGAGTTGCGTCTGCTATCTCCACTTTTCCGTCGCAGTTAGCGTCGCCGATGATAGTTTTGCTTTCGATATCAGCAAGAATTTTTATATTATTTTCATAGCTGACGCCTTCTATTTCAACTGTTGAAGTCAAGCCGAGATTCGCTTTATAATCAGCGTAAATCTCGTCAAAATTATCGATCTTCTTCTCATATTTGGTAACGTACATCTGAACCATAAGAATATCGTAAATATCCTTTGTCGTGCCGTTTCCGTTGATGTCGAAATTTGTCTCGATATTGTTCCATATTTCCGCCGGAAGCACGCTGGTTTCAGCAGTTTTGGACTCGATAAGTTCTTCAAGATAAGTGTTGACAGTAAAGTAATCGTAAAGATCAACTTCCCCGTCCATATTCACATCGGGAGCAGGACAAAGTCCGTTTTCCACATCGCGGCAGTACGAAATGAAGAGTTCGTTCAGATCGTCCTTGTTGTATTTTAACCATGCATCTGAATCGGGCTTGATCCCCATTCTCTCGGCGGCTTGTTCGACTATAGCACTACAAGGACGCCATCTTGTGCAATAATAATAATTATCGCCATATGTTTCGGCATAATATTCGTCAGTAAAATATTCAGGTTTCAGTTCAGTGCGTGACACAATATAGTACGATAAGTATTGTATAAAGGACTCTACCTGATCCCCAAAACCAGGCTTCTTTGGTTCCCAGTATGTTATAACCTCATCACCTTCTATATGATAATTAGAAGTACGGCTCAACAATGTTGAAGAGCATGGATAACGCAAAAATGCTTTTTCACATCTATCCCACTCCTCTTCAGATATATAACCAGGATTATCTTCCTTATCGTTTATGTCATAATACACCATAAAAGTATAGATATCGCCGACATCAATCTGACCGTTTCCGTTAAAATCAGGATCAATAGCCCATTCCTCATTATCGGTTTCACACACCTCGGCTATAATGTCATATTTCGCACGAAGGTAGTCCAGATGTGCGTTCAAAGCTTCAACATATTTGTATGCAGGGTTATACCATGAGTTCCTCACCTTTTTGAAAGCATAATATACACAATTTTCGTTATAATACTCAGGATCATAGTAATCGGCCTCAAGATGCTCTCTTGTCACTTTTTTTCTTGTGATAAGATATCTGACAAGCTTCTCTGCATCGTCCATATTAACAGTTCCGTCTCCGTTGTAATCTGCAATAGATTCAATGCGTGACCTTGCAGCAGCATCAACATTTATTTTGTAAAGAGAATCAACAAATGCCAGTTGATCTTCTTTATTTTCAGGATAACGCCAAGTAAAATCTTCGTCCAAATGACGATAAAATGCATAACGGTAAAGCGTATATCCGTCCATAATGTCAACCGTTCCGTCTCCATTTATGTCTGCGTCAAGTTCTCCGCTGTCCATTTGGGCAAATATTGCCTTTTCGCCCGGCCACCACCTCGATTCTTCGAGTTTATATTCAGCATTTCCTATTATAGGAGTAGCCGAAGAAGCAATTACAATTGCCGATGTACAAAAAGCTGCTAATTTTTTCATATAATAGCTCCCTTCGTCTTCAATCTGTACTGTTGTACAGACCGTCGTTTGAATTGGTATTGGCATTTCGCTTGTGTTTAATACCGTCTGTAAAGACGTCTGTATTTGTATTGTCTGCTGCGGCTTAGTTGCTGCCGCACTTACCGATGTCTGTAAAGGCGTCTGTATCTGTTCTGCCTGCTGCGGTCGTTTTTCCGATGCGCTTAGCGATGTTTCCGTATCGATCTTATTCGATACAGGTGTGGTTAAAATAGTATCTGTCGGGGAAGAGCCTGTTTGAATTACAGAGGGATTAATTTCCGTTTCAGCTGCTGTAACGGTTTCCGTCTTGTAAACGCCATGCCCGTCATTTTCAGAAGTTGAAACAGAAACTGCAATATCAGTAGTTTCTTCCGATTCCGTAATTATTTTATCAGAGAAATAATTATCGGGTTTAATCTGAATATCTCCTATTTTCCAAACGCTGAAACATATAAGAACAACGGCGCATATTTCTGAAAAAACAAACGATGTCTTCTTTATAAGCGCAGTTCTTTTCTGTCTTGCTTTTAGAATCTCATCCCCCTTTTCATATACCCTTTCCGCAATATCCTCATAGCTCTTCATATTGAAACCTCTCTTGTTCAAGCCTTGATTTTAGGGACTGCTTTGCCCTGTAAAGCAAATATGTGATCTGGCGATTAGTTTTGCCCATAATTTTTGCTGTCTGCGAAGTGTTAAAATCTTCAAAATATACCAGATAAAGCACCTGTTTATATTCAGGTTTAAGTTGTTATATCACCTTATGAAGCATAATTTTCTGCTCGCTTTTTATATAATTATGTTCTATTTCTTCCTTGTCCGCAAGACTATAGAATTCATCAATAGGCGCTGAAACAATTTTTTTGTTTTTTCTGATATAATCTATTGCCGTAAACCTTCCAATTGAGTAGATCCATGTTTTAAAAGAACTTTTTCCGGAAAATTTAGGTTTATTAACATACAGCTTTACAAACACATCTTCAGCTATCTCTTCGGCAGCGCAGATATTATCAACAAAGTTGTTTACATACAGTACAATGCCATCCCTGTATTCACGGATTATCTCAGTTAGAGCATTTTTATCTCCTTCAAGAAAACGGCGGTAGCTACTTGCACCGTTATCCATATGTTAACTCCTTTCCGAAAATATATCTTCATTACTTAGTCGTTCGATTTGTTATATTGTTGCAGAAAAATTTGAAAAAATTCAGAGAAATTTTCGAAACCAAAAACGCCGCACTATTTTTGTGCAGCGTTTTTCCATCAGGTCTATTTATGGTGTGTTGACACATTTTTATGTGAACACGATCTAATTTAATTTTAATATTCCTACCGATTGCAAAAGCAGCAGAAGCAGCATTATCGGGACAACAAATTTTATCATTATGATAAACAGCGTTTTTCTGCCGAATTTATGACCGCCTTGCGTAACTTCATCAATTATCACCTGCGGCTTAACTACCCAGCCTATCAGAATACTCGTCAGAAATGCAACAAGCGGCATCATTATGTAATTGCTTATATAATCGAAAACGTCAAGTATCTGAGCCTGAGTTCCGTTCGGCAGCGTGATGTCAAAATAAAGAAGATTATATCCAAGACATACTATTACAGCCGCAGCAACCGCATATGCAGCAACTATAAGAGAACTTTTACGGCGCGAAAATCCGAATTTATCCATAATGCTTGAAACGATAGCTTCCATGATAGAAACCGAAGATGTAATTGCGGCAAATGAAAGAATGATGAAGAAGGCAAGTCCTATAAATCTGCCTGCCGCGCCCATAGCGTCAAAAACCTTCGGAAGGGAAATAAATACAAGCCCCGGACCTCCTGCCATTCCCTCTCTGCCGCTGAATGTAAATACTGCCGGAATGATCATCATACCTGCAAGAAGCGCTATGACCGTATCGAAAAGCTCGATCCTGTTTACCGACTGCATAAGATTTGTTTCTTTTTTTACATAAGAGCCATAAGCTATCATAATTCCCATGGCAACACTGATCGAGAAAAACAGCTGTCCCATAGCGTCCATAATTACAACAAGCAGTTTTTTCAGTGTCATTCCGTTGAAATCGGGTATCAGGTAAACTTTAAGACCGTCAAGACCGCTGCGTGTTATACCGTTCTCATCCGTGTGGCTTATAGTAAGAGAGTATATGGATATACCGATAATCATCACTACCAATATAGGCATAAGTATCTTGCTGTATTTCTCGATTCCCTTTTCAACTCCGCAAAAAACTATAAACGCAGTTATCGCAAAATATACGAGCATCCAGACTATAGGCTGAAACTGCTCTGAAATATATCCGCTGAAATAATTTTCCGATACTGCTTCATGATATCCTCCGGTAACAAACAATGACAGATATTTCAATACCCAGCCGCCTATCGAGCAGTAATACGGAAGTATTATCGTCGGGACAAGACAGGCAAGTATTCCTATTCCTCCCCATTTTTTATGTATCCCCTTGTATGCGGTAAGCGGACTTTGTTTTGTTTTTCTGCCGATAGCGATCTCTGTCGTCAGAAGCGTAAAACCGAATGTAACGGTCAGAATCAAGTATACCAATATAAAAATTCCACCGCCGTCTTTAGCTGCCAGATATGGAAAACGCCAGATATTTCCTAATCCGACAGCGCTTCCCGCGGCAGCCATTATGAAACCAAGCTGCCCTGAAAAGCTTCCTCTTTTTGTGTTGCTTTCATTATTACTCATATTCTTCTCCCCTAGTCAGCATACAAATTATGCTCGAAAATACGCATACTCCACCTATGAACGCAAAGTCTGAATTCTGTTCTGTAGATTTTGTAGATTTTGTATGTGACCTTTTTAGCTTCTATAGTCCTCGCGTAGCTCACATCAAAAATCTACATTTTCTACATTTGGCTGTTCTGCGATATTTATATTGTATCATAATAGGATTATTATGTCAATCGTTATTTCCGAATCTGACATTGACAAAGCAATTTTTTTATGATATACTTGACTTTATTGCGATCTGCTCAATATCTATGCAATCTCTGTACGGTGGCAAAAGGAGTTTTAACGATGGGTTTAGATATATATGCAGGCACATTTGTACGATAATATGCAAAAAATTGGAAAAACACAAACACAGCAGTTCTGCGAAAAACATGGATTGGCATATCATAAGAGCAAATCCGGAAGAACATGAAAATACCGCGTCAGTTGAAGAAATTACAGAAGGCGTGAGATCATGGCAGAAACAGATGAAAATAATGCTTAGCAATCATGGTATCAACAGCTTGTCGGAGACGCGCACATATTCAGACGCTTGCCTTAATGCGATTTATAGCGTTCTTTTCCAATCGTGAAACCTGAGCCTGAGAAATTCCTATCTCCCCTGCAACTTCTACCTGAGTTTTTCCCTGCAAAAAGCGCAGATATAATATATTCTTTTCTCGTTCTCCGAGATGTTTTATGGCGTCTCGTATGGAAAGTTCATCCATCCAGCTTTCCACATCATTTTTATCTCCGATCTGATCCATAATATACATATTATCGTCCGAATCGGAATATATCGGCTCATAAAGCGATATAGGATCGCTTATGCTTTCCAGAGCGATAACAACATCGGCACGCTTTTCGCCAATTTCTTCAGCGATCTCTTCAATATTTGGTTCGCGCTGATTTTTCAATATCAGCTTTTCTTTCGCCTGAATAGCCTTATATGCAAGATCGCGCAATGAACGGCTTACTTTTACTTGTCCAAAATCGCGAAGATGTCTCCTCAGTTCTCCTGTTATCATAGGTACGCAATATGTGGAAAAGCGCACTTCTTTGGTAAGATCAAAATTATTTATCGCTTTTATCAGTCCTACAACTCCTATCTGAAACAGATCGTCAATATCTTCTCCCCTGCCGACGAATCGCTGAATAACGCTGAGTACAAGACGAAGATTCCCTTTGATCAACTTGTCTTTGGCAGCTTTGCTTCCCGTCTCCTTGATTTCTTTCAGCAGTCTAATCTTTTCCTCCTCTTTAAGGACAACAAGTTCAGACGTATTTATTCCGGAAATTACAACCTTATTATATGCCATAATAAATCTCCTCTAAAAATTATTTTGATATTATTATGGTCATTATTTCCGATGGTAATCATGGAAAATTTTGATAGCTTGTGTTCATAGAAAAGAATGTGAGAGTTTTCGGGGAAAATTTTAGAACTTGTCCACATAGGAAAATTCCGCACGTATTTTCGGAAAATTTTGCCGATTGATGCGTTGAAAAAGTTCACTATATGACCGAAGGGAACGTCCGTGGCGCGTCAGTATGCTTTCGATTTTTCGCCTTGCGCTCGGCAAAATTATGCTCGAAAAACTCGCACACATTTTCTATGTGGACAGGTTCTTATAAAAATCATCCTTTCAGGGGAGTGTTAAGGAGGGTTTAGACGGTTTTCCATATCTATATATATTTTTGTTTTCCATTTTTTTATATGATAGAATAGAAAAAAGCCTCAAACCCTCCCCAAGTCTCCCCTTACAGCAATTCCACTTTAGATATAGATGAAAGGAGCTGAATAAAAATTTCTCATAGCAAGGCAGAGGAGGAAAGCGGGCTGACGCCCGGTGACGACGGCAACGCAGCTATGAGAAATTTTTATCAGCGAACTCTTCGTTATCTAAGTGGAATTGCTGTAAGATACTGAACAAATTCTAAAAAATCCTATAAAATCATTTACATTTTTTATTTTTTATGTTATAATGATAAATGGAATGTTCAAAAAAAATTCAAAAATATTTCCGCACATTCCTATTGTCAAATCCGTTATACTTTTAGAGGGGAGGTTATGCTGTGGCATTGGATATAAACGAACATTACGATAAAATATATCGATTTTGCTATCTGCGCGTTTCTAACCGTGAAACAGCAGAGGATCTGACGCAGGAAACTTTCCTTCGATATCTCGAACATCCGCAGTATCACAATATTGATAAAACATTACAACTGCTGTATACCATTGCCCGTAACCTTTGCAGCGACGAATTCAGACGCAGAAAATTTGAAGAACTTCCGGAAGATACGCTTGCCGACGAAAATATTGAGGATATTGTTCTTACTAATTTCTCGCTGAAAGAAGCGCTTGATAAATTATCAGACGAAGACCGTGAGATAATTTTACTAAGATACGTCAACGAAGTACCCCTGAACGTTATGGCTGGAATTTATTCTGTCTCGCGTTTCGCACTAAACAGAAGGATCAAAAAAATTCTGGGTTATTTGCAAGACTACATAGGAAAGGAGGGGCTTCTGTGAAAAAATATGAAAAAGAAGCGTTGAAAAAGGCGTTTAATATCCCCGATCCGCAGCATAAGGAAGAATTTATAAATCAGCTTGATATAAAAAAAAATAACCCCAAACGTCATTTTCCGATAATAACTCGTTACGCTTCAATGGCTGCATTTGCCGCCGTAATGATAAGTATTATTACAAATTTAAGTCTTACTGCTGATTTTCCCGATCAATTCACTTCTGATAAAACGATCATTCCAACTATTTCTGTCTCAGCTACTACGGAAGAACCTCAGGCTACGACATCTATAGTTCAGGAAGATCAATTCTTTATGCAGACAACGGTTTCTCCAACAAAATCTGAAACCACTGCGGCAACTGCTTCTTATGAAACAAATACAAGAACCACTGCCGCAGAAACGATAGATCACCCGATAACTTCCCTTGAAACAACGCCTCCGAATACCACCGGAAATCACGAGACCAGCGCTGCCGTTCAAACTGAATCCACAAATCCTGCGCAGCCTACCACGCCTACAAAAACGACCTCCAAAACAGAACCAACTCAAACTTCGCCTGCAACCACGAAAAAACCGGAAACATTGCAGACTACGGTCAAAACTGAAGAACCTGTTCCTGTAACGACCACCGCTGAACAAAATAATGTTAATCCTTCACAGACTGTCACAACAACAAAAAATTCGCCGCCGGTTATTCTGACGACTTCGGTCACTAAGGTTCCTTCACATGACAATGAGCCGGGCTTCGATCTTACAGTCCACCCAACAAGCGTATATACGCCGACGGATATGATCATAAATAAATATGAATTCGATATAGACCACAACCTGTCCTTTGATGATTCACCCGGTTGTAAAGATCCAATGGATACGCCTGACGCGATTACGATCGAACATTTTTTTGATAATTCTGCGTTCATATTCCGCGGAACTATCAAGGAAAAAATTTATACAGACGTATCGGGACAGCCTTATACGCAGGAAAACATCGTTATAACCGATGTTTGCAAAAGCGTCGGCTCTTATAAAGTCAATGATTTTATCTCGGTATATCTTCCCGGAGGATATATGCCTGTCACAGTTTATGCCGAATCCAATAATTGCTCGTGTGATTATCCGGATGACTACACAATATACAGCAATGGCGGAAACAAATCCGTTCAGGATATCGGGGATGAATTTTACTTCTTTTTAAACTACGGAACTGATGAAATCCCTTATGGCGCTTTTCAGCTTACCGCATTAACGGATATTTCGATTTTCAGATCGGATGGAGACGAATTGATCTCTCTCGGAAACGACAGTTTCAGAATTCCGTTGAGTATGGTGCAATAAATTTCTTTAGCCAACCTCTTCTATACTCCTTAATACAACAGCGGCGTGCCGATTTAAAATTGGCACGCCGCTGTTGATTTCTTAGGGCTTGTCTGAGCGCCCTAGATAATCACAGATGCTAATCAATGGAATTTATAGCCGCTATTGTCTGGATATAATCGGCTTCCAATAATGGCATGAGTTTCTCAGCTTCACTGTATTCACCGTTTCTTAATGCCTCCGTAACGCTGCTGCTTGAGGAATAAAGCTTTGTGAAACTAAGATTTTGACATACGCCTTTGAGGGTATGCGCTTCGCGAAACGCTTCGTCGTAATTTTCCGATCTCATGGCATTTGTAAGATTTTCATAGCTTGGATCGGAAAGAAATTTCACAATAAATTTCTGCACCAGCTTTTCCGTCATAAGTCTTGAAATCACACTTTCATAATCGCCCTCGAGCGCGCTGTAGCATTCTTTGACAGTCATAATTACCTCCTAATCAGCTTTGCGCATATCAACAACTTTTCCGATAACACCGCAGATACGCTCCGAATTATCGAAATCCCACAAAGCTTTGCAGATTATCTCCACATTGTGAAGCTTATTTTTTGCTGTTATTCTGCAATTCACCCTTACAGCAGAATCTTTCGGCGAAGTATTGCGTATTGATTCAACGATATGCTCCAAATCGTCTCGGCTTATTATCGAAAATAATTCTTCATTTTCAAGCGGATCGTTTATTAAAATATCATTCTCAAAAAGTCCGCTGTTGTTTGGATTAATTGTCAGCATCGGCGGAACAGAAGTATATTCAAAATTCAGATTTTCCGAAAGCGAAGCATAAAAACTGCTCTTCATCTTTTCATGTTCCAGCAAACGGATAGTTTCTTCCGAAGCTGAAAGTTCGTCATACTGCATAAGTTCAGGGGAAATATTAGCCTTTGCGATAACGTCGCTTGAAACAGGCTTTTTAAGTTCGTCGCAAATATCATCGGAAGCCTGCTGTAAGCATTCGAGAAGCAGCGGATTAAACTGACCGCATTCACCGTTTAATATCATATTCATAGCCTTTTCATGTGAAAACGCCTTTTTATACACACGCTCGCTTGTAAGTGCGTCGTAAACGTCGGCAAGAGCAACTATCTGCGCAGATATAGGTATCTCTTCCCCCACAAGCCCGTCTGGATACCCCCTGCCGTCAAAGCGTTCGTGATGCCATCGGCAAATTTGATACGCTACCTTAACCAGCGGTTCATCCTTGTATGTAGCCAACTCGTCCAAAAGCGAAGCGCCTGCGAGCGAATGAGATTTCATCACAGCAAATTCTTCGTCCGTAAGTCTGCCCGGCTTATTAAGTATATGATCAGGAACGGAAATCTTGCCTATATCATGGAGCGCAGACGCTTTTGCAATAAGCGCTATGTCCGATTCTGAAATGTCGTATTTATCAGTTATTCGTATAAGATGCCTGAGAAGCAGCTTGGTAAATTGCTGTACATGAAGAACATGCAGACCGCTCTCGCCATTTCTGAATTCTACTATATGACTAAGAATATTTATCATCAGGCTGCTTTCTTTTTCCTTTTCATAAATCTGATCAGCCACCATACCGACAAGTTTTTTCTGTTTTGCATACAGCATGATGGTGTTGACTACTCTGTGACGAACAATAAGGGCGTCAAAAGAACGGCTGATAAATTCAGTTATTCCCAGTTCATAAGCTCTGCGCATCGACGAAACTGAATCGTCGGAAGAGATCATGATAACAGGAATATCCTTGATCCAACCCTTGCTGTTCATTATATTAAGCACTTCGTAGCCATCCATTACAGGCATAACAATATCAAGCAGAACAAGCGAAATATTAACGCTTTCCTTTTGGAGGATCGCAACAGCTTCCGCGCCGTTTTCGGCTTCCAAAATGATATATTCATCGCCAAGCATTTCGGACAGAATATTGCGGTTCATTGCATTATCGTCAACTATAAGAACTTTCAATCTGTCACGATCAAGAATACTCAAAACGAAAACCTCCTTCAGAAATCAGACCTTCTCAATTTCCGAGTAGGTCTATTCTCAAAATTAATCAATCAAATTATACCATATCGACCCGAAATTGTCAATACTACTATTTTAATTCTGCAATGGTAACTCCGTCTTCGCCTTCTCCATATACGCCGAGACGAAATGTTTTTATCGACGGATGATTTTTCAGACGCTGATGCACAGCCGCTCTGAGAAGTCCTGTTCCTTTACCATGAATTATTGAGATCGTAGAAATATTTGACATTACAGCCTGATCTATAAATGAATCAAGCTGGTATACTCCGTCGTCACAAGCGCAGCCGCGAATATCAAGTTCCATTTTTCCGCGGCGTTCAGCTTTTACTCCTACCCTGCCCACTCTTTTGCGATTTTTCTGTATATTCTTGTTTCCGACGGTAACTTTCGGAGATTCCTCAAGACGAAGCCGCGAAATATTCATCTTTGTTTTCATTACGCCCATCTGTACGAATACAAAATCGCTTCCGTCGGGTTCGCCCGAAACGATACCCTTGCGCTGAAGATCAACAACATAAACCGTATCTCCGCGTTTAAGCTTACGCGGCAATACATATCCTTCATTGGGATCTCCGCCGTCGACCGGATTGGCAATATCGTACATTTTGTTAAAACTCTGCTTAGACCTTGATTTCATACCTGAAACATCGGCGCTGAAACTCTTTTTCTCCTTTTCGCGGCGAAGTTTTTCAAGTTCGTCGATCAATTCGTTTGATTCCGCCTTGGTCTGTTCAATGATCGTCATAGCTTGCAGACGCGCCTTTTCAAGTTCTTCCGCACGAAATTTTTCAAGATTTTCACGTTCGCTACGCAATATCGCTTCATGTTCTTCAGCTTCTCTGCAAAGTTTAACAGCTGTTTCTTTTTCGCGTTCAAGTTCGATACGGGATTCCTCAAGTTTTCCGATAACCTCTTCCAGCCGCGAATTCTCTTCGCTGACTCTTGAACGTGCGTCGGCAATAATATCCGACGGCATACCGAGACTTTCGGAGATGGCAAATGCGTTGGATTTTCCGGGAGAACCTACTATCAGCCTATAAGTCGGACGAAGCGTTTCAATATCGAATTCGCATGAAGCATTTTCAACGCCGGACGTATTAAGAGCAAAAACTTTCAGTTCCTGATAATGAGTTGTAACCATTAACTTTGCACCGTTGAAAATAAGCCTGCGGATAACAGAAACTGCAAGCGCAGCGCCTTCGACGGGATCTGTTCCCGATCCCAACTCGTCAAGCAGCACAAGAGAATTTTCATCTGCCGTACCAAGTATTTCAATTACTTTATTCGTATGAGCGGAAAATGTGGAGAGATTCTGTTCAATACTCTGACTATCGCCGATATCCACAAGAATATGCCTGAAAACCGATATACTGCTGCCGTCGGAAACCGGAATAAGAAGTCCGCACATCGTCATCGCCGCAAGAAGCCCCGCAGTTTTAAGGGCGACTGTTTTTCCGCCGGTATTCGGACCTGTTATCATCAACGCCTGATAATCCTCTCCAAGAGAAAGATCGATCGGCACTGCATTTTTCTGATCGAGAAGCGGATGACGCGCTTTTTTAAGACAAATTTTTCCGTCATCGGTAATGTGCGGCATGGAACATTTCAGCTTTGCGGCAAAATTTGATTTTGCAAAGTAAAGATTCAATTCAACACAAACCTTGTAATTTTCACACAGAACGTCCGCGCAATCTCCGCATTCGCTGCAAAGTTCGCGAATTATGCGCTCTATCTCCTCCTGCTCCTTACCCTGTAAAATTCGTATATCATTATTAGCTTCGACTACCGCCATAGGCTCAATGAAGAACGTCTGACCTGTAGCTGACGTATCATGAACAAGACCGCTGACTTGTCCCCTGTGTTCCGATTTAACAGGAAGAACAAATCTGCCGTCGCGTATTGTTACATTGCTGTCCTGCAAATACTGCTGCTTGCTTTTCACCATTTTATCAAGAGTTTCGCGAAGCTGCATCTCCGCACGATTTATCTTTCTGCGGATCGCCGCCAATTCAGGACTCGCGGCGTCCGATATCTCAGTTTCGGAAATTATCGCGCGCTCGATTTTTTCAAGAAGCCAATCGTTAGGAGCAAGGCGTGAAAAAAGATAATCAAGTTCCGTCTCGATATTCTCACAGGCGGAATACCATTTGGAAAGACCGCTGATCTGCCGCAGCATTACGGCGATATCCATAATATCTCTAAGCGAGATTATCGCCCCTGTTTTAGCGCGTTTCGCCGCCACGGAAATATCTTTAAAATTACTGAAAGGCGGCGTTCCGTACTGTATCGAGAGAGAAAGCGCCTGATTAGTTTTAAGATTTTCACGCCTTACTTCGGCAAGATCGTTTATCGGACGAAGCGCCAGCGCCATGCGCTTTGTTTCATCATTCGAAGCATGGGCGGCAACCATTTCCAGAATTTTATCAAGTTCTAAAGTTTTAAGATATTTATTCATATTTTTTACCATTTCAAAAATCTCTTGGCAACCTCTATAAACCTATTTGAATAAGCAAAAATCAGATAGGTGCAACAGTTGCAAGAAAAACTCTCGAAGGCGTGCTGTCGCACTCCGAGAGAGTTTGACGAAGCAAATGCTGTGCATAGCTGATTTTTGTCAAAAGAGGTTTTTAGAGGTTGCCTCTTATTTAACTGTCTTTGAAGACAGATTCTTATAAAAATCCAATGTGTTAAAATTTCTTCCAAGATAAGATAAAGTATACCGCTCGGAAAACGCCGATAAAACTTCGGCTGAACTTTCGGAAAGGCGAAAGTTGTAAAGCCTGTCAAAATCCGCCAGAACAATATGACGAACAGCCGCAAGAACAGGCAGTCCGAGCGTGAAATAACTGTCGTCGTGTTCGCCGGGATCTCTGCATTCAGAACAATAGAATCCACCGTTTTTCAAGGAAAAATACGATATTTTCGGCTCGTAGCAGCCGCAGCGGCGACAAACGAGGATGTCAGGCATAAAACCGATCTCCGTCATAAGGCGAAGTTCGAAAATCGACTTTAAAAGCTTTTCACTTCGGTTTCCACTTTCAAGATAAAAAAGCGTATTAAGAAAAAGCCGCAAAACATTTCCGCTGTCCGTAAGTTCAGCCGTGCTGTATTTCAGAATATCAGCGAAATAGCTTGCCAATGAGATCGCGGAAAGAGAACTTCTCAAGCCATAAAAAATATGTATAGGTTCCACGCTGTTTAATTGGAACCTATCTTTTTTTTGATCGATACAAAAGCGCGAATATGCGAAAAGCTGCGTAGACGCCGACGACTTCCCGTTGATCTTGCGCGCTCCCTTGACCGCCAGTTCAAGAGTTCCCCTGTCTTTGGTCAGGATATCAATAAATTTATCCTGCTCTCCAAATGCTCGTTCTCTCAAAACTATACCTTCAAGTGTTATCATAAAAAATTCCTTTATATATAAGATAATCGTCTATTTTTCCGCTTTTCACAAAAGCGTGCCAAAGCTGTTCATCGTCCATAATGCGCCTCCAGACTCAGTCGTTTCAGGCTTTTATTATTTACAATGAACAATAATATATACCCATAAATCTTGATTTGCAACTATTTGTCAGACAAGCCGAAACTGCGTATCAATCCTTCACGATTACGCCAATCTTCCTTAACTTTTACCCAGCATTTAAGATTAACTTTGATCTGAAAAAAATTCTCCAGTTCAATACGCGCAGCTGTAGACGCCTTTTTCAGCATCGCTCCGCCTTTTCCGATAACTATCCCCTTGTGGGATTCGCGTTCGCAGTATATGACCGCTGAAATATCGAGAATATCCTTATCGCTGCGCTCTGACATCTGCTCAACTCCGACTGCTATTCCATGCGGCACTTCATCTTTCAGAAGTTCAAGAAGTTTTTCGCGTATCATTTCGGCAGCAAGAACTTTCTCGGGCTGATCGGTTATCATATCATCCGGGAAATAATGTACGGAATCCTCTGCCAGTTTTATTATTTCATCAATAACTATGTCTACGCCATTATCTTCTGCAACGCTTACAGGTATTACCGCCTGAAAATCAATTTTTGAAGAAATATCAGCAATATACGCGCCAAGTTCTTCCTTGTTTTTCAGCAGATCTATCTTGTTTATAACAAGTATTACAGGCATTTTCGAACTTTCGAGAGAATGCAGCAAATTAAGTTCCTGCTCGTTTATTTTTTTGGTACAATCCTGCACGAAAATCACCGCGTCAATATCGCTCACCGATTCACGAACAGTATTGAGCATATGCTCGCTAAGCTTGTTGACAGGTTTGTGAAGTCCCGGAGTATCGAAGAAAACAAGCTGCGTATCATCAATATTACGTATACCCGTTATCCGCGTGCGCGTAGTCTGGGGCTTACTGCTTACGGAAGCAATTTTTTCTCCTACTATAGCATTAAGCAGAGAAGATTTTCCTGCATTGGTTCTGCCTGCGATCGTTACAAAAGCTGTTTTTGACATTATTCTTTATCTCCCTGATTTACAAACGTAACGTCCCTCGAAATTCCAAGCTTTTCAAGAACGGATTCTTCTTTTTCACGCATTATACGCTGATCGAGCTGACTGGTCTCATGATCATACCCAAGAAGATGCAGCATGGAATGAACAGTAAGAAAACCTATTTCACGCTCCAGAGAATGACCATAATTCTGCGCCTGCTTAACCGCTGTTTCAAGCGAAATAACAACGTCTCCCAACTGAACGGCTTTAGTTTCGGGATTTATCTCAACAGTACCATCTTCTCCAGTCAGCGGAAACGAAAGAACGTCGGTCACGCTGTCTTTATTGCGGTATATTTTATTAAGATTTTTAATCTCGCTGTTGCTTACAAAGGAAACGCTCACTTCCGCGTCCTTTCCGAACTTTTCAGTAGTCAAAACAGCCTGACAGCATCTTCTTATAAGAAGCCTGATGCCAACGGGAACTTTGACCTCTGTCTGATTATTTTTAACATATACTTTAAGCTTAGGCATGATTTTTTCTCCCTTCGTTAAATTTTTCATATGCCTTTATAATATCCTGCACGAGCTTATGCCGTACAACATCTTTTTCAGTGAATCTGTGTATATTTATGTCCTCTATTCCCTTAAGAACTTTAACCGCCTCCACAAGTCCCGACTTCTTTGTATCAGGAAGATCGATCTGTGTAATATCGCCCGTTATAACCATTCTGCTCTCGTTTCCGAGACGCGTCAGGAACATTTTTATCTGTTCGGAAGTCGTATTCTGCGCCTCATCAAGAATGATGAAAGCCTCGTCCAGAGTTCTTCCTCTCATATAAGCGAGCGGCGCAACTTCAATAATCCCCTTTTCCATATACTGCCCGAACCTGTCCGCGCCGAACATATCAAAAAGCGCGTCGTAAAGCGGCCGCAAATACGGATCAACCTTATCCTGCATATCTCCGGGCAGAAATCCCAGTTTTTCTCCCGCCTCAACGGCAGGACGAGTCAGGATTATTTTCTTTATCTTCCGTTCTCTGAAAGCCTTGACCGCCATTGCCACAGCAAGATAAGTTTTTCCCGTTCCTGCCGGTCCGATACCGAGAACTATAGTATTACCGCAGATAGCGTCGATATATCGTTTCTGACCTACAGTACGCGGTCTTACTACCTTGCCGGAAGATGTGATACATACGCCGTCTCCGCCAAGTTCTTCAAGCTGTTGCTCAGCTCCATCGGCAACCATTGATGTAACATAGCGCACAGTCTGACTGTTGAGCGGCTGTCCGTTCCTGCACATTTCCGCAAGCGCTTCAACAGCCTTTACAGCTTCCGAAAGCGACGGTTCATCGCCTATAAGTTTAATATTTCCGTTTCTGCTGACAACAGTTACGTTGTACTGACGCCGGATATGCTGTATATTGCCGTCAAGCTGACCAAAAAGCATTGAAAGCTGCTCTTCGCTGTCTATATTAACAATTTTTTCTGCCATTAAACGTTTTTCTCCTTTATTTTCCTATAATCGGAAACGCACCCGCATTTGCAAGAGAGGCGTTGGAATACTCGCTGATCCCAGTTACTTCCTTTATTACTTTCACATATTCGGGGAAAAATATTTCCTGCTCGGGCGATCTCAATTCAAGTTCAAGGATTGCAAATTCATTTGAAAAAGGATAAATATCAAGTTCAAAAAGCTGATCCATATATTTGAAACATATTCTCTTTTTACGGACAGGAACACAGTCCGACTTTTTTTCTTTAAGAAGTTTTTTGTAATCATCCGCGCTTATCTCATATTCATTTTCCTTACGTGTCACAGCTGTTATAAACTTCTTCTCTGTATAAAAATAAATATCAGCGCCATTTTCAGTAATCTTTCTTACGCGCCGCTGAGAATCTCCGCTGCCGTTTTCAAGATATGTCTGCAAAATTTCGATCTGACGAATGATATCGAGCCGATCGCAGTCAGGATATTCCACAATAAATTTTCTTTCGATCTCAAGATCCTCTGCCATTTTATCACTCCGTAAGCACAAATTAATATACGCATTTTCGGCTATATATCAAGATTTCTTCAATATATACCCATTATTTGCTGTCAGTCTGTCTTTCTGCCAAAGCCGTTTGCAAATTCATCAGCAAAACATCGTACAATATATTATACCGTAATTTTTGAATATTGTCAACAAAAAAATGAAGTTTTTTATTTTTAATATGATAAATCTTCATAGTTTTTTACAAATCAACACATCAAGATACTGAACATTCTCAAAAATGATTTTGAAGAATTTAATGCAAATCTTGACACATCAGATGAATTGCGATATAATAAATAAGACCACGCAGAGTACGACTGACTGCTTTTCGGGAGTTGAATAAAAATGAATAAAACAATTCTTATTATTGAAGACGACGCGGGAATTAATGATATGCTGAATATTTTACTTCAGCAAAATGGCTATCGAACAATAAGCGCCTTTTCAGGTACTGAGGGAATACTTGTTCACAACGAAGACGTTAATTTGATACTTCTCGACCTCATGCTTCCCGGACGAAGCGGAGAAGATATAATACGCGAATTGAAATCAAAATATAACGTTCCCATAATAATTATCAGCGCAATTCATGATGTACACAAAAAAGTTGATCTCTTTGCCCTCGGAGCTGATGATTATGTTACAAAACCATTTCACAATGACGAACTTCTTGCACGGATAGATGCAAGACTCCGAAGCACTTCAAACCTGATCAAAACGGATATACTTATATATAAAGATATTGTGATGAATACAGCCGATCATTCGGTAAAATGCGACGAAATTACCATTGAACTTTCAAAACATGAATTTGCTCTTCTGGAACTTCTGATGAAACACCCCGAACACACCTGCACCAAAAGTATGATATACGATACCGTCTGGAACTACGAAAATTCCGCCGACGACAATACTCTTAACGTTCATATCAGTAAAATCCGCAAAAAATTAAAAGAATGCAATCCTTCTGAAGAATACATAGAAACAGTTTGGGGAATCGGTTATCGCTTGAAAAAGTCATAATGAATTAGAGCGTGTTCACATAAAAATAAAATACACGTCTTTTCGGAAAATTTTGGCGACTACTGCGTTGAAAAATTTCACTATATGACCGAAGGGAACGCCCGTGGCGCGTCAGTATGCTTTCGCTTTTTCGCCTTGTATTCGCCAAAATTATGCTCGAAAATTACGCAGATATCAAAATCTTTGATTTTGCTCATCTGCGTATGCTTTAGGGTTGGTTTGAAAAATAGCTATATTCGGAAAAATGCACAGAAATTACTGTATGTTAGGAGAGAATCCGAAGGCAGGCTGTCGAATCCTTTTTATCTAAATTTGATAAAATCTGGGTTGACATTTTAAATATAATGTGATATTATTAGAATATAAGTTAAAGCCTGTTTGTGATAATTTAAAATATTCAATGAAAAGAGATGATATCTTATGCTGAATATTAAAAAAATAATTTCCATTTTCTGTGCTGCCGGAATAGGAATGACGCTTTCTACGACGCCTGCTCCCTTAGTAACAGCATCTGAATCAAATGAAATTGTGATAAATGAAATTTGTGCTAAAAACACATTCTTCGCCGCGCCTGACGGAGGTTTCTATGACTGGATAGAAATTTATAATCCATCATCAAAAAGTGTGGATTTAAGCGGATATGGTCTTTCTGACAAGATAGGAAACCCTTATAAATATACCTTTCCCAATAACAGTATAATCGGTGGAAAACAGCGATTAATCATTTTCTGCGATTCACTGAATCCTCAAATCAACGGTTATTATACAGCCGCTTTTGGTCTTTCAACTAATGGCGAAACCGTAACTCTTACTGATTCTGAAGGAAAAACCGTTGATACCGTAACTTTCGGACAAATGCAGACAAATATTTCTTATGGACGTATTCCAGATGGTTCGGAAAATTTTGCTTTTATGGAAACTACTCCAAACGCTCCTAACGATGAAAAAAGTATTGTTTCAGTGGATGTACCTGAACCTGTGCTTTCAAATGAGGGCGGATTCTATTCTGAGGGATTTTCTCTTTCCATTGATGTTCCCAAAAACACAACGGTTTACTATACTCTTGACGGAAGTCAGCCTACTGTATCATCAAATGTTTATAGCTCTCCTATTGACGTAAGCGATATTTCTTCATCTGAAAATAAACTCAGCGAAATAACAGACATTACAACTATGAAATATATTCCTCCTTCCCAACCAATTGATAAGGCTTTTATTATAAATGCCGTCGCTGTTGACGCAGAAGGCAACTGCAGCGATACTGTAACATCTTCTTATTTTATAGGCTATCAGAACAGGAATTCTTACTATCAGAATATGAAAGTTATTTCTATTGTTACTGACAGTGATAATCTTTTTGACAATGAAAAAGGAATTTATATACAAGGAAATAATTA
Source organism: uncultured Ruminococcus sp. (assembly GCA_910576995.1). Lineage (GTDB taxonomy): Bacteria > Bacillota > Clostridia > Oscillospirales > Ruminococcaceae > Ruminococcus. The sequence continues at coordinate 55,864 of CAJTLC010000014.1, forward strand.
TAACTATGATAATAAAGGACCGGAGTGGGAACGCCCTGCTTCTATGCAGATTTTTGATAACGGCACACTTCAACATACACAGAATGTAGGCATCAGGATACATGGCGGCATTTCCCGTGTATATTCTCAAAAAAGCTTTAATATCTATGCACGAAGCAAATATGGTGCGTCTAAGTTGGAATATGATTTGTTTTCCGGGAACTTGATAAGTGAAACTACAGGTAAACCGATCAAGAAATTCGATAGCTTTATTCTTAGAAACGGCGGAGATTTCAGCGACTATTCACGCCTGCGCGACAAACTGAATCAGACTATTGTATCAGACAGGGATTTTCTTACTCAAGGAATGGAACCTTGTATTGTATTTATTAATGGAGAATTTTGGGGACGTTATGAAATCACTGAAAAGATCGATGAGGATTTTGTGGACGCTCACTTTGATGTCGGAAAAAACAATGTTTGCATCATAAAGAATGAACAGCTTGAAGCCGGTGATGAAGAAACATTAAACGAATGGTCAGAGCTTTACAGCTGGATACGTTCTACAGATTTTTCAAGCGAAGCAAATTACAATGAGCTATGTAAAAAAGTTGATATGCAGTCTTTTATAGACTATGTAAGCGCTGAAATCTATTTCAATAATATGGACTGGGGCCGTAACAATATGGCTATGTGGAAATCTACAGTCATTGATTCTACAAATCCTTATGCAGACGGTAAGTGGCGTTTTATCTTATTTGATACAGAATACTGTCAGAATCCATATGGCGATAAAAATCCGCCTGTAGATAAAGATTCTTTACATCAATTTTTATATGGAAACAGTTCTTCTTTTGTAAGCTGTCTGATGAAGGCAGCGATGAATAATGAAAACTTCAACGAGCAATTTTGTCGCACTTTTATGGATATGGCAAACAAAAATTTTGATAAATCACGAGTTTCCGAGCTTATAGATCAGTTTTCGGCTGAATATATTGACGCGATCGCTGATACTTACAAACGTTTTCCATCCCAAAAATCTGACGAATATAACGGTAAAAAAATTTTTTTGAATGCAATTAATTTGATAAATGGATTTTACCAAGGCAGATTTTCGTATGCTGCGAACTCATTGAAACAAAACTTTTCTCTTAAAGGTTCTCTTGCAAATATAACTATTAAAAATGACGATTCAATGGGAACGGTAAGAATAAATACTATTACTCCCGATCTGACTTCAGGCTCATGGAGCGGCAGTTATTATACGGATTTTCCAGTACTGCTGAGCGCAGAACCTAAAATCGGCTATACATTCTCTTACTGGGAAACATCCGACGGCAAGAAAATAAACAGCAATTCTACGAAAATTGAATTCAGCGGCGATCTCGCAGTTACAGCAGTCTACGAAAAAACTGATATGATTATCGGAGATATTAATGCAGACGGTAGTATTAATACTTCTGATCTCGTTATTCTGCGAAAACATTTGCTTGCTGAAACTCCTCTCACTGCTGAACAAGCAGCCCGTGCAGATATCTGTACCGATGGAGTTATTGATGTCTTCGATATGATTCTCTTAAGAAAAGCGTGCCTGAATCAGAAATAAGAGCTTGTGTTCATTGGAACAAAAGAAGCTGAATAAAAATTTCTCATAGCAAGGCGGAGGAGGAAAGCGGGCTAACGCCCGGTGACGACGACAACACAGCTATGAGAATTTTTTATCAGCGAACTTGTTTTGATTTCAAGTATGGCGACTATATAATTATTCTCTGATATCCATTGATTCCAGAAACAACTATTTGTACTCCTTTAATTTAATAGTATAAAGCTGCCCTCCTGCTAAAAACAGGAGGGCAGCTTTATTTTTTCTTACGTCAAATATTTTTGGCGCAGTAGTCGTCGAAATTTTCCGAAAAGACATGAACACGCTCTAAATTACCTCAAAAGATGTTGAGAGTTGCTGACGTTCTTTCGTTTTCGTTTTGAAAAGCCAAAAAGTTTATATAAATTAAATCCTGCAATGAGAAAAAACAAAAAACTTGAATACACACAACAATACTTCACATTAAATATAGTCAATAGGCATATTATTAGCATAAGCGTTGTATTAATAATATTTTTAGTAATGTCAACTGAAAATGGTACAAACCGCCTTGTATCTATAAGTCTAATGAAATAGCATGAAACATAACTGATCAAAGTTGCTGTTGCCGCGCCGTAAATTCCAAATTTAGGAATTAAAATAATATTCAGAAAAAAATTGATACTACAGGTAATCATGCTTGTATAAAATGCATTTTTTGTTCGTTTTACAACAGTATAGATACTGTATAAAAACTCGCTCATGCAATTGAAAATTGCCGCCGTAATTAAAAGTGGCGTATATATGTACACTGTACTGTATTCCGGGAAATTAGAACTGTTGATCAATATTATCGAAACAGGTTTTACAAACAAAACCAGACCTGCCGAACCAATAAACAGAACCGATTCGTAAAATTTACACACCGTTCCATAGAAGACGCTGCTGTCAGGAGCATTATGTTCAGTGACAGCCGACATATTCCATGCCTGGAAAAATATCGTCGAAAGCATTGAGATCAGATTTGGAATCTTTGCGGCTGCCGCGTAAAGTCCTGCAACTGACGAACCAAGTTCAACACGGTCGCTTCTCATGTTTCCTAAAAAGATTTGATCAGAAAAAGTAACCACTGTCCACATAACAATGGTAGGAACGAGTGGTAATGTAAAATGCAGCATTTCTTTTCCCAGTTTCTTATCAAAAGCATTCCATACAAAGAATTTACGCAAGCCTGCTGCAAAAAAAAGAAAAATTGCCGAACAAGCGTCAGAAAAAATCACAGACAGCATAAATCCTTCTACTCCCATTTCAAAATATGAAACAAATATCAGGCTGAACAGGAACAGGGTGAGGGTCGTGATGATCCCATCAAGGGAAAAAAGCTTGACAAAGCCTTGCGCTCTGATAAACTGGGAACACAACGAACGCATGGATGATGCCCAAATATAAACTATCAGCAAAAACGTATAGGAATTAATAGGTTTTAAAAATGGAATCAACCTAAGGAAAGGTACAAATGCAGCCATCAACAGAAGTCCCAGAATCGTTATTATGCAACAGGTAGTAAAAATCTTTTTCTTATCATATTGCATATCAAGACCGAATCGAACGATAGCCTCCGTCAAACAAAATGTAAAAACAGGAAGAAGGAACAACGCTGTTATTTCTATCAGATTTTTGATGTAAAATTCAGTGGGCGTAATATGCTTGGTGTAAAGATTGTTTAATAAAAGAGATAAAATTTTCGAGCCGAAATTTCCTATTGCGAAAATGAACGTATTAAGAGCAAGTATTTTGTATCTGTCTTTTTTTAAGCATATCTTCATGCTCATACTCTGATCAGTTCCTGAGGAATTTGAGATGGATCGAACATGACTTCCGAGTGGTTGTCCAAAATGAGATCATGTTTTATCACACAACCGTTTTTTTATCTATCGTATCCCTGTATATCTTGGAAATTCGGAAATATCTGCTTCCTTCTTTTCGGAAATGATGATCTTCTTCCGTAATCGCATAAGAATAAGGAACATCCTTTTCACTTCGAAGTTCTGCATACAAAATATCATTGTCTACCTTTACAAGAATCTGGAAATCCTGATCGGTTCTGTTTTTAAATTGAAGATCAATATTATTATAACTTACAGATGTGCCTGAACTCATTGGAATGCGCTTTCCATGATCGGGAGACAGCGCGTCGGAATGATAGTGAACTTCTGTTACTTCTAATGGACTGTGCAAAACAAGCAAATGTATTACATTTGCAAGATTACAAAGTCCGCCGCCAAGTCCTACAGTCAATCTTCCCTGCTCGATAACTCTTCCTTCTTTGTAACCGTTCTTTTTGCTTGTGCGTCCGACCAACCTCCAGAATGAAAATTTTTCTCCCGGATGTAGAATAACTCCGTTTATATTTCCGGCTGCAATTGCAATGTTGGCGGATTTGTTATATTGGGTTTCAGGATCAATACCTTTTCCGCGTTTTATCAATCCTGCCTGATAAGCAAAAACCGGATTAGGAAGGCCTTCAGTTCTTTTCTCTTTCAGATAATTTTCACGGTGTGCAAAATTATAAACAGATCGCTTTACGATCTCTTTTTTCGCAGATATTTTATAGCATAAAGGACTCACATCACAAAAAAGCAGTTCATGTTTCAGCAGCAGCGAGATCGTCTGAATCATGTTACGTTTTTGTTCCATTCTATACCTCCTAATCTTTGATAATATTTTGTCATGCGCCAGACAAACAACAGCAAAAACTCTAAATACCTCCTCCACCCGATCCAGAATTCACCGGGGGTTTTTATGAATTTCACCATAACAGAAGCAATTCCGCTGTTATTTGCGCCTAAAATATCCTTAAACATCTGATCGCCGATTACGATCGCTTGAGATTTCGACATTTTCAGAATTTGCAGTGCATATAAATAAGCTGTCGGAGAAGGTTTGCCCGCATCGCATATATATGGCGTATCAATGCTTTTAATAAATCGTTTGGTGCGTTCTTCGTCATTATCTGTAATCAGGATAGTTTTAAATCCTATCTTATGTAACCTTGCAAAAAGTTCTTCAACCTGCGGCGCAGCATTTTCACCGTGGTGAACCAAGGTATTATCAAGATCGAACATCACTCCCCTGTATCCCATGTTATACAGCTTTTGATAATCAATAGAAAAAACGCTTTCACAATATTCATATGGAAATAATCCTGTTATCATATCAAATTCACACATAATTTTTCTCGGTGTTTTGCATATACCGACAGATCTTGTCTATTTGTTCAGGAAAACCTTCTCCGAAGCAGTTTTCAAAAAAAGCGCTGCCAATAGTAAATGACCATGGCTGAATTTGCTTGATCTCATCCAATCTGTTCATGGAATTGACGCTTCCTGCTACGCAGACGGGAGCGGAAATATTATGTATAAAACGCTCAATCAGATATTTGGCGTTTCCGATATAGCGATATCCAAGGAGATCTATACCAAATACGCCCTTGCTGAGGTATTCTCTTGCTTCTGCGATCATGCTGTCAATATCTCCTTCGAGAATGGATGGCCGTTCAGAAACATTTCCGACAAACGGAAGATATTTTAAATTATGCGCTTTGCAGAAAGTATTAATGGTATCACTGTATACTGTCCCCATTAAATAATCGCAATCGCACTGTACAGCCATTTCGGCGCCTGCAAGCGAACTCTCTTCATCATAGCTTACTACCTCTAAAACGGTTTTTTTGTTACATCTTTTCATATAACTGAAAAGTTCTTTCATTTCATAAAGTTCTAAAGGTTCTTCCTTGAATCCCCAGAAATCTGCAAGAGAATTTTTGCAATTATCAAATATTTCGTATGCATTTTTAACGGTTAAATCGTTATATGTCAGCATAACGGTAAGTATGGGATGATGCTTCATAATGATGTCCTTCCTTAGTTGTTTTGTAATTAAGTTTAAGCAGCACAGCGCAAAGTCGTAAGGCATGCTTTGTGCAGTACTGCTTTTATTATACCATAAACTCCAAGAAAAGTCCAGCACATAATATGATTTTTTTTACTTTATGTGCATTTCCTTACAGAAACAATGGCTTTTCTGAAATTCACAGCAAATCATATAATGGACTTCTACCGAAAATATCTACCAGATTATCTCTACAAATCGCTCTTTTCTTAAATTTTCGGTCTTGTCACATTATATTATATAATCAGAGCGCTGCGGCTTGTGACGTGTCCGCATGGTGTCGTTCTTCTTTTCTGCCACGCTTTTTCGGTGCGGACTTTGTCATTCCACGATGTCCCTCATCAACAAGTACGAGATTATTCGTTTCAAAACTGTCAACGGATACTGTCTTTATCCTGCCTTCTTCCTTGAATTTGTTAATATCTATGACTATTACATCTTCATCGGATAAAAAATTTCCCATTCCCTTAGAAAAAATATTTGAAGATATTGAAGAAAGCATCGGAGGTTTCTTTCCTGTATATTCTGTAAGTTCTGAAATCAGCGGATTACCAAGTCTGAATGATTCACGCAGCCTTTCGAGATAATTTGGCTCTCCATCGTCAAATTTTGATAATGGTTCAATGTTGCAGATCGTTCTTTTACGAATAGCAACTTTTTCGCATAAGAATTTTTATATTTTCTCTTGTAAATTGAAGAAAATTGTGGTATAATATATTTGTATCTTATCCGCACTGCGGAAAGGTAACACTTATTTAAGGAGAATTCATATATGAACACAGTTTCTACACTGCTTGAACAAAAACGATGCGGAGATAAGATCACTATGCTCACCGCCTATGATTACACCACGGCAAAAATAATCGATCAGTGCGGAGTCAACTCCATTCTTGTAGGGGATTCACTTGGCATGGTAATGCTTGGCTATGAGAACACGCTTCCGGTTACTATGGAGGATATGATCCATCATACCGCTGCTGTCTCAAAAGCTGCTGAAAATGCATTCGTAGTAGCAGATATGCCGTTTATGTCCTATCAGGTAAGCGTTCAGGATGCCGTTTTTAATGCCGGACGACTTATCAAAGAGGGCGGAGCGCAGGCTGTCAAACTTGAAGGCGGCGCTGATGTCTGCGACAAGATAAGCGCAATAGTAAAGGCGTCTATCCCTGTTGTAGCTCATCTCGGGCTTACTCCTCAGTCTGTCAACGCATTCGGCGGATTCAAGGTACAAGGTAAAAGTCTTGAAAATGCCCGCAAACTTATCAGCGATTCTCTTAAAATTCAGGAAGCAGGCGCTTGTGCCGTTGTCCTTGAGGGTATACCGGCTAAACTGGCAGAGATCATAACTAAAAAGCTTGATATTCCCACAATTGGTATCGGCGCAGGTAAAGGCTGCGACGGACAGGTTCTCGTTTATCAGGATATGCTCGGTCTTACTACAGGTCATACGCCCAAATTTGTCAAGAGATTTGCGGACGTGGGAACAATTATGAGACACGGAATAACTGATTATATAAACGAATCAAAGTCAGGCGAATTTCCTGCTTTGGAGCACACTTATAAAATTGATGATGAAGTGATCGATATGCTTCTTAAGGAGGAAGAATAACATGAAGATCGTGAAAACGGTAGACGAGATCAGGGCGATCGTTAAGGAATGGAGAAAGCAGGGACTCAGCGTAGGGCTTGTACCTACTATGGGTTATCTTCATGAGGGTCATGCCAGCCTTATAGAAGCTTCGGCAAGAGATAATGACAAGACGGTAGTTTCCGACTTTGTAAATCCTATGCAGTTCGGTCCGGCTGAAGATCTGGAAAGTTATCCGAGAGATCTTGAACTTGATTCGGCTGTCGCAGCATCTCACGGAGGAGATATTATATTCAATCCCGAACCATCGGAAATGTATCATAACGGCTTTTCATCTTTTGTTGATATGACCGTTCTTACGGAAGAACTCTGCGGACTCAGCCGTCCTGTTCACTTCCGCGGAGTATGTACCGTTGTGTCTAAGCTCTTCAATATCGTAAAACCTGACCGTGCTTATTTCGGTAAGAAAGACGCACAGCAGCTTGCTGTTATACGCCATATGGTCGATGACCTCAATATGGATATTGAAATAATCGGCTGCCCCATAATCCGTGAAAAAGACGGTCTTGCCAAAAGTTCCAGAAACACATATCTCAGCGATGCAGAAAGAAAAGCGGCTCTGGTGCTTTCTGAATCTGTATTTCTTGGCATGGATATGGTCAGAAATGGCGAACAGGACTGTTCTGCTATAATTTCAGCAATGACTGCACGTATTCAAGCTGAACCTCTTGCTAAGATAGATTATGTCAAGATAGTTGATTGCAAATCCATGCAGCAGATAGCACGCCTTGACAGACCTGCCCTTTGCGCTATTGCTGTATATATAGGCAAAACACGACTTATTGATAATTTCTTCACGGAAGATGTGTGAGGTGGGAAAGAAATGCAGTTATCCATACTGAAAAGCAAGATACATCGGGCTGTTATAACTCAGGCGGAACTTGACTATGTGGGAAGCGTAACTATAGATGAAGAACTCATGGAAGCGGCAGACATCTGCGAATACGAACACGTCCATATCGTCAATGTAAACAGCGGCAGCCGTATAGAAACATATGCTATTGCCGGAAAAAAAGGCAGCGGCGTGATCTGTCTTAACGGTGCGGCGGCTCGCTCGGGACAAAAGGGAGACACGGTTATAATCATGTCATATGCGGCTATGACTCCCGAAGAAGCAGGAGAACATCATCCGAAAGTTGTATTTGTAAATGAAAAAAATGAAATAGTCAAAGTTGCCGATTACGAAAAGCACGGCAAGCTTATATAAAATAAATATCCGGCAGCAGTTATTCTTACTGCTGCCGGATATTTATTTTACATTAATAAGATACGACGATGTCCTCGTCTCTTAGGCGGCGAACACCTTTAGTTTCAGTCGGAGATACAATCTCCGACTGAATCCGGATTACTGCCGTAAGCCGTCTGCTTGTTGAAGGCAAAACTTTGAATTATAGCCTCTTGACCGAAAGCCAAGAGGCCATTTTTTACTTAGAGTGAATTTTTATATTCTGCATAATAAACTACATTTCGCGAAGCAGTTTTTCTGCGCTTGCAAGTTTTACGCTGATAATGAAAAGTTCCATCGCCTTTTTTAGTTCATCCATAGACGGATATGTAGGCGCGATTCTAATATTTCTGTCGTCTTTGTCAACTCCATAAGGGAAAGTTGCGCCTGCTCCCGTAAGCGTCACTCCCGCTTCGCTGCAAAGCTTGACAATACGTTTTGCGCAGCCGTTCATTGCATTGAAACTTACGAAATATCCGCCCTCCGGCTCTGTCCATGCGCCTATGCCAAGCGGTGCGATCTCTTTTTTGAGCATTTCGCAAACAAGCTTGAATTTAGGAGCAATTATCGCGGTATGCTTCTTCATATGCTCGACCATATTCTCATATGTGCCAAAGAATTTTACGTGTCTGAGCTGATTCATTTTATCATAGCTGATAATGCTGATACCAAGATGCTTTTTCAGTTTTTCAACATTTTCCTTGCTCGCACCCATAACAGCAACGCCTGCTCCGGGGAATGTAATTTTAGAAGTTGAACCGAAAATATAAACAATATTTTCATTTCCAACTTTTTTAGCTTCATCAAGTATATTAAGAATATACTTCGGATTATCCGTTAGATGATGAATGCAGTAAGCGTTATCCCAGAAGATCCTAAAATCCTTAGCTTTCGGCTTAAGGGAAGCAAAACGCTTTACCGTTTCATCGCTGTAGGAAATACCATCGGGATTTGAATACTGCGGTACGCACCAAATACCCTTTATCTCCTCATCCTCAGCAACAAGCTTTTCAATCATATCCATGTCCGGACCTGTTGGAGTCATCGGAATATTTATCATTTCAATTCCGAAAAATTCAGTTACCTTAAAATGTCTGTCGTAACCCGGAACAGGGCAAAGAAATTTAACCTTATCCAGTTTACACCAAGGAGCGCAGCCGCTAAGACCTTTATTAAAAGCTACCTGAACCGCCCAGTACATAGCGTTAAGGCTGGAATTTCCGAATATAATCACTTCATCTTCATCAACTCCGATCATATCGGAAAAAAGCTTTTTTGCTTCGGGGATACCATCAAGCATACCGTAATTTCTTACATCTATCCCGTTTTCGCTTTTAAAATCGTGATCATCAAAGGAATGGAGCATTTCGAGACTGAGTTCAAGCTGCTCCTTACAAGGATTTCCTCTTGACATATTAAGACAGAGTCCCTGCGCCTTAAAGTTATTATACAGCGCTTCGGTTTCATTTTTAAAGCCGATAAGCTGTTCCTTATTCATTTCGGATAAATTCATTTTCGGAACATCACCTTTCAAATGTAGATTGGTTTATATTAAAAGTATACCACATCATTAGAATAATTTCAAGTGACAACTTAACAAATAATATCACTTTATTTCGCATTTTTTTAGTATTTTCAACACAAATCCAACTAAAAAGTGTATTTCACAGACGGTAATATGTATATCTATGGAGGACAAAACCGACTGTTGATATCTATGGCAATCTTTGTGCAGCGTTGTCTTATTAATGCGTTCACATAAATTTAACTTTTATTTTGTTAAGAATACTATTGACAAGTCGGAGATATAGCTGTATTATTAAAGTATAAAGAAATTTCCGCTTTATATACCTAACTATATTGCAAAACGCTCAATAGATGCAAGTAACACCTCACAAAGCGGAAAATTGGGAATTGGAGAACGAAACGGAGGTTTTTTAATGAAAAAATTATTTCACAAAGCTTTATCCATTTTTGCTTCCTTTTCACTCCTTGCGGGAATTGTTCCGATCTCGTCTGTTGCAGAGGGACAAATATCCGTGGGAACTGTCGATATGACAAGCGAAGCGTCTACTCTTGAAGAATATTACGGCAGAGGCGGCAGTATTTCAGAGTTTTATCCGCCGACGATTCTCACAGATCAAAGTTATAACGAATACAATCTCGGCGATTATCTCGACGCCAATAATAAAGCAGTATATGCAGAATTTGTAAAGCTGGTGAATCCATCGATTGAAAAATTCACAGTGCAGCTTCCGGAAACCGTATCGTTTCAAAGCAAAAGTCAGCCTCCGACAGACGATGAATTTTTCAACGCTGTTTTCGGCTCATGCGCAAGCGCCATGGATGCCGCTTCTTACGATAATCCTGAAATTTTCTGGCTCGATCAGAATAATACGGAGGTAGGCGCGGAAAATATTTCCTACACATTCAACTGGCGCACCAAAATCTACACATATACTTTCAACAAGCTTACGTTTACTCCCGCTTACAGCAGCGGATTTTCATCTATTGATGAAGTAATGGAATTTAAGGAAAAACTTGAAACCGCGGCTGATAATTTTAATGTAACAGGCGAAACTACGGCTGAAAAACTGAAATGCATACACGATACCATAGCGAAATTTACAACCTACGATATGTCTGGCAGATTCACCGGAAACTGTCTCAGTGCGCTTGTTACTCCCGGAGCAGTATGCGAGGGCTACGCGAAAGGATTCAAACTTATGTGCGACCGTATCGGAGTTCCCTGCGTTTGTATTTTCGGAAATTACGATCTTGAAAATTCCACTGCACATATGTGGAACTACGTTCAGATGGAGGACGGCTTATGGTATGCGGTTGATGTAACATGGGACGATCTTGACGGCAAAAACGGCTTAGAATTGCGTGACACTTATTTTCTCAAAGGTGCAGACGAGTTTAATGTCAATCATACGCCCTGTTCGGAATATATAGTTATCAAGCTGACATATCCGGAACTGGCATCTAAAAATTACAATTGGTCGGCAAATATTACAACCACTTCCACTACCGCGGAAACTACTTCAGCCACATCTTCAACTACAGCTAAATCTACTTCTACAACTAAAAAAACTACAACAATCTCTTCATCTAAAACAACAACCACTTTTTCTGCGGCGAAAACTACAACATTGTCTTTCACTTCAACCACAACAACTTCCGCTCCAGAGGAATTCGAATACGGCGATCTCAATCACGACGGAAAAGTTACTATCGCCGATCTCGTATACTGTGCAAGCGACGTCCTGACAATAGAGAAAGCAAAATATTCGTGTGATCTCAATGATGATGGAAGAGTTGATGTATATGACGTAGTTATTATGCGTCAGCTTTTATATGCAAAGATGCTCGCCGCTGTAAAAGACCGGTCTTAAAATCTGTATTCACAGGATAAGCTGCATATCTATCAGTGAAATTTTATTCTTGTTGCGGTATTACACCTTGCAAGAATAAAATTTCACTTAAAAAAATCTTGCATTTTTTTGCAAAGTGATGTATAATATAAGTGTACTCTTTGAGACAGCGTTGCACAAAACTATCAAACATACTTTGAGCGGCGTAGTATTAAAATTTAACAGACGGGAGCTTGTGTTACAGGCTGAGAGGAATGTATTAACATTCGACCGATACCTGATTTGGATAATGCCAACGTAGGGACGACTGTAAAGCGCTGACGCTTACACGTCGGTGCATTTTTTATATGCAGAATTGGAAGCTATCGAAATCGGCAGCTTCCTTTTTTATTTAAAACTTGTATTCACATAATATATCTTGTGAATATAAGTTCTTATACCCGCCGCTATTACAAAATATCAAGTAATGCTGAAAAAAGTACCGTACAAATATAATGCGTAGGATGTGCAGTAAAATTGCATAAATTTGGCGTATTGCAATGAAAAGAGGTGAGAAAATGATTACTGTAAACGGGGAAAACATTGAAAATATTACCGGAAAAAAGGTTGAAAATTATCTTTCGGAAAGCGGATATGATATTAAGCGTGTTGCTGTGGAGTTAAATGGCGATATTCTGCCTAAATCACAATACGCAAACACTTTTTTGCAGGACGGTGACAGCGTTGAGATCGTAAACTTTGTAGGAGGCGGCTGATGTGACAAGAGAAGAATGGATTACCGCGCTCGAATCGCGGCATGGAAAAAAATTGCAGGAGAAATTTTCTGCGGCTTCAGTTGCAATATGCGGACTCGGCGGACTTGGCTCAAATGCGGCAATTTCCCTTGCGAAATCAGGTGTGGGAAAACTGCGTCTTATTGATTTCGACAAAGTAGATATAGCAAATCTTAATCGTCAGCAATATGCGGTTTCACAGCTTGGGATGTTCAAAACCGAAGCTATGAAGCAAACCATTGCGAAGATCGCGCCATACTGTAATGTAATAATAGATACGATCAGGATGTCAAGAGAAAATCTTCCTCTTATAGCCGACTGCGATATTGTGTGCGAGTGCTTTGACAATGCAGAATGCAAAGCAATGCTTGTAAACGAAACTTCGGAAAATTACCCCGAAAAGTATATCGTAGCAGCTTCCGGAATGTCAGGTCTGCATACAGGGAACACGATACTAACAAGAAAGCTTGGTAAAAAGCTGTACATATGCGGCGACGGTGCAAGCGATGTTGAAACCGACGTCACGCTTTTTGCACCAAGAGTAATGCTTTGCGCCGCACATCAGGCGAACACGGTACTGCGTATTATTTCAGAAAAATTTGATGTTTAGTCATCCTGCTTGAAATTGTAATAAAAGGAACTGAGATCTTGTGTTCATAGATTCAGCACACGTCTTTTCGGCAAATTTATATGCTGAACTTCGTCAAAAACACTTGAAATACGACAGTATTCCAAGACTTTTTGACGAAGTTCAGGTGAAAAATCTGCCAAAAAGACGTGCGGAAAAAGATACTGAACAGGATCTAAAGTATGAAGACTATATAGAAAGACCAGCTATAAAAAGTCAATACCCAAAATGAAAAAAATCAAGAAAAA
>CAJTLC010000015.1 GCA_910576995.1 uncultured Ruminococcus sp.
TATTTCACATCTGCACACCCTGTTAAATCGTTTTTAGCCTATTGGTACAAGTTCTAAGATAATTGGTGATCAGCTGCTTGAACTGATCATCAAGTCCAAGATTCGAACCCTCATAGCCATTCGGAACGCTTACTTCAACAAGCTTAAACAAAGTATTCTGATCAATGGCAACCTGATAAGCTTTTTCAGTATCAATCTCATGGGCGTCAGGATCAACCGCTTTTCCGTCACAAGGCGTTGTACTCCATGTTATCTTGCCTTTATCGTCAATCTGTTGTGCATAATACCATTTGCCATTTTTATATTGTGCAAGAAGGAATTTCGCCTTCAAGTTATTGATATTATAGTCGCCAACATTGACCTTAGTTATCTTCGGCAGCCGCGTCGTTGAGATCAAACCCCTTGACTCGGAAACTTCATATACTTTATTGCTGACTTTCGATTCGCCGCTTGCGCTTTCAGTTGAAAGTTTCGCCGTATTAGAAAATGTTATCTTATGCCCTGACGGCGGAACCATACCTGCCGCCATTAGTCTCCTCAAGCCGTTGAGCATACCTTTACATTTGCCGACAGACGGCGTATTCTCGTTCGCTATGATCTTGTATTCATATTCCACAATAATATGTTCTTCATCGGGAATTACAAGCTTTAACAGCGCCGCGCCCTCGCCGGAATCTTTTCCGCTTTTGAACTGCATTGTGTACTCGTTGGAATTCAACTCATGCTCAACGCCGTTCGCGTCAACTCTCTTGATCTTCATCTTGTTCAGCAGCAGATCGACAAGTTTATCGCCGTTCGTTATCTGATTTCCATGACAGGAATCAGTATAGCTTACGGTATTAAATATATCTGTTATATCGATAGTACTGCCTGTTGAGAGGTTCTGACCGTTTGGATTAATATCCAGCTTAAACTTGACGATTCCGGGTATACTGCTCGGGTTAGCGGAATCATATGTTTTCGTAATAAGACCGCTCGGAATATCCTTTTTGATCTTTATCGACGCTTCGGCTGTTTCATCTAAAGGATGGCCGTCGTTATCATGCTTTTTAGCAGTATTTAAGATCGTATAATTCGGATTACTTCTAAGTTGTGCCTCAAGATCTTCACATCTGATTTTCGTTGAGTATAAAATGTAATAATCACACCAAGCACTTTGATCGCTAAAATAAACTTTTCGATTCGATTGATCATAATAGATCTTCTCTTTTGATTTATCCTCGCCCCAAATATTTGAGAGTGTTCCTTCAACACCCACCTTTACAACGAAGTTACCCTCATATACTACTATAGGTTGTTCATAATATCCATTTGAATATAAAGGCGAAGACCCATTTAATACAGAGTCAACGGTTTTATATTTGTCTTTATACGACCAATCAGCATCCTTATTATTCGTAAAGTCAGTCAAACCTTCAGCGCAAAGTTCAAATCCCTCAGGCAATTTGTCTTCTATTGGCTTTATCGTTTCAGAGGGATCGCCTGAAACATTAGCCTGCTTAATACACCAGTTGAAAACATAATAATCAACATTATTAATAGTCTTCTTATACTGTTCCAAATCCTCCGAGTTGATTTCAGTTATCGGCTGACCTGTTGAATTTACGCCCTTTTTGCTGAATTCTGCTTTTTTCTGGTATGTGTTGGTAATAGTTTTATTTTCGTTGTTATTAACAGTAAACTTCTCATAATTAAATGAGTATTTTCCACCTCCGCTTGGAGTAATGAAACTCCTGCCGGCGATCTTTGTTTTCTCACCGCCCTCGTACTGATAAGCAGTCTCAACTAATTGATATTGCCACGTTTTTTCCTCATATTTAGTCTTATTGCCCTCTTTGGTGGCAACTATTTCTTTTTGCGGCAAATTTTCAAATGCTCCCGCTGCTTGCCAATTACCATATTGATCTGCACTAATTTGAATTTCAATTACATTACCTTGCGCATCAACTACATCTTCCCAATCATTACTATTCAAATCGGTCGAGCGCTGCAATTTAACCCAGATATATTTCGGACGTTCAGTTCCACTTACCTCGTTATCGTTAGACCAACTTTTTTGAGGTGTGATAGTATATCTGCCTATATTATTAAACGTGTTGTCTAATTCTATAATCCGATTGCCATTATTGTCTATATAATTATTGCCGCTTCCAATATAGTAATACCCGTCATCAGTTGTGCAAAATTTATCAGTATTATCAACGAATGTTACCCAATCATCGTCGACGTTTTTATATCCAACTTCGACAACTCTGTACTCATATTCAGTAACATTGCCATTTTCAATTTTCTGATTGGGAAGTGCAGGGTTATCGCCGTCCCAATGATACTTCCAATCGCCATTCGCATCTGCTGTCAATTCTTGCTCCTCAATAATTTCCCAATTTCCATTATTATTAGATCTCTGTTGAAGAGCAACTTTTATTGCGCTCGGACGAGTGCTTTCCTGATCATTATTCCATTTTTTTGTCAAGTCGATCGGAATATTTTTTGTCTCATGGAAAGTATTGGTGAGTTTATAACTGTCACGATTACCGTTAATTTCTCCATCATTCGAACAGATATAATAGCCATTATCAAGAATAACCTTGTCATTTGATACTGTTTTATTTGTTCCGTCATTATAAACAATGGCTGTTTCAACAATTCGATAATAAATTATTTTGTCAGTAAAGTTTATATAAATTCCTGATTGAAGTTTTATATTATCTTTAAAATCATTTTCAGCTTTTAATGTACCTTCGAATAATGTTGTTACATTATAATAATTATTATTATCGCGATACAATAAGTTATTATCAGAATCAATTTTCAGATCTTCAAATTCACAAACGTCTTGAATCTTATACTGTATCTTATACTTAATTTCTTTAACGTTTGTGTGATCGATATCATCACCATTCCATTGTTTTTCAACATTAACACTGTAATCAGGATGATAGACATTTGTAAGCCGAGACTCGAAATTACTGTCATTAGTTTCTCCGCCATTAATAACTACATAAATACCATTAGTTAAATCGATGCGATTATTCTTAACAATTTGATCTCCATACTTATATTCTTCTAAAGAATATGTATACTTTAATTCTTGACCTCGGTTTCCGTTTGAGTCAACAGTCGCGTATGTTTTACGCAATCCCGGCACTTCAACTCTCCACCCATTATCGCCTGCATCGAATTTATTGTTTTCAAATACGAATTCATAATCCTGAGCGGTATCATATCCCTCGTCGCCTTCGTACAAGAATTCGCCGTTTGAGTCTACTTTAACATAGCCTTTTTCTACGCCGTTTTCCTTATACTTAATTTTAGCCACAACATCTGCTTTGGGAGCATTATCGCCATTCCAGCTTTTGCCGGCTTTAAGCGTCATTTTCTCATCTTTCTCCGGATTTTCGCGATTAATGGTATAGCCAATATCTCCGGTGCCTGAACCGTCAAATGTTCCGCTGTTATTAAATACATATGTATGCTTGCCGTCGCTTCCATACGTGCCTGTGAACTCATCCGCAGTAGCCACCGTCGTATATTCAATTCGGATATAATTATATCTCTGCTCGTCAATAGGAGATTTAAACTGCACCTTAAAGCCGCTGTCTGTTTTAACAATTTCATAATACTTAGCATCCAGAGACTGCATATTATAGTTAAAATCGTTTTCAGTTACAGCCGCCTTAACTACGATAGAGTCCTCTTTCAGTGTATGCGTACCGTCCGTAGGCGAACTAAGCGTATCCACATATTCCTTACCCGCAAGACTTCCGTCGCAAATAAGATCGACTTTCCAATTAACCTCTTTTGTGATTTCCTTATTGGAAGCTTCAGTATATGAATTGCCATTAGTAACGCTCTTCGAAACGCTCTTTCTGTTTTCAACAATAGCCGTCGCCACAACAGTAGTTTGCAGTTTGTTATCGGAGATATTGTTAGCTACAGCCGTTGTAGAACCAACAGGAATGTTGTCAGGATAGGGCGTTGTATAGGAGAAGCTATACCTAGTTAAATCGCCAGATTTAATTGTAAGAGTACCATTGCTAAGCGTAACATCAGGTTGATTCCAATTCGGCTCAAACGATACTTGCAAATCATTAATACTGCTCGGGAATTGACTGTCAGTCAAAGTATAACCGTTCAGCGTTGCGCCATTATTTCTCGCACTATCTTTCACACTAACAGTAACATTCCAAGTTATAGTATGATTATCCTTATCTACTGAACTATTTTTATTAAGCTGAAATACATCGCTTAATTTTTGATACTGAACACTGGTACCATTTTCACTTCCGGTTAACTCCTTATCGGGATATAATAATTTAGCTGTATTATTTTGCCACTGATCTATCTGATCTTCTAACACAGGAGTAGAATACTTAATTTCAACTGAATTCGCATTACCAACGCCGCTAAGTTTCCAATTATTACCGTCCTTAGTTAACTCGCCCTGCGGAGTTACCTTTATAGAAGCATCATTCGGTATTTTTTCATCCTTAATAAGATAATTTTCCAGCGAAATGCCATATTTATTTTCTATCTTAATAGTCCAATTGATTTTTTTATTCGTCGTATCGGAATAATCTGCTTTACCTGATTTAGTTAAGTTAAATGGATCAAGATTAATCTGATTACTGCTTTCTGAATCTCCAATATCTGTTCCATTCTTTTTTAACTGAGCCGTGTTTTGTATATTTGTTCCTTTGTCTTTAAGCAAATCAGCAGTTATCGGCGTATAATACGTAATAGTGTAATTACCGGAATTTGCAGTACCGCTAAATTGCCCGCTACTATTAAATTGAATATCATTAGGATTAATTGTAATATCCTCAGCGCCTGTAAGCATTGCATCCGAAAGAGTATACTTACTCATATCAGTACCAGCGGGAACATTAAGGCTGATATCCCATTTTATTCTGTTGTTGTCAATCTTACCATACTTCCTGTTCAGTTGAGGGCATTTATCATCGAATTTAACCGTCAGCTTCTTGCCGTCAAACGTTAAAACCTGATCTCCGTCCTCGTTATCGGCTCTGCCAAGTTTGCCGGAAAATGATATCGCGCCATTTACAGTACCGGTACCGCTTTTAATATGTCCGCGATATTCCTCAGTCAATGTTAACAATATGTAACCATCATCTGTTATTTGATAAGTACCGGCTGGTAGATTTTCGTTATATCCATCATCTATTAAAGAACCTGTTTTAGCCACTTCATCAAGAATAAGTTTATCAGCGCCTATAAGTCCGCTTAAATCCATATACAAATGAGGACCATTCGGTTTGTCAAGTATTGGATTCTCTTTCATGCCTATTAAAGAAAACACTGTACCCACATAAATACTATCAAGTTTTTCTGCTCCACCGGCATTAAACTCTTGTTCATTTTGTCCGCCAGGAGCATATATGGTATCATTTCCGCTTTCGATCTGTACTGTCAGCGTATTCCCGTTTTCTGTTTTTATTTCAACCGCCCCATTAGTCGACTCAGCCGCTATACCCGGCATAATCAGTTCAAAAGGTACGGCAAACCCAATTAAAAGCGAAAGCGCTATCATAAAAGAAAGCCATCTGCTATGCATTTTCTTGTTGCGGATCATTTGCTGAATTTTACTCTGCAAATCTTTCACTTTAACTCCCCCTTCCAGAAAGAATAATTTAATCGGATAATTTTCAAATCATATCAAGCCGAAATTGTCAATGGGATAAACCCGTAAAACAGCCTTTCCGACGACATATTCTTCAGATATACAGCCTACAGCCGACGAACGGCTGTCGATAGAAACTGCTCTGTGGTCGCCCATTACAAATATTCTCCCCTCAGGCACTTGATACGGAAATTTCATATCGCATTCGCCAAGCGACTTTTCATTGATATATGGTTCGTCAATAACCTCGCCGTTAAGAGATACCGTGCCGTCCTCGCCTACGCTGACAACATCGCCTGCCACGCCGATAACGCGTTTAAGCAGCAGTTTATTATTGTAATAAAAAGCTACTATATCTCCATGACTGAAATCGCTGTTTTTCAGGCAAAGAATCAGTTCGTCGTTCTGAAGCGTCGGCGTCATGCTCGTTCCGGTAACCCTTAAAACGGGTACAAACATAGTCGAAATCAAAGCAGCTATCGAAACGGCAACAATAATCGAAGATATGGTATTCCAAAGTATCTTTCTAAAACTGCTTTTATATTTAAGCCTTTCAAATTCTGCCGACAACTGTTCCGCCGTCGGGAGTTCCATTTTCTTATCACTCATCCGCTTTCTCCGAATCTTCAATCCGAACACCCGCAGCAGCTTTGCTTATAAACATATCAAGGCGTTCGTTAAGCTTTTTATTTTCAGCAGTAAGATCATCTATTTCCCTGCGCATATAATATAGCATTTCTATAAGATCAATCTTTCGAAGCTTACGAAGTTCTTTGTCAGTCATAATATGTCCTCTTATCTGTATTTTTAATGCTCATACTGTTGATCAGACGAGCTGCATATAAATTTTAAATACCACCTTATGTTTATTATTATACCACTTCTGTATCAGAATGTCAATAAGATTTCCAATATTATTTATATTTTTTAGTAAAATTGTAATAATACACAGAATTATCATTAAAAGTTCGTGCATTTTAACGTTGATATTTTTTCATCGGTAATATATAATAAGTATATTATTAATTTTAAAATTAATCTTCTTATTGATATGAACAAAAGATAAATATATTATTAACAATCAAATTATGCTGTAACATTTTCCAATTTCAAACGACTTTTATTATAGAAGCATAAATGCGCATATATAGATCCGAACCGCTCTGTTCGAATCTTGAGGAATAAGATCACTCAAAAAATCAAACGCTAACACAGCAAATAAAATCATGAACGAATATCCTGTAATATTCGCAGCGGATAAGGTTTTTGAAAAAAGCTTTAAAAAATATCTTTCGCTAAAAGATATACAGTCTCATGATGAAACCGCGTCCTGCGGCAAATCCGAAAGCGGCTTTTCACATTTCGACGAAAGACGGAATATTCACAGATTTTTCAAAACAGGCGTAATCGTGCTGGCGACTACGGCGTATATCGGAGTATTCATACTTATTATGAATATCGCCGATCATTCGCCGTCCCCTGACAACAATTCGCCCGACGGTCTTAAAGATCAGAGCATGATCACCATTCAATCCAAGCCAAATGAAAAAAGTGAAATTCCTACGATAGAAACCACTGCGGAAAACAGAAAAACGACTTCCGTATCAACAACTAAGATTTCAAAGGAGACTGCCGTTTCAACTGCCGTTCTCAATAATGGCGAGACTGCTCTCGAATTTGACGATCATCCGCATGACGTTCCGATTTCGGAATCTGCGGAAGATACTACAGAACCTGCCGTAATATCGGATATTTCCGACGCTGCAGCCACTATTCCCGCCGAATCGACAGAACCTGCCATAACTACAACGACCACACAAACATTTGGTAAGTTTGAAATAAAGTACGGTTCGTGTGATTATAACGGCGAATTATGGGACGAGATAATCTTCATTCCCCCAAGCGATAATGTTGATGTTCGCGAGCATTCGTACGAAATCGAGGGATTCACAATTCTCAAGGAAGATGCGCCTAACGGAGTCTGGCTGCAATATGAAGACGGCACTAAATTACCGCTTTATATTTATCCCTACGAAGAATTCGGAGTAAAAATCAATCCCAAGATCGAGCATACTAACTACTTATTTTCTCAAGAAAACGGAAGAGCAGTATGGAGAGAACTTAAAGAAACTCAAGGCGCGCCCGAAATGACTGCATGGGACGACGGCTGCCACATCTGCTTTACATTCACAGCAAGAGAAAATTATGACAAGGTTGAAATTCTGATCAAAAATCTGTCTTGATTTAGCATTGGAATTATATTGCTCCCCCAATTAACTCTTGAATTTTTCCGCTTGTCCTGACAGCGAAATACTGCGTCAGAAAACCGTGCTGTATGACCGAAGGGAACGCCCGTGGTGCGACAGTATGCCCGCGGTTTTCTTCCTTCTCTTTCACTGTCAGTCCTTCGCATAAATTATTCAAGACTTAATTGGTGGAGCAATAATATGAATTAACAAGGAGGAAAAACTAATGAAAAAAAATTTTTAGCCTGCGCGACAGCTATGGGAATGTTCCTTGCTGCTCTGCCTATTGGAAATATCACCGCTTATGCGGAAGATACTGGGGTATTGCCAAGCTAGATTCCCTCTATGCTTGAAGAGAGCGTCGATTTTTACAATCAATACGGCGCAACTCATATCGAGGACGGAGTTGTCTGCATTGTATTCAAGGAATCAATGAACGACGCTTATTACTATGAAGCCGTTTCGACCGACGATTCATGCAAACTCAGCCGCGAGGTTTATGAAAACAATAACACGTATTCCAAATACGAAGTTATCGCATATCGTCCAAAAGTCGCAGGCGAATTTAACGTGGAACTTAACCGTACTTATAATTCAACCGTACTTACGACTGCTTCCTACGCTTTTCTTGCCGACGATTCCGGAATAATTACCGAAACCGACATTTACGGAATAATTCCCGACTGCATCACGGAATACAACGATTTTAAGACAAAATACGGCGATACTTCCATTCAGGAGAATTACATTGTGTACTGCGGCGATATTAATTACAGCTGCGGTCACAGCCTCGTAATGAAGCAGAACGGCACGGCGAAGATCGAGCAGATCGCAAAAACGGACTGTTCCAAAAAGACTGTTGAACCAACTCCAGCGGGCATCAGGAATTATTAAAGGTATAGAAAATTTTTAGGTAATACCGTTTAAATAATTTAACTATATATTTCGGCATTCTGCACAATGCCAATGGGGGACAAAATCAAAAGCTGCTCGAAACATCAATTCCGAGCAGCTTTATTTTTAAGAACTTGTTCTCTTAGGATATTGTACATATCTTTTCGGCAAATTTTACCGATTGCTGCGTCGAAAGACCTTGAAATACGTCAGTATTCCTGCGGTCTTTCTCCTTGCTCTCGATAAAATTATGCTCGAAAATTCCGCAGATAACAAAATCTTTGATTTTGCTCATCTGCGTATGCTTTAGTACTACGCACAAATCCTATGAGAACAAGTTCTAAGATTTATTTTTAGGACGAAGCATGAATCCGACTGCGACCATGAGCAAACCAAAAAACGCAAGCAGCGGAACAGGCCACCATAACTGTCCTGTTTGGGGAAGTTTTTCCTGAGGAGTAGTTGTTGTATCCACATTCTGCGAAACTGTAGTCGGAGTATCTTTTACCGTAGTAACGGTTGAACCTCCCGATTTGATTGAAGTTGAAACGACATCGCTTTCATTGATAACAGGCCCTGTTCCCGATGCAGTTGTGGCAGTTTCGGAGGAAATATCGGCAGTAGTTACAGTCGCAGCCGTAGTTGTAGGCTGATCTTCTGCGGGCTTTTGATCTGATAAAGTATTTACGATGACATATTGCGATTCATTCGAGCGGTAAACTACCTTGAATCCGTCCGGAACATCGCGTTCCACAACGTCCCAGATGTAAAAATCGTCCGTATCCCATTCGTAAGACCAATTATTATCATCGCCAAGTTCGACTGTTTCATATAATTCGCCGTCGCAGTAAATATCGGCGATAATATGATCGGGAATGCGCTTTCCACCGTTCGTCCATACTTTTTTAACCGAATAATGCCAATCTTCGCCTGCTGCAACGAGGTATGCGGAATATTTAGGCTTAACGATTACTTCGGAATCGCTCGACGGCGTAATCTCTGCAATAAATGAAGCCGGCACATAAGTTTTTACGCCCAATTTGATCGATTGACCAACAAAAAGATACAAGCCATTATTAAGATCATCAAAAAGCAGTTCTCCGTTTTCATCGGATTCCCCAGATTTCAGCGGTTTAATTTTATTAACTCTTACATAAGTTTCAAGAGTACGCGCAATATTTGTCAATTCAGCAGAAGATTCAGCATTGAATTCAACGGGAAGTTCAGCAAAAACTCCCGTAAGCGCTCTTTCACCGCTGCCATCCGAATCCCCTATTCTGTAAATCTCCCAATAATTAGCCGATTGCAGCGTATCATCGGGCGTCTGGCAGACAAGTCTGAAAGCCTTTAAATCATCAGCAAACGCATTGGCAAACACGCCGCATACCGCCCATAAAAAAATTCCTATAACTGCAATAACCGAGCATATTTTACGGCTGATTTTAATATTCATAGTGTCACCCCTTCTAATATTATTCAAGCACGCCAAAATCTACAAACATATTATATCATAATTTGATTATATTGTCAAGATGATTGCATATTTTTATATTTTTAACAATAATGTTTAATGTGATATTGCTATATGTCTATTGACAATTCTCAATAAATATCGTATAATGTAATTAGGCAAATGCGCGGGCATTGCCGATTTGTACCGGGAACTTGTTTTCCTAAGTTCTTAGAGTCTGTTTAAAATCTTTATTATGCACGTCTTTTCGGCAAATTTTGCCGATGACTGCGTTAAAAATCCTTGCCATACGACAGTATGCCTGCGGATTTTTGCCTTGTCCTCGTCAAAATTATGCTCGAAAATCCGCACACAAAAGGATATTAAACAGACTCTGAAATAATTTGTAAAGCACAAACTGTTAAACAGGAGGGTTAAAAAATGGGCGTATTCAGCAGAATCAGCGACATACTCAAATCTAATATCAACGATCTTCTTGATAAGGCGGAAGATCCGGAGAAGATGGTCAAGCAGATCATAATCGATATGCAGAAAGAACTTACTAAGGCTACCCAGAATTACGGAAGAGCCAAGGCAAGCGAACGTCTTGCACAGAAGAAATACGAGGACGCAGTTAAGGTTTCAGCGGATTGGGAAGGCAAGGCTAAAGCCGCTATTTCTCAGGGCAATGAAGAACTCGCAAAAGAGGCTCTCCGCAGAAAGGTCAAGGCGGACGAGGACGTTGCAAGCTACAAGGAAATGTACGAGTCGATCTCTGCTCAGACTGAAGCTATCGGCGATCAGGTAGAAGTTCTGAAAGCCAAGCTTGACGAAGCTAAATCCCGACAGGCTATGCTTATTGCGCGTTCAAAAATGGCTGAAACCAGAAGTGCGATCGCAAGATCTCAAGGAAATTTTGACGGAAGCAGCGCAGTAGAAAAATTCAACCGCATGGAAGAAAAGGTACAGCGCAAAGAAGCTGAAGCCGACGCTTTTTCCGAGATCGCAGGTTCGGCTGACGACGATCTGACGGAATCTTTTGAGGAAATTGAAAGCAACGCCAAAGTTGACGCTGAATTCGCAAGACTTATGGCTGAAATGAACGGCGGCGCATCCGACGTTTCCGCTGAATAAGCAGGTGATAATTTATGAGTGAAAAGAAAATAGTACCTAATCCGAAGAAAATTCTCTCAATGTCTCTCCCTATTGTGGGCGCGATATTTATTGTAGTTGCGGCTATTCTGTACATTCTCTACAAAGGCTGGAGCAACAAGGCATATTTCGAACGCTGGAAGGATTACGAGGACTGTGGAGTTTAGAGCGTGTTCACATAAAAAACTGCTGTAAGAAATTCGTCTTACAGCAGTTTTTTTTAACCTGTTTTTTCGGGAAATAATCAGTGCATACCGCCCTTTGTATAGAAATTATTCTGAATAATAAGAGCGCAGCCGCCAAGGAAATTATTCTTGCCGTCCAGCTTGCTAAGTACAACTCTGTCGGCGATTTCCTCGCTAACAAGGTGTATCATCTCGCGCTTTACATAGTCGAACTGCTTTTCATTGAGTTTGAAGTTGTGCAGCACTATCTTCTTCGCAAAATGGCTGATTGCAATATTATTGATAAGTACGGTGTATTTAGCGATTATATCGTCCACCAGATTCTTGACCGGTTCTTCTCCGCGCATCAGCGCCATAAATACGTTGTCGATATTGATCTTGTTCTTATCGCCTTCGGTAATATCGTACAAAATAGGAGTCTTGTCCTTTGAATATATCTCGCATACAGCCGAATGCAGTGCAACTCTTGAAAGCTCAGCCTTAACCGAGCCGTTGGGATATCCCTCATAAGCTCTGCCGTTGGGACATACGATGAATTTCTCGATCATAGACGTGTAGGAAATATAATCGCTGGAAAGTTCGTTTTTATTGACGATCGCAAGATTGACCTGATTGCCGTTGTGCAGGAACGCCATATTCGTCTGATATCCTGCTTTGGTGCGGAAATCATTGCTTGCAAGCGCCATAAGTCCCACAGCGTTTCCGCAGTGGATATCGATATCAAGACCGCTTGAAAGCTTTTCGATAAAGCCCGTGAAATCAAGTTCTCCGTCTTTAAAGAATATCTTTAGTTTGCCCCACATCGAGGGAACGATGCCTACGCCTAAACCGAGGATCTTGTCTTTCGTAAGAGCGCTGTTCTCGATCATTGTATTGCACGACTTAATTATATAATTTATGATATCTTTGCTGGTAGTTCTCTCGTCGATGATCATGCTCGACTTGTCGAGAATTTCCGAATTCAGGTTAGTAAGACCAATACTTACTTCCTTTTCATCAACTGTTGCGCCAAGTGCGAAACGGCTGTTTATATTAATATCGATAAGTATCTTTCTTCTGCCCTTCTGAAGCTTTTCGGCATTGACCGGCGCCTCTCCGATCTCGACCAGCACGCCCTCTTCGATCATTTCATTTGTTATGATCGTAACGGCTGCTCTTGTTATTTCAAGGGCGCTCGCCACGTCAACTCTTGAAATAGGGCCGTATTCCCTGATTATTCTTAAGATCTGCATTCTGTTGCGTCTTTTCAGATCCAATTTACTTATTCCTCTTTTTTCCATTTGCATAAACTCCATTCCTTTTTAATTACTTTGCCTAAGAACACGGGTTCTAACAGACCTGTTCGCAAACCTCCGAACGCCGTCCGACTTGTCTTTTTTGCGTCATGCTTTGTCAATTCTCCTTGAAATACATACAGTATTCCTACAGAAAATTGACTTTGCCTGTCACAAAAAATCCTGCGTCATTCGGCGCTTCTACAGTTTTCGAACAGGTCTAAATAAAAGGAGCAATCCAATTGGCGGTAACCTATGGCATTCCCTATTAGAGCCTGTTCAGTATTCAACGGCAAAAATGAAAAAGATACTGACAGGCTCTTAGAGTGTGCGGACACTCCAGAACTTGTTTTCATAAATTAACGCAGAGAAGCCGAGTTTGCCACATACCGATATATAACCGCCCTGCTTGAAATCAAAACAAATTGTTGATAAAAATTTCTCATAGCATTTTATCCAGCTTCTTATGTTCCAATTTCAAGCAGGGTGACTATACATTTCAGAAACTATGTACAAAAACGTCAGTTTCAAAACCGGTATATATACCCGCAGCCTTTGCAATAGCTGCAAGCATAAGAATCTGTCTGCAAAAACAAACGCAACTGTTCGTCAGGATCATACTTAATGCTCCCTATATAGACAGATTCTCAGATCACCCAAAATAACATATTAATTATAACACAAATACATTAAAAAATAAACCCTTTCAAGTAAAAATTCTAAAAATCAGCGTTATAAACAAATCTAACAAAATATTTTTGTTAAATATTCCGTAAATTTTACGATGAGCGGAAGAGTAAGTACCGAAAGTAAAGTTCCGGCAGTAAAAATTTCCGATGAGTATAAATAATTTTTTCCGCACCGCAGGCATTGCAGCGTACACATCGCCGCAGGAGGTGCAGAAGCCGCCACAAGTATGGTAAGCTTGACTTTCATGCTTACGGGAATAAAGAGAAACGCAAGAGATAATATTACCGGAAGTATAATCAATCTTATCAAACACGTTCGGTATACTCCGCCCTTTTTCAGCATTCCAAACAGATTGGTTTCAGCCATACTCACTCCCGATACGACCATAGCAAGCGGCGTATTCAGATCAGATATATAATTAAGCGCGTCGGCAGGAAGCTGCGGAAGCCTGATCTGACAAAAAAAGGCAGCCAGCCCAAAAACTATTGCTATCACCGTAGGCGAATAGAATACCTTGGCTATTTTTTTCATATCGCGCTCCCCTGTGAGGAGGATAATTCCATGAGTCCACGCCACAAGGTTGAACACGGTAAGAAACGCCGTGAGATAAAACACACCTTCCATACCGAACAGAGCTTTTGCAAGCGGTATACCCATAAATCCGCAGTTTGAATAGATCGCTGAAAAACGTTCTATTTCAGTTTCACGGTTTTCTTTTTTTCTGATAAACAGATATGACGCGGCGATCATGATAAGGAATACCGCTGCCGAGATCGCAAACGCCATTAAAAGATTCCGCACCAGTTCTCCGCGCAGTTCCGTCTGATACGACATGAATATCACAACAGGATTAACTATCTGCAATACGAATTTTGATAAGCCCTTATTTGTTTCGGAACTTATTATGCCTGTTTTTCGGCAGATCGCGCCGACCAGCATAAGAATGAGCATTATGACTGTCTGCCGCAAAATTATCAGTGACACGCAAACACTTCCTTAGGAAATATTGACGGCTTCAGTTATATAATATGCATTATCGCTGAATTTCGGACAGAATTTCCAGCCATCGTTTTTGAGTTTTACTACCGTAAGCCAGCAATTGGGAGTTTCCTCGCCGCCCTTGGTCTTGAATTCGAACTCCACCTCGACGCGATAAGCCTTTTTAACGTCAGCTCCATATTCGTCGGCGTAGAACGTTTCGACCTCTTCGAGATTGCTTCCGCTTAATTTTTCCTTGGCAACAATATCGTATTTAGCACGCTTGAATCCCGATTCGTCAAGCTTGGAATCAATTTTTTTATCGTTCTGTTTCAGGTAATCCTTCCATGTCAGATTGCTGTTTTTGACTTCCACACGTTTTTCCGCAAGAGCGTCCTCTGTATATACGGCTTCGAGGATAAGTTCTGTATCCGCCTTATTTACGCCCTTTATCACGTCTTTAACAGGCTTTTTATATGCGTTCGCGGAGGAAAATATCATGACTGCCAATAAAAATATCAGCAGTATCACAGCAGCGACCGCCGCCAATATTCCGTATTTCTTCAGCTTATCTTTAGTGATGCCGTCAGCCTTTATCGGCTTTTTTCCGTCAAAAATAACTTCCGTCTCAACGCTTTCCTTTTCAGGATTCTCCTTGAGAAAATCCTTGCAGGTACATCTGCTTTTTTTATCAAGTTTTTTCCCGCAATATTTACAGTACTCCATTTAAATTCCTCCAAATCCATTATCAGAGCCGTTCAAAACCCACTCCAATGTAAATTTTAGCACAATTTGTAAATAAAGTCAATAGTATTCTCACGTAATCCACGCAAATCAATTTACATATCATAATTTTAATATAAACTTCATTATTCTGATATTAAAACAAAAGTCGTCATGCTATAATAATGTCAATAAATTCATGTATTCAGGAGGAATAACTATCATGAAAGAATTTACCGGTTACAAAAAAGGCATAAATTTAGGCGGCTGGCTCTCCCAGCCTGCCTGCGGAAATTTTACAAAAGAGCATCTCGACAACTTTGTAACAGAATCCGATATCGCCTATATTTCGTCGTTGGGACTCGATCATGTAAGACTTCCCATCGACTATGAAGTAATTCAAAAAGACGACGGAAGACTTATTGAAAGCGGATTCAGCCGCATTGAAAAATGCATTCAATGGTGTGTAAAACATGGACTGAGAATCGTTCTCGACCTCCATAAGGCCTGCGGATACGTTTTTGACGACGAATCAAACAGCGATCTTTTCCATGATCAAAAGCTTCAGACGATATTCATTGAATTGTGGAAAGAAATGACGCGAAGATTCGGCAAATATTCAGATATTGCCGCATTTGAGCTGCTGAACGAGATCACCGATAAAAATACCGCTGAAGCATGGAACGCGATCGCAGCCGAAACTATCGCCGCAATACGCGCGATAAATACGGATATAAGGATAATTATCGGCGGCTACGAAAATTCGAGCATAGAGGGGCTTTCCGCGCTTGAAAAACCTGCCGACGAAAATATCGTGTTTACATTCCACTGCTATAATCCGCTTATTTTCACTCATCAGTCGGCTTACTGGGTTAAAAATATGCCTGCCGATTTTAAGCTGAAATATCCCGCCGCACCCTCGGAATACCGCGAAATTTCCCATAAATATTTCGGCGATATTTACGACCGCGAATTGAATTACAACAACGAAGTTTTCGATCAGGGATATTTTGAGGAATTGTTTTCACCCGCCCTTAAAATCAGCGAAAAGTACAACGTTCCGCTATATTGCGGCGAATATGGAGTTATTGATCTTGCCGATACGGAAAGCGCTGTAAAATGGTTTTGCGATATTCAGAATGCTCTGAAAAAATTCGGTATAGTTCATGCCGCATGGACTTACAAAAACAAAGATTTCGGCTTGACTGACGAACATTACTCGGATATATTCCAAGAAATAATAAATAACTCTTAAGAAAACAGTTTAATTTACACAAATATACAAAATTCTATTGCTATTTTCTTCATGCAGTGATATAATTTTAAGAGCCTGTTCAGTATCTTTTTATGTACAGATTTTCGAGAAGATTTTTGCCTGACAAGGAAAAAAGGTGCAGGAATGCTGACGCATTCCAAGACTTTTTGACGAAGTTCAGGCGAAAAATCTACCAAAAAGACGTGCGTAAAAAGATACTGAACAGGCTCTAAAGCAATAATATCGCAGGAGGAAAAAAATGGATTCAACAGAAACATTGCCTAAAAAGAAAACTGAGGAAAAACTTAAACCAAAGCTTTTCTCCGTCATGAAAAATTATACCAAAGAACAGTTCTTAAAAGACGTGATTTCAGGCATAATCGTAGCTATTATAGCCCTGCCCCTTTCTATCGCGCTCGCTCTTGCCTCCGGTGTAAGCCCCGAACGAGGTCTTTACACGGCTATAATCGCCGGATTTATCGTATCGTTTCTCGGCGGAAGCCGCGTACAGATCGCAGGTCCGACGGCCGCTTTCGCCACCATTGTTGCGGGGATCGTAGCTTCCGAGGGAATGGACGGACTTGCAATTTCCACCATAATGGCAGGTATCTTCCTTATAATTATGGGTCTGTGCAGATTTGGAAATCTGATAAAATATATACCTAATACAATAACGGCAGGATTCACATTCGGAATCGCCGTAACTATAGTGATAGGTCAGATAAAAGATTTTTGCGGCATGACTTTTTCAGGCTCTCCGATAGAAACTACCGAAAAAGTCATGGAACTTATACGCAGCGCGAATACTTTTAATTATCAGGCATTTTTGATAGGTCTGCTTTCGCTGGCTATTCTTATTTTCTGGCCGAAAAAGCTTGAAAAGATTCCGCCGTCGCTTATCGCGGTAATCGTCGGCGCGGCTATCGTCAAACTCAGCGGAATCAGCGTAAATACTATAGGCGATCTTTATGAAATATCATCTGCACCGCCTAAATTCAGTCTGCCCGAAGTCAGCCTTGAACGTATACGCGCGCTGGTTCCGAATGCTCTTACAATAGCAGTTCTCGCTGCTGTGGAATCGCTGCTGTCATGCGTAGTTGCAGACGGTATGATTGGTTCGAAGCATCGCTCAAATATGGAATTGACGGCTCAGGGCGCAGGAAATATCGCCTCCGCACTTTTCGGCGGAATCCCCGCAACAGGCGCTATCGCACGTACTGCCGCAAACATCAAAAACGGAGGAAGAACTCCGATCGCAGGCATGGTACACGCTGTAGTCGTACTTATAATTCTTATACTTCTCATGCCATATGCGGCAATGATCCCCATGCCTACTATCGCGGCAATATTATTTATGGTAGCATATAATATGTGCGGCTGGAGAGGTATAGCAAGCATGATAAAAACTTCCCCGAAAAGCGATATAATCGTGCTGCTTGTAACGCTTATCCTCACCGTCGTTTTCGATCTCGTAGTAGCTATCGGAGTCGGACTGGTGCTGGCGGCTCTTCTGTTTATGAAGCGCATGGCAGACGTTACGGAAGTTCACGGCTGGGTATATGTTGACGACGAGGACGACGATCCTGATCACATCGCACTGAAAAAAGTTCCCGATAACACTAAAGTTTACGAAATAAACGGCCCTATGTTCTTTGCGGTTTCCGATAAATTCAACTATATTCTTGACGATCACAAACACGTCGACGTACTTTGTATTCGAATGAGAAACGTTCCCGCTATAGACGCAACGGGAATCCAAAATCTTGAAAAGATCGCTGAAAGATGCAAAAAATATAATATATCGGTAATATTCTCTCATGTAAACGAACAGCCCATGCAGGCTATGGAAAAGGCAGGCTTCATCGAAAAAATCGGCAAAGAAAATTTCTGCCCTCACATTGACGACGCACTCATCAGGGCTGCCGAACTTGAAAAAATCGCAGAAGCAAAACGTACGAAACGAAAGGACTAATATGGACGTAATTTTGATAATATGCGCGCTTCTGAATCTTGCACTGCTCGCGTTCCTTATCACGCTTATAGTACGAGCTGCCGAAAAAAGCCGCGGTTTCGGCAAAAAAGATATTTCCGAAATGAAAAAACAGCTTGACGTTCTGTCGCGCACAAGCGAAAATCAAAATCGCATAATGATGGAAATGGCAGTTAAAATCAGCGATTCGGTCGTCAGGCAGATCTCCATGCTCGGCGGAGAATTGAGAGAAAATCAGGAAAATCAGCAGAAACATTCCGTAGACGTGCTTATGAAGATCGAAAACGATATGAAAGAACTTAGCCGCGAAAACCGCGAGGGATTGGAGAAAATTCGCAGCTCCAACGCCGAAAGCCTTGACAGAATAAATAATACCGTCAACGATAAGCTGCAAAAAACTCTCGACGATAAGATCTCGCGCTCGTTCGAAACCGTAAACAAGCGGCTTGCCGAAGTTTACGAGGGGCTGGGCGAAATGAAAAACGTCGCTTCGGGAGTTTCAGATCTGAAAAACGTCCTCTCAAATGTAAAGACGCGCGGAATTATGGGCGAACTTCAATTATCCGCTATTTTAAGCGAAATTCTCGCTCCGGAGCAATATGAAGAACAGGCTGCCGTAATAAGCGGCAGTCCCGAAAGAGTGGATTTTGCAGTAAAACTTCCCGGCATGAGCGACGGCG
Organism: uncultured Ruminococcus sp.; assembly: GCA_910576995.1. Taxonomy (GTDB): domain Bacteria; phylum Bacillota; class Clostridia; order Oscillospirales; family Ruminococcaceae; genus Ruminococcus. Next base: position 19,159 of record CAJTLC010000015.1, read on the forward strand.
AATTCGTCTATCTGCCTATAGATTCAAAATTTCCCGGCGATACATATTCCGCACTGCTTAACGCCTATGAATCGGGCAGCGCGGAAGAACTTAAAACCCGTCGTGCCGCTTTAGATACAGAAATAAAACGCTGTGCCAAAAGTATTCGCGATAAGTATGTAAAACCGCCGTATACTACAGATTTTGCAATTATGTTCCTGCCGTTTGAGGGACTGTACGCCGAGGTAGTAAATATGGGACTGGTGGAGATTTTACAGCGAAATTACAAGGTAAATATCGCAGGGCCGTCGAATATGGCGGCAATGCTCAACAGTTTGCAAATGGGATTCCGCACGCTTGCAATTCAGAAAAAAAGCGGCGAAGTGTGGATGGTTCTCGAAGCCGCAAAGAAAGAATTCGAAACTTTCGAAAAAGGGCTTACCGATACGCGAAATCGCCTCCGTCAGGCTGATGAAGAACTTGACAAGCTTATCGGAACGCGTACGCGCGCAATTAACCGCAAACTTAAAACTGTTACCGCTCTCGACTCTTCCGACGAAGCTGTCCGGCTTATTGATTCGTAAAAAATATCACAATAAAAAAACTCCCTTAATCAGGAGTTTTTTTATATTTAGAACATATTAATTATTCATGTTTTTTTCTGCGAGTAACCGCAAATGCAGCGGCAGCCGCTCCTAATACGCCAACAGCTGCGCCAACGCCGTGATCTCCTGTTTTCGGAGAAGTCGACGATTTTGTAGTTGAAGCTGCGGTAGTTTTGGCAGAAGCAGTTGTTTTGGAATTTTTCTTGGTCGAAGTCGCCTTTGAAGCCGTTGTGGTCTTCTTTACAACAGCGGTCGCAGTCGTCTTCTTTACAGCCGTTGTTGAAGGTGCGGCAGCTGTAGTTGTTTCAGGAACTTCAGCAGCGTCGAGAGCCGTAAATTCCAGACTTTTATCATTCGCAAATTTTTCAGCGGCAGTACCCTTATAGCCATGAACCGATTTCAGTCCCGTAAAACCGCTGAACGCATTATCGGATATAGAAGAAATGTTTTTACCGAATTTTACCTGCGTAACTCCGCTGCCCATATCAAAGCCATCGAAGCGGACTTCCGTTACATTATCCGTAAAAACAATAGTGCTGATATTCATTGCATTTACCTTACTAACGATCTCGGCAAAGCTATCCGCCTTATCGGAAGGAATCGAACTTCCTTTTGTAATAACAGCGCCGTCTATCGTCATCACGCCGTTTCCGCATATAATGCTCATGTTGGCTGCCGAATCGTAGAATGAAATCTGACTGCCGTCGTCCGAGATTTTAACTGTAATATTGCCGAAAGTTTCCTCATTTGAAGGAGTTTCTTCAGGCGTAGTTTCCGTAATATCAGACTTTTCATCGGCTGATGTGGTAGTGGAAATCTCCTCGGCAGCTACGGGAGCGGCGGGAACCTCTTCACCCTCGGCAAACGCCGTTGCCACGCTCATAGTTGAACCAATAGCCAGTGCAAGCGCCATTGCGGTAAGTTTGTTTGATGATCTCATAATTATGACCTCCTTGATTGTTATGTCTTAAATGTTAAATAATGATGTTATTTCAATCCGCATGCTCTGTCAGGAGCATGAGACCAAGAATGTATAGTTACATTGAAAAATTACAGAATCCCAATGTATCTGTTTACATCATAGCACTTATAATGGACTTTGTCAAGCGAATTTCCAAAAATTAAGAATTTGTTCTTAATTTCGCCGTAACTGTTATTCCGGGTTATCTTGGCGCTGCCCGAATCCGCATACTCCACCTATGAAGACGAGCGTTGAGCGGTAGTGTCAAAATACCCTAATGTTCACATATAATAATATGTGAAAAATTTCTCAATGAGGTGATATATATGAAGCACAACAAGCAATATTCACGCGGCAGCCCACAAGGGATAATACTGGAAATGCCCTCTTATACCTACGCTGTAAAGGCGGAAGGGCTGCTCAGATCAAGAGGTATCCCCGTCGAAATGATAAGACGCGAAGAAGGCTGCGGCTACGATCTGAGGATCTATTCAGATTCATCCGCCAATATTCTGGACAATATGGGGATACCATATACAAGGAGGCAGTCATGATCATAAATTTCGACAATGCAGCCACAACGTTTCCAAAGCCTGCCGCAGTTAAAAAAGCTGCCCTATATGCGATGGAACACTACACCAGTTCAGGGCGCGGCGGTCATCCACTTGCTGCCGAAACTTCACGGGCAGTTTATTCAGCACGAGCCGCTGCGGCTGAATTTTTTGGTGCAGAACCAGAAAACACAGTATTCACAATGAACTGCACGCACAGCCTTAACATAGCGATTCAGGGTATTATGCGCGGCGGCGGTCATATGATAATAAGCGGCATGGAGCATAATTCGGCAGCGCGTCCTGCAGCAAAACTCGCTGCTGAAAAGAAAATTTCGCTCTCGGTAGCGCAGGTCTTTCCCGAAGATAACCGAACGATAGAGAGTTTCCGAAGCCTTATCCGCAGCGACACAAAAGCGATAGTCTGCACGCTTGCAAGCAATGTTACGGGACAGCTGCTGCCATATCGTGAGATTGCCGAAATATGCCGCCGCAAAAATATCTGCTTTATCGCCGACGGCGCGCAGGCCTGCGGAATAATCGACGTCAGACTCGAACACGGAATAAATATTCTCTGTACGGCAGGTCATAAAGGTCTTTACGGACTGACCGGAACGGGACTGCTTGTTTCCGACGGCAAATATCCCATTCCCCCGCTTATTCAGGGAGGCACCGGCAGCAATTCGCAGAGTCTTATACAGCCCGACCTGCTCCCCGAAAGTCTCGAAAGCGGCACTTCGGGCATAATCGGAATAATGTCTCTTAAAGCAGGCATAGAATTTGTAAGCGGAGTCGGTATTCCCAGAATATACGCTCATGAAGATAAGATATGCCGCAGCTTTATTTCCGCACTGAAGCGCAGCGGCAGAATAAAAATTTACCGCGAACCCACGGCAAATTACGTGCCTATAGTTTCGTTCAACGCGGATGGCGTCAAATCGGAAATTCTGGCAGCCGAACTTGCAAAGCAGGGTTACTGTCTGCGCGCAGGATTCCAATGCGCCGCTCTTGCACATTCGTCTCTTGGCACGAATAACGGTACGGTGAGATTTTCGCCTTCAATTTTCAGCCGTGAAAGCGACGCAGTCATGCTTGCGAATAATATCGTCAAAATATTGTAATTGCAAAATCTCATGGCATACTTCGGTATGCCGGTGGGGTTTTTAGAGCTTGTGTTCATAGGTGGAGTATGCGTATTTTCAAGCATAATTTGTATGCTGACAAGGAAAAACACGCGGGAATACTGTCGCACCACGGGCGTTCCCTTCGGTCATATATCAAGTGCTTTTGACGAAGTTCAGCATACAAATTTGCCGAAAATACGTCTGCTGAACCTATGAACACAAGCTCTTATAGTCGACCTGTTTGAAATCGGAACAAAAGAAGCTGAATAAAAATTTTGCATAGCAAGGCGGAGAAGGAAAGCGTGCTGACACCCGGTGACGACGACAACGCAGCTATGGGTAATTTTTATCAGCGAACTTGTTTTGATTTCAAGTAGGGCGACTATATCATTATCCGTTTCAATATTCCGTTTATGTGAAAAATTCAAGAAAATCGCAAAAAAAGTATTGAAATTATTTGAAATTGTGGTACAATATATATATAAGAATCTGCATTTACAGATAAGCAGGTTCTGAAAATACTTTACAAGGGGTGAAAAAATGCCTTCTTTTCAGGATATAAAATATGCTTTCTTCAGCCTTATGTCCACCATCCATTTAAAGGATATAATAGATCTTGCAGTTCTTGCATACATAATTTATCTTCTGCTCAAACTTATACGCGAAACGCGCGCAGGTCAGCTTGTTAAGGGAATACTGCTGCTGGTGGCAGGCTACGCGCTGAGCAGTCTGCTGGAATTTACCGTAATGAAATATATTCTCGGTCATGCTCTCGATATCGGTCTTATCGCCATGCTGATAATTTTTCAGCCTGAACTGCGCCGTGTTCTGGAACAATTCGGGCAAACCAAGATAGGTATAAATCTTATCGGTATCGGCACATTATCAAATGACGTAAAGCAAAAATGGAATATTGCCATCGAAGCTATATGCGATTCGTGCGTGGAACTTTCCGCAAGCTGCACAGGCGCGCTTATCGTTATCGAACGCAAAACAAAGTTGGGCGAACAGATAGAAACAGGTACGATAATGAACGCCGCCCCAAGCAAGGAGGTATTCGGTAATATTTTTTATCCTAAAACACCTCTTCACGACGGAGCTGTCATAATGCGTGACGGAATTATCCTTGCAGCCGCCTGCTTTCTCCCACGTCCGAACAGCGATCTTTCTATCGATAAGGCGCTCGGTTCGCGGCATAGAGCCGCTATAGGCATGAGTGAAAATTCCGACGCGGTAGTCATCGTCGTTTCGGAAGAAACAGGACAGATCTCTATCGCTATGAACGGCGTTCTGACGCGGGATTATACGCGTATACGCCTTAAATCCACACTGGAAAAGGAGATCTTCAACGAATCCCCGGAAGATGGAGAAAATTCCAAAAAAGGTCTCTCCTCCATGTTCGGAAGGAGGAAGAAAAAGTGAAATTCTTTAAAGTATTCCGCCAAAAATATATGACAAGCAACGTTTCGCTTATGGTAATTTCCATCATCATTGCTGTTATCGCGTGGCTGTATATCTCCATGACGCAATATCCGACTGTTCAGAAAACCATTGAAAATATTCCGCTTTCCGTGGATATTTCAGGAACATCGGCAGGTCAAAACGGACTAAGCGTAGTAGACTGCAATGTAGAAAACGTTACGGTCGAACTTCTGAGCAGCCGTACTCAGGTCGGATATCTCAGCAATGAAACGCTCGAAGCTTACTTTGACGCCGACAGCGTTTCAACAGCAGGCAAAAAAAATCTCTCCATTAAAATAAGAAGCGAAAACGGCATAAAATATGAGGTGAAATCCATAACGCCTTCTTCGGCTTCCGTTGAATTCGATAAGATCGAAAGCCGCGAATATCCCGTAACGCCTCTTGCTCCAAACGTTTCACTCGTTGACGGCAAAGAGATAAATACCGATGAATTCGTATGCGATCCTGCTGTTGTAAGAATTACCGGACCTTCAGCAAAGCTTGACAAGATCGACAAAATAAGCGCCGTCACGAACAGCGAACTTAGTTTATCGCAAACTTATGTGATAAACGCCGATGAACTGGTACTCTTCACTGATACGGGCGCGGAAATCGATCAGTCGTCACTGAAATTCAGCGACGCCAATTTTTCCATAACTATTCCCGTTCGTACACAAAAAACTGTAAGTCTGACAGTCTCTATAGTGAATGCCCCCAATAATTTCGACGTTGACAGCGTTAAACTCAAATTATCGGCTGACAAAGTTACTCTCGCCTGCAATAACAGTCAGACGGAGATTCCCGACGAACTTGATCTGGGGCTTATTGCTCTGAACGAGATAAAACCGGGATTCTCAAAAACCCTATCGCTCAGTAAGCGGCTTGCGGACAGCGAATTCATCAATGTTTCCAATCTTGAAGCCGTCACAGTAACTCTGGACGACGAAGGTCTCGATCAGAAAAATCTCACGCTCGATCAAAGCAGGATCTCTATCAGCAACGTTCCAGACAGCAACTATGACTACAGCGTCCTTACGCAGGCTATGGATATTACAGTTGTCGGACCGAAGGATACTATAAGCGAGATAACCGCCGACGATATAATTGCTGACGTAAATCTGCTGAATATGAATATCAATACCGATCAATTCAACAGCAATGTTGTATTCTCGTGTCCATCTTACGACAATGTGTGGGTAACTACCGTCTCCAAGGTATCCGTTCAGCGCACAAAAATCGAACCCTCTTCTACTACAACTAATTAGAGCAGCTTCAAATACTCATAGGACAATTTTAAATTTCTTACCGTCCTATGAGTATTATTATGTTTTTAATTACAGCTTTTTTAATAAAAAGATTCTACTGTTGTTTTAAAAAATTATCTATAATTCTCTATAAATTAACAATCTGTTAACACATTCTGTATCAAAATATGATATAATGCTATTATAATGTAATATATTGCCATGTAATTACAGACTGTAAATTTTTTAGAGCCTGTATATCACATATTAATGTTAATTATGAAAGGATGATCTGACATGAAGAAAAACACAATTGCCACAAGAATCCAAGCCGCTGTAATGAGCGCTATGATCGCGGCAGCTTCAGTTCCAGCAATTTTGACCGCTGCGCCTGTTATTGCGGCAGACGACAATGCCGTATCGGATACGGTCGCTTCAACTAAAGTTGAAAAGGGCTATGAATCGGGAAAAATGAGTTTGCCCAAGGAATACAGTTCTTCAAATCCCGTAAAGACGATCTCTCTCGTTTTCGAAGCAGAACGCGACTGCACCATTTCTTACGGATTCGGTATCACCACAAGTTCCGGCTGGAAAGAACATAACTCCAAAGGAGGCTGGGATACAAAGGGCGGCGGATTCTCTATCGACCTGAAAAAAGGCACTAACAAGGTCGATATCGATATTTCCGACCTCACGCTGAAATACGACGCCTATACAGAATTTGAATTCAGACTTTATCACTGCGCTTACTGGGATAACGAAGTTAAGGATAACGTTCAGATCTCTGTTATGATGAGCGATTTCATCTACAATGACGATACGGTCATCACACCCGATAACCCGGATAATCCCGATAACCCTGACAATCCGGATAATCCCAAAAACGAGAATGTCGTTCCTGACAACAACAAGCATTCCAACGGTAAAAATTCCGAAAGCGGCAAAAACTGGAGTTTCGTTGACAACGGCGACGGTACCGCAACCATTTCAGCTACTCTCGCAAAGCAGATAAGCGGCGAAGAACTGGGCGATATCGTTCTCACTAAGGGCTATGACGAAGAATATTATGCCGCTCACCCCAGCGACGACGAAAACAAACCTATGAACAGCCATAAATTCCGCTTCTCCGATTTCGGTCTTACGGATATGGACGGCGTTGTTATCGAATCGCTCACCTGCACTATTGAACCAGACGCTGAAATGGATCAATTCGTTTACGGCGGCGGAATCAACGTTAAGCCCGGCTCTCCTGCCGATACCGAATATGCAAAGCAGATCGCCGGAATTCCCGGAAAAGAACAAGCGAGCTACTGGTACAACGATATGGGCGCGGAAGGCGAAGGTTCTGTTACAGAATTCGAGGAGAAAGGCGTTAAATTCCTGATTACTCCCGGAAACGGCGGCAAACTCTTCGGAGCAGGATCTTACATCGAAGCTTACTGGGAAGTTCCGGCAGAAGTCCAGCCCCATGTTTCGGATTCTTCTACCGATACCATTTCATTCCAGTACTGGTGGGGCAACGACGCCGAGGGCGAAGAAGTTGAAAGCGTTAAACTTACAAACGCCGTCCTCACCTACACAAAAACCGTAACGGTTCCCTACACCGATTCGGTTATTACAGCTGTTGATAAAACTATCAGCCATCTCGGCACGGACGATCTGAAAAATTTAGAAATTCCTTACAAAGATCTCGAAATCGACGAGACTAAAGACGTTTACGCTATCCGCTTCGATATTACCGCCGATTCTGACATTGGAAAGCTTGTTTATAATGTAGGAACAGGCGTTACGGAAGACGTAAATGCGGATTACTGGTTCCAGGAAGCAGGTAATTATTGTATGCTGGAGGCAGGTTCAAGCGCTGAATTAATGTACATTATGCCAAGAGTTGTTGCAGGCGACGCCGATCATCCCAACGGTGTAAATACTAAGGACGGTAATATTGTTATCGGTTATTATTATGGAGAAGCCGACTCTATCACGATAAACAATGTTGAAGTTTATTATGCCGACGAGCCGACAACAACAACTACTACAACCACTACAAAATCTACTACAACAACCACAAAGGCTACCACCAAAACTACGACTGCCACCACAACTACAAAAGCTGTGCCAACAACTACAAAGGCTAACACTACTACAAAACCTGAAACTACTACAACTGAAGCTCTCAAGCCTACACTTTGGGGCGACGCTAACTGCGACGGAAAGGTTGAGATAGCAGACGCAACTCTCATTCTCCAGTATCTCACAAATAAGGATGAATATAAGCTTACTGATCTTGGTATGCTCAACGCTGACTGTGCTAATAATGGTGACGGCGTAACCGCTCTTGACGCTCTTGCGATTCAGAAAATGGACGCAGGTATCTACAAGCAGAGCGATTTCCCCGTAAAAGAATAATAATATAAGTATAAAAAGACTGTCACTTGTGGCAGTCTTTTTGTTATTATTTCCGATTTTCTGCAATTTTCTTGATTTTGGGGATAATTTGTAGTATAATAAAAAAATAGTGTATAATCAATAACATATATATTAGACTTATCAGAAAATAATCCCTTAATTCAGCGGCAGACATACGGGATTCATGACGTCAAATTTATCTGCTGATATTTAAGGGATTAGAGCGAGAAAGGGAATTTATGAAAAAAGAGAAAGTTTTAACGTCACTTTTTGCCGCCATACTTAGCTTCAGCGCTTCATGCCTGCCGATCAACGCAATTGGAGCAGATATTTCCGCATCTTCTTCGACAATAACTTTTGCAGCCACGGACGGAGAATCTGAAGATGACAACTTTTTATTGGGCGATGTAGACAACGATCATGTAATTACCCCCCGCGACGCTTCATTGGCGTTGTGCGAATATGCGCTTATCTCCACTACCGGCAAAGGTTCATTCACCGAAGCTGAAATGAAGCGTGCCGACGTGGATAATAATAAATGGATAGACCCTGCCGACTCTTCCTACATACTCAGTTATTATGCATATCTTTCAACAGGCGGACAGCTTTCCATGGAAGAATTCATGAAAAATCCATTCATGCCGCCTATGACTACCACAACGACCACTGCCACCACTGAAACCACCGCTTCGACCGCCAAGGAAACCAAAACTACGGCAGTTCCAAAAACTACTGCAAAAACCGAAAATTCCAAAACTACCACTACCAGGACTGAAACTACTAAACCAAAGGCAACTACTACAACGACCAAGCCCAAAGCCACCACGACAAAGTCTAAAGAAACCACGACGACTACGACTTCAACTAAATCAACAACAACTAAAACAACAGAAACTGCCAAATCTTCAACAACGACGACTACCAAACCAACTACTACATCGACTTCTACAACCACATCGACAACAACAACAACTACTACTGCCACGTCTACAACGACTTCTACTTCGGCTTCATCTTCCACAACAGACGCAACTGCTACCTCTGCAACCACCACTTCATATGCAGACCCTGCTAAAGTAGCTTCTATCGACCTCACTCGAACCGAAATGGAGATCAACGTCGGAGAGGGTGCGCTCTCTGCTTATGTTACGATGAATCCGCCGACTGCTGCTAATAAAGCCGAGAAATGGACAAGTTCCGACGAAAGCGTTGCTGTTGTTGACAGCGAGGGCTGGGTTATCGGCAAAAAAGAGGGTACTTGCATAATCACTGTCACAAGCGTTGATAATCCCGAAGTTTCCGCAAAGATCACTGTCACGGTCATTGATAAATCTCATGTTAAGGAAATCAAGCTAAGCAGAGATTCAATGACGATAAAGATCGGTGAGGGCGCACTTTCCGCTTATGTTACAATGCTGCCTGAAACCGCAGTTAATAAAAATGAGATCTGGAGTTCTTCCGACAAAAGCATTGCGATCGTTGACAGCGAAGGCTGGGTTATCGGCAAAAAAGCGGGCAATTGCAAAATCACTGTAAAAAGTGCGGATAATCCCAATATCTCGGCAGTTATTAACGTAACTGTTACTGACGGAAATTCTACTTCTGCAACTACCGCTTCTACTGTCCAGTCCACCACAACAACAGCTACTACTGTAACTACCGAGCCGACAGGAGTTAAAGTTACCGAAATTCGTCTTTCCAAAACCAAAATAACCGTTCCGATCGGCGGCTCTGATCTTTCATGGGTAACTATGCTACCAGCGGACGCTTCGAATAAGGACGAAATCTGGATAAGTTCCGACGAATCAATCGCAACCGTGGATAAATACGGCTGGATTCGCGGAATCGCTGTCGGAGAATGCACAGTTACGGTCATAAGCGCGAATAACCCCGATGTAAAGGCGGAAATCGCGGTAACTGTTGTAAGCGGCATGGAAAATCCGCCGAAGCCCAACGTTTTATTCAGCTCTATCGCTCCGAATCAGCCCGACGGAAATTATATTGCATTTAAAACTCCCCTGCCCGAAAATATACAGGGACGATTCATAATTGATTTTGTAATTACCGATGATAACGGCACAGTGACTTCCATATCGTCTCCCGTTATTCTTCTTCCAGAAATGGAATCCGTGATCACAAATCTCAAAGCCGCAACAAATAAATTTACCGCTGTCGGATATATTACAAATCTGACGACGGGAAAGCGTGTTGAACTCGGAAGATACAGCTTTGTAACTTCTCCGCGAGATGCCAAAACGCAAACCGAAAATATCAAAGCCGCTTTCGAGCAGGTAAAATAAAGAAAAACTCCTCTGTACTTAGTCGGTACAGAGGAGTTTTTTAATTTATTTTATTTAATATTCCAGATATTTTCCGCATAATCCGCAATGGTTCTGTCGGAACTGAATTTTCCCGCATTGCACATATTCAGCCACTGCTTTCTTGCAAATGCAATCGGATCAGCGCTGTAATCGGCATTCGATCTGAGTTTTGCCTCAACATAGCTTTCAAGATCGCCAAGCAGATAATAATGATCGGGAGAATGCCAGCTTGCACCGTCAAGCAACGATGTGTACAACTCGCGGAAATCTCCGCTGCCGCCGTCGGAAACGCTGCCGTCGATAAGCGACTGAACCACAGCCTTGATACGCGGATTTTCAGCAAACATCTTGCGGCTGTCGTATTCGGGAACGATTTTTTCGAGATCTTCAACACGCGCACCGAAAATGTAGTTATTCTCCTCGCCCGCTTCCTGAACGATCTCGATATTCGCGCCGTCATACGTTCCGAGAGTTACCGCGCCGTTGAGCATAAGCTTCATATTGCCCGTTCCGCTCGCTTCAGTTCCCGCTGTGGAGATCTGTTCTGAAATATCAGCAGCAGCAACAAGCTTTTCAGCGTAAGAAACATTGTAATTCTGCACAAAAACCACCTTGATAAGGTTCTTTGTCTCGGAATCGGAAGAAACTATTCTGCCTATTTCGTTGATATATTTGATTATAGCCTTTGCACGGCGATAACCGGGAGCTGACTTCGCGCCGAAAATAAACGTAGTGGGCGTGAAATTCTTGATGCTGCCGTCTTTGATTCCGTTATAGATCCACAAAATCGAGAATGCATTGAGAAGCTGTCTCTTGTATTCATGAAGCCGCTTGATCTGGATGTCGAAAATCGAAGAACTGTTTACCTCAACGCCCTCGCGCGCGCTGATAAATTCGGAAAGCTGATTCTTTTTCGTCTGCTTAATTGCCATAAAACGGCGAATTATCGCGTCATCGTCGGCATATTTCTCCAGTTCTTTCAGTCTGCCAAGATCGATAAGCCAGCCGTCGTCGCCGAGCAGTTCAGTAATCAACGCGGACAATTCCATGTTACAAAGCCCAAGCCAACGCCGCTGGGTAATTCCGTTGGTCTCATTGCGGAATCTTTCGGGATAAAGGCTGTACCAATCCGCAAGAACCGTATCTTTAAGAATCTGCGTATGAATTTCCGCAACGCCGTTGATGTGGCTCGAAGCGTAACACGCCATATCAGCCATGTGGATAAGCTCGCCCTTAATTATCTTGATGCGGTTAATCTTATCTTTCTGTACTCCATTAGCGTACATCTCCGTGATAAGCTCTTCGTTGATCTGAATAATTATCTCGTAAATACGCGGCAGCAACTCTTCAACAAGTCCTACCCACCATTTTTCAAGAGCCTCCTGCATTACAGTGTGATTGGTATAGTTGAATACTTTCTTGGCTGTTTCAAGGGCTTTTGCAAAAGTATAGCCCTCGTTGTCAACAAGTTGTCGAATAAGTTCAGGAATTGAAATTACAGGATGCGTATCGTTAAGCTGAATAGAAATGTAATCCGCAAGATTATCAAGAGTTCCGAATCGAGCCTTATGCTTCTTAATAATGTCCGTCAATGACGCACAGCTAAAGAAATACTGCTGTTTCAGTCGAAGCTTCTTGCCCTCGTTGGTATCGTCATTCGGATAAAGAACGCGCGAAATATCCTCCGCAAAAATCTGCTCTTTGGAGGCTTCAAGATAGTTCTGACGATTGAACATATCAAAATCGAATTCCTTGACAGGTTCAGCCTGCCAAAGACGAAGAGTGCCTATATTATCGGTTTTGCAGCCGAAAACAGGCATATCGTACGGCACAGCCTTCACGGTCTGACCGTTATAATTCACTAAAACGGTATCCTCGTCGCAGCGTTTCGACCAGCAGTCGCCGTATTTCGTCCAGTCGTCGATATCCTCTTTCTGGAATCCGTCAACTATAGTCTGCTTGAAAAGTCCGTATTTATAGCGGATTCCATAGCCGTCAAGAGGAAGATCGAGCGAAGCCGCACTGTCAAGGAAGCAAGCCGCAAGACGACCAAGTCCGCCGTTGCCGAGAGCCGCGTCCTCGATAACCTCGAGATCGGCAAGATCGAGTCCCAGTTCCTTGAAAGCGTCGTTGACTTCATTGTAAATTCCAAGACAGAGCAGGTTATTGTAAACTCCGCGTCCCACGAGGAATTCCATTGAAAGATAAGCCGCGCGACGTTTTTTGAGATGTTCCTGACGGCTCTTATTCCACATATCCGCATACAGTTCCATAACTGTATCGCCCAGCGCGTTATGAAGCTGCTGAGGAGTCGCCTGCTTAATATCGGCAGGCAGTTTTCCCGTAAATTTTTCCATAAAAATAGTCTTATCCATTGGTTTTACCTCCAATTTATCTGTTGTATATTTTGTTGAGTTTTTTTATTTTCTTTGCCAATTCAGGCGTAAACTGCTCCTCTGTCGTCCTAAACTGCCAGTTTATGCCTAAAGTGGACGGCGTATTCATTCTTGCGGAACTCGGACTGTCCAGGAAATCCTGAATCTGCGCGACCGCAACTTCCGCAACGCTGCCCCATGCGGCACGTATCACAGCCATGGGAATTTCGCTCCTGCGCTTGACATTCAGGTATTTTTTCGAAAATTTAAGCGATTTTTTATCCATTGAACTTACCCAGCCGTTGAGAGTTTCGTTGTCGTGAGTACCCGTATAGGCAAAGCAATTTTTTGTCGCGAAATTATGCGGAAGATGCTCGTTCGTACCGTCGCTGAAACCGAACTGCAAAACCTTCATCCCCGGATAGCCGCATTTATCGAGCATTTCCCTTACTTCGGGAGTAATAAATCCAAGGTCTTCCGCAATAATATTCAGCTTGCCCAGCTTTTCTTCAGCTAAGCGGAAGAGTTCGTAATTCGGTCCTTTTTTCCAGTCTCCGATCGTAGCGTCCTCATTGCCGAACGGGATAGTGTAATAACTTTCGAATCCGCGGAAATGATCTATACGAACTATATCGTAAAGCTTCGAAGCCGATTCAATGCGGTCTATCCACCATTTATAGCCTGTTTTCTTATGATATTCCCAGTCATAGAGCGGATTTCCCCAAAGCTGACCGGTTGGCGAAAATTCATCGGGCGGACAGCCTGCAACACGAACGGGACGACGCTTATTGTTGAACCAGAAAAGCTTGTGATCAGCCCACGCTTCTACGCTGTCAAGCGCGCAATATATCGGTATATCGCCAACTATCTCGATTCCGTTGTCATTGGCATAGTTTTTAAGTTCAGTCCATTGACGGTTAAACTCAAACTGTACGAATTTATAAAATTCGATCTCCTTTTTGAGAGATTTTTTAAACTCGGCAACAGCTTTCGGCTTGTGCATCGAAATGGCATTTTCCCATTCATACCACGGTTTGCCGTCATTCTGAAATTTCAACGCCATGAACAGCGCATATTCTTCAAGCCAAGATTTATTAGCCTCGCAAAACTTTTTATACGCAGGAACTCTCGACGGCTTAAAGCGCGAAAACGCTATCCGCAATACGTCGAAACAATGCTCGTAGATCAGGCTGTAGTCTACCTTATCCTTGTCGCTTTCCCAAGTAATATCGGCATATTCGGATTTTTCAAGAAGTCCGTCGCCCTCCAGTATCTCGTAGTCTATGAAATAGGGATTGCCTGCATTCACTGAAAAGGACTGATATGGGGAATCCCCGTAGCTTGTGGGTGAAAGCGGGAGGATCTGCCAGCATTTTACTCCTGCTTTTTTCAGGAAATCCACGAATGCAAAGGCATGACGTCCCATTTTTCCGATTCCGTATTCGGACGGCAAACTTGAAATATGACAAATAATGCAGCTTTTACGCATGATAAACTCCTTCAATAAAATTATTCAACATAAAATGATATGCATATTCAACATCATCTTGGTAATAATAACAAAAGTTGGAGGGGATAATTATGAAATATGCACAATATATATTTACATTCCTTATGGGATATTTTCTGTACGCCTTCGTTGAAGTTGTCGGAAGAGGCTACACCCATTGGACAATGTGCCTTACGGGCGGCGCAGCGCTTATGACGCTTTATTTTATCAGCCAATCGCCTGCAATGACGCTGATAAAATGCTGTATTTGCGGCGCGGCGGCAATCACAGCTATTGAATTTGTTGTAGGAATATTTGACAACATCATTATGCACTGGCACGTATGGGATTATTCAGATCGTCCGTTTAACGTTCTTGGTCAGATATGTCCGCTTTTCACGATCTTATGGGGAATCCTCTGTATACCGGCATTTTTCATCTGCAAAATCATAAGAAAAAGATTGGAGATCGTTTGAAAAGGTCTATCTCAATAGCCCTCGTTCTTCAATTCAGCAACTATACCTGCATAGAATTCGCGAACGTCGAACCCGTCAATGTTCTCGCGAAGAAGGTCGATCATATCCCCATGACTGATTCCGCGGCGTTTTTTTGCCTGAACGAGCCGGAATCGACCATGAGCCGCCGAGCCTGTCCATACAAGACCGTCATTCGGACCGTTCAGCTTTTTCATGAGTAGATATCCTGCATTCAGGGGAAATCCGGCTGAAAATGCATTCTTCATAACAGACATACAGCTTCTGTAGGAAACATTCGGCGAATCTTCCATGCAGGATTCCAATTCAGCAACGCTTTCAGGGCATAAATCCCGCACGCCTGCCATAAAATCAGGCGCTTTATCACCAAGGATCCCGAACATGGAATTATACCGTTTCGCTATCCAAGCGGCAAGTCCGTCCGGAAATTTTTTAAGCAGATACGCAGCCATTTCACAGCCTTTATGCGGAGTATTTATCGTTGTAAGCGTTGCAACATACTCGTCCAGACCAAGTGTGCTTATTGCATATCTTGCGTCGAGACCGCCTTTTGAATGGGCGATGATATTCACCTTTTCAGCGCCGCTTTCGTGGATTATACGAAGAATTTTTTCACGCAGTTCCGCGGCGCTGTCTGGTATCGACAGTGCGGACTGTTGATTTCCATAATAAACGCTTGCGCCGTTTCTGGTCAGCGTTGCAGGAACTCTTCCCCAGTAATTCATCAGCTGCCAATCGCGGAAGAAGATACCATGAACCATAACTATCGGATATTTCGTTTTACAGATCTCGTTTTCTGCGCGGACATTTTCCATTTCAGCCTTATCGGCTTCGAAAATATACTCGCGCTTTGCCTTTTTGTAGAATCGCCATATCAGCACAAGATTGATCACAGGCGCCCACCAGAATATCAACAAAAATACATAATCCAGTATCTTTATTTGTTTGGCACCGATAACTGTCCGCACGAATCCTGCAAAAAATACGAGAATTATCGCCAGAACGGGCATTACGATCGAGAAGATTTTCGGAAGCGTTCCTGCGTCCGAAAAGCAAAAATACAAAACGACTATTATCGTTTCGGGTATAAGCGAAGCGGCTGATATCCAGATAAGACTTGTGCCGCGCCGCAGTGAACGAAGTCGGAATCCTTTCACGAAACCTTTCACTGGAGTCGGCTCGCTTCGTATAAGATCAACAATAAAAAGTATGGATATTATTAACGTACCTGCAATTTTTACAACGGTATGAATCCTAAATTCCGTCCACATGGGAATAAGATTATAAAAAACAAGCAGAAAGATCAAATCGAAATACTTTATAACGAACGCCTCCTATATTAAACCAAAATGGCTGTCCCAGATGTCGGAACAGCCATTGATCAAGAACAGATTTTGGAAGCTGCGTTCATAGAGAAGCTGCGCGGGTTTTCAAGCATATTGCGCCAAAATCAAGCAATTCTATTTACGCAGTTAAATGATCAATAATTCTTGTTTGAATCTGCATTAAAGAATTGATTGCTGCTTTCGGTATAATAATCATTAGGTTCGAGCGACATAAAATCATCGTCCTCCATTTCGGGGAGACGCGCGCCGCAGCGACCACAGAACTGGAAACGCTCGTTAACTTCAGCGTCGCACTTAGGACAGATCTTATAGCCTCTGATACCATTAAGTTCAAATCTCATCTTCTTGATTCTTCTGCGGCGAGTATCAATGTCATCGCACAGAATTTTCAGATTTGCAGGATCTTCGTTGGGATTTTTGTAATATTTTTTACCAATATCGGTAAAAATCTCAACGATTCTCTCCTCTTCGTATAAAATCTTTCTTTTGAGGTTATTAGCCTCCGAAATACTCTTGGTCTTATCGGTAACGCCCTTGCTGACGCCGCCGATCTTATCGAGAATACCCATGATGATCACTCCTTATTTTAGTGCAGTGTCGAATTGCTCTGCTTATACTAAACGTCATTACAAATCATACATAGCTGTCGGAATATTTTTCACATAACTGCGTTGTCGTCGTCACTGTGCGACAGCACGCTTTCCTCCTCCGCCTTGTTATGTAGAAAATTTCCTTGACATCTATTGTACGATTTGCAATGTCGTTTAGCATAATTTTCATAAATACATTATACAATTTTTTTGCTCATTTGTCAAGTGGAATACAACATAAAGATAAGGCATTAAATATACTTTTACAAATTTTCATCATTTTGCATAATTTTGTATTAAATTATCCTGAGCAAATCTTCGAAAATTTATACACAATGCACAATCAAGCTAAATCGTTTTCCGTAAGCGTAATTATACCGTTATCAGTGAGAACCTTTACGGCAGCCGCATTATCGTCAACGCGGATAGCAAAACAGGCTGTATTGTCAAACACTCCCGTAAAGGCATAAAGATATTCAAGATTTACATTGTGGCTGCCGAGAATATCAAGCACGCGGCTGAGTTGTCCCGGAGCGTCGGGAATCGAGATCACAAGCAGTTCTGTAACTGTCACGGCGTAAGAAGCTGATTTCAATACGCTGACCGCCTTATCGGTATCCTGAACTATCATACGCAGAATTCCGAAATCTGACGTATCCGCAAGGCTGAGAGCGCGAACATTCACGCCGCTTTCCTTGATAAGTTTCATGACGCCCGCAAGCTGAGCAGGCTTATTATCCACGAAAACCGAGATTTGTTTTGCATTTGCCATAAAAAATCCTCCTTTATAGTTGTTTATTAATCGTGCAGCTTACGTTTGTCAATCACGCGAACTGCCTTGCCTTCGCTTCGTGTGATTGATTTAGGACTTACAAGATGAACCTTGGGATTAATTCCCAGCATAGTCTTAATCGCAAGCGCAAGCGCTTTCTCCTGAGCCTGCATATCCTTTACCTTGTCGGAGAACTGCTCCGGATTCATCTCAACGCTGATATCGAGCGTATCCGTATTATTCATTCTGTCAACTTCAATAAGATAATTCGGCGTATAACCCTGCTCGATAAGAACCGTCTCGATCTGCGACGGGAAAACGTTTACGCCGCGGATAATAAGCATATCGTCGCTTCTGCCCATCGGCTTGCTCATCTTTATAAGGGTACGTCCGCACGAGCATTTTTTGCGGCTGAGAACGCAGAGGTCGCGTGTACGATAACGGAGAAGCGGAAAAGCTTCTTTGGTAATGCTGGTGAATACAAGTTCGCCGACCTCTCCCTCAGGGAGAACTTCGCCTGTTTCCGGATTGATAATTTCGGGGATAAAATGATCCTCGTTTATGTGCATTCCCGTCTGCTCGGAACATTCGAAAGCAACGCCGGGACCGCTTGTCTCCGTAAGTCCGTAAATATCATAAGCCTTGATTCCGAGGGATTCCTCAATAGAACGGCGCATTTCCTCCGTCCATGGTTCAGCTCCGAAAATACCCGCTTTCAGCTTTATATCGTCGGTAGTATATCCCATATCATGAAGAGTTTCACCAATATACGCCGCATATGAAGGAGTACAGCAAAGAATTGTCGCGCCAAGATCGCGCATGAAAGTAATCTGCCTTTCAGTATTTCCGCTGGACATAGGCAAAGTAAGACAGCCGACTTTATGAGAACCGCCGTTAAGACCCGGACCGCCCGTAAACAGACCGTAACCGTAGCATACCTGACATACATCCTCGTTAGTTCCGCCTGCCGCAACTATTGCACGGGCGCAGCAATTTTCCCAGAGGTCGATATCGTTCTGCGTATAGAACGCAACTACGCGCTTTCCTGTAGTTCCGCTTGTCGACTGAATCCTTACGCAGTCGCTGAGGGGCTTCGCAAGAAGTCCGTATGGATAAGCGTCTCGAAGATCGGATTTTGTGAGAAAGGGCAGCTTGCGAAGATCGTCAACAGACTGAATATCTTCCGGTTTAACGCCCTTTTCGTCCATAAGATCGCGATAATACTTGACATTCTCATAAACGTGCTTGACCTGCGCCGTAAGCCTTTCATTCTGAAGCTTCCGCATATCCTCAAAAGACATGGTCTCTATTTCTTTATTCCAATAATTTTCCATGACAAACTACTCCTTAATTACAATTCCGCGCCCAGACGAAAAGCTGTTTTGTTCATTTCAAGAAATTTCGCAGGAACGCACTTTTCAAGCGCATTCTGCCAAAGTTCCGCAGAAAAATCCATATATTTGGACAACACGCCCATCAGCACAACGTTTGAAGCCTTTGCAGAACCTGCCTGCTCCGCAAGAGAAAGCGCGTCAGCCGTTACTATATCAGCGCCGGCAGCCTTTATTTTTTCTGCGAGATCTTCGGGATAAGCAGCAGCTCCCGTAATTACCGGCATAGGATCGATCTGCTGCGTCGAAGTTACAAGAAGTCCTCCCTTTTTCAGATAAGGCAGCGATCTTGCGGCTTCGAGCATTTCGAACGATACCACGATATCGGCTTCGCCCTTCTCAATTATCGGAGAATAAACTTTATCGCCATATTTAACATAAGTAACAACGCTTCCGCCGCGCTGACTCATACCATGAACTTCGCTTACCTTAACATCAAATCCACTGTCGAGAAGAACGCTCCCCAGCAGCCTTGAAGCGAGCAGCGAACCTTGTCCGCCGACGCCGACTATCATTATTGATTTAGTTTCCATATGTATCAATACCTTTCATATTTCAATCCACATACTCCTTCAGGAGCATGGCGCCAAAAATGTATAGTTTTTTAACAAATGTAACTATACTATCTGAATTGCCTCGTGTCAGTAAGAGATATCTTCCCGCCACTGCTGTTATGAAGCGGAAAGCCATCGCCTATAGAGACGGAAAACTCAACGTCTCTTGAAGAGTATGGCAAATCCGCCAAGCAGACCAAAAAGTTCAGCCTTTATCAGTCCCCAGATGTACTCGCCTTTAAGATCGAACATTTCGAAAATCTCTCCTAAATGTAAGAAACATTTGAAGAATGTGAATTCGCCTATCCCCTCGTCAGCGAGTAAACTTGAAATTTCCCATGCATATTCAATACGTACCGCAAAGAAAATTGCAAGCAGAAACACAACAGCGCATATCGCCATTCCCAGAATCATAGGCGGATTTCCTTTTTTAGTCATAAATCCGAATCCGAAAACCGAACCTGCTGCAATCAGAATTCCTATAGCCGAAAAGATGAAGCCCAGCTTTCCCACGATTATCCAAAGGAGCATTCCCGGAATTGCACCGACTACCGCGCCAAGCAAGCCTTTCAGCAGCGTTATTACTGTAGACTCACTGCTGTACGATGAGCCATAGTTGTTGTAATCACCATAATTGTATGCGGAGTTCGGATCGCTATATCCGTTATTATTAAAATTATTCATATAAACCTCTTTTCTAAGCGTCAATTGTTTTTATTCGTTTATCGCGCCGAGTCTGCACTGTTCCATGCAGATTCCGCAGCCTACGCACTGCGTATGATCTATGACAGCCTTGCCTTCCTTAATTGAGATTGCAGGGCAGCCCAGCTTCATACACTGCTTGCATCCCACACATTTATCGGCGTCAACCTTGAAAGGCGGATTATGCTTAACATATTTAAGCAATGCACACGGACGACGGGAAATAATAACGCTCGCCTCGTCGGCAGTCAGTTCTTCCTTGATAGCCGCTTCAGTCTCTGCAAGCTTGTATGGATCGACAACGCGAACTCGCTTGATACCGATAGCACGGCAAAGCTGTTCCAGATCGACAGCCGCAGCAGGATCGCCCTTAAGATTCTTACCTGTTGTGGGATTCTGCTGATGACCTGTCATTCCTGTTATGGAATTGTCAAGAATAATAACGGTTGAATTTGAATTGTTATAGGCAATATTGACAAGACCAGTCATTCCGCTGTGCATAAACGTGGAATCTCCAATAACAGCCACTGTTTTATGCTCGGATTCGCTGCCGCGCACCTTATTGAAACCATGCAGAGCCGAGATCGACGCTCCCATGCAGATAGTCGTATCAACAGCGTTAAGCGGAGCAGCCGCACCCAAAGTATAGCAGCCGATATCGCCCGAAACCGTAATATCCAGCTTTTTCAGGCAATAGAAAAGTCCGCGGTGGGGACAGCCTGCGCACATTACAGGAGGACGTACCGGGATTTCCTCTTCGAGAACGGTACTCTCATTTTCGGTTCCGAGGACAGCCTTTCTGATCTGCGCACTGCTTATTTCGCCGATATTTCCGAATATCGACTTGCCCTCAACATTGGTTACGCCGATATTTCTGCAATGAGATTCTATAATGCCGTCAAGTTCCTCGACAACGATTATTCGCTCATATTCTGCGCAAAAATCATGGATAAGCTTTTCGGGAAGCGGATTTACCATACCAAGTTTAAGTACGGCGGCGCTGTCTCCGAGAGCCTCCTTAACATACTGATAAGCCGCTCCGTTGGTGATTATACCCAGTTCTTTGCTTTCGGAATTCTCAATGCGGTTCAGCGCAGAAGTTTCAGCATATTCGGCAAGTTTTTTCGTGCGCTCCTCAACAAATACGTGGCGACCCTTTGCAAATGCAGGCATCATAACGTATTTACGGGGATTTTTGGTGTATTCTTTCAATTCAAGTTCAACACGTTCTTCTGTATCGACAATGCTCTGGGAATGAGCTACGCGAGTCGACATACGCACGATAACGGGCGTATCAAACTGCTCGGAAATATCGTAGGCAAGCTTTACAAAATCTCGGCATTCCGCGGAATCCGAGGGTTCAAGCATTGGAACTTTCGACGCTATGGCATGATGACGGCTGTCCTGCTCATTCTGCGAGGAATGCATACCCTGATCGTCGGCGACCGCGATTACCATTCCTCCGTTTACGCCTGTATAAGCGGCTGTATACAGCGGATCAGCGGCAACGTTAAGTCCCACGTGCTTCATACCGCAAAAGCTTCTTGCGCCTGCGATGCTCGCACCGAGAGCCGCCTCCATGGCAACTTTTTCATTCGGCGCCCATTCGGCATATACCTCGTCATATTTTGCGACCTCTTCGGTTATTTCGGTTGAAGGCGTACCCGGATAGCTCGAAACGAGCTTGCAGCCTGCCTCATAAAGTCCGCGGGCAAAAGCTTCGTTGCCCAACATTAATTTTTTCATTTATCTTATTCCTTTCATATAGATTTACTTAACAAATATTCCGCGACGCCATCATAAGCATTGCTGCCTATTACGATATCGGCAGCCTTTTTCACGTCGGGATGCGCGTTTCCAACGGCTATTTTAACATCAGCCTGACTGAACATACTAAGATCGTTCAGATTATCTCCGAAAGCCACAATGCGTTCAAATCCGTATTTTTCGCGGAGAAAACGAAGCCCGTTCGCCTTTGAAGCCTCCGAGGAAAACGTTTCCAGATACCACTCTTTGCTGTAATTGTCTTCGTAAAAAGCGTAATCTGCATTTTCCAGTTCAGCCGCCCTGTTTTTAACGGGAAGCAGTTTTTCGCGATTTCCCGTGTAATTTATGTATATCTGCGTTCCGTCAAGACAATCGAGAACGTCGCCGCACTGTATAAACGGCTGCTCGAATTTGCCCTTTCGTTCGGCGATATAAGCCTGCATCAGCTCGTTGTCGGCATGATCATAGCAAGTACAGAGCTTTCCGTCAACAAATTTGAAGACGAAACAGCGTATGCCGTTCTCATGAAACGACCGAACGAGTTCTTTCGCCGTATCTGTCGGTATATAGGCGTTTTTCAGGTATTCGTCATGAACAAGATCGTAAACGCACGCGCCGTTATTAAGAATGCACGGCACATTGATATGCAGCGATTTCGTCAGCGATTTTGCGGAATATATCGTCCTCGCCGTAGCAAATGTGAAGTTCATTCCGCCGTCGATAAGACGATTCAGAATTTCCACGGTTCGCTCCGAAAGTTTTCCCGTCGGTTCAAAAAGCGTTCCGTCAAGATCGGAAATATAAAGAGTTTTCATCAAAATCCCCCCTTATAAGAGCCTTAACAGGCTATAAGATCGCCTTATTAAATTATAACATAGAAAATTCAAAAAGTGAATATTTTTTTGTTTTATAAAAAATTATTTGTACATAGTTACAAATTTCTTTGCATTTTTATGTGCAGTCTTACTAATTAGAATGGTTCAATAAATTTCCTATTAATTAAAATCGGGAAATATTTTCTATTATTTCCACAAAATTATGTTGAAAACTATGTTGAAAGCATTGAAAATCAACAAAATTAAAATGTGCTATTGACATATTCAATTCAACGTTGTATAATAAATTCGGCAACTGCAAAACTATATGATCATTCAGCATTGCCAAGAAGAGTAAAAATACGTTCGTAAAGTGTCAGTTGAACGGGGAGTTGTCAGCTGAACGAAAGACAAGTCGTCTGCGGTTCGTATTTTGCATCCCGCTTCATAAGACATTTTAACCGAGTTATACTCCTTTACCTATGTCATTATGATGTGGAAAAGGAGGTTTTTTATTATGATCACAAGCAAAAACAATTCAGCCGTCGGAAACATCAAGCTTTTCGGCAACGTCCGCGTTATGACCGTCGCAGGACTTTTCATCGCGATGAGCATCGTTCTCGGAAAATTTCTCGCAATCAACATCGGCACAAGCATTAGAATCAGCTTCGAAAATCTGCCCGTTCTCATGGCCGGCATCTTCTTCGGTCCGTTCGTCGGCGGAGCTGTAGGACTGGGCGCGGATATTATCGGAAGCATTCTCAAAGGCTACGATATCAACCCCATAATCGCCCTCGGTGCAGCCTCGATCGGCATTTTTTCAGGACTTTCCTCAATGCTTATCTCACGTACACGCGCCAAATCCACATCACTTGTAAACATTCTTGTTTCGGTTTTCAGCGCTCACATCATCGGATCTATGATCATCAAATCAATTGGCATGATCGTGTATTTTCATACGCCAATCGAAGTCATTGCACTGAGAATCCCACTGTATATCGGCATTGGACTTCTTGAATTTTTCGTAATCTTCCTGCTTCTCAAAAACAAAGCTTTCGTCTCATATATCGAGCGAATGAATCACAGGCGAAATCAATGAATGCACGTGAATATTTAAAAGTTGCCGCTCTCCGCGGCAGCAAACTTGGTCTCGAACGTGTGACTGAACTTTGCAAAAAATTAGGCGATCCGCAGGAAAAACTCAAGATCGTCCATGTTGCCGGAACGAACGGAAAAGGCTCGTTTTGCGCCATGCTTTCGGGAATTCTTAGTCATTCCGGTTATACTGTAGGCGGATTTTCATCCCCCGCTCTAACCGATGTGACGGAAAGTCTGACAATAAACGGAGTTCCGATCCCCGACTGCGAATTTGAAAAAATCATGGCGGAAATCATTCCGTACTGCGAGGAAATGGACGATAAGCCCACGGAATTCGAAGTTCTGACAGCGGCGGCATATTTCTATTTCTATAAAAGCGGCTGCGATATTGCCGTGGTCGAATGCGGAATGGGCGGCGATTCTGATTCCACTAATGTAATAAGTTCTCCTGTTTTGTCGGTAATCACCAACGTTGCAGTAGATCACGCGGCATTTCTCGGCAACACGACAGAAAAAATAGCTCGTCATAAAGCGGGCATAATAAAGCCTCGCAGACCTGTTCTATACGGCGGAAACGACAGTGCGGCTCTGAAAATTATTCGCGAAATATCGGCAAAAAACAATGCTCCCCTGACCGTTTCGGATATGAGCAGAATTAATTTTTCTCGCTCCGATCTCTTTGGAACGGAAGTCGATTTCAGCGGATTTGGCAGGCTTAAAACATCCCTAAGCGGCACTTATCAACAATATAACATGGCAAACGTGCTGACAGCCGTGGAGATTCTCCGTCGCGAAGGTTTTGAAATTCCAAAAAGCAGCGTAGAATCAGGACTTTCAGATATCAGTCACCACGGCAGATTCGAAATTATAAATCGCGATCCTCTTGTAATATTTGACGGCGCGCATAACCCTGACGGCATAATATGCGCCGCTGAAAGTATCGAAAATTATTTTAACTCAAAAGTGGTTCTGCTGATAGGCGTAATGGCGGACAAAGAATACTGGCTTTATCCCGAAATACTGGGAAAATTCACGGAGCGAGCATTTACCGTGATTCCCGATAATCCGCGCGCGCTCGATAGTGAAATACTGAAAAATGCGTTCGTGGAAAAAGGAATTCCGGCTGAATCTTACCACGATATCTCCACAGGAATTCGCGCCGCATTCGAGTTTTCAGTCCAAAACGGACTTCCGCTGACAGCGCTCGGCTCGCTTTATATGTACCGCGAGTTTTCGGCTATTTTCAGCCAAATATATCGTGAAAATCCTCGCGGATAAACCGATGATAAGCAATATGACAGCCCTCCAAGCACGGCTCGGCAGTCAGGCAATAAACGTATTCGTCGGGAATTCCGTCGGCAAAATAAACCAGCTTATCAAATTCTTCACCGTCGCCCTCTTCTATCACGATTTTATCGGAATATCGCTGAAATACGCCGATCGCGTCATCTATTGAGCGGCAATGATTTCTGACAGTTTCAATCAGTTCGGTTATAAATCCGTATCCCTCGTTTAAATTATTAACATAAGATGTGCCTTTCGCAGATACAGTAAAACAATATCCGTCCTTGATTGGGCGGATATTTATTTTATCAAGTTTTTTCTCAGAATATCGGCAAAATTCAGCAAGGCTCTCCTCATTGACTTCCTCGCCCGCGATATTCGCAAGAGAAGAATTCATATAATTCAGGCTCATCGGACGATTATCCCAGCCAAGCTTTATCTGTGCTTCCTTAATATTATCTATCAAATTTTTTTCAAGACGTGCAAAATTCATAATTTCTCCTTTATTCCGACGGCGTTGCTACAGGCGGAGCGCTGTAATCTTTAAAGCAAACGTTAAGATCGACAGCTCCCGTAATTCCCGGAACTGTTCCCGTACTGCTGTACTGCCACATATCATACTCATAATAAAACGACGGCGACGCAGTATATTCCGCAAGCCAGAATTCGTAATCCTTTACACGCGGCAAATCAAGCTTATGTGTCGCAGTCGAAGCATTCTGATAGATCATAGGCGTATATCCTGCCGATTTCACCCTTTCGCAGAATGCAACGCAGCAATCAGCTAAATTTTCTACTGTCATTGAATCTGTTCGGGCATGATCTTCATAAATCAATTCCCAGTCAAAAACTATGGGATATGTAATGTCATAGGCTGAAACAGCGTCCAGAACTGCGTCCGCCTCTTCAATAGCTTCAGCTTCTGTAGTCGCCTGAGAAAAGAAATAAACTCCCACATCCAGCCCGGCTTCGGACGCTCCTGACAAATTATCGTAAAGCATAGTATCCATAGTCAGTATTCCGTCTCCGTAAGTACGATAGCCAGCCCTGATCATTACAAATTCTATTCCTGCCGATTTAACCTGCTGCCAGTCGATAATTCCCTGATGTTCGGAAATATCTATGCCCACAATCGACGGTATATCAGGATTTCCGTTATATTTTACAAATCCGTTCGCGTCTGCTGAAAAATTGGCAGGATCAAGATTACTTGCCGGAACGTCGCTGAAAGCAGGAATGAACGTTTCGCCCATCGTACTATTATGCATAAGAATTTTCTTGCCGTCAAGCTGATAAAAAGTTTCCTCCTTTTCAATAACAGCACGGGTGCGTACCTGCGGATCAGCATTTGCCGCCACTGAACCCGAATTGCGAATGAAAAAGAACGCTATAACGGTTATAAGCCCAAGTATTACAACGGCTTCAAGAATAGCCGCCGCTTTCAGCAGATTTGTTGTATTCAGCTTCAATTTTTTGTCCTCCATGATGTAAACGCGTCTTTTCGACAAATTATGCATGATTAATAATAACATATTTTTTTACGTTTGTAAATAGATTTTGCAAAAAATTTGCATTTATACTAATTTAATATTTTAACCTTGCATATTTCCACTCGATGATGCAGAATTTTCAGCACGTCAATATGAAGTCCGTCGCTTTCGATAAACGTCTTTGTGCCGTCCTTGGGTATTTCGCCCAGTTCTGCAATAACATAGCCGCCGAAAGTATCGTATTTTTCAGCCTCCAGTTCGACCTCCAACTCCTCGCAGAATTCACCTATAGTCGTCGTTCCGGGAACTATCCATGTGTCTTCGCCTATCTTTTTCAGTCTCAGTTCAGGTTCGTCAAGTTCGTCGTCGTCGAAATCCCCCACAAGCTGCTCCACAAGGTCGGTCACGGTAATTATACCTGTCATTCCGCCGTATTCGTCAGCCACAACTGCAAAATGATCCGCGCCTTTCTTCTTCATATGCGCAAAAAGATTATCGGCTTTCATAGTTTCATGAACGAAAAACGGCTCTTTTACCGCATTTTTCATAATATTTTCACGGCTTTTATTCTCAAGGCGAAAATAATCTTTCGCGTTCAGAATCCCGATTATCTCGTCAACGCTTTCGCCGCATATCGGAAATCTCGAATGTCGGGTACGATGTATGGTTTCTTCCCATTTTTCCACGGGATCATTATTCCAGATAACCGAAACATCGGTACGATGCGTACAGATCTGCTCCGCAGTCATATCGTCAAATGCGAAAATGTTCTTGATTATACGGTTTTCCGTTTCGTCGATAGTCCCCTTTTCAGCGCCGGCATCGGACATTTTCAATATTTCTTCCTCCGCGTCAGGCGCGTCCGGTGAATTCGGATTTATGCCCATTATACGCAAAACCCCGCTTGCGGAAACATTAAGCAGACATACCATAGGCGCGAATAAAATACGTATCAGATTGACTGCTCCCGAAAGTTTCATCGCAATACGCTCCGGATCTTTCATCGCTGCTCTTTTGGGAACAAGTTCGCCGAAAACTATGACGACGAAAGCGAGCATAACCGTTACGGCAATAAGCGCAAAGGGGCGTATTACCTCCTTGGAAACGGGAAAATCGGTTTTCATAACCAGCTGCACCAGCGGATCGGCGAAATAATCGGCTGCAAACGCCGCCGCAATAAATCCTGACAGCGTTACGGCAGTCTGAACAGCCGCCAGACATTTATGAGAATTGTTAAGCAGTCTTGTCAGGGATTCATATTTTTCCGGCTCCTCGTCGGCTAATTTTTCAAGTTTGTTGGGATTTACTGATATTACGGCAATTTCCGCGCAGGCGAAAAGAGCGTTTAGCATTATAAGTATCACAAGCAGAATTATCTGCGGTATCATGAAAAAACCTCCGTAAATTTATTGAGTAACTTCGAAAAGGCATAGCCCGAATCACTGAAAAATCAGCGCAGACCATGCCTTTTATAAACTGTTTTCATTTTTTTCTCGAACTTAAATTCCGGAGACTTTCGGGAATTACACCCATCGGGCGTACTGTCCATTAAAGAATTCACCTCGCAGCTAAATAATTATTATATATTATATCACATTAAGCCGATAATGTCAATAGTCTGTGAGATTTTTTTAACAAATCATTCAGATTTCGAATTTCTTTTTTTAAAAGGTTTCGCAATAAGTATGATTCCCCAGCAAATGACGGCTGCGACCACCAGAAATATTTCGACAGCCTTTTTCCCAAAGCTTTTCAAACTACCGCCCCCATAACTTTATCACTTTTATAACCTTAGAGCCTGCTGCAATTTTATTTTCATAATTTTACCATTTATCCAACAAATAATCAAGATGAAAATTGTAATCGCAATAATGACAAATGTCACGATTTCGGGCGCCTTAATTCAATGCCTACTATTTCCGGAAAGTTAAAGATTCTTACAGGTATTATGCTGTTTCCCAGACCGCGGCTGACAACCATTTTCATTCCGCCGCTTGTATGAATTCCCTCAGAATATTCAGGAAAAAAGCCCTGATCGGGAGCGACGATACCGCCAACAAACGGCAGTCGGAATTGCCCCCCGTGCGCGTGCCCCGTCAGCGCAAGATCTATGCCCGCCGCAGAATATTCCTCAATATACTGTGGTTCATGGGCAAGCAGTACGTTAAATTCATCGTCGTCAAGATTCATATTTCTCAGCGTATTCCCGCCAAGGTAAAGATCGTCAAGTCCTGTCAGGGAGAAATGCGAACCGTTCTTTTCAATGTCTATGCGTTCATTATCAAGAATTTTAACGCCCGATTCACTCAATCCCGAAATCAGCTCGTCAAAATCGTTCTGCTCCAGCCAATGTTCATGATTTCCCGTGACATAATAAGTCGGAGCGATCTTAACCGCACCGTCTGCCAATTCAAGCGCATTATCAATATTTGTATGGTTGGAATCCACAATATCGCCGGTTATTACGATAATATCGGGTTCAAGTTCAGCTGTTTTCTTCAACAGCCGCCGCTGATCTTTACCGAATCTCTTATTATGAAGATCGGATATCTGCACTATCGTGAATCCGTCAAGCTGTTCGGAGACTTCCTCCGAAACATAGGAATACCGCGAAATTTGCAGTGTATTATTCTGCCAGCCGCAAAAAATCAAAACCGCGGCAGCAGAAATTCCCAGAATTATCAGCCTTTTTTTCTTCATTTCTTAGAACCTTTCTTCACAAGATCAGTGTGCGGATTTTCGAGCATAATTTTGTCGGTGACAAGGAAAAATTTCGCAGGAATACTGTCGTATTGCAAGAATTTTTGACGCAGTCGGCGGCAAAATTTGCCGAAAAGACGTGCGCTGCATCTTATGAAGACAGGTTCTTAGATATCGTTCCCGAACAGCAGCAGCCTGCCGCACACCAGAATATCGGGGCAAACGCCGTACTGCTGCAGCAGATCAGGAAAATAAGCGCGCCTGCCGCAGTTACAGAAAGCACAAACATGGACTGCCATTTTCTGCCGGATCTGAAACTCTTATATCCTGCCGCAAGGATAGCCAGAACAGCGATTATCAGCGATATTGCGGCAGGAATTCCGCGCGTCGCCGCCGTATAAAGATATTCGTTATAATCCTTGTCGAACGTTCCCTTATTCTCAATGATTATATCATTTATCACAGCGTCATCCCCTGCCGTACCCGAAGTATAAAGCTGAGGAAAAACAAGCTGTTCAGGACCCGTTCCGGCAAGTGGATTAGCACTTATAATATCGATCGTCTTGCGGTTAAGAGTATAATAAACGTCGAAAGTATCGTCAATATCTACAAGATTCAGATCAGGTTCGCCGCTTGCCGAAAGACGGTAATACGAATCCGCAAACCAAAGAATTCTGCCGTCGTACAGGCGATATTGACTGATATTTCCGATAATTCCAGCCTGAACTATGACTATCGAGAGCGCCGCCGGAATGATTACGGAGAGTATCGCAATAAGATTTATTTTAGGCTTTTTATTGGCAAAAACTACAATTACAGCTGCAATTACAGAAATGACCGCGCCGCAGATACCCACGAAAGAATATGTGAGCATAATTGTAAAAGCAAAAAGGCAGGCTGCCGCAGCGCATACGATCTTATGGCTTTTTTTCTGCGCAAGAATCGCTCCGCTCAATGCGGCAATAAGCGAAAACGTCAGTAAAACTGCCAAAAACAGCGGAGACTGTGAAAATCCAACAGCAGCGTTCGCCTGAATCTCCATGGAAATCATACGGAAGTCATTGAATTTTCCGCTGAAAACCTGAACCATAGCGGCGGCGGAATTCAAAATTCCCACGCCTATCAAACCTATAATAAGAGTTTTTGCCGATTTTTCAATCTTTATCGACGCACCTGTAAGGAAAAAGCAGAAGTAGAATATCAGCGCAAGGATTCCCTCTCCTCTTCCGTTAAAGCCGTAAAATGAAATCCCCTTATCATAGGAAAAAATAAGCGATACCAGACTCCATACAAGCGCAAATCCAAGTGCGCAGCAGGGAATGAGCACGCTTTTTCCAATAAATTTTTTCAGCGCTCCTATAAGCGCAAGAATCATTGCAATTACGCCTGCTATCGTTAAGCCTGCCGACGTTATCTCGTAAAGTGGTTCGCGGGAGATAACGGGTATCGCCGCAGCGACAGATGTTGCAAAACACGCTGCAACCAATCCGAATGCGGCTATCTTCGAATATTTCTCCTCCGTCATATTGAGTATAAAATTGGTTTTTTCAGATGAATTGAAGAGCTGTTTCGCCATAATTTTTTCCTTTCCGTTATTTTCTGCTTATAGTAATGCTGTATCCGACGTTTTCCGTGAACTCAACATTTACCGTTATACCGGGGTCTATCGTCATTTTTCCGTTATCGTCGTACCAATTGAATTCGGGAACCGAGCCGTCTATAATACCGTTTGTGTAAAAATTCTGCGAATCGTCCGTTCCCTCGCCGACAAGACGAATAAACCGCCTGCCGTTATTATTGTCGGTATATTCGTCATTTCCGCTCGAATATTTAAACGTATTATAGAAAGCGTCTCCGGTAAGTTCGGCGCTGACATGGTAAATTCTGACGCCCTCTCCCACGGCTCTCCGCCATTCGTCTTTAAGAGCAGTATTATTTCCCTTTAATTCGGAAAATTCTATTATAAAGAACTCTGAATTATAGTTATTATTGATATTTTTCCTCGGAATTATTATGCAATTAGAATTTTCCGCAACGGAAGAATTCAGTTTAAACGTACGACTTTTGTCATTTTCGCCGAATATCTGCACCTGTTCGGGAGTATACCACCCCAGCATAAGCTTGGAAGCCGCTCCGAAATCGCAGTTTGCGTCGTCCATCAATTCAAAGCCTGCCGCTCCGTGCATTCCCTGAAAATCGTCAACTTCATAGAGATAATAATCGGGAAGTCCCATACAGTGTCCCATTTCGTGAAGATATGTACTATTGAAATTTTTATAGTCGGACGCGGAAATTATCTCGGCATTTCCAACGATAACATGACCGATATCCATTCCGTCAGCCCTGTTGTGCGAATCCCCGCCGAACTGCCCCGCAGCCGGCCACCAGTTATCCCCTCCAGCCGCTTCAGGAACATTTATAAGAATCGCGTCAACGACTTTATCGCCGTTTCCGTCAAATTTCGAAAAATCCACTTCTTCGTCCATTTCGGATATTATCTCATTTACGAGATCGATATGCCAGACGTCTCCCTCATAGCTTGCCTTGTTATTTTTGGCGGTATATCGGTAAACTTCGCCGTCAAGCTTCATCGCGCCCTTTGATGAACGGCTGTAAAATGCGCTCATGCTTTCAAACGGATAATTGCTGCTTTTCGTATTTTCCTCGCCAAACGCCATTTTCTTTATCTCTCCGCACTCAGGAAGATAGTTGAAGGTGCAGTCGGGAAAATCTACATAAAATACAACTATCTCCGCATTTCCCTGAGACGGCAGCGAACCGTAAAGATCGCGAACCGGAGGCGAAATAAATTTCGCAGCAGTCGTTGTAGTTTCGCCTGATGAAGTTGTTGTCGGCACAGTGGTGGTTTCTGATTCAGCCAGCCATTCGCGAACAGGAATAAAATTACCCGAAATTATCTGCTGACGCATTATTACAAGGTCGTAAATATCAACAACGCCGTTCTGGTCGATATCTGCGGTATCAAGAATTTTTTCCGCAAGGGAAGCTTTATTTTCGCCTATTCCGATGTATTTGCCCTCAACGTCATAACCGCTGCCGACGCCAAGAGGCGTATCGGAAAGAAGATGTTTCGTCAGCAAAACGGCGTCCGCAACATTGACTATGCCGTCATGATTAAGATCGCCAAGCACGCCAACCTGTTTCCATGCTGCAAAAACATTAAAAGTCACTGAAGCGGCAGTTGTCAGCACGACCGCGGCAGTCGATACTATAATTTGCTTGAATGCTTTATTCATAAAATCACCTCTGAAAATATAGAACCAGCTATTCATAATCCGTTTGCCAAACTCATCGATACCGATACAGAATCTTTGCAAATAAAAAACTGCGGACGAATACCGTCCGCAGTAAGCCGCTATTTTGCGTAGTCAGTAACTCTGCTTTCACGAATAAGATTAACCTTGATCTGTCCGGGATAATCCATCTCCGTCTCGATCTGCTGTGCGATCTGTCTTGCAACCAGCACCATTTTTTCGTCGTTGATGACTTCCGGAACAACCATGATCCTTACTTCTCTGCCCGCCTGAACAGCAAAGCATTTTTCAACGCCGTCATAGGAGTTGCAGATCTCCTCAAGCTTCTGCAAACGCTTGATATAGCTTTCGTAGTTTTCGCTTCGTGCGGCAGGTCTTGCTGCGGATATTGCATCGGCAGCCTGAACAATGCAGGCAATTACCGTTTTCGGTTCAACGTCATTATGATGAGCTTCAACAGCATGAATAACAACGGGATTTTCGTTATATTTTTTACAAACGTCCACGCCTATCTGAACGTGCGAACCTTCGATCTCTGATGTGAGCGCCTTGCCAATATCGTGGAGAAGTCCCGCGCGCCTTGCCACATTAGCGTCAACGCCAAGTTCGGAAGCAAGAACGCCGCTGAGTTTCGCAACTTCGATAGAATGATCAAGAACATTCTGTCTGTAGCTTGTACGGAATTTCAAGCGTCCGAGAAGCTTGATAAGTTCATGATTAATACCATGAACATTTGTTTCGATAACAGCTCTTTCGCCCTCCTGCTTGATTCTGTATTCAACCTCGCGGCGAGCCTTATCGACCATTTCCTCAATTCTGGTCGGATGTATTCTTCCGTCTGCAATAAGTTTTTCAAGAGCAAGTCTTGCAACTTCGCGTCGGATCTGATCAAAACATGAAAGGGTGATCGCTTCCGGCGTATCGTCAATGATAAGATCGACGCCCGTCAGCGTTTCGAGAGTTCTGATGTTGCGTCCCTCGCGTCCGATAATACGTCCTTTCATTTCATCATTCGGCAGCGGAACTACAGATACGGCAGCCTCCGAAACCTGATCGGCGGCAACCTTTGCAATAGCAAGAGAGATCTGACTTCTTGCCTTTTCGTTGCATTCGTCTTTGAGCTGCTGCTCGTAAGCTGCTATCTTAACAGCCTTTTCGTGTACAAGATCGTCCTCAAGCTTAGAAAGTATGTATTCCTTAGCCTGATCTTTAGTAAATTCCGAGATTCTCTCAAGAATATCCATCTGAGACTTTTTGATCTGCTCAGCTTCCTTGAGTTTTTCTTCCGCACTCTTTATTTTCTGGCTGAGAGCGTCTTCTTTTTTCTCAAGATTATCGGTTTTCTTATCGAGATTTTCCTCCTTCTGCTGCATACGTCTTTCCTGACGCGACAGCTCTGCTCTGCGATCCTTGATTTCCTTGTCGGCTTCGCTGCGAAGCTTATGTATCTCGTCTTTCGCTTCGATAAGCGCGCCCTTTCTCTTGGTATCGGCGTCCTTTTCCGCGTCGCCGATAATGCGCGCCGCCTGCTGTTCAGCAGAACCGACTATAGATTCCGCTTCACGCTTACGCTGTTCAACGCCTGCTCCCACGCCTTTTTTATACGCGATAAAAGCGCCTGCCGCAGCGCCGGCAATAAGAGCAACAAGTATCAATACTGCCACTATAACAGGATTCATCACAGTGCATTACCTCCTTTTCGTAAATATAAGTTTAATCATACAACTTAACTACTTCTCAGGCGGTAAATGCCGCATTATTTTATTCATTTGTAATATATATTGACGGAAAGCTATACTCCGCAGCTTTCCGAAACTTCGGACAAAACGTCCCGATCATGTTTATATATCATCGCAGGCAAAAACATTTCAACTCCGCGAAATGATTTAAAACAAGGCTGCAATTACTGCCAAAAAGCAATTTTGGCAAATACGTCCGAAATCCAGTTATGAACCGCGAACATATATGCAATAATACTATTATACACTTTTTAAGAGCCAATGTCAATAGATTTTTCAGCATTTATTACAAATCTTTAAAATTTTTTGGCAAAACTAAATTTATAAAAACAGTTGAAATTTTATTTCATGTGTGGTATAATAAAAAAAGATAGGCTTTTGCGCCTGATATACTTGGTTGTCTGTTCGCCGTAAAACAGTCCCGTATTCGCGGAATGGAGTATTTATGTTAAATCTTGAAATGCTGTCGCTTATGGCTTCTCAGGAAATAGAAAAGCCAAACCTTTTCCCATTTCCATTTAATATGCATCTCATTTTCTCTGCGCTCGCTCTTGTTTTCTTCATCTATCGATTCACAACTCAGAAAAAGCCGTTTCAGCTTATTTTAGCAATCGCAATACCGCTTTCGCTGACAGTCTGGATCTCCGAAAACAGAACTTGGTTCTACATACTTGGTCTTATTGAACTTATCCTTCTTGTAATCGCGTTTATTACTTCGATTATTTTCAAGAAGAAAATGCCTGCCGAAGAAAATTCTTCAGCCAGTGAAGCTGCCGAGGGTAATACGGAATCATGAAAATAGCCGTACTCGACTGGGATACGATGATATGCAATAACGACATATTCCCGCAGGCTCTTGAAAAATTCGGTGAAATCTCGCTGTTTCCCATGACTTCGCCCGAAGAAACAGCCGCCCATATCGGCGACTCCGAGATAGTTCTCTGCAACAAAGTCAAAATCACACGCGAAATAATGGAAAGCTGCCCGAATATACGATATATCGGTCTTTTTGCAACAGGATTCAATAATGTGGATATTGATTTTGCAAAAGAAAAGGGAATAATTGTCTGCAATGCCGGGCAGTATTCCACAAACGCCGTCGCTCAGCAAGTTTTCGCCTATATTCTCGATCATTGCAGCCGCATAAGGCAATACGACGGCGCGGTAAGAAACGGCGAATGGGAGACTTCCCCTTGCTTTTCGTATTTTCCGATTCCAACAGCTGAAATTGCCGGGAAAACGCTCTCGATCGTCGGTTTTGGAGCAATCGGCAAAAAAACTGCCGAGATAGCCTCTGCATTCGGTATGCACATTATAATAAGTACAAGGACGAAGCCGAGAAATTGTCCCTACGAAACCGCCGACATTGACACAGCCGCAAAAAAGGCTGATTTTCTTACATTTCATTGTCCTCTTACAGATCAAACGCGAGGCATAGTCAACGCTGAACTCCTGAATGTTATGAAGCAGTCGGCAGTGCTTATCAACACTTCGCGCGGTCCCGTCGTTAATGAACGAGAACTCGCGGACGCGCTCAACAATGATAAAATTGCCGCCGCTTATCTCGATGTTCTTGCGGAAGAGCCAATGAAACCCGATACGCCGCTGAAATTTGCCAAAAACTGCCTTATTACGCCTCATACGGCATGGGCTGCTTACGAAACAAGACTTCGGCTTTTTGACATTGTTTGTCAAAATATTGAATCATGGCAAAACGGCAAGCCGCAAAATAAAGTTAATTAATTCAAGGAAGTATTGTTTATGAGAAACATTTCCAATAAAAAACGTATTGTTATTAAACTCGGAACTTCAACTCTTGCCCATTCTACAGGCAAACTAAACATTCGCCGAATGCGGAATCTTGTCCGCACCATCTCCGATCTCCATAATTCCGGCAAAGAGATAATCATGGTTTCTTCGGGCGCGGTAGGTCTTGGAACAGGCAAACTCGGACTTGCCAGAAAACCCAAAGATACAAAGCTTAAACAGGCTGTCGCAGCCGTCGGTCAATGCGAACTTATGCACGTTTACGATGATATGTTCGAAAAATACAGCGTGACAGTCGCGCAGATCCTTTTAACAAAAACTATCATCAATAACCCCAGCCATTGTGAGAATTTTAAAAATACCATCGAAACGCTAGTGGAAATGGGCGTTATCCCTATCGTCAATGAAAACGATACCATAGCTATCGACGAGTTGGAACTGGAGATCGGCGAAAACGATTCCCTCTCCGCTCTGGTCGCGTCTTTGTCAGGCGCAGACCTGCTGCTTATTCTCTCCGATATTGACGGGCTGTATACCGACGATCCGCATACAAATTCCGAAGCCGAACCGATCTCCGTTGTCGAGGAGATCACGCCCGAAATAGAAACTCTTGCAGGCGGCGCAGGTTCGGAACTGGGAACTGGCGGAATGTCAACGAAAATCAACGCCGCCAAGATCGCTTCCGAAGCAGGTATCGATATGGTGATCATGAACGGTAAAGACCCTGAACTTCTCTACGATCTTTTTGAAGACAAAGAGATCGGTACTATATTTATGGCTAAACATTAATTTTACGAGGTGAAACACATGAATTACGTATTACAATTAGGCGTTAATGCAAAGGCTGCCGAAGCCGCTATAGCAGGCGCGTCTACGAATTTAAAAAATATGGCTCTCGACGCCGTCGCAAAGGCTCTTATAGAAAACTCCGATCTGATAATCGAGGAAAATTCCAAAGATCTGAAACTTGCCGACGAAAACGGTATGTCAAAGGCAATGCAGGATCGCCTGAAACTTGATGAAAACCGAATCTCCGGAATGGTTAAGAGCATTAACGAACTAATAGCTCTTACCGATCCTGTTGGTCAGGTTACTGACGGATTCGTTCGTCCGAACGGTCTCCGCATTACAAAGACACGCGTTCCTCTGGGCGTTATCGGTATTATTTTTGAATCGCGCCCCAATGTTACCGTCGACGCTGCCGCGCTCTGTCTGAAAGCAGGCAATGCAGTTATTCTCAAGGGCGGTAAGGAAGCGATAAATTCAAATATTTGTCTCGGCAAAATTATGCGTCAAGCTCTGAAATCCGTCGGTCTGCCTGCCGATATCATTCAGGTTGTCGAAAATACTTCCCGTGAAACAACAAACGAACTTATGAAACTGAACGGTTATATCGACGTTCTTATACCCCGCGGCAGCGCGCGCCTTATTCAAGCCGTTGTTAATACCGCAACCGTTCCCGTCATTGAAACCGGCGCAGGAAACTGCCATGTTTATGTGGATTCTTCCGCAGATATCGAAATGGCTGCAAACATTACAGACAACGCCAAAACCCAGCGTCCTTCTGTTTGCAACGCGATTGAAAGCCTGCTCGTTCATAAAGACGCTGCTGAAAAATTTCTCCCCGTCATCGCCGATCGTTTCAAGACTCACAATGTGAAGATCTACGGCTGTGACAAAACTATTGAGATTCTTGGCGATTCCGTTGAAAAGGCTTCTGAAACCGAATACGCGACGGAATTCAACGACTATGTTATCGCCGTGAAAGTTGTCGATTCGATCGACGAAGCTATCGCACATATTAGAAAATACAGCACGCGGCATTCCGAATGCATAGTTACGAAATCCCTTGACGCTGCGCGGAAATTTCAGAAAGAAGTTGACGCGGCAGCTGTTTATGTAAACGCTTCAACACGTTTTACAGACGGAGGAGAATTTGGATTAGGCGCGGAGATCGGAATTTCTACTCAAAAACTCCACGCAAGAGGACCTATGGGACTTATGGAACTGACAACCGTAAAATATTTGATCGACGGAAACGGTCAAATCAGATAACTTTATATAAAGGAGGTCTTTATGGCTATCAGAAAAGATCTTGATGATATGCTCAATAATCTGACGAACGCCAAGCGTTCCGACGAATCCCGTAAAACTACTTCCGAGCCATCCAAGAAAGTTTACAACAGCAAAATTGATAATATGTCGGTGGATGATTTGCTCAATTCCCTGACTGCGGAAAAATCAGCCGAAGAACCTAAAACGAATCGCAGGAAAAAGATTGTAATTTCAGGCGAACTTCCCGATTATGAAGCTTTACGTGCGCAGGAAAAGGCCGCCGAAGAAGCTGAGAGGAAGCGCATTGAAGCTGAAAAAAAGGCTGCCGAAGAAGCTGAGCAGAAACGAATTGAAGCTGAAAAAAGGGCTGCCGAAGAAGCTGAGCGGAAGCGCATTGAAGCTGAAAAAAAGGCTGCCGAAGAAGCTGAGCAGAAACGAATTGAAGCTGAAAAAAGGGCTGCCGAAGAAGCTGAGCGGAAGCGCATTGAAGCTGAAAAAAAGGCTGCCGAAGAAGCTGAGCAGAAACGAATTGAAGCTGAAAAAAGGGCTGCCGAAGAAGCTGAGCGGAAGCGCATTGAAGCTGAAAAAAAGGCTGCCGAAGAAGCTGAGCAGAAACGAATTGAAGCTGAAAAAAGGGCTGCCGAAGAAGCTGAGCGGAAGCGCATTGAAGCTGAAAAAAGGGCTGCCGAAGAAGCTGAGAGAAGGATCGAATTAAGTAACGCAGCAGATGAAGTTGAAGCTTCCGAAGAAATTTTTGACAATTCTGTCATCAAGGCAATCAAGCAGGATTCTGAAAATTCCAAATCTGAACCCATAGAATCCGATTTCGCCGAAGAAACCGCTGAAAAATTTGAAGAAGATTCCGACGAGGAGAAAAAGCCCAAGAAATCAGATAAAAAATCCAGAAGGAAGAAAAAAACTTCAAAATCCGAATCTGATGACGATATTGTTGAAGAGTCTGAATTTCAGAAAAATAACAGTGGCAAACTCACTTCGGCTCTTGAAAAGATTCTCGATGAAGATCCTGAAGAGATCATTAATCACCGCAGTGAAAAAACTGAATCCGACGATGAAAAGCATAAAAGCGGCAGATTGAAAAAAAGCTTCTACGCAGTATTCGGCGTGATTTTTGCAGCTTTGGCGTGTGTCGGACTTGTAACCGTGATAGCCAAGGGTATCGATATGTTCGGCAGCTACACTTCGGGCGATTCAAAAAAAGAGGGCTTCGAAAATGTTATATATCCTGCTGTAGTTATGGATATCGAGTCTTTCGCCGATCCTACCGAGCTGCCTTCCGATCAGGTCATTACAGCCGCTATCTGGTCAATGATCATGACCGACGGCGTTCTCGATAATTATGAAATGACCTTCGATGTAGTCAAAATTCCAGCTATAGATGTAGAATCATACGCTGTTAAGCTGTTTGGCGACGATCTTCCTCCGCTTACTCATGCGACTGTCGGTCCTGCGGATAATCGTTTCTACTACAATGAAGAATCCAAATCCTACAACGTCCCTGTAGAGCCGATCACCTTTACATATTCACCTGAGATCAAGTCTGCAACTAAAAGCGGCAGTGATTACACTGTGACTGTCGATTACATTGACGAACGCCCTGAATGGCTGCCAAAAGTTTCCTCCAAATCAGTGGAATTCAAGCTGACCGAGACGAATGGCAGTTATCAGATCAAGGGAATGCGAATCATCTCCGCAACCACTAATTCTATTTAAAAGTTGACAATGCGTGCATCTTTTTGACAGATTTTTACAAAAGGATGCGCGCATTTTCCGTTTTACAGGTATTTTAGAGCCTGTTCAGTATCTTAGATTCTTCGTACACTCAATATTCTAATCCAAAAATTTTTTGAATTTTTTTAAAAAAGGCTTGACAAATGAAAAATAATGTGGTATAATATTAAAGCAGTCAGGAAATGACTAATGCGAGTGTGCTGGAATAGGCAGACAGGCACGTTTGAGGGGCGTGTGTCGAAGGACGTATGGGTTCAAGTCCCATTACTCGCACCATCTCCTTACCTTAGGGTAAGGAGATTTTTTTGTGCTATTTTACAATTCTAAAACAACAACAAAAAGCTGCCGAATTGCTCGGCAGCTTTTCTATGCGATATATTAATTTTTAAATTATTCCGTTACAGGGAAATCGCTCTGCTTGTAGATACCTGCATCCATCTTCTGGATTGCGAGAGCGTCAAGAGCAGTTACGCCGTCGCCATTGTTAGCGCAGTCAGCGTTCTTCATACCCTTATCGGTAAGCTTGTATTCGTCCTTATTTGTGAGGTACTGGAGGATGAGAGTAGCGTCAGCGATCTCAACCTTGCCGTCAACGTTTGCGTCGCCCCAGAGGATATTGTCATCAGAAGGATCTTCATCAGGATCATAACCGTCGGGAAGAGGCTTAACATCAGGATAGAGAAGAGCCATAGTACCTGTAGTCATAAGAGCGTCGCCCATATGCCAGAATCTGTGGAGCTTGTATGTGTAATCATGCGTTTCACCGGTTTTATCGTAAACAGCCTTAGCTTCCTGATACATAGGATCATCAGCGTAGGACTGACGAATGTCGCTGAATGTAACGCCGGGCTTAAGAGGTGAACCGTCAGGCATTGTACCGTTGTAGTAATCCGGAATGAAAACTTCCTGAGTGAATATTCTCTTAAGATTGTCGTTATGATCTTCATAAGCGATACCGATATCGTCACGACCAGCATTCCACTGAGCGCTCATGAGTCTGTTAGCGAGGAAGAGAGCCTTTTCGCCGCGCTCTGTACCCTTCGGATTCTGAGAAGCGGAAGCGTCTACCTTATTAGCAGCAGCGTAGAAGATAAGAGTATTACAGAGTGAAGATACACATCCGATATCTCCCTGTCCGTAGCCTGTAATCTTGCAGGTAAGACCGCTGTTAGCGTTCTCATCATATGTGCCGTTCCATGAAGCAGGCGAACCGCTCCAGTCAAGGCTTGAAGGAATAGCGTAAGCCATTTCCGTACCGTCTTCAGCAACATAGTTGAACTTTGTATTCTCAAGGAACCAGTCGATCCATCTGCTGAGAAGATTCTCGAGAGCGTCTTCAAGAGAAAGACCGCCGTAAAGCTGACCCTCGGACTTATCGCCCTTAGTCTTTACATAGTAGTAAAGTTCAGCAAGACGCTGTGTAGACCATACCTGGTTACCGATCCAGTGGTTTGAACCCGGGTCTGCGTATACAGGATGCTCAACGTAAGCCATATCATAGAATGTGGAGTTAACATCGTTAGTGATATCGCCGCCTGTTCTCGATTCGTTCTCGTACTTACCGTTAGGAGAGTTTGTGCATCCGCCTGCGAACGGACCGTTAGCAGACTGGAGCCAGAGATACATTTCGATCTGTCTCTGGAGAGACTTAACATAGTCCTGAGTAGCGTTCTTGGACTTCATACCGCTGTTGATATGTTCATCATATGCAAGAGCGTAAGCAGCAAGAGGATTCTGATAGAACTGATGCGAGTGCGAGCAGCCGATCTGCCAAGCCCACTGATACTCGCCCCATGAAGCGTCAAGCTGTCCGCCCCATGATGTATACCAAGCCATGAGGAAGTGCTGTGAATCAAGACCTGAAGAGGGAGTAGCGATACCCTGACCGTTCTTCCAGCATCCGATAGCCTTGTAGTACTTATCGAACATATCGTTACGGCACTGGTCGCCCATCTTACCTGCGAGACCGGAAACTTCTCCGCAGTCAAGACCGAACTGGTTAGCAAAGTAAACAGCCTGAATAGCACGATCTTCGGCGTCGGGAGCGTTTGTGAAAGCATACTGCTTCGGAACTTTATCCTTACCGTTGAAGATAGCCTTGATACCGTTCTGGTCATCGCCGCTGCCTTCCATACCGTATTTCAGCTCTTCAAGACAAGGCTGAGGAACAGTTTCAAAACATGATTCCTGCTCGCCGCGCTGGAATGTATTGATAAATGTAAGCTTTGTGCTGTCAGCATTGTAAGAACCGCCATCTCTTGAACCGCCGAAACCATACCAGTCGTCAACGTCGGCAAGCCAGTGCATGAGGTAGTAACCGTTGTCACTGCCGTAAGCGGACTTCATGTCGTTATAGATCGGGTTGATAGCGTCAACGCCGTTCTGCTCTGTGGGATATTCGCTGGGATCAGCGCCCTCTTCAGCAGTATCAGCCTTAAGTTTGTCCTGCTTCCAGATCGTATCATACTTAACTTTGCCTGCGCCGTAAGCGTTCTTTGACCAGCCGGGGATAAGAGCTTCCATAGTCTTCCAGCCCTTCTGGAAATCGCCTGTAGAGCCGTCGATAACGCCATTCTGAACGAGAACGTCGTGCATAGCAGTTACCCATGAAATATAGGACATAGCCTCGGAAGTAGTCTCATGACCGTAGTCAGGAGCTTCTACGCAAAGAGTTTCAACTGAGTGGTAAGGTACGCCGAAAGTTCCGGAACCATTGTTTTTCTTTGAAAGATAGCCGTTTTCCTGACCGTTAGTAATAACGTCGTCGTAAAGTGATTCGAACATCTTGGCATATGACTCGTTAGCGCCGCCTTCTGTTGCCTGCGGTGTTGCAGCAGATGCAAATGAAGGAACGATAGCTGTAGCTGACATAGCAGCAGCGAGAACGCCGGCAGCCAATGCCTTATTCTTCTTGCTTATCATTTTTTTAACCCCTCTCAATAAATATAATTTGGTTTTAAAAATGGTTTACCTGCCCTGACACGGGGGCAGAACGTATACGAAAATACTTCGTATGCTGCGTGTTGATTTACGGAAACTACACGCAATTTTCAAACTATTTTCTTAATTTATTATAGAATAAATTTCAGCCGATGTCAACACCTTGCATTGTTTTACATAATACATTCAATAATTTTTGGTGCAATGCACAATTGCACATTTTTTTTTTGTATAATTTGTCTATGCGGTCTGATACGAAAAAATGAAGTTTATTGCCCGTATGTTAAAAAAGATTATGTTTTTACCTAATGTTCAAGATTCATCACTCCTACAATATTCTTTCACATAATTTACACACTAAACCGTTATTATTTTATTGTATTTTGCACATATAAACCTTTATGTTTAACAATTTGTTCTTATTTTGTTAATCTTATATTTATATTTATCTGTCATAATGTTAAAGTATGTAAACAGCGGCGAATATATACTATTATAATAGAACATCTCCTTCATGAGTATGTTCATAATTAAAGAAAGGAGAAGCTCATGATTACTATTGAAAATCTAACAAAGTATTACGGCCAGAACCGAGCTGTAAACAACATAAGCTTTACAATAAACGATAATGAGATTCTTGGCTTTTTGGGTCCAAACGGCGCCGGAAAGTCAACCACAATGAACATGATCGCAGGCTATCTTCCGATGTCCAACGGAAAAGTCAGCATCTACGGCTGCGATATCGCCTCCGAATCCGTAAAGGCGAAGAAAAATATCGGTTATCTTCCCGAAATTCCTCCCGTTTACCCCGATATGCGCGTTAAGGAATACCTTTCCTTCTGCGCGGGATTAAAGCGAATCCCCATGGCGAAAAAGAGTTCGGAAATAAAGCGCGTCATGGAACTTCTGAAAATTACAGACGTTAAGGAAAAGCTGATAAAGAATCTCTCAAAAGGCTATAAACAGCGCGTCGGATTTGCGCAGGCTCTTCTCGGCAACCCGAAATTTCTTATCCTCGACGAACCTACCGTAGGTCTCGACCCCAATCAGGTTGTTGAGGTAAGACAGATAATCAAGGATCTGAAAAAGGAACATTCCGTAATTTTCAGTTCCCACATCCTCTCCGAAGTCAGCGCCGTATGCGACCGCGTCGTTATTATCAACAAGGGCGATATCAAGGCGGTCGACACTATAGAAAATCTCGAAAAATCGCTGGGCGGCGATCTCTTCCTCAATGTAAAGATCAAGGGAAGCAGGGCTGCGGCCTCAAATATCATCGAACTTGCAAAAGGCGTCAAGGAAATCGAAAAGATCGACGCCGAGGGCAACGATTTCTTCAATTTCAGAGTGAAGCTTGACGGCGACGGCGGCGACGCTAAAAATGAGATCATGACTGAAATGATCAGGCATAATATACAGATTTCCGAAATCTACACGGAAAAGCCCGATCTGGAATCGGTATTCATGGAACTTATAAATAAAAAGTCAAAAAAATCAGGTCTTGAAGAGCTTTTCGATGAGATAAACGCGGAATCAGAGGATGCCGACGTCTCGGAAAAGGAGGACGA
The DNA here is from genome assembly GCA_910576995.1 of uncultured Ruminococcus sp. Classification (GTDB taxonomy): domain Bacteria; phylum Bacillota; class Clostridia; order Oscillospirales; family Ruminococcaceae; genus Ruminococcus. Next base: position 63,771 of record CAJTLC010000015.1, read on the forward strand.
AGAATAATGTTTTCGATTTACAAAAAGGATGTGCAGTCCTTCTTCTATACGCCGTTCGCCTATGTTATGACGGCGCTGTTCACGTTTCTGATCACGCAGATGTTCAATAATCTGCTGGGCAATCTTCCGTCTGCGGTACTTAGATTTACATTTCCTGAAATTTTCTACAACCTGATCTTCTACTTTATTTTCCTTATCCCCATACTTACTATGCGTACATTCGCCGACGAACGCAAATTCGGAACGGAAGTGCTGCTCATGACGTCGCCTGTAAGCGTTGTCAAGATCATTCTCGGAAAATATCTTGCAAATCTTACGGCATTCCTCTTTATGATAGTAAGTTCGCTGATATTCCCGATATATGCCTCCATAAAAGGCGAAGTCGTTATCGGGCCTCTTATCTGCGCTTATATCGGATTTTTCTGCTGGGGCGCAATGTTTATTGCATTCGGTCAGCTTGTTTCGTCGTTCACGGAAAATTCTATCATCGCCGCTGTAATCGGCGAAATTTTCATGTTTATCCTTCTTTTTATCGACGATTTTTCACAGACGGACTTTATCGCGCAGTACCCCGCTGTCCAGAGTACGCTGTACGCGTTTGCCGCGCAGCCGAGATTCGCATTTTTCTCGCAGGGCTTCATGAGACTTTCCGATCTCGTATTCTTTGCGTCGGCTATCATCGTCTGCCTTGCATGGAATTACATTGTTATCGAAAAAAGACGCTGGAAGAGAGGTTGATCGTCAATGAAGAAGAAAAAATTTAATCTTTCGGGCGCATTCGCATTTATACTTGCCGTTCTTATCCTGCTGATATTTGTTCCAATAAACATGATATTCAGCTACTATGACAAAATATTCGACATGACCCCTACGGGCAGATATACCATAGACCCAGTAACCGTCGAAATTCTTGACAAAAATGCCGATAAGGACGTTGAAATTTACTTTCTGTCGCAGCTTGTGGATCTCCAAAATGTTCCGCGTTATCTGCCGCTTTATCACACTCTTACGGAACTTGACAAACGCGATAATGTTACGCTTACCTGTTTCGATCCCAATGCCGATACTGAACTTATGAATTCTCTTAATCCCGACGGCAGATTCGACGTTGGTCTTGCGGATATATTTGTAAAAAGCGGCGATAATGTGCGCCATATTCCATTCGGTCACCTTTTTCAGCAGGATTCCAACAACATTATCGAATACTGCGGCGAAAACCTTATCGCAGGCGCTATTCACGTATGCACTACCGGGGAACTTCCCGTTATTTACTTCCTTGAGGGTTACGGCGAAAATACTTTGGAAAATTCATACAGAGATTATGCGGATTATGTCAAGGGAAACAACTACGAAGTTGAATCTCTCGACCTGTCTACAGTAGATTCCGTTCCGAAAGATACCGCTATCATTTATCTTGCCGCCCCGCAGCAGGACATTTCAATGGACGACCGTCAGAAACTAAGCGAATATATCGACAACGGCGGCGCGATTTCAATGCTCCTCCCTCCATGCGAAACCGAGGGCAGATTTGAGAATATCGAATATCTGCTCGCAAAATTCGAACTTGCAATGGATTACAATATTGTAAAGGAAACGAATGAGGATTATATGCATAAAAATCCCAATGTTGAGGACGACGGAACTAAATACGACGGAAATTACTTTATAGTCTCTTACCCCTACCCTGCCGAGGACGCAACGGAAGATCTGACTACCGATCTTAACAATCAGATTCTCAAAGGCACTTTAACTGCGGGTCTCTCTCATGCGAGAAGCTTCTATGAGCTGTCTTCTTCCAGCGAAATGATCGAGAAAAATACGATAATCGAGAATCTGCCTCTCAATGAAGAAGCAACCGATTTCTCTACTGAAAGCATTCCTATGGGCGGCGACGATATTACGGCTGCCGAAGCCAAAGAAAAGACTAAGTCTCCCCTCGCTCTCGGATACTATTCATACAACAAGCAGACCGGCGCAAAACTTATCGCTATCGGCGCGGACGATTTCCTCGACAACAGCAGAACTACGGAAAAGCTTTCCGGTTCGCGTATGCTCGCCACATTCTCCAATACATGGCTTTATGATACCGATACGGATATGGGTATCGCAAAAAAATCCAACACCTACGACACTATGATCTTCGAGGACGGAAACGAAGCTTCGAAAGCTATAAGATTATTCTTCATAATCCCTGCCGCATTCGCCCTCGCAGGCGTTGCCGTATGGTTGAAAAGGAGATATGCTTAATGAAAAAAGGTATTATTGCTCTTGTCGCTCTCGCAGCGGCAGCGGGCATATCCATGGCGTCTTTTTTTGCAATTAAATCCAAAAGCGAAAAAGAAACCAGGCAGGAAGAAATAAGCGCTGCGGACAAAGTTCTCTTCGAACTTGACGAAGCTTCACTTACAAAGATCCGGATCGACAACAGCGATGGCAGCTATACTGCCGAATATACAGATAATAGCTGGAAAATGACCGATTCTTCCGACGATGTTTTCGATCTGAAACAAGATGTGTTCAGCGGAATCTGTACGTTTCTCTCCAATCTTACCGCCCATGACAGTTATGGTGAGGCGAATGATGAGAATAAGCAGAAATACGGTCTGAACGATCCGTATACGATCACGGTTTTCAGCGGCGATGAATCTCATACGCTCTATATCGGCGATATCAGCCCTACCGGGGATTATTATTACGCTTACACTTCCGAAAAGAATAATATTTATGCAATTTCGGCGTCCGACGGCGAATCTCTGATATTCGACCGAATAAATCTTAAGAATGACAGTTTCGTTCCGTATACCGACAACGATATTGTTGGTATGACGCTGAAAAAGAATGGCGATGTTGTGTACGACCTGACTTTTGATACGAATGCCGGTTTGTGGCAGCTTCCCGAAGAATACAGTATGCTGACCGTAAATCAGACGAAGCCTTCTAACATGGTAACGCTTATCACTCGTTTGACGGCGGAAATTATGTATCCCGAATCCGATGACGACATGGAAACATTTAATTTTGACGAACCCGCCGCGGAATTTATTGTAACGGGTGCGGACGGAACTCAGCGCACTATTCTTATGAGCCATTTCGGAAGCGAAGCAAAAACTTATACCCATACTTATATGACCGATTCAAAGCAGGTCGAAGTTTATTACGCCTCCGATCTTAAATTTATCGACTACGAAGTTTTCGACTTTATCACGCAAAGCGTTGAAAATGCAAATATGTACAGCATTACGGATTTTGAGATAAATTGCAGCGGGCTTTCGGATAAATTTACTTTTGATTCAGCTTCAATGAAGGCGGAATGCCGCGGTACGGAGATTGATCTCAACAATGCCGAACTGAAAAGCTATTTTGAGACGTTTTACAACACGTTCTCCTATCTGAATATCACGGGTATTGATATCGACGCAGAACCAAAGCTTGAAGAACCTGTTTTCACCGCTAAATATACATTCAAAGACGGCGGTTCTTCCGTGATAGATCTTGTTTCCACCGGAAATGATAACGATTGTTATATATTTATCGACGGCGAATATACGGGAACGATTACTGATCTTAGTTTCATGTCGGGAACATACTCCATGTTGTCCGCTTATGAAAATCTTTGCAGACAATCAGATCTGACGCCCAACAATTAGAGCGTGTTCACATAAAAATAAAATGCACGTCTTTTCGGCAAATTTTGACGA
>CAJTLC010000016.1 GCA_910576995.1 uncultured Ruminococcus sp.
AATGCTCTTGAACCATTCAAAGAAGATCTGCTCAACAGTTTTACAGCAATTACCATTTAAATCATGCCTGCGGGCTGCTGTCATCTTATCCTGAACCTCTTCACGACTGTGTCCGAAGAAATACTGAAAACGTCTCTTGCCGTTTTTTCGTTTTCCTCTTGAAATACGACCTTCGTAACGCCCGTCTTGTCTATGATAGATATTAAATCTTTCCATTCCTGCCTCCTGATTTGTTAAATATGCACAAAGAGTTAAATTAAATTTCTACAATCCAATTGACGAAATTTGTTGATACAGCTTGACTTTTTAGGAAAAATGTGATATACTGGAGAAAAGCTATATGTACAATTATATCACCTTTTCACAAAAGGAGTTCTTTTGCGAAAGATAATTTAAAAAAGTGGAGTTCGAGATACTTCAACACATAGTACAAATTAGGAGTGGAGATTATGGCAAAAATTCAGATTAGAATTTTTCCGAACGGAGAAATTAAAGCAGAAACACATGGTGTAAAAGGTAAAAAGTGTTTGGTCTATCTTTCTATTGTTGAAAAGCTAACCAATTCTGTGATTGAAGATTCTGAGTTTACACAGGAATACCTTGAGCGTGAGGAGATGCTTGATCAAGGGACAGAAGATTCCGTAATGGCATGATTACAAACGCGGAGAGGTAGGAGACTTTAGATGGCTGAAATAAAAAGACAAGGTCCAAAAAGTGGTGTATGGAAATTACAAAACAGTATATGGCTGATTTTGACATTCATTCCATTTATACAGTGGTCAGCATTTTTCTACATTGCAAACCGTACTGACTGCAAGAAATTCCGTATAGTTGGTAATGTGGTTTTGGCAGCTGATATGTCTGCAATATTAGCTGCATTTCTTTCTATGATTGTTCGACGCCGATTAGAGGAGGTTCTAATAGAAGTATTTTGGATTTTACTTTTACTTATTGTACCATTTTCCATAATAGCAGGTATCTTGTGTCTAAATAGTTATTGGAAAGCTCTTGCATTACGATCGGTACATAGCGATGGCATAGAAACAATTACTGGGCAATCGCATATTTGGGAGCTAAAGAAAACAGCTTGGGTCTGCTTGGGATTTGTACCATTACTTTTTTTTACAGCCTTTATTTTTCCGGCAATTAAAATGAAAAACAAATTGTATTGGGCATATTTTGGACTGTTCGGGGCACTTTCCGCTATATTCATCAGTTTGGTATTACTTGAGAATGATAATGCGGAAGTGATACTGCTTATTCTTTTTATTTCGCATGTTTTTTCTCTTTCTTTGTTGATGAATATACGGGCAAAGTATCTGAAATTCATTAACAGGAAAGAACTACACAGTACTATGACATCTTTGCTTCAAGGTGGGGCAACTGTATCTGAAACATTGAAGTCGGAACCAAAGGAAGCAACTCTTTACACCAAATTTGGTTCTTCAGATTCACCGTCTGCCTCTTCAATTTCCACACCGTCTCACTCTTCCTTAAATGTTAACATTTGTTCGGAAGAAGAACTTGCTGCGCTGCCTGGATTGAATATCATCGATGCTAAAAAAGCGATATCCCTCAGAGAACAAAATGGCGATTTTGCATCAATTGAGGATTTTATAACAGCTTTGCATATCAAGCCGCACATTGCGGCGCCTTTGTATGATTATATCACCGTACAGCCAAGTTTCAAAGCGACACCACAAAGTACTGCCCGTACCAGAAAGATTGATTTGTAAGATGAAGATTCACAGAATAATACCTATGACTCGTGCAGAAGGTCCAGGGATGCGTATGGCTGTTTGGACGCAGGGGTGCTCTCGACATTGCAAAGGCTGTTTTGCCAAGGATACATGGGACAGTAATGGTGGTACAGAGGTTTCGCTTATGGAACTTTTTCAGCAGGTTTTAAATGTGTGTTGCAAAATTGATGGCTTGACAATTCTTGGAGGCGAACCGTTTGAACAATCTGAGGAAGTAGCACAGCTTGCAAAATTTGCACAACAGCAAGGTTTGGGAGTGATTACATTTACTGGTCTTATTTATGAGCAGCTTATGGTCGATGGCAATCCGTATGTGAAGATGCTTTTGCAGCATACGGATCTGTTGATCGATGGTGAATTTCAGATAGATAATCCGGAAACACAGCGTCCTTTGGTAGGATCAAGCAATCAAAGATTTCATTACTTATCAGGGCGTTATTGCCCTGAACAGATCTTGGCTTATAAGAATCGTTTTGAATTTAGAGTGTTGTCAGACGGCAGCCTTTCCGTTAACGGTATGGGGGATCTGGCAACACTAAAAAATATATTGAAGGAGTTTTCGTGATGAGTAACAGTAAAGTTTTTCAACGGGATTTTTCTGATTTGGTAAATGCAGGATTTCCGTATGTGTATATTTCTTCCTACGAAGAGGAACGTGTACTTCAACAAATTCGCCGAGCTTCTGAAACCGATGGGCTGATTAAGGTCAAACGTCGCATTTTCATATGGGCACAGTCTATGGGATTTGTTAGCGATGACAATAGGATCAATGGTACTTCAGATCCTCATAAGGCAATCAGTTATATTGAAAAAAGTGACGAAAATGCAATTTTTATCCTAAAAGATTTTCATGTGTTTTTTGGAAGTGAACGTGGAACGCATATGGATTTTAATCTTGTCCGAATGCTTCGCGATATTCTGGTGCATCTTAAGGTAAACCGGAAGACAGTGGTATTTTTGTCTCCACGACTGGTGATTCCGGAAGATATGGAAAAAGAGATTTCCATTTTGGATTTTCCCCTGCCATCTGAGGATGAAATAGAGGAGGTGCTGGACGAATTGATCTGCGGATTAGATTCACAAGCGGTGCACCTGGCATCTGACGAGAAAAAACAACTGGTATCGGCTGCATTGGGTCTGACAATCCAGGAGGCGGAAAATGCTTTTTGTCGTGCGATTGTCCGTAATAAGGGGTTAGATAGCAAGGCATTACAAATTGTACATGAAGAGAAAAATCAGGCAGTTAAGAAAACAGGTGTATTGGAATTCGTCAATACCGATCTTGCACTTGATGACATCGGCGGTTTGGAAAATTTGAAAAAATGGCTTCTTAGACGTAACAATGCCTGGTCAGAACAGGCAAAGCGTTACCATTTACCAGCACCGAAGGGTGTTTTAATTACCGGTGTTCCCGGCTGCGGAAAGTCGCTTACTGCCAAAGCCATGAGTGCCATCTGGGGATTACCTCTGATCAAACTGGACATGGGAAAAATTTTCGGTGGTCTGGTCGGAAGTTCAGAGGAGAATATGCGCAAGGCCATTGCAACGGCAGAGGCGGTTGCTCCTTGTGTATTATGGGTCGATGAAATAGAAAAGGGCTTTACTGGTCTGAAATCCGGTGGTGACTCAGGCACGTCTGCCCGTGTATTCGGAACATTCCTGACGTGGATGCAGGAGAAAACAGCACCAGTATTTGTAATCGCTACAGCCAATGACATCAGTGCGCTGCCCCCTGAGCTGCTGCGTAAAGGCAGATTTGATGAGATTTTCTTTACGGATCTACCGACCCGCAGCGAACGGGCAAAGATTTTTGATCTGCATATCAGAAAGCGTACTGAAAATTCAGAGATCGCACATAATATCCGGATCACGTCAGAGTGCTGCTATGAACTTGCAGATCTGACCAAAGGTTATGTGGGCGCCGAAATTGAACAGATTGTTATTGCAGCCATGTATGAGGCGTTTTATAATGGCAGAGGACTTGAAAAAGAGGATCTTATCAAGTGCATCAGGGAGACTGTGCCACTGTCAGCAACACAAAAAGAGCAGATTTTGTCATTGCGTGAATGGGCAACAGAACGTGCTGTTTTGGCAACTGCACCTGAAGATCGGGAACAATCAGTTAATAATGATAATAATTCTGATTTCCGTGAACGCCAGGGCGGCAGAATCGTTGACTTTAAATAATTAATAACAAGGAGAGTTCTATGTCTATTACAATTTCGCTTGTATCAGCAGCAGTAATTGCATGCTCTACATTGACATCTATGGCAGTTATGCAGACGCTTGAAAATGTAACTGGAAATGCAATAAAAAAGGAACGCTTCGAAACATCTTTTGCAGATGCAGAATTGCTTCGTAAGACATTGATGGATAACGGTTGTTGTGTAAAGACAATTTCTGAAAACGAAATGACAGTGTCCACAACATGCGGTATACTGCGTTATACTCGTAATTCGTCGTCAGAAGCGTTCCATCTTGTGCTAGATCAGATTTCCAATCCAGATGCGCTGCTTGAACAAATTCGTTCCTTAGAATTGGATTATGGGCGCAATGTCCAGACCTATACATATCAGCATATTAAGCAGAATTTGACGGAAGATATGCAGATTGAGGATGAGCAGATACTGGAGGATGACTCGCTTTTATTGACAATTGATATGTAATACATAAACACCATGCTGTAAAAATATTAAGGAGGATTTTTATGTACTGTTCAAAATGCGGAAGCAAAGTGAAGGAGGATGCGAGCTTTTGCCATAATTGTGGCAATCCGCTCCATTTGCAGCCTGCATCCGACTCCGATCCGGAAAGTGTGAAAGCCAAGTCCGGGCTGCTTCCCAAAAATGCTGACTGGAAACCGCCAATCCGTTTTATTATAGCATATGGTATAGAATGGCTTGGCATTATTATTTCACTTTTCTCTCCAATATGCGCTTATTATCGTGAATACAGAGGTGAAGTAGATATCAGCAATTATTGCACAGTTTTTGGCGGATCATGGGCATATATAAATTCAAATTATGATCCAGTTTCAACTCCGGAAAAAGGTCATCATTATGCACAGTTTTTTGCAATCATTTTTTTGGCAGTTGCAATACTGTGTTTGTTGATGGCAATACTGAAAAAACGATATGTTCCAGGGCATTTGATTACGGTATTTGCTTATGCACTGTATTCTTATCTTACATTAAGCACAGCAAGAGAATATTTTACGCATCTTGATGGCGAGAATATTAAATTTACGGGAATGTATATCTTTGCCACTGTTTTAATAGTTATATCTCTATTCTTGGTAATAATTTTTTCTGCAAGCTATAAAAGAATCAATGGGAACAAAACAGCTTAAAATGGAGGCTTAATAAAAAATGAGCTCAATAAAACTAATACGTTCACTAGGTGGAATTCTTCTTTGCGGATTAATGATGACAGGCTGCGGATATCGGACTGCATCGAAATCCGAGGAGAATACAGGCTTTTTATCAATTGATCAGAAAGAGGATATCAACGAAGAAGCCGATTTTAGCAGCAATTACGAATTGACGGAAGAGTGGCTGACAGACGGTTTCTATACTTGGGAGGAGAATGATGCTTCGTATGATTCAAAGCCCTATGGAGATTTAATTGGAGAAATGGAGATTGACCATCAGCAAATTCTTGTTTTCCAAGTGAATTTTTATTATCCGGACGGAACAGAAGTGCGCTTACCCACCGATTACGGTACACAGGGTTCTTTGGTGCAGTGGGATGGAAATTCCTATCAAATCCAGGAGAACGGCGATATTGTATTTGATGTATTTGGCGGCACGAATTTTGGCGGTGGAAGGGTCAATGGAATGGCATCTGAATATCGTACTTGGTATTTTTATGGTGAAGATGATTATCGTTTGCATGATGGCACGCCTGTCACGAAACAGGCATCTTCCTATTTGGAACAGTTGAATACGAATAGTACAGAGATAACAGATGAAAACGAGAACGGCACATCAGAAACTTCGGAAAATAAGGAGACATTCCAAGGTCACACTTATCAGTTTTTTGATGTGTCAATGTCCTGGACAGATGCAGAAAATATGTGCGTTGAAATGGGCGGTCATTTGGCTTCTGTCAACTCGACAGCGGAACAGTCTTTTTTGATGCGTCTTACAGAGAATGGTAGTACAGAAAATATATGGATAGGCGGATATTACGATACGCTGACCAATCAGTGGAAGTGGACAGACAACAGTGATTTTTCTTATACAAACTGGGATGTCTGGTACAATTATGAGGGTGAGGCGGTGTCACAGCCCGATAATTGGTCAGGAGATGAATATTGGATTCGTTATGCAAATCAGTCGATTGATTTCGGAGATTATTATGTGAATCAAGGCGGTTGGCTGGATACTGCAAATGAATCGGATGGAGTTGAGGGTGATGCACCGCTTTCTACTTTTGGATTCATCTGTGAGTGGTCAGAATAAATTTATTTGCAAGGAGAATTTATAATGAAAAGAACAATCTACATACTGTCGGTATCTATTATGCTGATTTCGATGACAGCATGCGGAGCTAAAAACGTGCCGAAGACAAATGATACACATTCTTTCTCAGAAACGCAGAATACGGAAGCACAAATAACCAAAGAAGAACCAAATGAAACATCCATGATAGAAACAGAGGATACCTCTGCGTCCACAGCAGTGAACGAAAGTACAACATTGCCTACAGATGAATCCGACAATATATATTCCCTCGTTGCATCCGGGTGTTATCCATATAACAATGGAATGGACAGCCCTGAAGAAGTGATTGAGGCGTACTTAGATGCTTTTATTAACTTTGATGCTGAGGCACTTTATGCGTTGTGTAATCTTGATGAAATTGCTGTTAATTTGGCGTATTTAAAATCGTGTTTAAAATTGGAAGGAGCGACAGATACATTCGTTTCTACACACACTTCTTCATACTCTCTGCAAGCGGGAATTTATTATACAATGATGATAGAGGCTATAGCCGACGGTGAGATGGGTATCCGACTCAGTTATCCGACAAAATCATATTACTATAACGGGGAAGATGCATATGCTTTGGATTACTATGAATCTTTTTTTGAAGAAGTTGAAGCAGGAAATCCGGATCTGAATTCTCCTTCCATTGAGAATGTGTATCTTTATGATTCTGTTGGAGTGGAAGATACTGGCGGAGTTTTTTATGAATTTATGAGCGATGATATCCCTGTACTCTGCATTGATGGAAAGTATTATCTTTCTTTTAATGACATACTGGGTGGAATGGAGGATAGTGGTTATTGGCTGTATGCCAATGTAATCTTTGACGCTTACGAAAAGGAAAGATTTGATTTTGAAGCGAATGCATATCCTGCCAATGTGGGGATGGATAGTCCAGAAGAAGTTGCTAACGCATATATTGAAGCACTCAAATCGAATAATCCGGCGGCTGTTTATGCACTTTTTAATACAAGTGAATGTAAAGTTATGGGAGAAATAAAAGATAAATGGTGTATGGAAAGCTATGCTGCCAATTCTCCGCTCAGGCTGACGAAAACAGAATGTCTGATATGTTTAATTGAAAATGCTGTATTTGAAGAAGTGCAGCAGATGGATAACATACATTTCCAGGAAGAAGAGGGGGAGGATTACAAGTTTTTTAAGAACCTGGAGATAAAAGCGGAAGTATACGGTGTTCCTGTGCCCTTTACTCCCCAGGCATGTCAATGGTATTCCATACCGGATGATAGGCAGACAGAGGATTCCCGGTATCACCCGTTCTGTGTTTACTCTGTCGATGATAAGTGGTATCTTGGGGCATCTATAATGGATCAATAAAGGATACCCATGAATGGAATAGCCGACTTCGCTAGTTTGGGACTTGTCAGTTTACGGATATTGTACTCGAATCGCTTAATGCTTTTACCATGTGGGTGTATTCCTGTTTTGTCCATTGAAAATTCGAGAAATTTTCAATGGACTTCTTATCTTATTCTTTTCCTAACTATACTTTCTTTGTGATAGTTGGTTGCTTGTGAAAAGTTCGTAGATATATTTACCCATAAGGAATTTTCAAGGTCAAAATAGCGATGAAAAATACTTTGCATCAAAATAAAACGTAAAATGCAAAAGAAAACGTAATTGAAATTGTATCAAAATAAGCGTTCTTTGGCAGTTGTGGTGACTGGATTCAAACCCTTATTTCGACTTCTTTCTCAAAATTTCCTGTCTCTTTTCTACGGACAAGAAAACATACAATTTTACATCTCGATCTGTTCCCTCGAACTATATACCCTCGTGTGCTTTGTGTAAATCAAATCATACTGTATCTCCGAGACACACCGGATTTGTTTCCGAGGACAGTGAAAAATCGCATCACTCATCTTCTGTCAATTTCATAAAAGCTGAAAAGTGCCGAATTTACGGCACTTTTCTTGCATCTGCTATTCATTCCTTGACATCAATACCACGCACTCAACGTGCCTAGTTCCCGGAAATAAATCAGCGCCGCAGATTTTATTGATTGAATATCCATTTTGTGAAAGAAATCTGGCGTCACGAGCAGCAGTAGAAGGATTACAAGAGATCATTATGATCTTAGTAGGGGAGGCGTTTAAAATAGCTGACAGAGTCTCTTCGGAGCAGCCTTTTCTGGGTGGATCGACAATAATAATATTGGGATTTAGTCCATTAGTATTTAATTCGGTAAAAACATCACCCGCGTCGCCGCAGTAAAATTCCGCATTGCAGATATGATTATTTGCAGCATTTTTAATGGCATTTTCTATTGCGGATGGGATTATTTCAATACCGATAACTTTACTTGCATTATGAGCCATTGAAAGTCCGATAGTACCTGCACCGCAATAGAGATCGGCGATTATATCAGAGGGAGCGGGCGAGGCATATTCAAGCGCTTTGGAGTAAAGTTTTTCAGCCTGACGGGTATTGATCTGATAAAACGAAAGCGGGGAGATTTCGATATTATTGCCGCACATTGTATCAGAAATAAGATCGCTTCCCCATAAAGTTATGCATTGTTCGCCGAGAATAACGTTAGTTTTATTCTGATTGATGTTCAGGACGATACTTTGAATATTCGGAAATTTTTCAACGATTTTGCTGCAAAGCGAATTCAGTTGGCGGGAGATATTTTTTCGTGCAACGATGCAAAGCATGATATGGTTGGAATACGCGCCCTGTCTTATGTAAATATGTCTAATCAGTCCCGTATTGTTTTTTTCATCGTAAACCGCGATTTTTTTCTCGTTGATATATGCAAGAACGAATTCAAGAATTTCGCCGAATATTCGGGGCTGTAAGGGGCAGTCGGTCAATGGTATGACGCGATGACTGCGCGGCGCATAAAATCCGCAGACAGCTTTTCCATCGATATATGCAAGTGGATATTGAGCTTTATTGCGGTATCGATCGGAATTTTCGGCGGCAATAAATTCGTCGTATTCAGGATTCAGACCGCCTATTCTTAAAAAAGCGTCTTTGATCATGGTGTTTTTCGCGATGCATTCTGCCTGATAGCTTATATGGCGGAAAACGCAGCCTCCACATTTATGATAAGCGCTGCAGAAACGCTCTTCACGATCAGGGGAGGGAGTCAGAATTTCGCTGATAATGCCGAATGCGTAGCTTTTAAGAACCTTAACGATCTTTATTCTGACAATATCGCCGACCGCTGTTTCGGGAACAAAAACAGCCATGTTGTCAATGCGGCAAACGCCGCTTCCCTCGGAAGTAATAGCCGTTATTTCAACGTCGTGGAGCTGATTTTTTTCAAGCATTCCGTAATCTCCTTTTTCTTTTCCATAAGCTGGTCGAATTGATTTATATATTCGTACGGGAATTTATAATTGTGAACGCGCCTGATAAGACCATCGGGATAAACAAGTTTTGTCGAAGCTGCGCAGCCTGCGCCGAGAATAGTCTGCGTATCGTCCATAATGAAAATATTGTATTGACTTTCATAACCTTTTTGGGCATAACCTACATTTTCAAGATTATCAATAGTATTTTTCTGACGATACATGTAATAAGGGAGATAATCCTCATCCATAAGTTTGCCGATACTATAGTCAACCATTTCAGCCGCAGGATTTGACATATTTTCGTTTCCATTTTCGAAAAGACTGGCTGATCTTTTGACTGTCAGGGTATGGACGGTGATACTTTCAGGAGAAAGTTCGCATATTGTATCCAGAGTATTTCGGAAACTTTCTGCGGATTCCGTCGGCAATCCCGCAATGAGATCAGTATTTATATTGTCGAATCCGACTTTTCGTGCAAGTTCAAAAGCCTTTAAGGCGTCTTTACCGGAATGACGTCTGCCAATAACTCGAAGAACATCGTCGTTAAGAGTCTGCGGATTAACAGAAATTCTGTCCGCGCCAAGTTCTTTAATAATGCGCAGTTTCTCCTCTGTAATGGTATCAGGTCTGCCTGCCTCGAAGCTGTATTCGCGAATCGAATCAAGATTAAAATTCTGCGCAACAGATTCCATTATTCGGCGAATATCTTCAGCAGAAATGGAAGTGGGAGTTCCTCCTCCAAAATATACAGTATCTATCTTCGTGCCGATATCGCGAACTATTCTGCCAAGAATTTCTAATTCTTTACAAAGAGCTGTAACGTATTCAGGCATTAATTTTATCGCGGAATCCATGCTGTGAGAAACGAAAGAACAGTAGCTGCACCGTGTGGGACAGAAGGGAATGGAAACATAAAGACTTGCGGCGCTGCGGTCAATATTGTCCAAAATTGGAAGCTGATTGACCGCAGTTTCATAAGCTAAGCGGAATTTTTTATCAGACAGTTCATAGTGATCCTCAAGACGTTTTTTTATTTCATCATGTGAAAATCCCTGCGCCATAAGTTCTGTAACCTTCTTAACAGGGCGAATTCCGGTCATAAGACCCCAAGGGGGAGTTATCCCTGTTTTACGCTGTAAAATATGATATATCAATCTGCAAATCTCATGCTCGGCATTTTTTTTATCGGTATTCAGCGGAAGAATTTTATGATCATGATCAACCTTGCCGTTCAAGGAGATTTCCGTTGAAAGCAGAAGTTTGTTTTCGGAATTTTTGCAGGAGGCTATTATAAAATCGGCGCCTTTAGCATCAGCAATATTATCCGAAAAATCAAATCGCTGAGTGTGGAAAAAAAGCTTGCAGACCGCTTCTATTTCATATTTAAAAGAATTGCCGATCAGAACGATCGGCATTTTATAATCGTTATTCATTGGTATTTTTCTCCGTTTTCAGTTTCTGAAAGGCTTCATATAGGGATTATTTTGCTTTTCGTATAAAAGTTCCGTCGGCTCGTTGTGACCGGGCAGAACTTTAAAATCGCCCTCAAGAGAGTAAAGAAGCCCAAGAGAATCACGCATTTGCTGTGAACTGCCATCTGGAAAATCAGTTCGACCAATAGAACAGCAGAAAAGCGTATCGCCTGAAAAAATTGTATCTTCGGAGATATAACAAACGCTGCCTTTGGAATGACCCGGCGTGTGAAGCACGCGGAAATCGACTTCACCGTCTGAAATTATTTCTCCGCCGCGCAGGGTCGTATATTTTGCGACCGGAATAAACGGCATTATGGAGATAGAAGAATGCAGTGAAGCTGTAGAACTTTGCAGCATTTTCGCGTCTTCTTCATGAATAAAGACCTCCGCGTTAACGGCGGCGCGGACTTCCTCAACGCCGCCCATGTGGTCGAAATGACCATGAGTGAGAAGAATTTTTGTGAGCCGCAGGTTTTTCATCTTCAGAAATTCCAGAAGCATACGCGGAGAACCGCCGATATCTACGGCGATGCATTGATCGGGGGCTGTCATTGCCAGATAGCAGTTGGCGTTAAGTTCGCCAAGCTGAAAAGTTTTTATATTCATTTTAACTCCTATTTTTCCAGAATCTGCTGTCTTAGCAGAATAAGGTCGTATACGTCGATATTTCCGCTGTTGTCCTTGTCGACGGTTCTCCAGTCGGCAAGTTCCGTGGAACGTATCAGGCTGTTTTCAAGCGCAACCAGATCAGCTGTGCCGAATTCCCCGTCATTATTCGCGTCGCCGATCACTCCGAATTCGTAATCGTATGTTTGAGCGTATTTTTGCGCGGTCGAATTTTTGTGTCCATAAATTTTGCCGCTGAAAGTATAATTTTTATCATATCCATTTGAGATCGTAGAGCCATAATCCGCGATTTCGCATTCTGGATCGTCAATGATGACCGCTTCGAGAGATTCGCAGCTTCCAAAGGCGTTTATGCCTATTTTATGAACATTATTATGAAGATAAATATCCGTCAGCTTTGAATCGAATGCGAAAGTTTCATCTTCAATAGCAGTTACGCCCTTTGGAATTCTGAAAGAAGTGATCTCGTTGCAAAGAGTAAAAGCGCCTCTGCCAATGCTGGTAACGGAATCGGGGAGCGTGAGATTTTTCAGCACCTTGCATTCGGCAAACGCATAATCGCCGATATTGGTAATAGTATCTGGAATTTTAACAGTTTTAAGGTATTCGGCTGATTCAAAAGCGTTGTCGCCGATGGAGAAAGCCGATCTGGGTATCTCGACGCGAAGAAGATGATCTTTAGCCGAGCATACGATACCGTTAACGATAAGCAGCGGATTTTCGCGGTATTTCGCTTTAAGCCATGGCGTATCGAGAAACGCGTTAAGCCCGACATATGTAACGGAATCGGGGATATTCACAGTTTCAAGAGACGTGCAGCCTGCAAAAGCGCTCCACTCGATAGTTTCAACGCCGTCGGGAATGGTGATCTCCGTAAGGCTGCTGCATCCGTAGAAAGCGAATTCGTCAATTTTATTAACGCTGTCGGGAATAGTTACGGATTCAAGCGAACTGCAATATGAAAAGGCAGAATTGCTTATCACCTCGATAGTATCAGGCAGAACGACTGATCTTAATTCGGGGCAGCCTAAAAAAGCGGAGTCTTGGATAGACGTAACGGGTTTGCCGTTCATTTCGGCAGGAATAACAGCTCGTGAAGCGGTACGGGAGCAGCCTGTTACAGTAAGGCATTCGCCGTTATCAGTATATTCAAGATCGGCGGAATCTTCCGAAAAAACGGTAATATTACCCCAAAAAGCGAATGAAGAAGAGCATATCGCGAAAGCGGCAAGAAAAGCCGAAATTTTTTTAGCTAATTTTTTCATAAAGTTATCCTCCTGTAATGTAATTGGGTCATCGTTTTATTTTTCCTGATGATCCCGAATTAGGCCGAGGGGAAGCCGGCTGCATTGAGAATAATTAATTTAAATCGTTGATCTGTCAACGGAAATTACTCCTTTTATTTTCTTTATTTTATCAAAAAGAGTTTTAAGCTGTTCCGGACTGGAAATAATGATAGTACTTTCGAACAGCGCATTGCCGTTTTTCAGCGCTCTCGAAGCGGAGTGGATTATCGGTACTCTCGCTTCCATAAGCACTGCGCTTATATCGTAAACAAGTCCGACGCGGTCTGTAGCAATGACCTCGAAGCTTGTCTGAAGCTGGGCATTCGTATTTTCCGACCATTGAATATCGCACCATCGCTGGAGTTCTTCAGGATCGTTCCTCTGGAGGGCGGCTTTGTAATTGGAGCATTTCGCAGTATGGACGGAAAGTCCGAATCCGCGCGTTATAAATCCGACAATATCGTCTCCGGGCAGGGGATTGCAGCACTGCGCAAATTTTATCGCCACATCGCTTATCTGATCGAGGATTATGCTGCCCGAACTGTTTTGTTTTGGCTTGACGATATGCGAAATTTCCGTTTCATTATTCCGTTCTCCGTAACAGCGCTGATATTTATCTTTCAGACGCGGAAGAAGTTTTTCAAGGGAAATTCCCTTATATCCCACGGAAGCGTAAAAATCGTCAAGAGTTTCGCAGTTATGGCGGTGAAAATCGTCTTTAAGGAAATCTTCAAGTTCATTTTCCGGAATATTCATATGATGCCGCTTGAAAAGCCTTTCGACTTCCGATTTGCCCTCTATTATATTTTCGTCGCGTTTTTCGCGCTTGAACCAAGAGCGTATCTTCGCCTTTGCTTCATTTGTCTGAACAATGTTCAGCCATGCACGATTAGGACCTTTTTCGGGATCCTTAGTAGTAATTATCTCGCATATCTGCCCGGTCTGAAGCTTATAATCAAGGGGGACTATCCTGCCGTCCACCTTTGCCCCGATAGTTTTATGACCTATCTGCGTATGAATGCGGTATGCAAAGTCGATCACTGTGGAATTCACCGGAAGGCAGACCGACATACCCTTAGGAGTCATTACAACGATATCTTCGGGAGCGAGATCGGTTTTGATGATTCGGACGATCTCCTCCACGTCGTCGGAAGTCTGCTGCGCTTCGATTACCTGACGAACCCAGGCGAGACGCTGTTCCATTTTATCTTTGCCGCGTATGCCCTCCTTATATTTCCAATGGGCGGCGATACCGTATTCTGCGGTTTCATGCATAGCCCATGTGCGTATCTGCACTTCGAAAGGGATCCCCTCCTTGCCGAGAACCGTCGTATGGAGCGACTGATAATCGTTAGCTTTGGGCGTAGAGATATAATCTTTGAACCGATTGGGGATCGGACAGAACATATCGTGTATCAGACCGAGAACGCTGTAACATTCAGGGATAGTATTCACTATAACTCTTACGGCATATTTATCATAGATTTCGTCTATGCTTTTGGAATTCATAAACACCTTTTTATAGATGCTGTAGATACTTTTAACTCGTCCCGAAATAGTAGGCGGTTCGGAAAAATCCTCTTTTTGAAAGCGTTCGGCAATTCGTTCTTTTATGGAAACGATAAAAGCTTCGCGTTTTTCCTTTGTATTTTCAAGAATACTTTCGATCTCCCTGTAAGCGAAAGGATCGAGATATCGAAATGAAATATCTTCCAGTTCCTCTTTAATAGCCCTGATGCCGAGACGATGGGCGATAGGAGCGTAGATATTCATAGTTTCGAGAGCAGTAGCGCGCTGTTTGTCATGCGGTCGGTATTTTAGGGTGCGAACGTTATGGAGTCTGTCGGCAAGCTTAATGATCATGACGCGTATATCCTGAGACATCGCAAGAAGAATTTTCCGCACATTTTCAGCCTGCTGACGTTCTTTGGAATTCATGGGGATCTTGCTCAGTTTTGTAACGCCGTCCACGAGAAGCGCAACGTCCTGACCAAATCTTTTTTTCAGATCGTCCAGCGTAGCGGGAGTATCTTCAACCACATCGTGGAGCAGAGCGGCGCATATGGTATCCGTATCCATGCCGAGTTCAAGAAGGATATAAGCAACGGCGAGAGGGTGGATTATATAATCCTGCCCGGACGAACGTTTCTGTCCTTCATGAGCCTTAGCGGCAAATTCATAAGCGGAAATTATTTTGCTCAGGTCATACTGTTTGTCGTCGGTGAGAATTTTCTGGATGATCATTTCAATAGTAAAATTATCATCGTAATCCGGTATCGAATCGAGATAATCCTTAGTAAGGGACTCGTCGGACTGTTCGGGTATCGGAATAGAGATCTCGACCCGTTTTTTTCCTGATGTACTATTGGAATTGTTCATTATTGTCATCCTTTCTCAGAACCTGACGAGAAACAGGTTCTCACTTTTTCAGCGCCTGTATTTTTTCACGAAGCGCAATAAGTATCGGCGCGGAATTCAGATCGGCGCGTCCGCTGATCCTGCTGCGCTTTATTGTCTGATCGGCGGAGGAAATGCTGATCAGACCGAGCTGTCTCATTGCTTCAACTGCAATGCGGAATCGGCAGTAATTAAGCTGCGGACTTACGAGCCGCAGAAAGAGCGTATCCGACGAAACGCCGTTTTCGGGGATATTTTTATAGACTACAGCGGTCATATCTCTTGTCGGGAGCATGGACGGGTAGTAATTTTCGGGAAGTTTTTCGCCGCGCATAAACGATTCAAAGATATTCAGACCGGCAAAAAATTTATTCTGATCAAGATTTTTCGGATGAATATCGTTAATGAAAATGCTGACTGTAGTTTTGCTGCGAAACTCGTTTGTGCCGAGCGTAACGATGAGATCGCAGATGCCGCCTGTTCTGACGGGAAGCTGCTCCGGCGGAGTTCTGAACATAAGAGCGTCCGCGGTTGTATTTCCGATATTAAGCCGGAGTTTGGAATGTATTCCGCCCGAAAGCGGCGATATATCCGCAATATAAGCGTTCTCGATCATGAAAAGCGGCTTTTCGTTATCAGTCCCGAAAGGTTCAAGAAGTTCCAGACCGCTTACGTTTTCGACAGTCAGCATATCCGGAGTAATTCGGCAGTCGGCGTGAAGTTCCGCGGCAGGCATAACAGAATGATTTTCAAGAGCATAATCCGCGATAGCCTGCTGAAAATTCTCCTGCATACCGGGTTTTACAGTAAACCCTCCGGCAGCGGGGTGACCTCCGAATTTCGAGAGCGAATCCGCAGCGGCTGTAAGCGCGCCGAATACGGAAAAATCACCAAAAGAGCGTGCAGAACCTCGTATTTCGCCGTTTTCCTCCGAAGCGATAAAGCAGGGCTTTCCGAATTGTTCGGTTATTCTCGAACATACGAGACCAATTATGCCATGATGCCAATTCCTGCCGAAAATGCACAAAACGCGCTGATTCAGCAGCTCCGGAGAAGCGTCGAGAGTTTCGTATATCTGGGCGAGAATTTCGCTTTCCATATTTTTACGGAGGTCGTTAAGGCTGTTTAGTTCTTTGGCAAGCCGGAGCGCTTCATCGTTATCTTCGCAGAGAAGAAGTTCCATAGCCATTTTCGGCGAGCCGCATCTTCCGGCGGCGTTGATACGCGGACCGATTCCGAATCCGATAGAGCGCGAATCGATCTTTTTATCGGAAAGACCGCTTATTTCTTTAAGGGCAATCAATGCCGGGCGGTCGCTGTTATTGATAAGTTTCAAACCGTAAGAGGCGAGAAATCTGTTTTCCCCCGTAAGACTTACCACATCGGCGATAGTTGCAATTGCGGCAAGATCGCCGAACTGTTCCAAAGCCGTAGTGTAGTCGCCGTCTTCGAGAGCAGCGACGAGTTTTAATGCGACAGCCGCGCCGCATAGAAATTTAAAGGGCGAGGTATCGTCATGGCGGTGAGGGTCGACGACCGCTTCCGCTTTTGGAAGAATATCGCCTTGTTTATGATGATCTGTAACGACGAGTTTCATTCCGAGGGAGTAAATATACTCGGCTTCGGAAATAGCGGAAATGCCGTTATCGACAGTGATTATAAGATTTACGCCGTCGCTGCAAATCTTATCGGCAGCGGAGTTGCTGAGACCGTATCCTTCGGAGCGTTCGGGAATGTAATATGTAACATTTGCGCCGATCTCCAGCAGATAAGAATAAAGAATAACGGAAGCCATTATGCCGTCGCAGTCGTAATCGCCGAAGACGCATATCTTTTCTCCCGAATCGACCGCGCCGTTTATGGTATCGGCGGCGTTTTGCATATCTTTAATGAGAAACGGGTCGGAAAGTTCGCTGATATTTAGGGCGTTCAGCACTGATTCCGGGGAAGAATATCCCTTAGCAGCAAGAGCCGAAGCTGCCGGAGAAGTAAGCCCGCATTGTATCATAAGCTTTGAGACCGTATTTTTGTCGGGAGAGCCGATATGCCATTTTTTCATTTATTAACTCCTGTAAAAATATATTTATACATATTATATTATAGCATTCATCCGCATAAAATTCAAGTACTTTTCATAAATTTCATACAATTAATCAATAGACCTGCTCCGCGCGTCTGAAAACGCAGAACAGGTCTATAGGAAGAATTCGCAGTCAGCACATACTTTCAAGTTTGTGTCTGAGTTTTTTGATTATCTTTTTTTCGAGCCGGGATATGTAAGACTGCGATATACCGATGATCTCCGCAACCTCTTTCTGCGTTTTTTCCTTGCCGTCGTTAAGCCCGAAACGCATTTCCATGATCTCTTTCTCACGTCCGCCAAGTTCTGCAACGGCGTTTCGGATAAGTTCCCGTTCGGCTTCGGTCTCGATACCTCGATTTACAACGTCCTCCTCCGTACCGAGAACGTCGGAAAGGAGCAGTTCGTTTCCGTCGTAGTCGATATTCAGCGGCTCGTCTATTGAAAGATCGTTGCGGTACTGCGAAGATTTACGCAGAAACATCAGAATTTCGTTTTCTATGCACCTTGAAGCGTAGGTTGCAAATTTGATGTTTTTCGCAGGCGAAAAGGTGTTTACGGCTTTTATAAGTCCGATAGAACCTATGGAAACAAGATCTTCGATGCCTATTCCCGTTGATTCGAATTTTTTGGCGATATAAACAACCAGACGAAGATTATGTACTATCAGTTTTTTACGCGCTTCCGGGTCTTTTTCGACGAGACCGACGAAAACTATCTCTTCCTCCTGACGGGAAAGAGGCGGCGGAAGCGTATCCGAACCGTTGACGTAAAAAACGTCGTTTCCCAGTATTTTTTTCAGTCCTGAAATAATTTTTTCAAACAGCTTCATGTTATTCTCCTTTAGATAAATTATATATTCAACAGCTTAGGGTTGAAAACAGCCCTGCCATTATTTTCGCCGAGTCCTATCATGACGTCGACAGATTTTTTATTGCCGTTTGCCGTATTGACGATAATAGCTTCATCAGGGCGAAAAACAGGCATTACATCGCTGTTCGATACGGTCGAAAACGGTATCAGCCGAAATCCTGTCCTGAGATCGCCTGCGGAGATATTCTCGAAATCGCTGTCGAGATCTTTTTTTCCGCAGATTATAACGGGCAGTCCGGAAAAAAGATCGGTCAGGAAGTTTCCGCTGTCAGCCGCCGCGTTCAGCGTAAAAATCTTCCCGTGCGTTCTGATTATCAGTTTAAACGGCCCGTCGTCGGACGATTTATCAGTAAATCTGCGGAAAATACAGACCGCTCCGTAAAGCGAGGCGGTTGAAACGACTAAGATAACGAGTGAAAAATCTATGTAAAAATACGAATTTGAAAAGTGAATAAACTGCGGTTTCAGCCAAGAATACACGGCGTATATACCGCCTGCGAGAATGAAGTTGGCGGAGAAGAAAGCCGCTGTATTTTTCAGCAGACGATCGACGCCGTGAATCCCGAAAGCAGCGATGACGACGGTGAAAGCGGCAGCAAATTTTATGGCGAGATTCACGAACAGGGGGATGGGCGGCGCGAGAATAAGCAAAGAATATATGCTCCCGTAAAAAGACGCCGCGATACATCGCAGAGTTTTGACGGGAGAGCGCGTGAATTTGGCGGTTATCCGCAGCAGGAAATAGTTT
Organism: uncultured Ruminococcus sp.; assembly: GCA_910576995.1. GTDB lineage: Bacteria > Bacillota > Clostridia > Oscillospirales > Ruminococcaceae > Ruminococcus. The sequence continues at coordinate 19,060 of CAJTLC010000016.1, forward strand.
ACATAAACATTTAATATTATCAATACATCGATATAAACGGTTTGCATGGCAAGCTCCTTGATTTGGGGTATGTACTAATTATATCCTGCGGAAGCCGCAAAAAATGTCGAAATCCGTATGGCAAAAAGAAAAACGCTTCGAGTTAAAAAACTCAAAGCGTTTAGAACTTGTGTTCATAGGGAAGATGTGCGGATTTTCGAACATAATTTTGTCGGTGACAAGGAAAAATTTCGCATGAATACTAAAGAATTTTTGACGCAGTCAGCGGCAAAATTTGCCGAAAAGACGTGCAGCTTATCCATGAACACAAGTTTTGATACTGTTCTTATCTGAGGAATGGCAGAATAATTACGCCAGCGAGCATAATACCTGCTATGACGAGGACTGCTATCCTCATCCACATTTTCTTTTCGGGTTTGCCGCTCATAACATCTCACCTCTTAGTGTCTTTTCTTACTGCGTTTTTTTCTGTCCGGAATATAATCCCCGAAAATATCAGTCTTTTTGCGATTTCCGTAAGCTGATTTTCTGCGGTCGGGCTTGCCTTTTTTTGCTCCGAAATTATAGCCGTCGTTTCTTCTGCGCGGCTTTTCTGCGGAGGGATCGCCCTTGTAAAGCTTCACATCGACTTTATGACCGTTTATCTTCATGGGATTCGTGCTGTCGATAATGTAATCATATTCGGCTTCCGGAACTTCTACCGTCGTATGATTATCATAAATATCGATCTTGCCGAAATCCTGCCCCGACATTCCTGTAGCGTCAACAAGCGCGCCGAGAATAAAGTTGGGAGCGATCTTTTTGCTTCTGCCGATACTGAGATCGATCCTAACGGTTTTCGCGCCTCTCCTGTTTCCCTTTTTCAGAGGCTTGGGCATATCGAATTCGGGAAGAGCCGCTATTTCCTTTTCAAGTCTTGCATTAACAAGACGCGCGGCAGCTTCGCGGTAATCTATGCCGTTTTCCGCAAGTTTGTCGAGCATATCGTAAATATCGGCGGAAGCTTTCGGCATCTCGGTTATCTCCCGGATCAGCGCGTCCTTTTTGATATTGATGATATCTTGTTTATCCGGAAGCGGCAGTTCGGTTATTTTAGCCTTTGTATACCGCGCGATATCCTTTAGATCGTACTGCTGGCGGCGACTTGTGATAAGCGTGTAGGCAGTTCCGGCGCGTCCTGCACGTCCGGTACGACCTATGCGGTGAATGTAGTATTCGTTATCCTGCGGAAGATCGTAGTTGAAAACCGCGTCTATTCCGCTTACATCGATACCTCGTGCGGCAACATCCGTGGCGACGAGTACGGACGTTATCTTCGCCTTGAACGAATTCATCACCTGAGTGCGCTGAGCCTGCTTCATATCACCGTGAAGTCCAGCCGCCTGAATACCGCTTTTTGCGAGTTCTTCGGTAAGTTCGTCAACCATTTTTTTGGTATTGCAGAAAACCATGGCGGATTCCGGGGAATAAGCCGCAAGAAGAAGTTTCAGAGCGTCGGTTTTACGTCCCATTGCGCACATGAAATAGTACTGATCTATAAGTTCCACCGTTTTCTGCGAAGATTTAATTTTAACGTTTACGGGGTCGCGCTGATATTTTTCGGTTATAGCGAGAATTTCGGGCGGCATGGTAGCTGAAAAAAGGACGGTCTGTCTTTCTTCGGGAACGTCCGAAAGGATAGATTCAATATCTTCGCGGAATCCCATATTCAGCATTTCGTCGGCTTCGTCGAGAATAACCGTCTGAAGCTTGTCCAGTTTTAGCGTTCGCCGTCTGATGTGATCCATAACTCTTCCGGGAGTGCCGATAACGATATTCGCGCCGCGTTTCAGTTCCATTATCTGACGTTCCATGCTTGCGCCGCCGTAAACCGCGGATGTTTTTACGATCTTCTTATATTTTGCGAATTTTTTGATTTCTTCGCAAGCCTGCATAGCAAGTTCGCGTGTGGGGCAGAGAATAAGCACCGTTACCGCCCTTTTGTTTTCGTCGGTAATGCTTTCAACTGCCGGAATGCCGAATGCAGCCGTTTTGCCCGTACCTGTATTGGAACGTCCTACGACGTCTCTTCCATCCATAAGCAGGGGAATGCTTTCCTGTTGAATTTCGGTAGTTTCGGAGAAGCCAAGTTCTTCCGTGGCAATAAGTATCTCCTTTGATAAATTCAGTTCGTTAAATTGCATAATTATCCTTTCTGTTCTATACTATTACATTTTCTAACGTCATAATAACATGATAGCACAAATTTGGCAAAAGGTCAAGAAAAACTTGAAAATATAGTTTTTATGTGGTATAATTGCAAGGATAGGAGTGATAGGAATGGAGGAAAAATTTTCAAGAACTGAACTTCTTCTGGGCGGTGAAGCTATGGAAAGGCTGCGCGATTCGAGAGTAGCCGTGTTCGGGGTAGGCGGAGTAGGCGGATATGCGGTTGAAGCCCTCGCACGTTCGGGAGTAGGCGCGCTTGATCTGATAGATAACGACGTGGTAAGTGTTTCGAATATAAACCGTCAGATAATCGCGCTTGACAGCACGGTTGGAATGTATAAGACGGAAGCGGCAAAGGCGCGTATTGCCGATATTAATCCGCAGTGCAAAGTTACGGCGCACAATATTTTTTTCATGCCCGAAACGGCTGAACTTATTGATTTTTCGCTTTATGATTACGTTATCGACGCTATCGATACCGTGACGGGGAAGATAGAGATAATAATGCGGGCGAAATCGGCTGGGGTTCCCGTTATAAGTTCGATGGGAGCAGGGAATAAGCTTGATCCCACGCGGTTTAAGGTCGCCGATATTTACAAAACGTCGGTGTGTCCGCTGGCAAGGGTGATGCGCCGTGAAATGAAGAAGCGCGGCGTAAAAGATCTGAAAGTCGTATATTCCGAAGAAGAAGCCTTAAAACCGCAAAACAGCGACATATCGCAGCCGTCGGGAAAGCCTGTCCCCGGTTCAAACGCATTCGTTCCGTCAGCGGCAGGTCTTATAATTGCAGGCGAGGTGATTAAAGATCTGGCATTTTACGGATGACCGTTTGTACAAAGCTATTGCATTTTTGGGAGATTTGTAATATAATGATATAGAAATATTTTTAGAGGAGAAATCAGTAGAATGGTATATAATAATATAATCGAAGCAATGGGACATACGCCGATGATAAGGCTGAATAAGATTGTTAAGCCCGGAAGCGCGGAGGTGCTTGTAAAATTCGAGGGGCTGAACGTCGGCGGCTCTATCAAGACCAGAACGGCTTTCAACATGATACGCCATGCCGAATCGGAGGGCAAGATCAATAAAGATACGATAATCGTCGAGCCTACAAGCGGAAATCAGGGAATAGGACTCGCGCTGGTGGGCGCGGTCAGAGGCTATAAAACGATAATTATCATGCCCGATTCCGTAAGCGAAGAACGCCGCAAGCTTGTTCGTCATTACGGCGCGGAGGTCATGCTTATCCATGACGACGGCGATATCGGAAGATGCATACAGGAATGCCTCGATACCGCTCTCAGAATGGCGGAGGAAAATGAAAACGTATTTGTGCCGCAGCAGTTTGCCAATGTAAATAATATATATGCTCATAAATATCACACGGCTCTTGAAATATTGGAGCAGACGGCAGGCAGAATAGACGGCTTCTGTTCGGGAATCGGCACAGGCGGAACAATCACCGGAATCGGAGAAACGCTGAAATCGCAGTATCCAGACATGGTGATATGGGCGGTAGAACCAGAAAATGCGGCTATTCTTGCGGGCGGAAATATTGGTACGCATTTGCAGATGGGCATAGGCGACGGAATAATTCCCGATATTCTTAATCAGAACATATATGATGACATATATATAGTCACCGACGACGAGGCGATTCAGACTGCAAGAGATCTTGCGAGCAAAGAGGGGATCATGTGCGGTATTTCCAGCGGAACTAATGTTGCGGCGGCATTAAAGCTTGCCGAGAAACTGGGAGAGGGAAAAACAGTCGTGACGATTCTTCCCGATACTGCGGAAAGATATTTCTCCACGCCTTTATTTGATGAGTAATCAGAATGTGGAGGTAATAAATTATGCTGTCTAAACCAAATATTGGTTGGTCTGTATTTACATTAGGGGAGTTTCAAACGGAAGTCAGTTATTTGGTGGATATACCTTTTGATTGGCTGAGGGCTTGTATAAGCGGACTTAAATACAATATTCCCTTTTCTTTTTTTCTTGAAGAAGAAGGCAGCAATTGTATAGTAACAGCATACTGGGATTATACACACATTATTATACAAAATGAAGATGTCACGCTGAAAACTATTAAAGACGCTGACTGGCTTGATTTATCATATATGCTTCTGGTTGACATAAAGAGATATTTTGATGACTGGGTAAATTGGTATGCTTTTGAACAAACTGAGTCGGATTTTTTACGAAGAAGAATTGAATTAAAAGAATTGATTGAAGAAACAGAACAGATTTTATATATCACAGCGAAGAAGCAGCAAAAATCCTTTGCTGAATTATAATAAGCAGTTAGCCCCGACGAATTATAATTCATCGGGGCTAAAATTTTTAGGCAATACCGTTAATTGAATGCAATTTTAAGTTATAGGAAGCTCTTCCAATTTATAAATTCCGGCGTCGACCTGCTGGATAGTGAGCGCGTCCTGAGCCGTAACTCCGTCGCCGTTTCCGCATACGTCGGCATTTTTAAGTCCCTTATCCGTCAAACTATATTCGTCCTTATTCGTGAGATACTGGAGAATAAGAGTAGCGTCCGCGATTTCAACTTTACCGTCGCAGTTGGCGTCGCCGTAGAGGATATCGGACGGCTTATCCGTAGTTACAGGCGGTTCAGTGGGATTTTCATCGCTTGCCGTAGTGCCGTCGGGTTCGGTTCCGCCAACGAGAACGCCGTCGTCGTAAACGCATATCTTGTCAACTTTCAATTCGTTTCCGTTGCCGAAGAAAGCGTCGTCCTCTTTGAATATCGGGAGTCCGTCGTAACTCCAGTCGTTAGTGGGATCCCATTTGTCGCCGTAGTACATACCTACGTCGAACTGGTATTTTTTGCCGGAATTAGCGATATAATAACCGTCCCATGCGATCTCCACATAGTAGGTATCTTTCATATCCTTATAAGCGAACGGCCCGCTTATAACGCCGTCCGCGCCCTCAACTTCGGCGGATGACTGATCGTAAAGCTCTTTTATCTCCGTAACGCTGCTGACGCCTTTTTCCATTTCGCTTGTGTTGAAGAAATAGCGAACCGAAATTTTATCGGAGGGCTTGTTTGAGCCTGTCATTACCTTGAATGATACCTTAGTAACGCCGGAGCCGTCGGAGTGCAGATCGTCGATACCGCAGGCTTCTACCCAGTAACCTTTGCCGCCCTCTTCGCCGGGAATATCTTTTTCGGCAGGCGGGAAATCAGCCGTAACAGCCATATCGGGAGTTCCGAAGAATTCGTAAAGACCTGCGCACGCTCCTACGAAAGCCGCGTTATAGTCTATTGTAACTTCGTTGTATATCCAGTCGTTTGTAGTATCATTATGTTTGTCAGCGCCGTCCGGACCGCCAGCAAGCGCGCCCCAGAGTACGTGACGCTGTTCTCTTGTATCTTCCGCCGTAAGTAGTCCTGAAGCTGCGCGGTGGTGAGGATATTTTACGGAATTCTCGTTATATCCGACAATATAAGAGCGTTTCAGAGGATTGTCGCCCATTACATAGTGCATCTGTTCCTGCGCCCATTCGCTGAATTCTCCCGGCTTGCCGTCGTTATTGTATTTATCATAGATGAGACCGATAAGCTGCATCGCAGTATTGTATCGCGCAGAACCCCATACCAACAGGAACGCGTATCCTCCGGGAGTTTCAAGCGCTTTCCAGGTGGGGTAGCATTTGTAGACCTGTTCCCAGAAATCGGCGGGTTCGTACTGAGTTTTATTGTTCACGGTACGGTACATATCCTGAAGCTTTAGTTCGGGATATTTATCGTCAATAATTCCGAGCATAGTAATTGCGCCGCCCCACATATCGTTCCAGTTATAGCAGAAACCGGACGGAGCATAGAGATCGACATAGGGCATGAGGTCTTCCAGATAAGACTTATCTTCGGTACAAAGGAATAGCCATGCGCCTGCCCAGCAGAAATCGTCCTCCCATTTTGACGACTGATAGAACTGTACGGGACCGTCAGAATTATCGCTTAATTCTTTGGGATTGTCGTTTGCAAATTTCCAGAGAGCCTTTGCGTAATCAAGCGATTTTTCGGCGTATTCGGGATCGGTATCCTTGAAATTAAGGTAGTTGATAGCAAGAGATCCTGCTGCGGAAACTACGTAATCGGTCTGCGGCTTGTCGGCTGTCAGAAACCACGCAGGGCGAACCATTGTATCTACTTCGGGCGATTGCCAGATAGCGTGATCGATTCCGCCCTCGCCGACCTGATAGCAATGAGCGACAACCTCGCCGCTGTCGTCGCGGAAAGTACATTTCATGAGGTAGTCGTTAAAGTAGCGGAGAATAGTCTCGATATGGTCGTCCTGACCCGTTTTCACGTAAGAATCGCGGAATTCGTAATAGCCCCAGCCGAGAGTAGCGGCGGCGTAATTTTCAGGCATACCGAATTTAACGTGGTCGCCTGCGTCATGGAAACCGCCTGCAACGTCGATAAAACCGTCGCCGTCGGGATCGAGAACATTCTTATTAGCGTCCATGAACGCCTGCGAAAGATTAGTGCCGTTCTGATAGCCGTCGCCTGATTTTGCGGGCTGCATGGGAACTTTCGAATCGTAAGTATGGCAGTTTCCGCGCCATGACAGGCGATTGTTATTCTCAACTTCCGTACCGCACATATTTGCGTCATAAAAGTAGATCGAATATTGCAGAGCGCGAGCGTAGTCGTAGTCAAGCCCCGAATTTTCGACGGTAGCGTCGGCGGCGTCGGCTAAGAATACCGTGGGGCAGGAACTTATCGCCATAGTCGCGCACACTGCTGCCGCCAGAATTTTTTTAAATTTGAACATTTACATCCCTCCGTGTAATATCTTTACAGATAAGTTTTCCACATAATTATAGCACATTATTCAAAAAAAATCAATAGTTTTCACGGAAGTTTTTAATGAAATTATTATTATTTAAATCTTTTTCTGTTCTTGCGCGAAAGAAGAATAAAAAGCAGAACCGGCAGAACAGCAGCGAAAATTACAAAAACGGAGGGAACGTTTACTCTTTCTCCGCTGACTTTTTTTATTGCGAATGCATGAACGGAATCCTCCGCATTTTCGAAAGTAATTGAACAATTTTCAGCGTAGTCGCGGGCGGCTGACTTTTTCATTCCGAGCAGTGTAAAATCTTCCAGAGGAGCTGCTCCCGATTCTGTGGGAATGTATCCGACGGCGCATACTCCGATATTTTCGACGGAGGGCGGAATATACATTCCTTTAAGTGAATCGCACATATAAAACGAGCAGTCGCCCAAAGAAGTTACATTATCGCCGAGAGATACGGTCGTAAGCGAAGTGCAGCCCGAAAAGCAGAAATCGCCTATTTCTGTAATGCCTTGTGGGAGAGCGGCTATTTTAAGATTTGTGCAGCTTCGGAAGCATGAATCGGGAAGTTTGCTTAAATTTTCGGGGAGCGATATGGAATTCAGCGCAGAACATCCGCAGAAACAGCCCATGCCTATTTCGGAAACTGAATCGGGGAGAGATATACTTTCAAGGGAGAAACAGGCGTAAAACGCATGATGTCCGATTTTTTCGACGGTATTCGGAATAGCGACGTGTTTCAGCGTGCCGCACTCATAGAACGCATTATCACGGATTTCCGTAACGCGGCAGCCCTCGATAGATTCGGGAATTTCGACGTAAACAGGCTCGCCCGTAAATCCTGTGACGGTCGCTTCATTATTAATAATTGTGTACACATAGCCGCTTTTTTCGGCTGCGGAGGCTCTTACAGGCGGCATAAAGAACATTATAACGACTGCGGTCATGACGATAATAAGTTTTTTCATTGAAATTTCTCCTTAATTATTAACTCGTTTCTGATTTTTGGTTTATGTTATTTTTGTGATTTTGCATGGGAGCTACGCGAGTACTATAGAAGCCAAAAAGGTCACATACAAACTGCACAAGCTATGCGGAAACAAGTTCTAAATATATTTTAGAATATTTTGGGCAAAGGGTAAAGCAAAAAAATATGCTGTATTTTGGCAATTTCCGAAGTTTTTTTACGTGCCGCGCCAAAAAATCTCATGATACGCCGCATAATTCTGCCGAAATCTGGCGCATAACGGCGGAAATTTTTTTCAAAAACAGGAATATTCAGCCTGCCATTGGCAATTCTGATAGTCGAGGTGATAAAAATGAAAAAAACAACAGGATTTATTTTTGCGGCAGGTCTTATCCTTACCATACTTATTTCAAACGGAATCGCGGTAATAAGGGACGGCAGACGGCTTGAACAGCTTCGCGGGAGCGTTCTGCGACTTCATATCCTTGCCGATTCCGACAGCGAATATGATCAGAAACTGAAGCTTAAAGTCAGGGACGCTTTGCTTGAATGCGGGATTTTTGAGGAGGCGGATTCACTTGAAGAAGCGGAATTGACGGCGGCTGAAAGAATGCCTGAAATCGTCGAAACAGCAGAATCCGTACTGCGCGAAAACGGCTGCGGTCTGTCCGTGACTGCCGAGATAGCGGATGTTGAATTCGACGAGAGGGTGTACGGGGATATAACGATGCCGTCGGGCGAATATCGCGCTCTTCGTGTGAAGATAGGTTCTGCGCAGGGCAAAAACTGGTGGTGCGTAATGTATCCTCCTTTGTGCATTCCCGCCGCCTGCGACAGCGAAGAAATGGAGAACGACAGATCGGCAGAGGAACTTTTTTCAGATGAAGAACTGGATATTCTTTATCAGCCGAAAAAATACAGAGTCCGTTTTGCTATATGGGATAAAATTAAAGAACTTACTAACTGAAAAATTGTGATATGTTACAAAATTTTCATCTGTCCTTGACAATTGCCGTAAAATGTAGTATAATATCATAAGAAAACAAAGCAGAACAGTCCGTTCTCACCGTCAGGCTTGGCTTAAACGGTCAATATGTGGATATTCTTTTCGGATATCACTGCGTATTGTACGGGTGCGGATAAGTCTGCGCTCGTTTTATTTTTTAACCGGAGGTGCTTGAACATTAGCAAACAGGAACTGCAGATCAACGAAGATATCAGAGATAAAGAAATTCTCGTTATCGACGATGAAGGAAAAAAGCTTGGCGTAATGACCGCTAAGGAAGCCCAGAAATTAGCCTACGATAAAGATCTTGACTTAGTTAAGATCGCTCCTCAGGCAACACCGCCCGTATGCCGCATTATGGATTACGGCAAATATTGCTTTGAACAGGCTAAACGCGAAAAGGAAGCAAGAAAAAATCAGAAGATCGTTTCTATCAAGGAGATCAGAATGTTTTCTACGATAGATACCCATGATTTTGAAACGAAAGTTAATCAGGCTGTCAAGTTCCTTCAGGGAGGGGATAAACTTAAGGTTTCGGTAAGATTCCGCAAGAGAGCCATAGCGCATCCCGAACTTGGCGCAGAACTGCTTGACCGCTTCAAAGAGGCAGTTTCCGCAGCAGGTACTGTTGATAAGCCGGCTAAAATGGAGGGACGCAGCATCGTTATGTTCGTAAGTCCCAAAGCAAGCAAGTAATTAACTTGTCTTTAAATAAGGAGGAACATTAAATGGCAAAGGTTAAGGTTAAAACTCATTCCGGCGCAAAAAAGCGCTTTAAGGTTACAGGAAGCGGCAAGGTTAAGTATCAGCACACCAATAAGAGACACAGACTCACTCAGAAGGATACAAAGCGTAAGAGAATCGCTCGCAACGCCGGCGTTGCAGGCAGCGCGAATGCTCCTACGATCAAAAAGCTCGTTCCTTATATGTGATCTGTAGGGATATTTCGCAAACCGTTTACGTAATTTTAATATCGGAGGTAGAAGAATATGGCACGTATCAAGGGTGCAATGATGACTCGCAAGAGAAGAAATAAAGTTTTAAAACTCGCTAAGGGCTATTGGGGCGCAAAGAGCAAGCATTTCAAGATGGCTAAGCAGGCTGTCATGAAGTCCGGCAACTACGCTTACATCGGCAGAAAGCAGAAGAAGAGACAGTTCAGACAGCTTTGGATAACAAGAATCTCGGCTGCCGCTAAAATGAATGGTATGAATTATTCAACTTTCATGAACGGCTGCAAAAAGGCTGGCATCACTCTTAACAGAAAGATGCTTTCCGAGATCGCTATCAACGACGCTGCCGGCTTTACAGCTATTGCAGAAAAGGCTAAGGCTGCACTCTAATCATTAATGAAAAACACGCCCTGCATAAGAGCGTGTTTTGTTATAGGGCGGCATCGCATATTTGTGATGCTGCCGTAAATACGTTCCCGATATCGGAGGGTATGGACTATTGGAAAATATTATTACATCTAAAGACAATCCTGTTATCAAGCTGTATCAGAAACTTTCTTCCTCTAAAAAAGAAAGGCTTCAGTACGGCTTATTCGTGTTGGAGGGAATGCGCATTGTTGAGGACGCCGTTAAGGAAAACAGCGGTCTTTCCCATCTGATAATGACGAAGCAGGCTTATGAAAAATTCGGCGAAACTTTTTTTCAGGCTGATTTGAGAAACACAAAAATAATTGTCATTTCAAATGAACTTGGAAGAAAAATTGCGCTTACAGATTCAACTCAGGGCGTTTTTGCAATATGCAGAATGCCGTCGGAAAGCACTGTTAAATTTAAGGAAAACGGCAGGTATATCGTGCTTTACGGATTGCAGGATCCGGGAAACGTCGGAATGATCATACGGACTGCCGACGCGCTTGGAATAGACGGCGTTATACTTTCCGGAAGCTGCGAACTTTACAGCCCGAAGGTCGTCCGCTCAACTATGGGTTCGATATTCCGAATGCGGACAGCCGTTGAAAACGATACCGAACGTCTTTTTGCGATTCTGAAGGAAAACGGAATAACTGCTTCGGCTTCTGTTATAGACCGCGACGCCGAAAAGATCACGGAATGCGATTTTAAGGGAAGTCATGCCATTTTTATAGGAAATGAGGGAAGCGGCTTGCCGGGAGATATTGCTTTGCGGTGCGACAGGCGGATAACTATACCCATGAGCGGAACTATAAATTCGCTTAATGCGGCAATGGCGTGCGGAATTCTGATGTGGGAACTGAAAAAGCAGACATAAGAACCTGTCTTCACAAGATACAGCACACGTCAGTTCTGCATATAGCATTGTCAGCCAGATCAAAGATTTGGGACACTGCTTATTTTCGACAAATTTTGCCGATTGCTGCGTCAAAAATCCTTGCTATATGACCGTAGGGAACACCTGCGTATGCTTTAGTACCGCGCACTTATCTTGTGAAGACAAGTTCTAAGACTCTGAACAGACTCTTAGAGAGGTGAGTATTTTGAACGAAAATAAATATTGGATATGGCTTACGCTGGTGTTCGGCATTGGCAGCCGGCGTATCTGGCAGCTTGTGAATATGTTTGATTCGCCCGAAGCGATCTATTATGCCCTGAAAAACGGAAGAAGCGGAATTATTTTCAATCAAAGAGAAATAAATAACATAAAAAGAAACGACATTTCATTCGCGGAGCATATAATCAAGGTCTGCGAACTGAATAATATAGGTATAGTCGCTTATGATTCCGAAACATATCCTGAACAGCTTAAAAATCTTTCCATTCCGCCTGCGGTGATCTATTATAAGGGTAATATCAGATGCGTTCTCGGAACGCCCACTGTCACCGTCGTAGGTACTCGGAACGCTTCCGATTACAGTTTAAGAACAACCGTAAGAGTATGCCGTGAAATCGCGGAGAAAGGCATTGTGATAGTAAGCGGATTTGCGGTTGGTACGGATATTACGGCTCATCTGGCAGCTGTTGAAACAGGCAGACCGACTGCCTGCGTTATGGGCTGCGGACTCGACGTCGATTATCCTCGCGCTAATTTCGGATATCGCAGTAAAGTGATAGAAACCGGCGGAGTTTTTATTTCGGAATATCTTCCCGGAACTCCTGCCCGTGGCTCAAATTTCCACAGGCGAAACAGAATACTTGCGGCTCTCGGCAGGATAGCCGTGATATTTCAAGCTCCGGAACACAGCGGTTCACTTATAACTGCCGGATTAGCTGCGGAACTGGGACGCGATGTTTTTGTTTTGCCGCCTGCGGATATTGCAGATTATGCTTATAAAGGCAATTCAATGCTGATACACGACGGAGCGTCCGTGCTTCTCGGCTCGGAAAATATTACAGAAATTTTTGAAGCGTCTTCTCCGATGTATGACCGGATAAATAAGGAATCTATGGACATTCTCATGAATAGCGGCGAAGATCTGCTTGAGGGAAATTTGACCGATACGATAGACACGGTTTCGGAAGACCGCCTTATGCGCGCCGCTTCGTATATAGATAAACACAAGCTCAAATATTCGGAAACTTCGGCGGAGGTAAGCGCTGTCGATAATGAAATACACTTGAACGGCGTTCAGCGCGATATAGTTGAAATACTTAAAGACGGAGACGCCGATACGGACGAGATAGCGCTGAAAATGAATATGGACGCTTCCGAGATCGCTACGGAACTGACCGAAATGGAAATGACGGGAGCGATAAAGGCGCTTCCTGGAAAAAGATTTTCGATAGGTAAGTATAAATAAGTTGATTCAAGAGGTATGTAAATGTCAGATTTAGTTATAGTGGAATCGCCGGCAAAGGCGAAAACGATTCAGAAATATCTTGGTAACGGCTATGAAGTTATCGCTTCGATGGGACATATCCGCGACCTTCCCAAATCAAAGCTGGGAGTTGATACGGATAACGATTTTCAGCCCCAGTATACTGATATGAAAGGTAAAGAGGACGTTATCAAGGAACTTAAAAAGCGCGCGAAAAAATGTGGAAAAGTTTATCTCGCAACCGACCCCGACCGCGAGGGTGAAGCTATATCGTGGCATATTGCGCAGCTTTTGAAACTCGATATGAACGACAATAACAGAGTAGCGTTCAACGAGATCACCAAAACGGGCGTAAGCAACGGAATGAGCCATCCGCATAAGATAGATATCGATCTGGTAAACGCACAGCAGGCGAGACGCATTCTTGACAGACTCGTCGGATATAAATTAAGCCCCTTTTTGTGGAAAAAGGTCAAGCGCGGTCTTTCAGCAGGAAGAGTGCAGACTGTTGCGGTAAGTCTTGTTGTCGACAGGGAAAATGATATACGAAAATTTGTTCCGAAAGAATATTGGTCTATCGACGCTAAGTTTATCGCTCCGTCATCTCCGAAAGCTTTCGACGCCGCTCTTGTTTCAGTCGACGGAAAAAAACTTGAAATACCAAATCAGGCGGAAGCCGACGGATTATTGAAACGTCTTGAAGGCGCGGAATATACCGTCGATTCCGTAAAAAAGAGAGTGACAAAAAAGCAGCCTGCGCCGCCGTTCATCACTTCCACGATGCAGCAGGACGCGTCCCGTAAACTCGGATTTACCGCCAAACGTACCATGAAAGCAGCTCAGGAACTTTATGAAGGCGTCGACGTCGAGGGTATCGGCGCTGTCGGACTTATAACTTATATGAGAACGGACAGCCTGCGTATTTCGGACGAGGCGAAAGCTGCTGCAAAACAGTATATCGAGACGGTCTACGGAGCGGATTATCTGCCGGAAAAGCCGCGTACGTTCAAAACGAAAAGCAATGCTCAGGACGCCCATGAAGCGATAAGACCGTCTATTCCCGAACTTACTCCCGAAAGAGTAAAGTCAGGGCTGACTGCCGATCAGTATAAGCTTTACAAACTTATATGGGAAAGATTTATCGCAAGTCAGATGGCAAACGCTCTGCTCGATACCGTTTCCGCCGAAATTTCCGCAAACGGCTGCATATTCCGCGCTTCGGGATATTCAGTGAAATTCAACGGATTTACCGTGCTTTATGAGGAATCCACGGACGGTGAGGACGCTGTAAAGAAGATGCTTCCGCCCCTTGCCGCCGGCGATAAGCTTGAATTGAAGTCGATAAGCGGCAATCAGCATTTTACTCAGCCGCCCCCGCGTTTTACGGAAGCTTCTCTTATCAAGGCTCTTGAAGAAAACGGTATCGGCAGACCGAGTACCTATGCTCCGACGATCACTACGATCACCGCAAGGCAGTATGTGGAGCATGAGGGAAAGCAGCTGAAACCTACCAGTCTCGGCGAAGTAACGACCGAGCTTATGAAAGAGCATTTTAAAGGTATCGTAGACGCGAAATTCACTGCGGATATGGAAAGCAGCCTTGACGAGGTTGAAAGCGGTTCGAAAGACTGGGTATCGACGCTTCGTGAGTTTTACGGAGGATTCGCCGACGATCTGCAAAAAGCCGAAGAAGCTATGGAGGGCAAGCGCGTTAAAGTTCCCGACGAGGAAACTGATATCGTGTGCGAATTTTGCGGAAGAAATATGGTCATCAAGTACGGCAGATATGGTAAATTTATTGGCTGTCCCGGATTTCCCGAATGTTCAAATACGAAAAAGATCGTCACGGAGGCTGACGGAAACTGTCCGAGATGCGGAAAGAAGATGCTGCTGAAAAAATCGAAGAAAGGCAGAAGTTTTTATGGCTGCGAGGGCTTTCCCGACTGCAATTTTATGACATGGAACGTTCCTACTGCCGAATTATGCCCGAACTGCGGCAAAACGCTGTTTAATAAGGGCGGAAAGTCAGGCAGGCTTATATGCGAAAACGAGGGCTGCGGATATGAAAGAGAGCTGAAGAAATGAGCGTGACGGTAAATGTTATCGGCGCGGGACTTGCAGGCTGCGAGGCGGCTTGGAGTCTTGCTTCTTATGGTATAAATGTGCGGCTTTTCGAGATGAAACCCGAAAAATTCAGTCCTGCTCATAAATACGGCGGCTTTGCCGAACTGGTATGCTCTAATTCTTTGAAAGCCGCCAGACTGGAATCGGCGGCGGGACTTCTGAAAGCTGAAATGGAGATGCTCGGCTCGCTGACAGTTCCGTGCGCTAAGGAAAATTCCGTGGAAGCAGGCGGAGCGCTTGCCGTTGACCGCGAGAAGTTTTCAGACAGCGTGACGGCTAAGATACGCGAAAATCCGCTTATCGAGATCGTCAGCGGAGAAGTTACCGAGCTTCCCGACGGCATCGTGATAATCGCTACCGGACCGCTTACGAGCGGAGCTATGGCTGAAAAAATAAAGGAACTTTGCGGAGAGGGGCTGAGTTTTTACGACGCAGCCGCGCCTATTGTGACTTATGAAAGTCTTGATAAGGAGAAAGTTTTTTTCGCTTCGCGCTATGACAGAGGGGATGCCGACTATATCAACTGTCCTATGGAAAAGGACGAATATCTTGCGTTTTACAAGGAACTTATTTCGGCGGAGCGCGTTCAGCTGAAAGATTTTGAGACGCACCCTTTCAGCGTTTACGAGGGCTGTATGCCTATTGAAGAATTGGCGTCCCGCGGTCAGGATACGATGCGTTTCGGACCTATGAAGCCCGTCGGCATAACCGATGTTCGCACGGGAAAACGTCCGTATGCCGTAGTTCAGCTGCGCCGCGAAAATAAAGAAGCCACGCTGTTCAATCTTGTGGGATTTCAGACGAATCTTAAATTCGGCGAGCAGAAAAGAGTATTTTCAATGATACCCGGGCTGGAAAATGCCGAATTTATGCGATTTGGAGTAATGCATAGAAATACGTTCATAAACAGTCCCGAACTTCTTGACAGCGATTTTTCCATGAGAAGCAATAAGAATATCAGCTTTGCAGGTCAGATAACGGGCGTAGAGGGCTATATGGAATCGGCGGCAAGCGGTATTATTGCAGGAATTGCGACGGCACACAGAATTCTCGGTCTTGAACCGCTTAAACTTCCGCGGGAAACAATGACCGGCGCGCTTTCGGCGTATGTCAGCGACAGCTTCAACAGCGGAAAATTCCAGCCTATGGGCGCAAATATGGGTATTCTTCCGGATATCGGCGTAAGGATAAAAGATAAAAAAGAGAAGTACGGCGTTTATGCAGAGCGCGCATTGAACGCGCTGAGAGAGGAGCTTGACAGAATTGGCAAAAATAATAGTTGACGCTTTCGGAGGTGACAACGCTCCCCTTGAAGTTATAAAGGGCTGCGAAATGGCTGTAAAGGAACTTGGCGTTGAGATAATCCTGACGGGCAGCGAAAGTACTATAAAAAAATGCGCGTCCGATAACGGCGTTGATCTCGGCGGAATGGAAATCGTTCATACCGATGAGGTATTCGATATTCATGAAGAGCCGAAAGAGATTATAAAATCGGGAAAAAATACTTCCATGGCGATAGGTATGAAGCTTCTTGCCGACGGAAAGGGCGACGCTTTCGTCTGCGCGGGAAGCACGGGCGCGCTTGTAATGGGAGCAACGTTTATCGTCAAGCGCATCAAGGGTATAAAGCGCGTAGCGCCGTCGCCTGTGCTGCCTGCCGATAAGGGGAGCTTCATTCTTCTTGACGCGGGTGCAAATACGGAATGCCGCCCCGAAATGCTGGTTCAGTTTGCCGTAATGGGCAGCGCGTATATGGAAAAGGTAATGGGTATAAAAAATCCTAAAGTCGGACTGCTGAACATTGGCGCGGAGGAGACCAAGGGCAGAGAGCTGGAGATAGAAGCTTACAAGCTTATGGAAAGATCGGGGCTTAATTTTATCGGAAATATCGAGGCTCGCGATCTTCCCAAGGGCGAATGTCATGTCGTTGTGACAGACGGATTTACGGGAAATATCGTTCTCAAACTTTACGAGGGAATGGGTTCGTTTTTCGGAGGAAGAGTCAAATGGCTGTATTCGGGCTTAGGCACGCTGGGCGCGCTGTTTTCTCTGGGCAAGATAAAGGCGTTCAAAAAGCAGATGGATTATCGTGAAACAGGCGGTTCGGCACTGCTCGGAGTTAAAAAGCCCGTCATAAAGGCTCATGGAAGTTCAGACGCAAAGGCGTTTTATAATGCCGTCCGTCAGGCTAAAAAATGCGTCGACGGCAAAGTTATCGAGTCTATCGAGGAATATGTAAAGCTGAATTCAGATTCTTCCACAGTCGGCAAAGGAGCGGAAAAAAATGAATAATTCTGAAAAATTAGAGGAAATTATAGGATATACATTTAAAAATAAACGGCTTCTTGAACAGGCGCTGTCTCATTCTTCATATGCGAATGAAAAAAAACATTCTCTGCAAAGCAACGAACGTCTGGAATTTCTGGGCGACAGCGTTCTTTCTATCGTTGTTTCGGAGTACTTGTATACTCATCTGCGCAGCGTTGCGGAGGGCGACCTTACAAAGCTGAGGGCGTCGCTTGTGTGCGAAAAAAGCCTTCATGTGTTTGCAGAGGAGATACATCTGGGTAAATTTCTGCTGTTGGGCAAGGGCGAGGAAAATACCGGAGGAAGAGAGCGCCCATCGATACTTGCCGACGCGTTTGAGGCGGTAATAGCGGCGATCTACCTCGATGGAGGAATGGACGCGGCGAGAAAGCATATCCTGCATTTTATGCCCAAGGATATCGGTCAGAGCGCGAAGCCCGTTTTCGACGATTTTAAAACAGTTCTTCAGGAAGTCGTTCAGAAAAATCCCGAAGAAAAGGTGGAATACGTTCTTATTGGCGAAGAGGGTCCCGATCATAACAAGCGTTTTGTTGTGGAAGTGATGCTTAATTCTCAGGTGATAGGCAAGGGTAAGGGAAGAAGCAAAAAAGAAGCCGAGCAGCTTGCCGCGAAAGAAGCGTTGGAACTGATGGGATATGAAACACGCTAATATCTCAATTTTCGTACCGCATATCGGCTGTCCGCACAGGTGCAGTTTCTGCGATCAGCGAACGATAAGCGGAACTCAAAAAGCGCCGTCGGGAGATGATGTCCGTGAGATATGCACTAAGGCTCTCGGTGAAATAAAATCTCCCGAAAATACGGAGATTGCGTTTTTCGGAGGAAGTTTTACGGCAATTTCGCGCCGATACATGATCGAACTTCTTGAAGCCGCATACGAATTTATCGGAAGCGAAAAATTCAAGGGGATACGCATTTCTACGCGTCCCGACTGCATTACGCCCGAAATTCTCGATATATTGAGAAAATACGGAGTTACTTCTATTGAACTGGGCGCGCAGTCGATGTCCGATACCGTTTTGTCGGCAAATGAAAGAGGTCATACGGCTGACGACGTTTATAAAGCTGCCGAATTGATAAGGGAATACGGTTTCGAACTTGGTTTGCAGATGATGATAGGGCTGTATAAAAGTCATTTTTCGGATGAATGTGAGACAATGGATAAAATTATTGGCATTCACCCTGATACAGTAAGGATATATCCTGTTGTCATTCTCAAAGGTACTAAGCTTGCTGAACTGTATGAGTCAGGAGAGTATGTTCCTGTGAAAAAGCGTGGAAAAATGAGGGCTGTTATATCGACTGCTGCAATGATGCTGAGAAGTTTTCAAAAAGAGGGTATAGAAGTTATCAAATGCGGACTTCATGCGAGCGAATTTGTAGAACAGGATATGATAGGCGGATTCTATCATCCAGCTTTCCGTGAACTGTGTGAAGCGTATATTTACAGAAAAAAAATGACTGATATTATTTGCAGTAAACTTGAAACAACAAAAGGTTTCCTTAGTAAATGTGATAGAAAAAAAGATTTTGTTTTTGCTGTAAATAAGTCATGTATCAGCAAGGCGGTCGGACAGCGAAGATCAAATATTCTGTATTTTAAGGAGCGCGGCATAGAGATCAAAATCATTGTCGATGAAAATATTGCAAAATATGAAGTTGAACTGAGGTGAGAGAGTGTATCTGAAATCGCTGGAAATACAGGGATTCAAGTCGTTTCCCGATAAGATCAGTCTTACGTTTGATAAGGGGCTGACGGCGGTAGTAGGTCCTAACGGCAGCGGAAAAAGTAATATCGGCGATTCCGTACGCTGGGTTCTGGGTGAGCAGTCGACTAAAACCTTGCGCGGAAATAAGATGGAGGACGTTATTTTTTCCGGTACTGTTGCAAGAAAACCTATGGGTTTTGCCGCTGTTACGCTGAATATTGATAATTCCGACGGCAAGCTCAATGTTGATGAGGACGAAGTCGCCGTTACGCGAAAGCTTTACAGAAGCGGCGAGAGCGAATATATGATAAACGGGCGCGCCTGCCGTTTGAAAGATATCAACGAGCTGTTTATGGATACGGGACTCGGCAGAGACGGCTATTCCATAATCGGTCAGGGCAGGATAGCGGAGATAGTCGGCGCAAAAAGCAGCGAGCGGCGCGATATTTTCGAAGAAGCCGCCGGAATATCCAAATTCCGCTATAAAAAGGCGGAAGCGGAACGCAAGCTTTTAAGCGCGCAGGATAATTTACAGCGTCTTTCGGATATACTTTCGGAATTGGAAAGCCGCGTCGGTCCGCTGAAACTTCAGTCCGAAAAGGCGCATAAATTTATAAAATTGGCTGAGGAACGCAAAAAATTGGAGATCTCGCTCTGGATAACGCGTCTTGAAGAATTTAAGCAGAAAATTGATCAGCTTGATGAAAAACTCCTTGTTTGCAGGAATGAATATGAGAACACCGAAAATGATATCGCGCGCGAGGAGGAGAAGTTGCAGGAATGCTATCGGCGTATGCAGGAATGCACTATGAAGTCCGACGAACTCCGCCGCAAAATGCTCGAAGAGGAGCAGTCGTCTTCGCAGAAAAGAGCCGATATTGCGGTTTGTCAGAATGATATCGGGCATTGCGAAGAGGCGATATCAAATGCCGTGCGCAATATTGAAAACTCCGAAAAAACTAAGCTGGAACTCAATAAACGAATCGAAAACTGCAAATTGAAGATAGCCGATCTTGAAAATGCCAAAGAAAAGCTTATTGCTGAAATTCGCGAAGTTACGGCGAATTTTGAAGCGGCTGAGGAAAAAAGCTCGCAGCTCGGAGAATCGGCAGATAAGGCGGGAAACGAGATAAATGCGCTTTATATCAGGCAGAGCGAATTGAGATTTGCTGCCGAATCCGCAAAGAAAACCGCTGTTGACGAGGAAAAGCGACTTCAAGAATTTCTTGAAGGAGCAGGCGGAATTGAAAACGCTATCGCCGAATACGAACATAAAATCAAGGAAAACGAACGCGTACTTGATAAGAATTACGCAGAGAGCGAATCGCTGAAAAATAAACTCGGAGGTCTTGAAAGACTCTATAGATCGCGAAAAGATGACTTCGACGGAGCAAAAGAGGATTTCGAAAAAAATCTCTATGAGTTGAAAAGCGCGCAGCAGAGGAAAAAATTGCTGAACGATCTCGAAATGAATATGGAGGGCTTTGCAGGCAGCGTAAAGCAGGTTCTGAAAGCTTCGAAGCAAGGCAGATTGAGCGGAGTTTACGGCACTGTCGCCCAGAATATAAGCGTTGAACCCCAATATGCGACGGCGATAGAAACGGCTCTTGGCGGAGCGATGCAGAATATCATCGTTGAAAATGAAGATATCGCAAAGCGGTGCATTCGTTTTCTCAAAGAGCAGCGCGGCGGAAGAGCGACTTTTCTCCCGATAACGTCGGTCAAGGGATACGAACTTCGGGAAAATGGCGTTGAGGATTGCGTGGGATTTGTTGCTCTTGCAAGCAGGATAGTCGGCGCGGACAGTCGATTCGGCGGCATTATTGCGTCGCTGCTGGGCAGGATAGTTATTGCCGAAGATATAGACTCCGCTACGATGATAGCCAAAAAATACGGATATAAATTCCGTATAGTCACGCTCGACGGTCAAGTCATAAATGCAGGCGGTTCGTTTACGGGCGGTTCCGCGCAGAAATCGGTGGGTATCATTACGAGGAAAAACGAAATAGAAACTCTTGAACACGAGATTACAAATCTGGAGCGGCAGCGTGAGGAGATCGGCGAAAAAATGGAAAAATTCCGCGCCGAATCCGAAAAACTCCGATATGATATGGAGGGTGCGAGATCGCGGCAGATCGAACTCAATTCTGAAACGATGAAGATAAATGCGGAGCAGAGCAGTTTTCATTCTCTTATCAAGCAGTTGAGTTCGCAAACTGAAAATGCCGACAGACAGCGTTTGGAGTCCGAGCGAAAGATAGCTGCGGCAAATCAAGCCTGCGCCGAAGCTGAAAAAGCGGCTGCGGAACTCGATTCGGAGATAAAACTTGCCGAAGAAAGGCTTGCTGACAGTCAGAAAGAGCGCGAAAATCTGCGTATGGAGCGTGCGGAACTTTCCGAAAAATTGTCGCTTCTGAAGATACGCGATATGGAACTGGGCAAGGATATACAGGCTCAGGAATCCGAAATAGAGCGCATAAACACGGAGCTTTCCGAACTTGACGGCGGCGCGGAACGCTTTGAGACGGAGATCGCCGACAGAAACAGAATGATTTCGGAGAAAAAAGCCGATATCGCGAAGCTGGAAGCCGAACTTGAATCGATGAAAACGAATGCGGACGCTTATACCGCGGATATTGAGCGTTTCAGGAAGATTCACACGGAGCAGAACCGTCTTGTGTCCGAAATTCAGAAGGGCATGAAGTCGTTTAACGATTCAAAAGAGAAGCTTTCGGGCGAGATCACCCGTATCGAAGAGCGGCGCGAAGCTGTAAACCGTGATTCCGACGGCATTATAAGGCAGCTTATGGACGTCTATGAGATGACGTTTTCCGAAGCGGTTCAATTTGCCGAAAAAGCCGAAGATATTACGGCGGCGCAGCTTGAATTGGCTGCCGTGAAAAATAAGATTCGCGCCCTCGGAAGCGTAAATGTGGACGCTATCGAGGAATACCGCGAAGTTTCGGAGCGATACGAATTCTTGTCGGCGCAGCTTGCGGACGTTCAGCGTTCGAAAGCCGAACTGGAGAAGATAATCAGCAGCCTTACCGAAGAAATGTGCAGGATATTCGCGGAAAGTTTCAGGATTATCAATTCGAATTTTAAGGAGATTTTCGTGGAACTTTTCGGCGGAGGCAAGGCGGAACTTATTCTTACCGACCCTGAAAATGTTCTGGAATCGGGAATCGAAATAAGTGTTGCGCCGCCGGGCAAGGTCATAAAAAATCTTATCTCGCTTTCAGGCGGAGAGCAGTCTTTTGTAGCTATAGCGATATATTTCGCCATATTGAAGCTGCGTCCCGCGCCGTTCTGCATTCTTGATGAGATAGACGCGGCGCTCGATGAGGTGAACGTCAGAAAATACGCGCAGTATCTTAAAAAATTTACCGATACTACGCAGTTTGTTCTGGTAACTCACAGGCGGAGCGCAATGGAGGAAGCGAGCGTTCTTTACGGCGTAACTATGCAGGAGGACGGTATATCCAAACTTCTGAAAATGGAACAGGTGGATTTTAGCGAAGATACCGCGTGATATTCGCAATAAACGGAGGAGTATATGGGAATTTTTTCAAAAATTGCTGAAGGATTGAAAAAAACCAAGGAGAATTTTCTTGGCGGACTTCAGCGAATATTTAATTCATTTACCAAAATAGACGAGGAACTTTTCGAGGAACTGGAAGAGCAGATGATTATGAGCGATATAGGTGTTGAAACGTCGGTCGAGATCTGCACGAGAGTGAGAAAAAAAGTCAAGGAGCGCGGAATTACCGACCCAAACGATATCCTGGAGCTTATCTACGAGGTTATTTCCGAGATTATGGGCGACGATACGGGGCTTGATTTAAGCGTTTCGCCTGCCGTTATAATGGTGATCGGCGTAAACGGAGCTGGAAAAACCACAACTATCGGAAAGCTTTGTCATCAGTTCAAGCAGGAGGGCAAAAAAGTCCTCGTGGCAGCCGCCGATACGTTCCGTGCGGCAGCTATAGATCAGCTTCAGGTCTGGACTGACCGCGCGGGAGTCGAGATAGTCAAGCACGCCGAGGGAAGCGACCCGGGAGCTGTCGTTTATGATTCTCTTGAAGCGGCTAAGGCGCGCGGCTGCGACGTTGTGGTTATCGATACCGCAGGCAGACTTCATAACAAGAAAAATCTTATGGAGGAGCTTAAAAAAATCAACAGGATTATCGATAATAAAGCGGGCGAATGTTCGCGCGAAGTTCTTCTTGTTCTTGATGCGACAACAGGTCAGAACGCCGTTAGTCAGGCGAAACTTTTCAGTGAAACTGCGCCTATAACGGGTATCGTACTTACCAAGCTTGACGGAACGGCTAAGGGCGGTATAGTTATCTCGATCAAGAACGAACTCGGAATTCCAGTCAAGCTTATAGGCGTGGGCGAGAAGATCGACGATTTACAGCCGTTTGACAGCCATATGTTTGTTGACGCTCTGTTCGATCTCGAAAGCGCGAAGAATAAGGCTGCGCAAAATGCTGCCGAGAACGAAGCGAATAATGACGTTGAATCCGAATATGAGGAAGCGGCGGCGGAATATGATGAAACAGCGGATATTGCGGAGGAGATTACCGAGGATGCGCCTATAGAAGAGATCGTTGAGGAGACAGAATCCGAGATAATTCCCGAATCTGAGCCGATTCCAGAGCCGGATATAATTCCTGAACCGGAGCCGATCATTGAATCTGAACCCGAATCGGTTGAAGAATCGGAAGATACTTCTAAACCTGAGAAAAAGAAGAAGAAGGGATTCTTTAGCCGACTTTTTGGAAAGAAGGGCAGCGATGATGAATAAAAAAATCGTATTGGCAACGAATAACCAGAATAAACTCCGCGAAGTAAGCGCGATTCTTGCTCCGCTTGGGATAGAAGTGATCTCTCAGCGCGATGCAGGTGCGAACTGCGACCCGGAGGAAAACGGAACGACGTTTGCAGAAAATGCCGTGATAAAGGCGAAAGCGGTCTATGAGACGGTGAAAATGCCTGTAATCGCCGACGACAGCGGAATCTGTGTTGACGCTCTCGACGGCAGACCGGGAGTGTATTCGGCAAGATATGCTCCTAAAGGCATGGAATGCGCCAAACTGCTTGATGAAATGAAAGATATTCCAGAAAATAAGCGGCAGGCTGAATTCCGATGCGTTATCGCCTACGTTGACGGAGATTCGGAATTTACGGTCGAGGGAGTTTGCAGAGGTTCTATCGGATTTCAGGAGCAGGGCGAAAACGGATTCGGATACGATCCGATATTTGTATACGACGGCAGAACTATGGCGGAAATGACCGACGATGAGAAAAATAAAATAAGTCACAGAAGTATGGCTTTAAATAATTTATACGATCGATTGAAAGAAAGGTGAAAATAAATGCTTACAAGTAAACAGAGAGCGTATCTCCGCGGTATTGCTGCGGAATATGAGACGATTTTTCAGATAGGCAAGGGCGGCGTTACAGAGCAGCTTTGCAAAGAAATAAACGACGCTCTTCGCAAAAGAGAGCTTATAAAACTGCGCGTCCTCGATAATTCGGGCTGGACTTCGAGAGAAGCCGCCGACGCCGTTGCAGAACAGACGGGCGCGGACGTTGTGCAGGTCATCGGCAGCAGATTCGTGCTTTTTAAGCGCAATCCCAAAGAACCTGTAATTGAGAATATTCCCAAATCAAAATAATGAGGGAGATTTTGAAATGAAAGTTGTCATTGTTCATGGTCAGAATCACAAGGGTTCAACTTACAATATTGCCAAGATAATTGCAGGGAAAATCGCCGAAAATGATGATATAAAAGAATTTTTTCTGCCGAATGATTTTTACGATTTTTGCTGCGGTTGTACGCAATGCTTTGAAAAAAGCGAAAAATTATGCCCTCACTATGAAAAACTTAATGTAATCACAGAGAAGATTGATGAGGCGGGTGTAATAATTCTTGCGTCGCCCGTATATGTTTACCATTGTACGGGTGCGATGAAAGCGTGGCTTGACCATTACGGCTGGCGATGGCTTGTTCATCGTCCCGAAGAAAAAATGTTTTCAAAGCAGGCTGTTGTTATTTCTACGGCGGCAGGCGCAGGAATGAAGTCCGCAAACAAGGATATGAAAGACAGCCTTTCATTCTGGGGGATACCTAAAATATATTCAATCGGAATTGCTGTAAAAGCTGTATCCTGGAATCAGGTAAGTTCGTCGGTCAAAGAAAAAATTGAAAGAAAAACAGACCGTATTGCCAAAATAATAAAGAAATCCGGAATAAAGCGGAGAGTAGGATTTAAGGGAAGAATTTTATTTAATGCAATGAGTATGCTTAACCGCAAAGGCGGCATGAATCCCGCCGACTGCGAATACTGGAAGTCAAAGGGCTGGACTGAGGGGAAAAAACCATGGAAAGTTCGGTAATGGGATTAAAAAATGAAAATAGGAATTTACGGCGGAAGCTTTAATCCCGTTCATAACGGGCATATTCATCTGGCATTATCGGCTGCGGAGGAGCTGGGGCTTGATAAGGTCTATCTTGTGCCGTCGGCTATAAGTCCTCACCGTTCAAGCGCGGAATATGCCGATGGAAAGCATAGACTTGAAATGCTGAGGCTGGCTTGCATGAATCATCCGAAACTTGAACCGTGCGGATATGAATTGAATTCCGGCGGAAAAAGCTATACCGTTTATACCATTGAGGAATTCCGCAGAAGATTTCCGGGAGATGAACTGTATCTTCTGGTCGGCAGCGATATGCTGATGATGTTTGAAAAGTGGTATAGATTCGAGGACATACTGAAAAACGTCGTTCTCGCTGTTGTATCGCGGGAAAAGGGAGATATTGAAAAATTAAGGGAAAAAGCTGAAAAACTCCGAAAATTCGGCAGAATCATTGTTTGCAGTTCCGAACCTCTGGAAATATCTTCTACGGAAATCAGAAAAAAAATTGTAAAAAATGAGATTTTCTATTGCTATCTTGACAAAAATGTAGTACAATATATAACACTGAATAGTTTATATAAGTAGGTGATGTTTTTTGTTTTACGATGCTGAAGAGAAAAAGAAATATCTGAAGGCAAATCTATCACAAAAAAGATATCAGCATTCTTTGAATGTTGCAGCTGAATGCAGAAAGCTTGCTGAAAAATATGGCGAAGATCCTGATAAGGCTTATTTCGCCGGGCTTCTTCATGACGTATGCAAGGAACTTTCGGGTTCGGAACAGAAAGAGTTGGTATTGAAAAGCGGCTTTGCGGTTTGCAGGGAAGAACTTGAAACGCGTTCTCTCTGGCACGCGGTGGCAGGCGCATATTTTGTAAAAACATTTTTTGGAGTTGAAGATATAGATATAATCAATTCCATTCGCTTTCATACCGTCGGCAGAGCAGGCATGACGCGGCTTGAGGAAATAGTTTATCTCGGCGATCTTGTTTCGGCAGACCGCAGTTATAAAGACGTTGAGAAAATGCGCAAACTGGTGCATTCAGACTTGAATAAAGCTATGTTGGAGGCGTTTGCGTTTTCTATAAAAAACGTTGTGAAAAAGAGCGGTATGATTCCGTTATGTACGGTCGAGGGCTATAATTTTTATACGCGACTGATGAAAGAATAGACTTACAAAGCGAAAAGAGGATGAAAATGGAAAATAACGAATTTCATTCGGACAGGAATAATCAGAGTCCAAGACCGCTGAGAAAACTTCCGCGGCTGAAAAACAGCGGGGCTTCCAATGAGTATCATGGGAAATATGAAGCTGATCCACGTGAATATCACGGAAAATACGAAGCAGCTCCGCATGAATATCACGGAAAATATGAAGCTGCCCCCCATGAATATCATGGAAAATATGAAGCCGATCACGGCGAATATTACGGGAAACACGAAGCGGTTTCCGATGAATATCATGGCAGACATGAAACATCGCGAAGAGAGCCTGCGGATGAATACGGAGGAGTACCGAAAAAACGTGCTGCCGATATAAGAAAGCGCAGTTATGATGACGAATGCGATTACTATGACGACGACAGCGATGACAATAAAAAACGCCGGACAAAATTCTCTTTCAAGAACGCTGTCATAAAATTTGCTGCAATCACAGCGACGATAGTTGTGATTTTCGGACTCGTTCTGAATGTGCCGATATTTGTTGACGTAAAGAGCGGAGGAAATATTTCTCTGATCAATTACTTCAAAAAACAAACCCCTATGGCTAAAGAGGGTGAACTTGACAAGGGCAGCATTCAAAATAATCTCAATATAAATTATGATACGGTAGATGTGAACTACAACGACGGACTCGATCTTCCACAGCTTGTTGAAGGTCAGTACAGCGTGCTTTTCCTCGGTTTTGAACCCGATGAGTACAATACCGACATCATGTGGATATTCCAGTTCGATATCGGACACGGCAAGCTGAATATTCTACAGATACCGCGCGATACCTGCCTGCCTGACTATACGTCGTCGGTCACGAAAAAATTCAACAGCATTTACACAATGGGTAATCCGGAGATAAATCCACCCATACAGCGTACTGTAAACGCCGTTCAGGAAAATTTCGGCATACCGATCGACGCGTATGTTACGACTACCTGCCCGGATATTGTTGAGATAATTGATATTCTCGGCGGAATTCCGATCCATATCGATAACGAGATAGTCTTTGAACCGAAAAAAGTTATTCCCGCCGGAGACGTTGTGCTTAGCGGCGAGCAGTCGGAATGGTTCATGCGTTTCCGTAAAGAATGGCTTCAGGGCGATATTGGTCGAATGCAGAATCAGCGCCGTTTCATGGCGGCGGCTATGAACAAGCTGATGAATATTGTTGAAGACGAGGGCAGACTCAAGCTTTACAGCTACATCAAGGAAATATACGACAAAGAACTTATGTATACTGATCTTTCTGTTGGCGATATCGGAAAGATAGCCGATTTCGCTTCGACTATCTCAATGGAAGACGCGCAGGTGAATATGGTTCCCGGCGAGGATACGATATTCTATGCTGCCGACGGCAATGCATATTCGGTATATTCGGTTCACAAGCAGGCAACCATTGATTTGCTTAATAAATATTACAGACCATATCAGACGGACATGACGGAGTATGATACCTCTATAGTCGAACTTATTACAGAATATAATTATAATTTGTATGATGATACGGGTATAACTCTTGAGGAACTCGAAACGGCTACAGAACCCGCAAGAGATCCAAATGTCCAGGGATGGCAGAAAGAAGGGTAAATATGACTGAACAGGAAAAACTTGAACTTATCGTTAAAACTCTCGACAACAAGCGCGGCGAGGATATTCAGGCTTTAAAGATCGGAGATCTGACGATACTTGCCGACTACTTTATAATCGCCAACGGTACGAGCAATACTCATGCGCGCACGCTTGCCGACGAAGTGGAATTTCAGCTTTCCCAGAAAGGCGTCGAGCCGCTCCGCCGTGAAGCGGATACGGGAAATACGTGGATAATCCTTGATTACGGCGACGTTATCGTACACGTATTCTATAAGGAGACGCGCAGTTTCTATCAGCTTGAAGGTTTATGGGCTGACGGTGAACAGGTCGATATAAGTTCGCTTCTGACTAAGGAGGGTTAATATGAAAACGAATAATTCGCAGGGCAGATCTGTCGTTATAATTATCGGCGCATACTTGTTTTTGAAGGTTATCGTCAATATGATACTCGGCGGCGGAATAGATATCGGCGGCATCATTCAGGCTGTTGTCCTTTTTGCGGCTATGTTCAGCGGCTTGCAGTACCTTAACTATGTAGTCGTTGCTGTATTGGGACTGACTGTGCTGGTGCATTTGCCGGGCAATATCATGGGCATTTTCCATAACTGGAAACATATTATTTACCTGCTGGAGGGCGGCGTTGACGTTCTTGCCTGCCTTATGCTTATTCTCCCTCCGAATGTGCGTCAGCACTTTACAAATAAATGGAGCGAGATAGATCAGTTGTTTAAATCTTAAAAAAGGAATGAAGAATCATGAGCAGATACGATCATAAAGAGATTGAAGCCAAATGGCAGAAATATTGGGACGAACACGATACTTTCAAGGCGTCGGACGATCACAGCAAGAAGAAATTTTACTCGTTGGTAGAATTTCCGTATCCATCGGGACACGGAATGCACGTCGGTCATATCAAGGCGTATTCCGGACTGGAAGTTGTAAGCCGCAAACGCCGTCTTGAGGGCTATAATGTGCTTTTCCCCATAGGTTTCGACGCCTACGGACTCCCTACGGAGAATACCGCGATCAATGAAAATATCCACCCCCGCATCGTTACCGACAGAAATATTGAGAAATTCACACAGCAGCTCAAAACGGTAGGATTTTCGTTTGACTGGTCGAGAGTTATTGATACTACGGAGGAAAAGTATTATAAATGGACTCAGTGGATATTCCTGAAAATGTTCGAAAACGGACTTGTTTTCCGCGATAAGACAAATGTCAATTACTGCCCCAGCTGTAAGGTCGTACTTTCCAATGAGGATTCTCAGGGCGGAAAATGCGATATCTGTCACAGCGATATAGTTCAGAAAACCAAGGAAGTATGGTATCTCCGCATTACGGAATATGCCGATAAGCTTCTTCAGGGACTTGACGAAGTGGATTATCTCCCGAACGTTCGTCTCCAGCAGGAAAACTGGATAGGCAAGTCCACGGGCGCGTTTGTGAATTTCAAAATCAAGGAGCAGGACGAGCAGCTCAGAATCTATACAACAAGACCAGATACGCTCTACGGCGTTACGTTTATGGTAATCGCTCCGGAGCATCCGATGATTCAGAAATACCGCGATTCTATCCCGAATATTCAGGCTCTTGACGATTATAAGACCGAATGCGCGAAGAAGAGCGAATTTGAAAGAACTCAGCTTGTAAAGGATAAAACGGGCGTGAAGATAGAGGGTCTTACGGCTGTAAATCCGATCACGGGCAAGGAGATTCCGATATATATTTCGGATTATGTAATGATGGGCTACGGTACTGGTGCGATAATGGCTGTTCCTGCTCATGATACGCGCGATTATGATTTCGCTAAGAAATTCGGAATCGATATCGTTGAAGTTATCAAGGGCGGCGATATTTCGAAAGAAGCCTACACGGGCGAGGGCGAACTTGTTAATTCGGGCGAACTGAACGGCATTTCCAACAAAAAGGAAGCTGTTGCAAAGGCTCTGGAAATTCTTGAAAAGCTTGGCTGCGGCGAAAAGGGCGTGCAGTTCAAGATGAAGGACTGGGCGTTCAACCGTCAGCGTTACTGGGGCGAGCCTATTCCTATAGTTCACTGTGATACCTGCGGAATGGTTGCCGTGCCTTATGAGGAGCTGCCTTTGAAGCTGCCCGAAGTCGAGAATTTCGAACCCGGTACGGACGGCGAGAGTCCGCTTGCAAAGATCGAAAGCTTTGTTAAGTGCAAATGCCCGAAGTGCGGAAAGGACGCGCGCCGTGAGACCGATACGATGCCGCAGTGGGCTGGTTCCTCATGGTATTTTCTCCGTTACTGCGATCCGCTCAACGATGAGGCATTCGCTTCGGAAGAGGCTCTTAAATACTGGATGCCCGTCGATTGGTACAACGGCGGTATGGAACACGTTACCAGACATATGATCTACAGCCGTTTCTGGCATAAATTCCTTTACGATATGGGACTTGTACCTACTTCCGAACCCTATGCAAAGAGAACCGCTCAGGGACTTATTCTCGGCCCTGACGGCGAGAAAATGTCGAAATCGCGCGGAAACGTTATCGACCCCAATGATGTTGTAGAGGAATATGGCGCAGATGTTCTCCGTTTGTATGTTCTCTTCATGGGCGATTATGAAAAGGCTGCTCCGTGGAGCGAATCGAGCATCAAGGGATGCAAGCGTTTTGTTGACAGAGTGTGGGGATTGCAGGATATTCTCGTTGACGGCGGCGATTACAGCGAAAAACTTCGTTCTCCATTCCACAAGACTATCAAAAAAGTAACGGAAGATATCGAGGCAATGAAGTTCAACACGGCTATCGCGGCTATGATGGCTCTTATCAACGAGATATATAACGTCGGCAGCATTACAAAGGCGGAATTGGGTGCGTTTGCAACTATGCTTTACCCATTTGCGCCGCATATTGCTGAGGAACTGTACAGCCTGACGTTCGGCAGGATTCTCAGCGAGCAGGGCTGGATCGAGTATAACGAGGAATTCTGCAAGGACGATACTATCGAGATCGTTGTTCAGGTAAACGGCAAACTTAAAGCTAAGCTGAATGTTCCTGCCGATTCTGATAAGGATCATGTTATTGCGCTTGCAATGGACGACGTTAAAGTCAAGGAAGCCGTTGACGGAAAAAACATTGTAAAACAGATATATGTACCAAATAAACTTGTTAATATTGTTGCAAAATAACGAATTTTTGCAAAAATGAAAAAAAGCTTGACATATCAGATAAAATATGGTAAAATAAATTTATGTTCATTCCAAAAAGAGTGATCTTGAGGTACAGTTAACCGCGTCCATAGGGCGTTTGGTATATAGCCCGGGGTTCCAAAGGGCAACCTCTGAACAAGGGAGGGAAAAGATAAATGGCAGAAGTACGTGTTGGCAAGAACGAGTCGCTTGACACCGCTCTCAAGAGATTTAAGAGATCATGTGCTAAGGACGGCGTTATTGCTGAAGTTCGTAAGAGAGAACACTACGAAAAGCCTTCGGTTAAGCGTAAGAAAAAATCTGAGGCAGCTCGTAAGCGCAAGTATTGATCTTGCGGCTATAAGAATGTTGATAAAAGCGGGCGCATGAGTCCGCTTTTTCATTTTTGATTCGGAGGTTATACTCCTCTTTATCCTATGTCTGGATTTTTAACAGAGATTTTGTGCGTCAGGAAAGACGGCAAAAGAATACTGACGTATGGCGAGGAGAATGACATAAAGAATTTGAATTCGGAAGATTGGTGGATTTCAGAGCCTGTGTTCATAGATAATGTGCGCGTATTTTCGAGCATAATTTTTATGCCGGCAAGGAAAAAGTCCGCAGGAATACTGTCGTATTGCAAGACATTTAACGAAGTCCGGCATGAAAATTTGTCCAAAATATGTGTGCAGAATTTATGAACACAAACTCTGAGGATAGAGGGGAGTATATATGCTTTTCAATGTAACGGCTGCGTTTAGGAGGGTAACGGATATTTCCCCCGAGATGCTTCGTAAAATGGGGATAAGAGGTCTTATTCTCGATATAGACAACACCCTTGCAGGTCATAATAATCCAATGCCTGCGGAGGGCGTTTCGGAATGGCTTGAGTGCATGAAAAGTCATGGCATCAGGCTTGTGATCATGTCCAACAATTTCAGGCTTCGCGTGCAGCTTTTTTCCAAACTGGTCGGACTTGAATATATCAGCGACAGCAAAAAGCCTTTCAAAAAAGGATATCGCCGCGCGGCAATGAAAATGGGACTCCCAAAACACGCTATGGCGGCTGTCGGAGATCAGATGTTCACAGATGTTCTGGGCGCTAACCTTTTTAAAATAAAAATGCTCTATACCATGCCTATCGGAGGTAAGAAAAGCAGACTTCTGAAATTTCGGCGCCTTATAGAATATCCTCTTATGCCTAAGCGTATCTACTGCGGTGGAGGAAAATACATAGAGCGGCGAAATGTAAGGGCTATTACATACAGCGATTAAGGAACTTTATACTCCCCTCCATTCTAAAATGCAACAAAGATTGCAGGCGGAAATTTCGTGCGTCAAGGGGGACGACGAAAGCATACTGCCGTATGGAGAGGTGACTCCCTACAGTGTAGGGAGATGTCACAAAGTGACAAAGGGTGACCGCCCCGATTATGGGGACAACACAGACAGACTGAATTTATGACTGCAAGACTGGTATATTTTAGAATAGAGGGGAGTATATATGATAAAAAAAATACTTATAATACACGGACCTAATCTTAATCTTCTCGGCGAACGCGAACCGGGAGTTTACGGAAATGCCGGTATTGATGTTCTTAACAGCAATATTATAGATCGGGCAAAGGAACAGGGGCTTGAATGCGAAATATTCCAGTCCAATCATGAGGGCGCGATCATAGATAAGCTTCATGCCGCCCGTACTTCTTTTGACGGCGTGATAATCAATGCGGGCGCATATACTCATTACAGCTATGCGATACGCGACGCTATCGCTGCTATAAAAATACCAGTTATCGAGGTGCATATCAGCAATATCGACGCGAGAGAAGAGTTCAGATCGAATTCGGTAATCGCGCCCGTTTGCAGGGGCAGTATTTGCGGGCTCGGATTTCTCAGTTATTATCTTGCTGTTCAGGCGATGGCGGAGTTGTAAGATATGAATAAGTTTGAGATGCTGTTTGAGCGTTTGCCGCAGAATATCGAATGCGCGCTGATAACTTCGGACATAAATAGGCGGTATTTTACAGGAATGAAGTCATCGGACGGAACGATTGCTGCTTTTAGGGATAAAGCGTATCTTTTTATAGATTTCCGCTATATTGAAAAAGCAGGAAAAATTGTAAAATCGGCAGAAGTTGTTGAGCAGAAAAAACTTTACGCTCAGCTTGGCGAACTTTTCCGCAGCCGAGGAGTTCAGAATATTGCGATAGAATCTCAGAGTATGACGGTCAGTCAGATGAATGTGCTGAAAAGGCTTTTTAAAGATATTGAGATAATCGATACCGATGTTCTTAGCAATAGTATAAATTCAATGAGAATGATCAAGGACGCTGTCGAACTTGAATGCATACAAAAGGCTCAGAGGATCGCGGAATTGGCTTTTGACGGAATACTCGGATTTATCAGGGAGGGCGTTACGGAGCGTGAGATTGCTCTTGAACTTGAACGCCTGATGATGATCAACGGCGCGGAAGCAATGTCGTTTGATACGATAGCGCTCGCCGGAACTAATACTTCGATGCCGCACGGCGTGCCTTCTGATAAGAAAGTCTGCCGTGGGGAGTTCGTGCTGATGGATTTCGGAGCGGTCTATAACGGATATCACAGCGATATGACGCGTACGGTCTGCGTTGGCGAACCGAGCGAAGAAATGCGCAGCGTTTATAATATTGTTCTCGAAGCCCAGAATGCAGCGATAAATGCTGCAAAGGCAGGCATAAGCGGTCAGAATCTCGATCATATCGCCAGAAGCGTTATTGAAGAAGCGGGATACGGCGAGTATTTCGGGCATTCTCTCGGTCACGGAGTAGGAATGGAAATTCATGAAAAGCCTAATGCGTCGCCAAACTATAAGAATCCGCTTAATGCCGGTTCGGTCGTGACTATTGAACCGGGAATCTATCTTGCCGGAAAATTCGGCGTTCGGATAGAGGATTTTGTCATTTTGACCGAAAATGGCTGTATAAATATGACGAAAAGTGCAAAAAATATAATATCTTTGTAATTTATTAATTAGGGTATTGCCAAAATCAAAAAAATGTGGTAAAATATACTTATAATTGATTGGGACGTTGTGTATTGCTGATAATTTTGTCCCGATCGGGATATATTTATTTATGGAGGTAATCATAATGATTTCAGCAGGTGATTTCAGAAACGGCGTGACTTTTGAACTTGACGGACAAGTTGTTCAGGTCGTTGAGTTTCAGCACGTTAAACCCGGAAAGGGAGCTGCTTTCGTAAGAACAAAGTATAAGAATGTTATTACAGGTTCTGTAGTTGAAACTTCTTTTAATCCTACTGCAAAATTCCCTACAGCTTTCGTTGAAAGAAAGGATATGCAGTATAGCTACAACGACGGCGATCTGTACTATTTCATGGATATGGAAACATATGAGCAGCTGCCTATCAGTGCGTCCGTACTCGGCGACAGCTTTAAGTTCGTAAAGGAAGAGATGATCTGTAAGATCCTTTCCTATAAGGGTAATGTTTTCGGTGTTGAGCCTCCGAATTTCGTTGAGCTTGTTGTTACACAGACTGATCCCGGATTTAAAGGCGATACTGCTACTAATGCTACAAAGCCTGCTATACTTGAAACAGGAGCAGAAATTAAAGTTCCGCTTTTCATCGATGAAGGTGAGAAGATTCAGGTTGATACACGTACGGGCGAATATATGTCGCGCGCATAATTTTTCGGGCGAAAACTTACAAGTATCGTATGGAAACGACGCCGCGTGAAAACGCTGATGCGGATTTATGCAGCGTTGTATGCCTATAATTAAAATGCCGCCTTGTTATGCGCATTGTCGGCTGAAATGAAAGGAGGAGCTTGTTATGAAGCTTACCGAGAAAATGTCTTATTTGAAGGGGCTGCTTGACGGTCTCGAAATTGATAATTCTACAAAAGAGGGCAAGGCTTTGATGCAGATGGCTGATGTTATGTCTGAATTGGTCATTTATGTTGAAGATCTTCAGGCTCAGGTTGACGAACTTACGGAACTTTGTGATATTCTTGATGAAGATCTTGGTCAGGTCGAGGACGATATCTATGAAGAAGATGACGAGATCGACTGCGGAAATTGCGATGAGTGGAATGACGAGGACGATGAGTATGATTTCGATGAAGACGAAGACGAGCTTTACGAGGTAACTTGTCCCTCTTGTCATGATACTATCCTTATTGATGAGGGTATGCTTGAGGAAGGTTCAATCAATTGCCCTAACTGCGATGAGATTCTTGAGTTTGATTATGATAACCTTGTTATTGAGGACTTCGAATCAGCTGAAACTCCGGCAGAAGAGGAATAATGAAATTATTGAAAAGCGGGCAGATTGCTGTCCGCTTTTTAGGAATTAAGTTTTTATATTTTATTTTTTGTTTCTCTATTGACATTTCGATCCAAATGTGATATAATATTATTGTAATGCAGGTGTGGCGGAATAGGCAGACGCGCTAGCTTCAGGTGCTAGTCTTCGCAAGGAGGTATGGGTTCAAGTCCCTTCACCTGCACCATACTTGTGGAACAAAAAAGATGTCCACCCTTTAAAGCCCGAAATTTCGGGCTTTTTGTATTTAGAAAGCCCCCGGCTAGGCCGGGGGTTCAGAAAAGCTTAAAGCTATCAGTCTTGAAAAAAT